>CAZSRR010000026.1:0-92421 GCA_964609175.1 uncultured Bradyrhizobium sp.
GCGGCCGCGACATCGTCAACAAGATGGTGCGGCTCGCCGACCTGACCCGCAACGCCTTCGCCAATGGCGATCTGTCGACGGTGATGAGCCCGCGCACGGTGATCACCTGGGCCGAGAACGCCGATATCTTCGGCGATATCGGCTTTGCGTTCCGCGTCACCTTCCTCAACAAGTGCGACGAACTGGAACGGCCGCTGGTCGCCGAGTTCTATCAGCGCTGCTTCAATCAGGAATTGCCCGAGAGCTCGGTCAACGTGGCGCTCAGCTGATCCCATGCCGAAAATTGCCGTCGAGCGCAGCGTTGGAAAGACCAAGAAAGCGGTGCTCGGCGGGTTGCTCGGCTACAACGCCGAAAAGATGGGGAAGCAGAAATACAAGCGCTTCGCCATCTCGCTCCGCAAGGGCGACAAGATCGTCGGCGGCGTCGTTGGCGAGATGTGGACCACGGTACTTTTTATCCAGTTGTTCTGGATGGAGCAGAAGCTGCGCGGCAAGGACTACGGCACGCGGTTGATCAAGGCGATCGAGGACGAGGCAAGGAAGTTCGGGGCGACGCGGTCCTATCTCGACACGATGAGTTTCCAGGCGCCGGGCTTCTACCGCGCCTGCGGTTATGAGGAATTCGGTTCGATCGAAGGTTACCCTGGCGGCGTCACCCGGCACTGGTTTACGAAAGCGCTATGAGCACATCCAACTCCAAATTCCGTACCGGATCCAAGGAAGCGCCGACCGAGCCGTTCAAGCGCGCGGTGACCTCCTGTTTGCGCGCCATCGCCAAGGCGCCGGAGCTTGACGTCACCTTCGCCGCCGAACGTCCGGGCCTTGCGCCCGGCAAGGCGCGGTTGCCGGAGCCGGCGCGCAAGATGACCAAGCGCGATGCCGCGATCGTGCGCGGCCATGCCGATTCGATCGCGCTCAAGCTCGCCTGTCACGATCCAAAGGTGCACCGCAAGCTGATGCCGGGCAATCCGCAGGCCCGCGGCGTGTTCGAGGCGGTGGAGCAGGCCCGTGTCGAGGCGATCGGTTCGCGCCGGATGGCGGGTGTCGCGAAGAATCTCACCGCGATGCTCGACGACCATTTCCATCGCGGCAAGTATGACGAGATCACCGACCGCGCCGACGCGCCGCTGTCGGACGCCCTGGCGATGCTGGTGCGCGAGCGCTTGACGGGGCTGGCGCCGCCGGCGGCCGCCAAGAAGATGGTCGATCTCTGGCGCCCGGCGCTGGAGGACAAGATCGGCTCCCGGCTCGACCAGCTCAGACGCGTCACCGAGGACCAGGCCAAGTTCGGCGACCTCGTGCATGATCTGCTGTCGGCGCTCGACCTCGGCGACGAGCGCGACGCGGACGCCGATGACGACGAGAGCGATGAGAACCAGGACGGCGAGAACGACCAGTCCGGCGCCGAGGGCTCGCCCGACTCCGATGCCGCACAGGAGATGAGCGCCGACCAGGCACAGGCCTCGACCGACGAAATGTCGGAGAGCGCGATGGAGAGCGCGCAGGCCTCGACGTCTGACACCTTCGACGACGGCGAACTCGGCGACGACGAGACGCCGGGCGAGGCGACGCGGCCGAATACGCGCGGCGCCAACGAGCCGCGCGGGCCGGAGTATCACGCCTTCGCGCCGAAGTTCGACGAGGTGATCGCCGCCGAAGACCTCTGCGACCATGACGAACTGGAACGGCTGCGCTCCTATCTCGACAAGCAGCTCGCGCATCTGCAAGGCATCGTCGCGCGGCTGGCCAACCGGCTGCAGCGCCGTTTGATGGCGCAGCAGAACCGCGCCTGGGAGTTCGACCTCGAGGAAGGTATCCTCGATCCGGCGCGATTGTCGCGCGTCGTCACCGATCCCTATCACCCGCTGTCCTTCATGCACGAGAAGGAAGCGACCTTCCGCGACACCGTGGTGACGCTGCTGCTCGACAATTCCGGTTCGATGCGTGGACGTCCCATTACCGTCGCGGCGACTTGCGCCGACATTCTCGCGCGTACGCTGGAGCGTTGCGGCGTCAAGGTCGAGATTCTGGGCTTCACCACCCGCGCCTGGAAGGGCGGGCAGTCGCGCGAGGCGTGGCTGGCCGCCGGCAAGCCGGCCAATCCCGGCCGGCTCAACGATCTGCGCCATATCATCTACAAGTCGGCCGACGCGCCATGGCGGCGCGCGCGCAAGAATCTGGGCTTGATGATGCGCGAGGGACTTCTGAAAGAGAACATCGACGGCGAGGCGCTGGACTGGGCGCACAAGCGGCTGCTCGGCCGGCCCGAACAGCGCAAGATCCTGATGATGATCTCGGACGGCGCGCCGGTCGACGATTCCACGCTGTCGGTCAACCCGGGCAACTACCTCGAGCGGCATTTGCGCCACATCATCGAGGAAATCGAGACCCGTTCGCCGGTCGAACTGATCGCGATCGGCATCGGTCACGACGTCACGCGCTACTATCGCCGCGCCGTCACCATCGTCGATGCCGAAGAACTCGGCGGCGCGATCACCGAAAAGCTCGCCGAATTGTTCAGCGAGACCCATGGTGCGGCGCCCGCCACGGGCCGTCGGCCGCGCCGGTTGCATTCGTAAGCGCATGCGCACGCCGATAGGCCGTCGCCGGCTGTTGCAAGTTGCGGCGGCGGGGTTTTCGGCAGCGTCGCTTCCCGGAGTGGTGCTGGCACAAACCGCCGTGCAACGGCCGCCGAAGCCGGCCGCCCCTGACGAATTCTCGGTCACCGCGCCGGTCTCGATCGAGGTGAACGCCCGGCCGCTGCCGTCGTTCGACACGCGCGATCGCTCGCATACGCGGTTCGGTCAGTTCGAATACCGCAGCGGCCTGATCCTGACCTCGCGGTTTCGAGGATTCGGCGGATTGTCCGGCCTGCGGCTGGACGCCAAAGGCGAACGCTTCATCGCAATCAGCGACAAGGGCGGCTGGTTCACCGGCCGAATACTCTACAAGGGCCGCGAGATGACCGGGCTCGCCGACGTCGAGGCCTCGCCGATGCTCGGGCCCGACGGCAAGCCGATCGCCTCGCGCGGCTGGTTCGACACCGAGGCGCTCGCGCTCGACGGCCAATTTGCCTATGTCGGCATCGAGCGCATCAACCAGTTGCTGCGCTTCGATTTCTCCAGGGGGTTTACACGCGCGCTGGCCGAGATCGTGCCGCTGCCGCCGGCGGCGCGCAGACTGCCGTACAACAAGGGTATCGAGGCACTGGTCGCGGTGCCGAAAAACCTGCCGCTCGGGGGCATGCTGATTGCGCTTTCCGAACGCGGCCTTGACGCGCAGGGCAACATTCTGGGTTTCCTGATCGGCGGCAAGACGCTCGGAACGTTTTCGATCCGCCGCACCGAGAATTTCGACATTAGCGACGCGGCGCTGCTGCCGTCAGGTGCGCTGCTGCTGCTGGAACGCAAATTCTCCTGGCTGGGCGGCATCGGCATCCGCATCCGCCGCATCGCGCTATCAGCCGTCGCACCCGGTGCCGTGATCGACGGGCCGTCGATCTTCGAGGCCGACCTGGGTCATGAAATCGATAACATGGAAGGCATCGATGCCCACGTCACGCCGGGGGGCGAGACCGTGCTGACGCTGGTCTCCGACGATAATTTTTCCCTGATCCAGCGCAACCTGCTGCTGCAATTCACGCTGGTCGAGTGAACGGGGCAAGTTAAACGGAATGATTCTTGCAAAGCTCCCGGGACAAAACTGGAGTTTTCGATGAACAGGGTCTTTCGCGTTTCTTGCGTAATTTTCAGCTTTTGGGTGGCCGCCGCTGTCCAGGCGCAGGCCCAGGCCTGGCCGACGCGGCTGATCAAGGCGACCATTCCGTTCGGTGCGGGCAGCGCGGCCGACGTGGTGCCGCGGCTGGTGTTCGAACGGCTTGCGGCCGAACTCGGTCAATCGATCGTGATCGAAAACCGCGCCGGCGGCGGCGGCATGGTCGGTTCGGCGGCGGTCGCCAAATCCGATCCCGACGGCTACAGCCTGCTCGCCCAGTCGTCGGCGCTCACCATCGCGCCGGCGATCTTTCCGAACGCCACCTTCGACCCCACCCGCGACCTCGCTTCGGTGCTGATGATCGGGTCCAGCGCCAATGTGATGATCGTGCCGAAGGAGCGGCCCTGGAAAACCATCCAGGACTTCATCGCCGCCGCCAAGGCCAAGCCCGGCTCGATCTCGTTCGGCTCGGTCGGCATCGGCAGCGCCGTGCACATCACCAGCGAGAAATTCCGCCATGCCGCCGGCATCGAGGCCACGCATGTGCCGTATCGCGCCGGCCCCGAAGTGATCGCCGACATCCTGGGCGGCCGGATCGACCTGTATTTCTGTCCGCTGGCGACCGCGCTGCCGCTGATCCGCGAGGGCCAGGTCCGCGCGCTGGTGGTCTCGACCGCCAAACGCGCCGCCGAACTGCCCGACGTGCCGACGCCGGTGGAGATCGGACTGAAGAACGCCGACAGCGAGATCTGGTTCGGCGTGTTCGTGCCAGCGAAGACGCCGCGCGAGATCGTCGACAAACTGCATGCGACCGGCGAGAAGGTGCTGGCGGAGCCGGCGATGCAGGCCAGCCTCAAGAAACTCGGTCTCGAACCAATGCCGATGAAGCCCGCCGAGATGGACGACCTCATGAAGCGCGAAATGGCGGCCAATCTGGAGCTGATCAAGGCCGCCGGCATCAAGCCGTAGGGGAGGGTTGCAATGCCGACGGCTTGAGGGGAGGCAGGCGGCTCGCTAGCATCCAGGTCAGTCTTCCCTCCGGTCCCGGATCCCATTGCATGAGCGCTCTGTTTACCCCGATCAAGCTGCGCGGCCTGACCCTTGCCAACCGCATCATGGTGGCGCCGATGTGCCAGTACTCGGCGATCGATGGCGAGGCCAACGACTGGCATTTCACCCACATCAATTCGCTGGCGCTGTCGGGCGCTGCGATCTTCTGCATCGAGGCGACCGCGGTGGAGGCGATCGGCCGCATCACGCCCGGCTGTCTCGGTCTCTACAACGACGCCACCGAGGCCGCGCTGAAGCCGATCCTGGCCTCGGTGCACAAGCGCTCCAAGGCCGCCGTGATGATCCAGCTCGCGCACGCCGGCCGCAAGGCATCGAGCCACACGCCGTGGGATGGCGGGCAGCTGATCCCGGTCAGCGAAGGCGGCTGGCGGCCGGAAGGTCCCTCGGCGATCCCGCACAAGGAAGGCGAGGCGCCGCCACTGGCGTTCGACGCGGCGGGGCTGAAGCGGGTGCGCGAGGCCTTTGTCGCCGCCGCCAAACGTTCCGAGCGGCTTGGCATCGACGCCATCGAAGTTCACGCCGCGCATGGCTATCTGCTGCATGAGTTCCTGTCGCCGATCGCCAACCAGCGCAGCGATGAATATGGCGGCAGCCTGCAAAACCGCCTGCGCTTTCCGCTCGAAGTGTTCGATGCGGTGCGTGATGCGTTCCCACACGACAAGCCGGTCGGTGTCCGCGTCTCCAGCACCGACTGGGTCGAGGGCGGCTGGGACCTGCCGCAGACCATCGAATTCGCGCAGGAATTGAAGAAGCGCGGCGTCGACTGGATCGACGCGTCCTCGGGCGGCGTTTCGCCGCTGCAAAAGATTCCGCTCGGGCCGGGCTACCAGGTGCCGTTCGCGCAGGCGATCAAGGAAGCCACCGGGCTCACGACGATCGCGGTCGGCCTGATCACGGAGCCGAAGCAGGCCGAAGAGATCGTCGCCTCCGGCAAGGCCGACATGGTCGCACTGGCGCGCGGCATGCTCTACGATCCGCGCTGGGGCTGGCACGCAGCCGCCGAACTCGGCGGCGAAGTTGCCGCGCCGCCGCAATACTGGCGCTCGCAGCCTTCGACGCAAAAGGCGCTGTTCGGCGCCACGACGTTCGGCACGAGGTAGAGCGTCACCGCTTCCTTGTCCTACAACAAGAAGGCCAGAAGCGAAGAAGAACTACGCCGCGTCGATGCGGCGGAAGCCGTTCCACATCGCGGTGGCGGCGCCTGACGTCAGCACCGGCAGGATGCGTTCGTCCTGGTAGTTGCCGTTGAGCGAAACCCGTTGCAGCGCGGTGAGGTGCGCGGCGCTTTCGGGAAAGATCATGCCGGGCCGCGTCGTCACCGCGGTCTCGAATCCGGCTGCCTGCGCCAGGCGGAATTCGCGCGCGCCCGCCGCGATGCGATCGCCATAGGGATAGGCGAGATGACGCACCGGCCGCTGCAAGGCGGCCTCGATCCGCGCGCGGCTCGTCGTCAGTTCGAACGAGGCGGTCTCCTCGCTCTGCCGTGCCAGATTGCAATGCGTGACCGTGTGCGCGCCGATCGTCACCAGGGGATCGTCGGCGAAGGCCTTCAGTTCCTCCCAGGACATGCAAAGCTCGCGGGCGATCGACGTCTCATCCACTTCATGTCGCGTGCATAGCGAGGAGACTTCGCGGCGCACGTCGTGCTCGGCCGGCAGTGCGCCCAGCCAGTCCTGCACGCGGTCGAAGGCGGTCTGCTTGGCGGCCGGCGTCGAGGCGTCGAGGTTGGTTTTGACTCCCCAGATCGGCACTTCGATCGCGGATGCCTTGGCGATCACGCGCTCGAGCGCGACCCACCACAGCCGTCCAGAGCCCTCCGCGAAGTCGCTCGTGACATAGACGGTGAGCGGTGCGTCGAATTCGCGCATCACCGGCAAGGCGAAGTCGCGGTTGTCGCGATAGCCGTCGTCGAGGGTGAAGCAGGCAAAGCGCCGCGCAAAATCGCCGGCGAGCAGCCGCTGGCGCACCTGGTCCAGAGTGACGAAATCGATGTCGAGGCTGCGCAGATGCGCCAGCACCGCCCGCAGGAATTCCGGCTCGACTTCAAGATGGCGATTGGGCTGAAACGCATCGTCGCGGCCAGGGCGGACATGGTGCAGCATGAAAATCGCGCCGACGCCTGCGAAGATTGGTCGCAGCAGGTAATGTGCCCCCGAATAGTACAGCGCTTCCAGTCCGGCGCGGATGACGGTGTTGCGAAACAGTTTCATCAAGGGCCGCCCGGTTACCTGCGGGGAGAAAATAGCGAAGCATCGCTGAAGAAACTGTTAGCCGGAGCCGTTTTGGAGCCCTCCGGGATTTGCGACATTTGGGGTTTGACAGTCCCGCAAGGGTTTGTTTTCTCTGCCCTGCGGACCCCTGCGGGAACTCGAATGCGCGGACTTTTCAAGTGGTGTGGTAAATGGTGGCCGGGCGTCATTCCTTTGGTCATATTTTGGGCCATCGCAGCCTGGACGAGCACCGAACCGCTCGAAGCCGACCTCGCACAGCGTTCGACCGCCGCGCTCAAGGGCACCATTCTCGACAAGCGGCGCGTTTCGGTCGCGGGCCGCGACGTGACCCTGGCGGCGGATGCTTTTGCAGAGGACGGCCGGCGGGGCGCGGTGGCCTCGGTGGAGGCGGTGCCGGGCGTGCGCCTGGTCAACGATGAAACGCGGCTCGTTCCCGAAGCCAGGCCGTTCGTCTGGTCGGCCGAACGCGACGTGGTTCGGGTAACGCTGTCGGGCAGTTCGCCGCTGCCGGCGACCAAGGCCCGCCTGATGGAGGCGGCTCGCGCCAGCCTCGGCGGCGTCGAAGTGGTCGACCGGATGAATTTGGCGCGCGGCGCGCCGGCGCGTTTCGACAATGCGGCGCTGCTGCTGCTCGAGCAGGTCGGCAAGCTGAAGGACGGCAAGATCACGCTGTCGGACGACAAGGTCAGCCTGTCCGGCATGGCGCGCGAACTGGGGGGGCGCGAAGCCATCGCCGCGGCGCTGAAGAACCTGCCCGAGGGCTTCTCGGTGGCGGCCAACGACATCAAGGCGCCGCCTTATATCTTCCAGGCCTACAAGGATCCCGTCGCGATGACGTTGACCCTGACCGGCAATGCCCCGGACGCCAATGTTCACGCCGCGCTGGTGGCGGCGGCGAGGCGCAAATTCTTCAGCGAAAAGGTCGTCGACAACCTCAAGGAGAGCGTCGGCTACCCCTCAGGCTTTGCCAATGCGGTGGTATCGGCCCTCGGTGCGCTGTCGCGGCTGTCGACCGGCACGCTCGTCGTGTCCGACCGGGAGGTCAAGCTGTCCGGCGATGCACTCTATGAAACGGCCGCTGCGCAAATCCGTGCCGGTTTGGGCAAGGATTTCCCCCAGGGCTGGCAATTCAAGCCGGAAATCTCGGTCAAGCCGGCCGCCGCGCCGGTCGATGCCACCGTCTGCCAGCAATTGTTTGCCGATCTGCTCGGCAAGGCGCGGATTCGCTTTGAATCCGGCAAGTCCGAGATTGCCGCCGACTCCACCGGCCTGCTCGACCGGCTGACCGAAACCGCGCTGCGCTGTCCGACCGCCAACATCGAGATCGCCGGTCATACCGATACGGATGGCGACGAGGCTGCCAACCAGTTGCTGTCCGAGAAGCGCGCCCAGGCCGTCGCCGACTATCTGGTCAAGGCCGGATTGCCGAGCAGCCGCTTCAGCGCGGTCGGCTATGGTGCCACCCAGCCGATCGCGGGCAACGATACCGACCAGGGCAAGGCGCAGAACCGCCGCATCGATTTCGTGGTGAAGTGAGCATGGCCTATCTGACCGCATTCTTCTGGGGCTGGCTGCTGGCGTCGGTGCTGCTCGGCTTCGCCATGGGCTGGATATCCGTGGTTCAGCACGGCGAGGGCGTCACGGGGAAGCTGCGCTGGGCGCTTTCGGCGCTCGCCGCGGCGCTTATCGGCGCGGCGGTTGCCCGCGTGGTGCCCGGTCGCTTCGGCTACTGGCTCGATCTCGGGCTGATCATGTTCGGGCTTTATCTCTGTGGCTGCGTGGTCGGCGCCTGTCTGCGCGCCTGGGTCGTGGCGCGCAGCGCGCCGCCGGCCTGACGCCACACCATGTCCCGGCCCGGATCATCGCGCTTGCTGTCACGGGTTGTTGACCGGCCTGGACTATGGTCCGGGATGGCCTGTAGCTGCCAGAATGCGGCAAAGCCGTACTTCTACTGTTACCGCCAGTGCCTAATATGTTGAAGAAGCGTGTTTTATTGTCGCGAGGCGAATTCCACTCCGGCTCAAAACGCGCTACGAGGGAAAGCAGGGAGCCGCGTGGCGCCGACGGAGTTAACGCCATGGCCGTCGTCGCATAAGCGCAATTCGAGGTGTCGATGCTGGAAGCCATACGCAGGGCGGTATCGTTTCTGCGCCAGAAGCAGGTCCTGCACAAGCTCGGGGTCTTGATCAGCATCACGGTCATCGCCGTCGCATGCTACGTGCTCTATCACATGCTGCGCGGCATCGATCTGAACGAGGTGGTCGATGCCATCAAGAAAATCGAGCCGCGCCAGATCGTGCTGGCGGCCCTGTTCGTCGCGGCGGGCTATTTCACGCTGACATTCTATGACTGGTTTGCGGTTCGCGCGATCGGCCAGAAGCATGTTCCCTACCGCGTCAACGCGCTTGCCGCCTTCACTTCCTATTCGATCGGGCACAATGTCGGCGCCAGCGTTTTCACCGGCGGCGCGGTGCGTTACCGCATCTACTCGGCCTGGGGCCTTAACGCGATCGACGTCGCCAAGATATGTTTCCTCGCGGGGCTGACGTTCTGGCTCGGCAATGCCGCCGTGCTCGGGCTCGGCATCGCCTACCACCCGGAGGCGGCCGCCTCGATCGACCAGCTCCCGGTCTGGCTCAACCGTGTGGCGGCGTTCGGCATCATCATCGGGCTGATCGGATACGTGGCCTGGGTCTGGGTTCAGCCGCGCAGCGTCGGCCGCGGGCCCTGGAGCGTCACGCTGCCGGGCGGGCCGCTGACGCTGCTGCAGATCGCCATCGGCATCGTCGATCTCGGCTTCTGTGCGCTGGCGATGTATGTGCTGGTGCCGGACGAGCCCAATCTGGGCTTCGTGGTGGTCGCTGTGATCTTCGTTTCGGCCACGCTGCTGGGGTTTGCCAGCCATTCGCCGGGCGGGCTCGGGGTTTTCGACGCCGCGATGCTGGTCGGGCTCTGGCAGATGGACCGGGAAGAGCTGCTCGCCGGCATGCTCCTGTTCCGCCTGCTGTATTATATCGGACCTTTTGTCATATCTGTAATCTTGTTGACGCTTCGGGAGATTATCATCGGGATGCGATCGAAGCGCCTGAACCGTCCCGGTGCCGACCCCGGATCGACGAGACATGAGGCCGCCGTGTATGTGCGTGAGCGCGGAGACAAGAGCGCCTGACGAAGCGGCGGGGCTTCGCGAGTAGAGGAAAGCCTGCGCCATGGCGATAGAAGATTCCGGTTCTTCCTCGTTCTTTGCACCGTGGCCGGACCGGCTGCGGCATTCGGCCATCATCCTGCTTGCCGCCGGCCTTGCGCTTTGCGCGCTGGTGCTTCTGGCCGACCTGTCGCTGGCGCGCGCGGTCGCGGTTTTCCTCTGTATCGCCGCCGCCGCCCTTGTGCCGTGGCGGCTGCATCACGTGGCGGCCTCCCGTGACGACGTCCGCGCCGTCAGTCCGGTGGAGTCCGCCGCGGTCAGCGCCGTCGTCGCCGGCATGCCTGATCCGGCCGTGCTGCTCGACCGCGCCGGGCGCGTGCTGCATCTCAACGCGGCGGCGGCGCAGCTCGCGCCTGCCTTGCGCAAGAACGAACTCGCGCAGTTTGCTCTGCGCTCGCCGGAAATCATCGCCGCGCTGCGCGAGGCGATCGCGACCACCGAGCCGCGTCGCGCGACCTACCTCGACCAGGTGCCGGTCGACCGCTGGATGGAATTGATCGTCACGCCGGTGCCGGTACCGACGCTGTTCGGCGGCACCGAGAAATGCATGCTGATGACCTTCCACGACCAGACGCCGCTGCGGCGGGTCGAGGAAATGCGCGCCGACTTCGTCGCCAATGCCAGCCACGAATTGCGCACGCCGCTGGCGGCTTTGTCCGGCTTCATCGATACGCTGCAGGGCCCGGCCAGGGACGATGCCAAGGCGCGCGAGCGATTTCTCGGGATCATGCATGCGCAGGCGACCCGGATGGCGCGGCTGATCGACGATCTGCTGTCGCTGTCGAGGGTCGAATTGTCCGCCCATGTGCGGCCCGACGTTTCGGTCGATATCGTGCCCATCATCCGCCAGGTCGTCGATGGGCTGGAGCCGCTGGCGAAGGAACGGCAGGTCGTGATCGAGATCGACCTGCCTGGCGAACCGGTGCCGATCGCGGGCGACCGGGAAGAGCTGCTGCGGTTGTTCGAAAACCTGATCGAGAATGCGCTCAAATATGGCGCGTCAGGCGGGCGGGTCATCGTCTCGCTTACCCGAGGCACCTCCGCCGAGGGGACGCCGGAGGTCCGCATCAAGGTCCGGGATTTCGGCCCTGGCATCGCGCCCGAACACCTGCCGCGGCTGACTGAACGCTTCTACCGGGTCGATGTCGGCGACAGCCGCTCGCAGGGCGGAACCGGGCTTGGTTTATCCTTGGTAAAACATATTCTTATCCGCCATCGCGGCCGGCTTTTGATCGAAAGCGTGCTGAAAAACGGCGCCACCTTTACCGCCTGTTTTCCCCAGGCAAAGACATCGCCGACGCAATAAAGTCAGCATTTTCAGTTGCTTGTTCGCGTCATCCAACTGTCATCAAACCTTCGTAAAAGCTCTACCGACCGCATCCTAGATGAGCGGCAAGTGAGCGCAATCGGGCGCATCGGCGCTTCGCTCACCAATGGAGCCCAACCATGAATTTCGTCAAAGCCATTGTCGTCGCCGGCTTGGTCGCCGCGTCGACGCAGGCCTTCGCTGCCGATATCACCGGCGCGGGCGCTACTTTTCCGTTCCCGATCTATTCGAAGTGGGCCGATGCCTACAAAAAGGAGACCGGTAACGGCCTGAACTACCAGTCGATCGGTTCCGGTGCCGGCATCAAGCAGATCCAGGCCAAGACCGTGACCTTCGGCGCCACCGACGCGCCGCTCAAGGCCGAACAGCTCGAAAAGGATGGCCTCGTTCAGTGGCCGATGGTGATGGGCGCGATCGTGCCGGTCGTAAACCTCGAAGGCGTCAAGCCCGGTGAGCTGGTGCTGTCGGGCGAAGTGCTCGGCGACATTTACCTCGGCAAGATCAAGAAGTGGGACGATGCCGCGATCGCCAAGCTCAATCCGAAGCTGAAGCTGCCGTCGGACGCCATCACCGTGGTCCGCCGCTCCGACGGTTCGGGCACCACCTTCAACTTCACCGACTATTTGTCGAAGACGAGCGCCGAGTGGAAGACCAAGGTCGGCGTCGGCACTGCGGTTGAATGGCCGACGGGCGTTGGCGCCAAGGGCAATGAAGGCGTCGCGGGTAATGTCGGCCAGACCAAGAATGCGATCGGTTACGTCGAATATGCCTACGCCAAGCAGAACAAGCTGACCCATACGGCGATGGTCAACAAGGCCGGCAAGACCGTTCAGCCGACCATGGCAGCCTTCCAGGCGGCAGCCTCGAACGCCGACTGGGCCAAGGCGCCCGGCTATTACGTGATCCTCACCGACCAGCCCGGCGATGCCTCCTGGCCGATCACCGCGGCGACCTTCATCCTGATGCACAAGACCGCGACCGACAAGGCGGCGTCTCAGGAAGCGATCAAGTTCTTCAAATGGTCGTTCGAGAAGGGCGACAAGATGGCCGAAGAGCTCGACTACATCCCGATGCCTGACTCGGTCGTCAAATTGATCGAGAAGACCTGGTCTGCCGAGATCAAGAGCTGAGATCGCGTTTTCCGGACGCAGTGTGGCGCCAATCGCGCCGCACTGCGGACCGGGAGCAGCGCGCCGTAGACGGCTCGTTGACGGCAAGGCGGCGGCCCTCGCTTGGCGGGGCACCGCAAATTCGATGGGTTGCGCTCTGGGGTAAGGGCGGATCGAGTAGTAGTGAGGGGGAGGGTCAGCGTGGCTGAAATGGCAGTTCAAAGTGACGCAATGGATGCTGCGGGACCTTACGATCGTGCGCGAGCTCTCAGCGCCTTCAAATTCGGTGATGTCACCTTTTACTGGATCACGCGGGCCTGCGCGATTTCGGTCCTGCTCATCCTCGGCGGCATCATTCTATCGCTGATCGTCGGCGCGTGGCCGGCGCTCCGCGAGTACGGCATAGCCTTCCTCTGGACGCAGCGCTGGGCGCCCTCGGCAGATCCGCCGGTTCTCGGCGCGCTGGGTCCGATCTACGGCACGCTGGTCACGTCCGTGATCGCGATGATGATCGCCATTCCGGTCGGCCTCGGCATTGCCGTGTTCCTCACCGAAATCTGCCCGCTCTGGCTGCGCCGGCCGATCGCCCTCGCGGTCGAGCTGCTTGCCGGCATTCCCTCGATCATCTACGGGATGTGGGGCTTCTTCGTGCTTGGCCCGTTCCTGGCCAACACCTTCCAGCCGTTTATGATCTCCGTGTTCGACGGCGTGCCGGTACTGGGCGCGATCTTTGCCGGTCCGCCGTCCTATCTCAGCCTGTTCAATGCCTCGCTGATTCTGGCGATCATGGTTCTGCCCTTCATCACTGCGATTTCGGTCGACGTCTTCAAGACGGTCCCCCCGGTGCTCAAGGAAGCGGCCTACGGCGTCGGCTGCACCACCTGGGAAGTCGTCCGTAACGTCGTCATTCCCTACACGCGGGTCGGCGTGATCGGCGGAATCATGCTGGCGCTCGGCCGTGCGCTCGGCGAGACCATGGCGGTGACCTTCATCATCGGCAATTCCTTCAAGATCCAGTCCTCGCTGTTCGCGCCGGGCACGACGATCTCGGCCGCCATCGCATCCGAATTCGCGGAAAGCGACGGGCTGCATCAATCCGGCCTGATCCTGCTAGGCCTGCTCCTGTTCATCCTGACGTTCTTCGTGCTGGCCGCTGCGCGGTTGATGCTGATGCGTCTGGAAAAGAAGGCGGGGAACTGAGATGAATCCGATTTACGCTTCCCGGCGTCGCATGAACATCATCGTCAAGTTCCTTTGCCTCGGCGCTGCCGCGTTCGGGGTGACCTGGCTTGCGCTGATCCTGTTCACGCTGTTTTACAACGGTCTGACCGGACTTAACCTCGCCGTCTTCACCCAGGATACGCCGCCGCCCGGATCGACCGACGGCGGCCTGCGCAATGCCATCGTCGGCTCGATCATGATGACCGTACTTGGGGTCGGCATCGGCGCGCCGCTCGGCCTGTTCGCCGGAACCTATCTCGCCGAGTACGGCAAGCACGACAAGCTGACGTCGGTCATTCGCTTCATCAACGACATCCTGCTGTCGGCGCCCTCGATCATCATCGGCCTCTTCATCTACGGCGCGGTCGTGGTGTCGATGGGCGGCTTTTCGGCGATCGCCGGCATTCTCGCGCTGGCGGTGATCGTGATTCCGGTCGTGGTGCGCACCACCGAGGACATGCTGGGACTGGTGCCCAATCCGCTTCGCGAGGCGGCGTCCGCGCTCGGCCTGCCGCGGTCGCTGGTGATCCGGCGGATCGCCTACCGCGCCGCGCGCGCGGGCCTGATCACCGGCGTGCTGCTGGCCACCGCCCGTGTCGCTGGCGAAACCGCGCCGCTGCTGTTCACCGCGCTGTCGAACCAGTTCTTCAGTCTCGACCTGACCAAGACGATGGCCAACCTGCCGGTTACCATCAACAACTTCGTGCAGAGCCCCTACGCCTATTGGAAGCAGCTGGCCTGGGCCGGCGCGCTGCTGATCACGCTCACCGTTTTGGCCCTGAATATTGGCGCGCGCATCCTCGGCGCCGAGAGGACATCCAAATGACCGAACTTTCTGTATCCGTGAGTGACGCTGGCGGCCACTCGACGCAGGTGCCGCTGCCGGAAGCTGCGCCGAAAGTGACGGCGCGTGGCCTCAACTTCTACTACGGCGAACATCATGCGCTGAAAGACATCAACATGACGCTCGGTACCAACCGCGTCACCGCCTTCATCGGCCCGTCCGGCTGCGGCAAGTCCACGCTGCTGCGCATCTTCAACCGGATGTACGACCTCTATCCGGGGCAGCGCGCGACCGGCCAGTTGCTGCTCGACCAGACCAACATCCTCGACCCCAAGCTGGACCTCAACCTGCTGCGCGCCCGCGTCGGCATGGTGTTCCAGAAGCCGACCCCGTTCCCGATGACGATCTACGAAAACATCGCCTTCGGCATCCGGCTGTATGAGAAGATTTCCAAGTCCGAGATGGACGGCCGTGTCGAGAAGGCGCTGCGCGGCGGCGCGCTGTGGAACGAGGTCAAGGACAAACTGAATGCCAGCGGCCTCTCGTTGTCCGGCGGCCAGCAACAGCGGCTCTGCATCGCGCGCACCGTCGCCGTCCGTCCCGAGGTGATCCTGTTCGACGAACCCTGTTCGGCGCTGGATCCGATCTCGACGGCAAAGATCGAAGAGCTGATTACCGAACTGGCGGAGGACTACACCATCGCCATCGTCACCCACAACATGCAACAGGCGGCGCGCGTTTCCGACAAGACCGCCTTCATGTATCTCGGCGAGTTGGTCGAATTCGACGACACCAACAAGATCTTCACTTCGCCGAGCGATCGCCGCACCCAGGATTACATCACCGGCCGGTTCGGCTGAGGAGATTGGAAATGGCTTCCGAGCACACCGCCAAGGCGTTCGACAGCGACCTCCAGGAACTGACCCGTCTCGTCGCCGAGATGGGCGGACTGGTCGAGCGCATGATCACCGAATCCGTCGATGCGCTGGTCCGCCGCGACGTCGCGCTGGGCAAGCGCGTGGTCGCGACCGACGTCGAGATCGACCGCCTGCAGCATCTCATCGAGGAACGCGCGGTGTTGACCATTGCCCGGCGCCAGCCGATGGCGGTCGACCTGCGCGAGATCGTCGGCGCCATGCGGGTCGCCACCGATCTGGAGCGGATCGGCGATCTCGCCAAGAACATGGGCAAGCGCGTCGCGGCGCTGGAGAACGATTTCCAGCCGCTGAAGCTGATGCGCGGCCTCGAGCATATGACCGATCTGGTGCAGACCCAGGTTAAATCGGTGCTGGACGCCTATGCCGCCCACGACCTGCCAGCGGCGATGGCGGTCTGGAAGGGTGACGAGGAAGTCGACGCCATCTGCACCTCTTTGTTCCGCGAACTCCTGACCTATATGATGGAAGATCCGCGCAACATCTCGTTCTGTATCCATCTGATGTTCTGCGCCAAGAACATCGAGCGTATCGGCGATCACGCCACCAACATCGCCGAGACCGTGTTTTACATGATCGAGGGCCAGCAGATGCTCGACACGCGCCCAAAGGGTGACATGACGTCGTTTGCCACGCCGGTACCCAATACTTGAGGGCAGCAGAATGAGCGCGCGCATTATGGTGGTCGAGGACGAGGAAGCGCTGACCACGCTGTTGCGCTACAATCTCGACGCCGAAGGCTATGATGTCGAAACCGTCGCCCGCGGCGACGATGCCGATACGCGGCTGAAGGAACGTGTGCCCGACCTCGTCGTGCTCGACTGGATGCTGCCGGGACTGTCCGGCATCGAGCTGTGCCGGCGTTTGCGGGCGCGGCCGGAGACCAAGCAGCTGCCGATCATCATGCTGACTGCCCGCGGCGAGGAGAGCGAGCGCGTGCGCGGACTTGCCACCGGCGCCGACGACTACATCGTCAAGCCGTTCTCGGTGCCGGAACTGCTGGCGCGGGTAAAGGGCCTGTTGCGGCGGGCCAGCCCGGAGCGGCTGGCGACGGTGCTGACCTATGGCGACATCGAACTCGACCGCGAAAAGCGCCGCGTCGCGCGCTCGGGCCGTTCGATCGATCTCGGCCCGACCGAGTACCGCCTGCTGGAATTCTTCCTGGAGCATCCCGGCCGTGTCTTCAGCCGCGAGCAGTTGCTCGACAGCGTCTGGGGCCGCGACATCTATATCGACGAGCGCACCGTCGACGTTCACATCGGCCGGCTGCGCAAGCTGCTGAATCCCGGCCGCGAGCAGGATCCGATCCGTACCGTGCGCGGCGCGGGCTATGCGCTGGACGACCGGTTCGCCAAGGTGGAGTCGTAGCGCTTCAGCGCGCCGTCCCACACCCTGTCGTCGTCCCCGCGAACGCGGGGACCCATAAGCACCGATGTCATCTGTTGCAGAAGGCTGGAGCTCCAGCCGAGCATAACCACACACAGCGGTGGTTATGAGTCCGTTGCGTTCGCAGGGACGACAGCCTTTTTTGCGGAGCGCCGACGCGCCCTTACCGCGTCGGCTTCGGCTGCTGCCTGCGGCGATCGGCAGCCGGCTGATACGCCACGCGCGAGTGGTGCGCGCAGTAGGGCAGGCCCGAAAGCGCCTTGCCGCCACAGAAGAAGAATTCGGGGCTGGCGGGATCGCCGACCGGCCAGTGACAGGTGGCCTCGTTCAGTTCCAGCAGCGACAGCCGCTGGCTCATCGGCACCACGTTGTCGGAGGCAATCGGATCGGGATCGACCTCCACTTCGAAGGCCTGCGCCAGCGCGGTATTGCCGCGCGACACCGGGCGCGACACCCGCATCATCTGCTGCGCCGGTCGCGCCTTGCGCTGCCGCGGGGCGGCCGAGGAGGGGGACTTGGCGCGGCCGGACAGGCCCAGCCGGTGGACTTTGCCGATCACAGCGTTTCGCGTCACATTTCCGAGTTCCGCGGCGATCTGGCTTGCCGACAAGCCGGCTTCCCAGAGTTTCTTAAGCTGCTCGACGCGATCGTCGGACCAGGTCAATACGGTCATCGTAGTCTTCCCTTCGCACCGCGCCGGCCGATATGGGGCAGCGCGGGCGACGTCATTCGTCTCAAAAAACCCTGCGGTCAGAATCCCTTAACCCTCGCCGGGCGCGGAACGCGTGCCCGGACGTGTACGCTCACAAATTGGACTCTAGGGAATCAGAATTGCCGCACGAGATGTCGTACCCGACGGCCCGAAAGCTACAATATGGCGTGACTCCGGCGCAAGAGTCCGCGCCCCTACGTCCACATGTTCTGGCATGTGGGCATGACACTGCGTGTTTTCCACCACACCGCAATCTTACGGAGCAAGCCATCCCGAGCGGCGCGAAACCTTGTTCCACGGGTGTGTTGACAGCGCCCCCCGCCCACCTAGAATGCCGCTCTCGTGCCGCCCCAAAGAGGGCGGCACGTTTCGTTTCGCTAGACCGGCTGTCGCCGACTTCGCGCCAAGGCATTGATGCCAAGGCACCGATGTCAAGGCACGGATGTGCTCCGCGGTAGGTCTCGAAGACAGGCCTCGAACCTCAAGTGATTGCCATGACCCAAAGCGCCACGTCGCATCTGCTTCCCGTTTTCGCCCGGGTCGATCTCGGCTTCGAGCGCGGCGAGGGCTGCTGGCTCATATCGACGACCGGCGAGCGCTATCTCGACTTCACCTCGGGCGTCGCGGTCAACGCGCTGGGCCACTGCCATCCGCATTTGATCGCGGCGCTGCAGGAGCAGGCGACGAAGCTCTGGCACATGTCGAACCTGTTCAAGAGCCCGGACGGCGAGAAGCTCGCAGCCCGACTGTGCGAGCAGAGCTTCGCCGACATGGTGTTCTTCTGCAATTCCGGCGCCGAGGCGATGGAAGGCGTCATCAAGGTCGTGCGCCGCTATCATTTCTCAAAGGGCCATCCGGAGCGCTATCGCCTCATCACCTTCGAGGGCGCGTTCCACGGCCGCACGCTAGGCACGCTCGCCGCCACCGGCTCCGCCAAATATCTCGAAGGCTTCGGTCCGCCGATGGACGGGTTCGACCAGGTGCCGCACGGCGATCTCGAAGCGGTCAAGAAGGCGATCGGCCCACACACCGCCGGCATCCTGATCGAGCCGGTGCAGGGCGAGGGCGGCGTACGCTCGGCGCCGCAGTCGTTCTTCAAGGCGCTGCGCCAACTGTGCGACGAGCACGGGCTGCTGCTGGCGTTCGACGAGGTGCAGACCGGCATGGGCCGCACCGGCGATCTGTTCGCCTATAAGCGCGTCGGCGTCACGCCTGATGTGATGTCGCTGGCGAAGGCGCTCGGGGGCGGCTTTCCGATCGGCGCGGTGCTGGCGACGGCGGAAGCCGCCTCCGGCATGACGCCCGGTTCGCACGGCTCGACCTTCGGCGGCAATCCGCTGGCGATCGCTTCCGCCAACGCCGTGCTCGACGTGATGCTGAAGCCCGGCTTCTTCGACCACGTGCAGAAGATGTCGCTGCTCCTGAAACAGAAGCTCGCTTCCGTGGTCGATCGCTATCCCGCCGTGCTTTCGGAAGTGCGCGGCGAGGGGCTTCTGGTCGGCGTCAAGGCGGTGGTGCCGTCCGGCGATCTGGTCACGGCGCTGCGTGACCAGAAACTGCTCACCGTCGGCGCCGGCGACAATGTGGTGCGGTTCCTGGCGCCCTTGATCGTGACCGAGGCCGAGATCGACCAGTCCGTGCAGATGCTGGAGCGCGCCTGCGCGGCGCTTTCCGGCAGCCAGCCAAAGAAGGCGGCGGGATGATGAGTACATCCGTCCGTCACTTCCTCGACATCAACGAACTGCCGCTCGGCGAATTGCGCAACATGCTGAGCGCGAGCGCCGCGATGAAGGCGAAGCTGAAGGCGCACGAGAAGCCGCAGAAGCCGCTCGAAGGCAAGACGCTGGCGATGATCTTCGAACGGCCCTCGACGCGCACGCGCGTCTCCTTCGATGTCGGCATGCGCCAGCTCGGCGGCGAGTCGATCATGCTGACCGGCGCGGAGATGCAGCTCGGCCGCGGCGAGACCATCGCCGACACCGCGCGCGTGCTGTCACGCTATGTCGACGCGATCATGATCCGCATCCTCAACCACGATGCGCTGCTTGAGCTGGCCGCGCATGCCACCGTGCCCGTGATCAACGGGCTGACGCGGCGTTCGCATCCCTGCCAGGTGATGGCCGACCTGATGACCTATGAAGAGCATCGCGGGCCGATCGAGGGCAAGACCGTGGCCTGGACCGGCGACGACAACAACGTGCTGGCGTCCTGGGCGCATGCGGCCGAACGTTTCAAGTTCAAGCTCAACGTCGCGACCCCGCCGGAGCTCGCGCCGAAAAAGGCGATGCGCGACTGGATCAAGGCGTCCGGCGCGCCCATCGTGCTCGGCAACGATCCGGAGGCCGCCGTGCGCGGCGCCGATTGCGTCGTCACCGATACCTGGGTGTCGATGGGCGACAAGGAGGGCGAGCACCGCCACAACGTTCTCAAGCCCTATCAGGTCAACGAAAAGCTGATGTCGCTGGCAAAAAAGGACGCGATCTTCATGCACTGCCTGCCGGCGCATCGCGGCGAGGAGGTCACCGACGCGGTGATCGACGGTCCGCAATCGGTGGTGTTCGACGAGGCCGAAAACCGCCTGCATGCGCAAAAGGGCATTTTGGCCTGGTGTTTTAACGAAGTGGCGTAGTTGCTGCCGTCCCGGCGTCGGCGCTGTTCGTCGTCTGTGCGAGCGCAGCGACCCATGCCGCGTGATCTTTAGATTTTGCAGTGTCGGAGCCACGTGCTTCACAATTGTGCCGTGTGGCCATGCGTCCCTGCAGCAAACGTGCAATTGCGCACAAGACAGGGACAAGTCGCCAACAGGACTTCGCGCCCTTCTGCCCCTTCAATTTCGACCTCTCCGACCCCAGATAACGCCCCATGTCCTCACAATCCCCCGACATCAAAGTCACGCCCGACGCGCCGGTTCGCGCGCCGTCGTCCGTTCCTGTCGACGACGCGGTGCTGCCGTTCGAGGTCGCCGAGCTCGATTTGCGCGGCCGTTTGACCCGGCTCGGTCCCGCGCTCGACGACATCCTGACCAAGCATGACTATCCGGCGCCGGTGGGCAAGCTGCTCGGCGAGGCGATCGTGCTGGCGACGCTGCTCGGCTCGGCTCTGAAATTCGACGGCCGCTTCATCCTGCAGACCCAGACCGACGGTCCGGTGTCGTTCCTGATCGTCGACTTCCAGTCGCCCGACCGCCTGCGCGCCTATGCGCGCTACGACGCGCGGCGGCTGAAGGACGGCCAGGATTCGGGCGCGCTGCTCGGCAAGGGCCATCTCGCGATGACCATCGACCAGGGGGCGGACATGAGCCGCTACCAGGGTCTGGTGGCGCTCGACGGCGGCAGCCTGGAAGACGCCGCGCACGAATATTTTCTGCGCTCCGAACAGATCCCGACCCGGGTCCGGCTCGCGGTCGGCGAGGAGTGGCGCGGTGGCGACGGCAGCGGCCCGAAACACCGCTGGCGCGCCGGCGGCATGCTGCTGCAATTTTTGCCGAAGGCGCCCGAGCGCGCGCGGCAGGCGGACCTGCATCCGGGCGATGCGCCCGAGGGCGTAGCGACGCATGAGGTGGCTGAGGATGACGCCTGGGTCGAGGGCCAGTCGCTGATCGGCACCGTCGAGGATGTCGAACTGATCGATCCCGATTTGTCGGGCGAGCGGCTGCTATACCGGCTGTTCCACGAGCGCGGCGTGCGCGTGTTCCAGCCGCTGGCGCTGCGCGCACAATGTTCCTGTTCGCGCGACGCGGTTTCCGCGATGCTGAAAAGCTTCGCGCCCCAGGATCGCGCCGAGATGGTCAAGGACGGCAAGGTGGTGGTGACCTGCGAGTTCTGTTCGTCGGTCTACCAGTTCACGCCGCATGAAGCGGGCGTCGAGGAATAGGGCGGCCTGTCACGAAGCAGGCGGTTCAGTTCAACACCCGCCTGTTGTCGGGGCTGTCGAGCGAGAATGTCGGCACGTCGATCTCGAACCGCTCGCCGCTGGCGCTGACCATCTGATAGCGGCCGGTCATGAAGCCCGAAGCGGTCGGCAGCGGCACGCCGCTGGTGTATTCAAAACGCTCGCCGGGCGCCAGCACCGGCTGCTCGCCGACCACGCCCTCGCCGCGCACCTCCTGCCTGCGACCCGTCGCATCGGTGATGATCCAGTGCCGGGTACGCAACTGAACGGTCTCGGCGCCGGCATTGGTGATCACGATGGTGTAGGACCAGAAATATTGCCCCTTGTCGGCTGACGAGCGCTCGGGCAGAAAATTCGGCTCGACGGTGACCTCGATCTGGCGGGTGACGGCGCGGTACATGCGGGCAGGTTCCGGAAATCCTCAGGGTATCATAGCCAAGAATGCCGCGGGAACAATCTCCGGTCTGCCGGGTTTGCCCGGTCGTTTGATCGCGGTTTCAACATAGTTCCGATTTAGAGCGCATCCGCGCGCGGTCCTGGCCGTATCTCGTGGCGTACCTTGTACGCGAGATGCGGGCCGATATGATCCGTCCCGGAGAGTGCACGCGTCAAAAAGCCAAACCCAGCGGTGCCAGATGTCGTCCATTGCCGATCCCGTTGCCGGAACGCCTCGCAGCGACAGCAAGGCCGCGGCGGTTGCCGCGCGGGCGATTGCGCTGCCGGTGGCCGGCGAGCGCGAATTGCGGCTCGACCTGTTTCGCGGCCTGGCGCTGTGGCTGATCTTCGTCGATCATCTGCCGACCAACTTCCTGACCTGGTTCACAATCCGCAATTACGGATTTTCCGACGCCACCGAGATATTCATCTTCATCTCCGGCTACACCGCGGCCTTCGTCTACGGCCGGGCGATGCTGAACGCCGGCTTCGTGGTGGCGACCGCGCGGATCATGCGGCGGGTCTGGCAGATCTACGTCGCGCATGTGTTCCTGTTCACGATCTTCCTGGCGGAAATTTCCTACGTCGCCACCCGTTTCGAGAATCCGCTCTACAGCGAGGAAATGGGCATCCTGGATTTCCTCAAGCAGCCCGACGTCACTATCGTGCAGGCGCTGCTGTTGCGTTTCCGTCCCGTCAACATGGACGTGCTGCCGCTCTACATCGTGCTGATGCTGTTCCTGCCCATCATCCTGTGGCTGATGAAGTGGCGGCCAGACGTCGCGCTCGGCCTGTCGGTGCTGCTGTACGCCCTGACCTGGCAGTTCGATCTGCATCTGACGGCGTATCCGAGCGGCTACTGGATCTTCAACCCGTTCGCCTGGCAGCTGCTGTTCGTGTTCGGCGCCTGGTGTGCGCTCGGTGGCGCGGCGCGGATGTCGCGCATCCTGTCGTCGCCGGTGACGCTGTGGCTCTGCATCGTCTACCTGCTGTTCGCCTTCTTCGTCACCCTGACCTGGCACCTGCCGCAGCTCAGCTTCCTGATGCCGAAGCGGCTGGAGCAGTGGATGTACCCGATCAGCAAGACCGATCTGGACGTGCTGCGGTTTGCCCATTTTCTGGCGCTGGCGGCCCTCACCGTGCGTTTCCTGCCCAGGAATTGGCCTCCGCTGAAATCGCGCTGGCTGCGACCTTTGATCCTGTGCGGGCAGCATTCCCTTGAGATATTCTGCCTCGGTGTCTTCCTGGCCTTCGCAGGCCATTTCGTACTGGCCGAGGTCGGCGGGGGTGCCTTCACACATGCGCTCGTGAGCCTCGTTGGGATCCTGATCATGTGGGGCGTGGCCTGGGTGATTTCTTGGTACAAGCACTCGGCCGACAAGGATGCGTCGAAGACCAGGCGCAATGCCGATATGGCGGGAGGCAGCCTATGAGGCCCCCTTCGGGTGCGGTACTGGCCCTGTCCATGCTCACTGGCCTTGCGGTCGCCGGTTGGGCGCGCGCGGAGGAGGCGCCGCAAGCCAAGGCCCCGGCTTCGCCCCAGGCCTGCGAAGTTCCGGCCTATCTCTTGAGCACCGAGAGCACGCTGCCGACGGTCGCCGAGGCGGTCAAGAGCCGCCGGCCGCTGACCATCCTGGTAGTGGGCAGCCGATCCTCGACCATCGGCTCGTCTGCCGACAGCGCCTATCCTGCCAAACTGCTGGCCGCGCTGAAGCAGCAGCTTCCATCGACAGAGGTTAATTTGTCCGTAGAACTGCAGCCCGGAAAAACCGCGGAGGAGATCGACGCCACGCTCGTTAAGCTGGTGGAAGCAAGAAAGCCTAATCTGGTCATCTGGCAGACCGGAACCGTAGATGCCATACGATCCGTCGATCCAGACGAGTTTCGCGGGGCCGTCGGAGAAGGGGTTGCTGCGCTGCAAGGGGCGGGGGCCGACGTGGTTTTGATTAATCTGCAATACAGCCCGCGCACGGAAACGATGATTTCCGCGCCGCCATACCTGGATAACATGCGGGTAGTGGCACAGCAGTACGGGGTTCCCCTGTTCGACCGGTTTGGCATCATGCGTCACTGGAACGATGCCGGAGATTTTGATCTGTTCAGCACCTTCCATGGCCCCGACATGGCCAAGCGGGTTCATGCCTGCCTCGGCCGCGCACTGTCGAAGTTCGTAATCGACGCGGCCCGCCTGGACGGGGCGCAGCAGAATTAGGGAATCAGCCTGGTGAGCCGTTGCAGCCCTTTTTTCCTGTCGACATTTCCGACCGTTTGCGTCGTCGGCTTGGCGTTGTCGCTGCCGGCCGCAGCGACGGCTCAGACGGCGCCGCAGCAGCCACCCGCCCAGCGGGCGGCGCTGTCCGACACCGTGAAGTCCGACGCCACGGCCGAGAACGCCGCTCCGGCGGCTGCCGTCAATCCCGCCAATCCGGTCGCGCCAAAGGGAATTACCGGCAAGGCGATCGACAAGGTGAAGGAGGTCGCCAGAACCGCCGGCGACATTTTCAGCCGGGTGCCTTGCCAGGCGCCGAAGGGCGTCAACAAGAAGATGGGATCGCTGCCGCGCGTCGCGAGCCGGCTGGTCGCGGGCGAGCCGGTCGTGATCGTGGCGTTCGGATCGTCGTCGACCCAGGGCTTTGGCTCCACCGCGCCGGAGTTCACCTACCCCAACCGTCTCGCCGCGCAGTTGCGCCGGAAGTACCCGACCGCCGACATTACCGTGATCAATGCCGGCAAGGGCGGCGAAGACGCACCCGAAATGATAAAGCGGCTGCAGACCGCGGTTCTCGACCTGCGGCCGGATCTGGTGATCTGGCAGGTCGGCACCAACGCGGTGCTGCGTAATCTCGATCCTGCCGAGACCGCCAAACTCGTCGATGAAGGCATCGCGCGCATCCAGGCGGTGGGCTCCGACGTCGTGCTGATCGACCCGCAATACTCGCCGCGGGTCAACGAGCATGCCGAAAGCGCCGGCAGGATGATGAACGTGCTGAACAAGGTCGCCGAGTTTCGCAAGATCGGCGTGTTCCCGCGCTTTGCGGTGATGAAGGACTGGCACGAAGGCCAGTCGATTCCGATCGAGAATTTCGTGATCGCCGACGGCCTGCACATGAGCGACTGGGGCTACGCCTGCTTCGCGCAACTGCTCGGCGACGACATCATCCGCTCGGTCGGCCAGATCAAGCTCGGCGTCCGCGTGCCCGCCGACGTGCGGACGTACCGGCCGATGTAGGCAGGGCGAATAGCGCAGTGGGCGTAGCGAATGGAGCTGTTTTCCATTCGCTACTCGCCATTCGCCCGTTACGCCTTTTCCAGCGCCTGTTCGAAATCCTCGATCAAATCGTCGGCGTGCTCCAGCCCCGCGGAGAAGCGGATAAAGCCCTCGCTGATGCCGAGTTCGGCGCGCGCCTCCGGCGTCAGGCGCTGATGCGTCGTCGTCGCCGGATGCGTGACGAGGCTCTTGGCGTCGCCGAGATTGTTGGAGATGCGCGAGATCTGCAGCGCGTTCAGGCAGCGGAACGCGGCCGGCTTGCCGCCCTTGACCTCGAACCCGATCAGGGTCGAGCCGGCGCGCATCTGCTTTTTGACGATCTCGGCCTGCGGGTGGTCCGCGCGCCCGGGATAGATCAGCCGCGAGATTTTTGGATGTCTGGCGAGCGCGTCCGCCACCTTGGCCGCGGTCTCGGTCTGCGCGCGTACGCGCACGCCGAGCGTCTCCAGGCCTTTCAGCAGCACCCAGGCGTTGAAAGGCGACATCGACGGGCCGGTCTGGCGCATGAAATTGTGGATGTGCTCGGCAATGAAGGCTTCCGAGGACAGGATGATGCCACCAAGGCAGCGGCCCTGGCCGTCGATATGCTTGGTCGCCGAATAGATCACGACGTCGGCGCCGAGCGACAGCGGGCTCTGCCAGATCGGCGTCGCGAATACGTTGTCGACGATCAGCCGCGCGCCGCCCTTGTGCGCGATCTCGGCGATCGACTGGATGTCGAGCACGTCGAGCGTCGGGTTGGTCGGGCTCTCCAGGAAGCACGTCTTGGTGTTCGGCTGCATCGCGCGCTTCCACTGGCC
The DNA here is from genome assembly GCA_964609175.1 of uncultured Bradyrhizobium sp. Classification (GTDB taxonomy): domain Bacteria; phylum Pseudomonadota; class Alphaproteobacteria; order Rhizobiales; family Xanthobacteraceae; genus Bradyrhizobium. Next base: position 26,090 of record CAZSRR010000026.1, read on the forward strand.
GAGGTCGAGCCCGTCGACCAGCGTCGACTGGATGCCGTAACGCGGCAGCAGGTCTTCCACCACGTATCGGCAGGAGCCGAACATCGCCTTCGCCGCCACGACGTGGTCGCCGGCCTTCAGCGGCGCCAGGACCGCGGTGGTCACCGCCGCCATGCCGGTCGCGGTCGCGCGCGCGGCTTCGGCGCCTTCGAGCTCGATCATGCGCCGCTCGAACATCGCGATGTTGGGATTGGAAAAGCGCGAATAGAGAAAGCCCGAATCCTCGCCCTTGAAGCGCGCCTCGCATTGTTCGGCGCTGTCGTAGATGAAGCCCTGCGTCAGGAACAGCGCCTCGGAGGTCTCGCCATATTGCGAGCGCAGGGCGCCGGCATGCACCAGCCTGGTTTCGGGACGGTAGCGCTTGTTAGAACCAGTTTCAGACATGTGACCTCCGTCGTGACCACCATCGAAAATGGTCACAAAAAACCGGCCTGGAAAAATTTCCACAGGCCGGGATCACACGTGTCCCCGGCCTGTTTAGCGACTTATTTAACGTGGCTGCAAGCCGGCCGGCTCAAATCACCACGGGATAAGTCAAGCTGATATTCCCTCCCGCCCTTCCCGTCAAGGCGGGCTTCAGTTAACCCCTGAAAGCTCATATTTCCCCGGTTTGGATGCTGTTTGGGCTCAATTAAGGATTGCGCCGTGCCGTTCACGCTCCCGCCCGACGCCAACGGGATTCTGCCCGACCGTATGATCGCGGCGATGGCGGATGCGGGCCTGATCCTGCCGGAATATGACTTCGTCGAAAGCCAGATCCAGCCGGCGAGCCTCGACCTGCGGCTGGGCGGTATCGCCTACCGCGTGCGCGCGAGCTTTCTGCCCGGTCCCGGGGCCACCGTCGCCGAGCGAATCGACGAATTGAAGCTGCATGAAATCGATCTCTCCGACGGCGCGGTGCTGGAGACGAATTGCGTCTACATCGTCCCGCTGCTGGAAAGCCTGGCGCTGCCGCCGGAGATCGTCGCGGCCGCCAATCCCAAGAGTTCGACCGGCCGGCTCGACGTGTTCACCCGCGTGATCGCCGACGGCACGCGCCGCTTCGACATGATCGGCGCCGGCTATCACGGCCCGCTCTATGCCGAGATCAGCCCGAAGACGTTTCCGGTTCTGCTGCGCGAGGGCTCGCGGCTCTCCCAGGTGCGCTTCCGCACCGGCGACGCCATCCTCGATGCCGACGAACTCGACGCGCTGCATGACGCCGAGCGGCTGGTCGATATCGACGACGCCGACCTCGCCAACGGCGTGGCGCTGTCGGTCGATCTCTCCGGCGAGAAAGCCAACGGCTTTGTCGGCTACCGCGCCAAGCGCCACACCGGCGTGGTCGATATCGACCGCCGCGGCGGCTATGCGGTCGAAGAGTTCTGGGAGCCGATCCCGGCGCGATCCGACGGCAGCCTCATCCTCGATCCCGGCGAGTTCTACATCCTGGCTTCCAAGGAGGCCGTGCAGGTGCCGCCGGACTACGCCGCGGAGATGGTGCCGTTCGATCCCCTGGTCGGCGAATTCCGCGTGCACTATGCCGGTTTCTTCGACCCCGGCTTCGGCTATGCCGGCGCAGGCGGGCAGGGCGCGCGCGCCGTGCTCGAAGTGCGCTCGCGCGAAGTGCCGTTCATCCTCGAGCACGGCCAGATCGTCGGCCGGCTGGTCTACGAAAAGATGCTGGCGCGGCCCGACGCGATGTACGGCCAGCGCATCGGCTCGAACTACCAGGCGCAGGGGCTAAAACTCTCCAAGCATTTCCGGGTCTGAGCGCCGCACGACTGGCTACGTCAGCAGCGCGCCGACCCACGCGGCGCCCGCGACCAGGATCAGGCCTGGCACCAGGCGCAACGCAAACGACCAACCGCCGCCGCTCCACGCGAAAATGATCTTGCTGATCGTGTTGGTGGAAAGTCCGGCAAGAATCGGAAAAGCGGCGTCGGCGGCGCCCATCTTGCCGGAGGCGACCAGCGATGCGATGGCGATGGCGGCCGAATGCGTATCGACGAAGCCGGCCGCGGCGGCCGCTGCGAGTGTCCCGGTTTCCCCGAACCACTCCCGCAGCGCCGCCGAGACGAGCAGGATGGCAGACAGGATCAGGGCAAATGTCAGCGCGGCCGGCAGGCTGAAGGCCTTTCCCGGTTGCGGGTCCGGCACGTCCTGCTCGCGCAGGGCCCATGCGGTGAAGGCTGCGCCATAGGCGATGGCGACGATGCCGGCGAAAGCCAGCGGCATGGATAAGGTGTGCAGGGTTGCGGTGCTGGTCGCGGCCAGAACGAGGCCCATCTGAACGATGGTGGCGACCGTCGAAAGCGCCGCGCCTGCGACGGCGGCGCGGATGACGGCAGGGCTCTTGCGAGCCCGCGCGCCCATGGCGCCGATCGCGGCGGTACTCGAAATGAAGCCGGCGGCGAGGCCCGCGGCCGGGAGTCCGAACCGCGCGCCGAGCGCGCGAACGAGAATGTGTCCTGCGGCGCCGATGGCCATGACCAGGATCACGACGATCCAGATCGAGCGCGGATTGAGCGCGCCGTAAGGGCCCATCGCCTGGTTCGGCAAGAGCGGCAGAACGATCAAGGTCGCAGCCGCGAAGATCAGGGCGTCCCTCACCTCGGTTTCAGTCAGAACCGCCCCCGCGAAATGGTGCAGCGGCGTTCGCGCCGCAAGGAGGACGGCAAGGCCGACGCCGAGGGCTGCCGCCAGCGCCGGCCGCTGCATTGCGAGGCCGCCCAGCAGCGCCGTGACGATCAGCGCAATCTCGGTCGTCAGGCCCGGATCGTCGCTGCGAGATCGGAAATATGCGACGGCGGTCAATGCCGCCACGCCCGCGACGGTGACGGCGAGCATGACGCCACCGCCCACCACGAAGCCGATCGCACCGGCGAGCGAAGCGGCGGTGAAGGTCCTTATCCCTGCCGCTGCACGGGACGGGCCGCCGCCCTTGCGGCGTTCCCGCTCGGCGCCGATCAGAAGCCCGATGCCGATCGCCGCCAGGAAGTTCGGAATCAGAGGAAGGAGATCGGGCATCGTCTACCTGCTGGAGGAAACTGGCAGGCCCGTAGCCGCCACAGGTGTTTGATCAGATGTCGATCAGGGCGGCAATCGCTTCACGCCGATCATTGCCGGATGTTCGCGGTTATGGGAAGGCGTTGCGCCGCCCCGTGCCGGCGCCGGCGTGCAGGACGGCACGCCAGCGCAAGGAGCGCTCCGGCGCCGATATGGAATCCGGGATTACCGCGCCGCCGACCTCGCCGCCGGCGTCACGCGCCAGATCGTGTTGCCGACGTCATCGGCAACCAGCAACGCGCCCTGCTTGTCGAGCCGCACGCCGACCGGCCGGCCCTGAGCCTCGCCATTGTCGTTGAGGAAGCCGGTCAGCACATCCTGCGGCGCGCCCGAGGGCTTGCCGTCGCTGAACGGAACGAAGATCACCTTGTAGCCGGAGCGAGGCTTTCGATTCCACGAGCCGTGCTGGCCGATGAAGGCGCCGTCCTTCATTTCGTCGGGAAACAGGTTGCCGGTGTTGAAGGCAAGCCCGAGCGAGGCCGTGTGCGCGCCGAGCGCGTAGTCCGGAGCGATCGCTTTCTGCACCAGATCGGGGCGCTGCGGCTCGACGCGGGTGTCGACGTGGTCGCCGTAATAGCTGTAGGGCCAGCCATAGAATGCGCCATCCTTCACCGACGTCATGTAGTCGGGAACGAGATCGTTGCCGAGTTCGTCGCGCTCGTTGACGACAACCCACAACTCGCCGGTCACCGGATTCCAGGCCGGGCCGTTCGGGTTGCGCAGGCCGGAAGCGAACACCCGCCACTGCCCGCTGGCGCGATCGACTTCCAGCACCGCGGCGCGGTTCTTCTCGGCCTCGACGCCGTTTTCGCCGACATTGCTGTTGGAGCCGACGGTTGCATAAAGCCTGGTGCCGTCAAGGCTTGCGGTCAGGTCCTTGGTCCAGTGGTGATTGAGCGTGCCGGCGGGGAGGTCCGCAAGCTTGACGCCGGGCGCCGTGATTCTGGTGTCGCCCTCGCGATAGGGAAACTTCATGATCGCATCGGAATTGGCGACGTAGAAATCCTCGCCGACCAGCACCATGCCGAACGGCGAATTGAGACCGCTGAGGAAAATGCTGCGCGTCTCGGCAACGCCGTCGCCGTCGGCGTCGCGCAGCAGCGTGATGCGGTTGGCGCTGGGCACACCGGCACCCGCCCATTTCTGCGCCTGCTTGTAGACAAAGCCCTTGATGCCCTTGCCGTCGTCCGGCTTCGGCGGCGCATTGCTCTCCGCGACCAGCACGTCGCCGTTCGGCAGCGTATAGACCGTGCGCGGATGTTCGAGGCCGTTCGCGAAGGCCGTGACCGTCATGCCGCTGGCGGCCACCGGCTTGCTCCCGGCGGGCCAGCGGCTGACGGAGGCGATATCCACGGTTGGAATCCAGGAATGCTCGGGCGGCGGCAGGTTGGGCGAGGGACCATAGCTCTGCGCCACGGTGGGGGTTTCGTTGGCGTCGCTGCAGGCGGCAAGCGGCAGCGCCAGCGCGGCGACGCATGTTGCCAGGACGATATTGTTGCGCATAGCGGGATTTCCTGAGGTGCGGCCATACCAATGCGGGCTCGGCCAGGAACGTTCGGTCGCGCGAGATGAATTCCCCGTGAAATCGCGCTGCCAGCCGTTTGCGCCCTGACGGAAACCGCGGAGCAGGTCCCCGCCTGCAATCGCGCAGGCCTCCATTGCGCCTTTCGCAGGTGGCATCGCGGGTTGCCGTGCTAGGGAACAGCCGCGATGCGGCCCCCAAAGTCCGCGCGCGGGGAGCTGAAATGTCCGACCTCGGCGTCGCCGAAATTCCCGTAGACGAGAAAGAACGTCCGCTGCCGCCGCCGAAAGCGCCGGCGAAGAACGCGCTGCTCGACGGCCCGATCCTGCGCACGCTGCTGGGGCTGGCGTGGCCGAACGTGATCGCGCTGACCGCCGGCACCTGCGTGGTGATCGCCGAGACCTCCTATATCGGGCGGCTCGGCGTCGAAGCGCTCGCCGCGATGGCGCTGGTATTCCCGACCGTGATCCTGACCATGACCATGTCGGGCGGCGCCATGGGCGGCGGCGTGGCGTCTGCGATTGCGCGCGCGCTCGGCGCCGGCGACGTCGACCGCGCCTCGACGCTGGCGTCGCATGCGCTGCTGATCGGGTTCTGCTTCGGTCTGATCTTCATGCTGGGCATGCTGATCTTCGGCCCCGCGCTGCTGGAACTGCTCGGCGGGCGCGGCAACGTGCTGACGCAGGCCGTCGCCTATACGCAGATATTCTTCGGCGGCGCCGTCGTGCCGTGGCTGATGAACACGATGTCGGGAATCTTGCGCGGCACCGGCAACATGAAGCTGCCGTCGCTCTTGATGCTGTCGTCGTCGGCCTGCCAGATCATCCTCGGCGGATCGCTTGGTCTCGGGATTGGCCCGATCCCGCAATTCGGGATGCGCGGCGTCGCGGCCGGCTCGCTGATCGCCTATATGATCAGCATCTCCGTGATGTCGTGGTTTCTGTTCTCCGGCCGCGCCCGAGTCATGCCGAAGATCCGGGGCTTGCGGATCCAGTGGGCGATGCTGTTCGACATCCTGAAGGTCGGCGCCGTCGCCTGCTTCTTTCCACTGCAGTCGGTTTTGACCATCAGCATCTTCACCTACATGCTGGCACGATTCGGCACCGAGATCCTCGCCGGCTACGGCATCGGCGCGCGGCTCGAATTCATGCTGACCTCGATTTCGTTCGCAGTCGGCATTTCCACGGTGCCGATGGTCGGCATGGCGATCGGCGCGCAGCGCATCGCGCGCGCCCGCCGGATCTGCTGGATCGCGGGGTTGGTCGCCTTTGCTTCCGTCGGCGCAGGCGCGACCTTCATCGCGATATTCCCCGACATCTGGGTGAATCTCTTCACCGACGATGCGGCCGTGCGCGCCGCCAGCCGCCAATATCTGTCGACGGCGGCGCCGATGTACGCGTTCCTCGGCCTGTCCACGACCTGCTATTTCTCGTCGCAGGGCGCGGCCAAGGTGATCGGCCCGGTGCTGGCGCAGACCGCACGGCTGTTGTTCATCGGCGCCGGCGGCTGGTGGCTGACGACCCACGATGCGATCGCGCAGAGCTTCTTCCTGCTGATAGCCGCCTCGATGGTGCTGCTCGGCCTGTTCTCCTGCCTCAGCGTGCTGCTGACGCGGTGGGGACCGAAGCCGCCGCCGGCCGCGGCGGTGCGGCCGGCGCTGTCGTGACGCGACCTATCGCTTCTTGTTGCGCCTGCCGTGCCGGCCGCCGCCGACATTGGCAAGGCTCACCAGCTGCGGGACCATGCTCATGAGCTCGCCGCCGCCGATACCGCCGATGTTGAAGCCGCCGCCATTGAACCCGCCGGTGCTCACGCCGTACCCCTCGGGGACATAGCCGCCGCCGCCGAAGCCTGGAATGCCGCCGCCGCCCATCAGGCCGCCAAGACCGCCCAGACCGCCGCCGCCATTTTCCTGCATGCGGCTCACCATCGGACCCATCGTCTGCATCAGCGCGGCAAAACGCTTCTTGCCCATCTTCTTCTTCATCATTTCAAGCATCGGCGCCATTTGCGTCATCATATCCTGGTCGCCGCCTCCGCCGCCAAACTGTGCCCTGGCGGGCGTCAGCGTCAGGGCGAACAGCACAAGCAGCGCCGCCGCCTGACAGACCAACTTGTCAGTTACCGTCATGTTTCGACTCCTCATGCGTTCGCCGCCGCGGATGCGGCGCCGTTCGGACGCATGAGGGGACGCTAGGAAAGCAGTGCCGGCCGATCTGTGCGAAACGTCACGCTGGCCTATCACGCCAGCCTGCGGCAGGCGGTGAACTCGGTGACGATGCGCCATGTCGCGCCATTGTCTGCCGAGACTTCGCCGCGCCAGAGGAATGAATCGGCTTCGATGTCTCGGAAACTCCAGCGCGCCAGTTGGCCTTCGGGACGCGTGCCGAGTTGCACAATGTCGAGACCTTCCGCGCGGCCGGTCATCTGCAGGAAATTCCGCGTGACCGGGTCGCTCCACTGGATCCGCCAGGCGTCGATATCGGGATCGTAGACGCGCAGCGTGGTGCCGTATGAATTTGCATTGGCGGCGGCATCGCCAGGCCGCTGTTCGCCCCGTGGCGGCACGATCCAGACATCCTGGATCGCGCGTCCCTCCAGCGCCCAGCCGAAGTGCCATTCGCCGGCGCGGCGGCGCTCGGTGCCGTCTTCTGAAAATTGCCGGACATCGAGATCCCAGGCACCGACGAAGCGGCCGTAGAGGTCCATCTTGCCGGCGCGGTCGGGCGAGGGACCGTGCGCGCCGAGGGCGTCGAGGAAGGTTGCCGTCATGCCGCGCTGCGTCCCTGCGCCGTCTGCATGGCCTTCGCGCCGAGATCCATCTGCGCTTCCATGTAGGACGCGATCTCGTTCGGCAGCACGTCGGCGATCCACACGAAGCGGGTGCGTCCGCCGTTCGCGGCGAACACCTGCGCCGAGGCGTTCTGCTGCGGAAGGCGTTCGCTCAGGATGGCATGCGCCAGCCGCGTTCTCGCCTCGTTAAATCCCTTGTGGATGGAAGCCATGGTGATCATCCTTTAGTGAGACAGTGAAGGGTCGGACGTCATTGCGAGCGGAGCGAAGCAATCCATCTCTCCGCACGGGCATACATGGATTGCTTCGTCGCTTCGCTCCTCGCAATGACGCGGAGAGGGCGGCGTATTACGTGCAAACCGCCTCGACATTGTTGCCGTCGGGATCGATCAAGAACGCCGCGTAATAGGTCGGGCTGTAGTCGGCACGCGGCCCGGCGCCGCCATTGTCGCGGCCGCCGGCCTTCAGGCCTTCGGCATGAAATTGCTTGATCGCCGCATGATCCTTGGCGCGGAACGCGATATGCGCCGCCGAGCCCGCCGATCCCTCGTGCAGATGCAGCCAGAGCGCCGGTGCGCCCTGCGGGCCGAAGCCGGCGCCGGTCTCGTCGCGCGAGCAGAGGACGAAACCGAGGGGCGCGAGGGCGGCCGTATAGAAGCGCACGCTGGCGTCGAGATTTCCGACGCGCAATCCGATGTGGTCGTACATGGGTCTCTCCCGTTGAAATGCGCGCAAACCGCGCGGCCCGGAGGAAACCTAGTCAGTGCACGCCCAGCCGTTCTTGGAAAATCTTGCGCTCGCCCCGCGACGCCTGGCGGAATTTCAGCGGCGAGGCGCCGGCAGCGCGGCCGAAGGTGCGTACGAAATTGGACAGGTCTTCAAAGCCGACGTCGTAGGCGATGTCGGTCACCGGGCTGTCGTCATCGGCCAGCCGCCGCGCGGCATGGCGCAGCCGCGAGCGCACCAGGTATTGGTGGGGCGTGACGCCGAGCGTTCGCGAGAACAGCCGCAGGAAGTGGAACGGGCTGATCCCGGCCTGATCAGCGGCATCGTCCAGATTGATCCGGCGGTGCGAGTTGGCGTCGATCCAGAGCGCGGTCTCCACCGCGCGGCGGCGGTCGCGCGCAGCTTCCGGGCCGGCTTTGCGCGTGCTGCCGGATGCCACCTCGACGAAGCGGCTCGCCAGCACCTGGCCGATTTCGTCGAGGCCGATGTCGCTGCTGCCATCTGCTGCCGCCTGCGCCAGTTCGCCCAGCACCACCAGTTCCGAAAGCGGCGGCACGGCGCCGACCTTCCAGGCGCTTGGGCTGTCGCCGATCGCGTCCACCAGCCCGGGTGCGAGGAAGAACGACAGGCACTCATCGCCGCAGACGTGCTCGTGGGTGCAGGTATACTCGTCGCCGGGATGACCGATCAGCACCGATCCCGCCACCAGTTCGCTGAACCTGCCGCGGCAGTGCAGCCCGAAGCTGCCCTTGCGCACGTATGAAATCGAGTGGCATCGGTGCTGCTCCGCAAACGGCTTGTCGCCCGGCCCCGCGGTGCAGCGGAAGTCGGAAACGGAGATCGATGGGCGTTCAAGCAGGGTGGTAGAAACCATGGCGCAGATTTAGGGGTGCCGGCGGGGCGGCGCAACCGGCAGCCGCGCGGACGAGGGGATAGCACCGGCATGACGGCGCGCATCCTTCAACAGTGACGAAAAACGGGCCACGGAACAGCTTGGCGATGGGCGCAAGGTCGGCTAAGCATGGGAACGAGCGCGGGCGTAGTTCAATGGTAGAACGGCAGCTTCCCAAGCTGCATACGAGGGTTCGATTCCCTTCGCCCGCTCCAGTTCACGCGATGAGGTGACCGTTGAGTCAGACGATCACTTCCACCTGTACTCCGCGAACCATTCTCATGGCCGCCGCCGGCGGCCTCGTCTCCGGCGTTCTCACGCCGCTGCTGCCGTCGGTGATCGACCAACTCCTGGGCCTGCCCGGCCAGTTTCGCATTTCGTTGATCGCGGTGCCGTTCGCCGTGCTCGTCTTCATCCTGGTACGCCGCTTCAGCGCCAATCCGCTCTGGACGGCGCTGCTGGCCGCTATTGTTACGATGATCGCCTTTGTCTGCGCGGTGAACGCGGCGATCTTCATCGAGGCGCAGACCGCGGGTGCTGCGACGCCTATGCGTTATCTGCTGGCCGGGTTGACCGGCGGCCTGGTCGGCGCTGCGGTGATGGCGCTGGGGATTGCGATGTTGCCGGCGGGGCCGCGCGTGGCTGCCGCGTGGTGGCCGATGCTGACCACCGGGGCGTTCGCCGGCACGCTGCTGGCGCTCGACAACGCGCTTGGCCTCGAGCGGACGTCGTTTCTCTATCCGGTCTGGCAGGCCGCGGTGTCGGCAAGGCTGGTGACGATCCTGCTGCGCTCTCGACGGCCCGGAGCGGCGGCCGCCCCGTAGTTCTACCGACCCGTATCTAACCCTGCATTAAGGCTGCCTTAGCCGGGTTCAAAATAATCTGACCGCGCCCTCACGGAGCGGAATCACAACATGCGGATCGGTCGTCTCTTTGCGCTATCGATGCTTTCGGTGACGATCCTGGCCGTCGTCCTGGGCGCCGGGGTTCTCGTCCCGCAATACCAGAGCTTTGCCGGCAAGAGCGAAGCGATCAGGACGGTGGAAGCCTATGGCGCGGTGCTGGCGGTCGGCCAGCACGTTGCCGGCTATCGGGCGCCCTATGTCGGACCGCTGTTCCAGGAAACGGCCGCGACGCCTGCGCAGCTGGAGATCGCCGCGAAGGCGGTGAAGGCGGCCGATGCCGCGTTCGCAAAGGCGCGGACGGCGGTCGGCGCGCTCAATGATGGTGCAGCGATCGTCCAGGGCCTCAACCAGGCGGCGGCCAAGCTGGCCGACGTTACCGCGGCGAGTGATCGTGCGCTGACCCTGCCGATGAGCGGGCGCGATCCGGCGGCGGTCAAGGGTTTCCTGCCGGGCATTGCCGCGGTCGTCGGAATTATCGAGCCGCTGTTGAACCGGCTTGAAAACCAGGTCGCGATGTCCGATGCGTCGCTGACGGCGCTGTTGAACGTCGCCCGCACGTCGCAGGATCTGAGAATCTCGGCGGGTGGACGTGCCGCCACCATGTCGCTTGCGATCAGTACACGCCGGCCGCTGACCGCGGCCGAGATATCCATCACCGATCGCGCCCAGGGTCGTGTCGATCTCGATCGCGAGCGGATCGAGGCCGGCGTCGACCAGATCGGCAGCCCGCCGCGTCTCGCAAAGGCGATGAAAGACGCCATCGATGGCTATTTCGGGAAGGTCGCGCCGTGGCTCGAAAAGGAAATGGCAGCCGGGCGCGCCGATGGCAACTACGCGATCAATTCCGATCAGCTGGCCGGCACGATCGTGCCGGCAGTGCAGGCCTTCTTCGCGGTGCGCGACGCGGCGTTGGCGGAAGCGGAAGCGCGCGCCAGCGCGGCACGCGATGCGGCGCTGACCATGCTGGCGCTGGCCGGTGTTGCCGTGGTGGCGCTGCTTGCGGTGCTGGCCGGCGTCACCATGATGCTGCGGCGGCGCGTGATCGCCCCGCTCGCGACGCTGACCGGTGTGATCGGCGAACTCGCTGCCGGCCGGCACGAGGTCACCATCCCGACGATCGAACGGGCCGACGAGATCGGTGCGATGGCAGGCTCGCTACAGGTTTTCAAGGACGCCCTGATCGCCAAGAAGGCCGCCGACGAGGCCGCTGCGGTCGAGGCGGACGCCAAGATCCAGCGCGGGCAGCGTGTCGATCGGATCACCAGAGACTTCGAGGCGATGATCGGCGAAATCGTCGAGATCGTGTCACGGGCCTCGACCGAGCTGGAAGCCTCCGCCGGCACGCTGACGGCGAGCGCCGAGCGTTCGGAGGATCTCGCCACCAAGGTTGCGGCGGCGTCCGAGGAAGCCTCCACCAATGTGCAGTCGGTCGCATCCGCCACCGAAGAGATGGCGTCCTCGGTCAACGAGATCAGCCGGCAGGTCCAGGGCTCGGCGCGGATTGCCAATGAGGCCGTACACCAGGCGCAGAAGACCAATGACCGCGTCGGCGAACTCGCCAAGGCGGCCGCGCGGATCGGCGACGTGGTGGAGCTGATCAACACCATCGCGGGCCAGACCAATCTGCTGGCGCTCAACGCCACCATCGAGGCGGCGCGGGCCGGCGAAGCGGGGCGTGGCTTCGCGGTCGTGGCCTCCGAAGTGAAGGCGCTGGCCGAGCAGACCGCGAAAGCGACCGGCGAGATCAGCCAACAGATTTCGGGCATCCAGGCGGCGACCCAGGAATCGGTCGCGGCCATCAAGGAGATCGGCAGCACCATCGGACGGATGTCGGAGATCGCGTCCACCATCGCAGCCGCGGTCGAGGAGCAGGGCGCGGCGACCCAGGAAATCTCCCGCAACGTGCAGCAGGCCGCGAACGGTACGCAGCAGGTTTCGGTCAACATCGCCGACGTGCAGCGCGGGGCCAGCGAGACCGGATCCGCTTCCGCTCAGGTGCTCGGTGCGGCAAAATCCTTGTCCGGTGAAAGCGATCGGCTGAAGCGCGAGGTCGGCAGGTTCCTGAGTTCGGTGCGGGCGGCCTGAGTCCGTATACGGGACGCGCCTTCCTGAAGACATTGCGCGGAAAGATGGGTCGCCCGCATCGCCGCTCTCATGCGCCCGCCGGGACTTGATCCAGGAATCCGGTGATGCTGCGGATGCGTCCGTCGCTGAGCACGGCGAAATCCGTTCCCTTGATCGGGCTGTCGCCGCCGTCGGGCCCCAGTCCCCAGGAGAAGCGGACGTGATCGCCGAACCCGTTGGCTTCGCCGATCAGGTGGAAGCGGAAATCCGGAAAGCGCTGCTGAACCCCCGAGATCAGCGCATCGACGCCGTCATGGCCGTCGCCCGACATCAGCGGATCGACATATCTGGCGTCGCTGGTCCAGTTCGCTGCCAGCATTTCGCGGCGGCGCGCGGGCGCCCGCTCGTTCCACAGTTCGATATAGTTGCGGGCGATCGTGTTGACATCGGTCATTTTGCTCTCCTTGGGTAGAGTGGATGGGCTGAGCGAGACATAGGAAATCGGCGCGCGTCCATCGATTACCTCGGAGGTCATGTGCTGATGTCCGAAGCGGGAATTTCGTACCGGCGGCTTCGGCGCGCGCAAGGAGACGAGAGCGGAGATGTCACTCACCATCGCAGCAACGAAGATTTCAGGCATCGGGCTCGCCACCACGGCGGTCGCCAGGCAATATGATCACCTTGTCAGGGAATTTCCCGATATCAGGGACGTGCACCGCTGGGGCACGCTGAATCTTCAGCTCGAATACCCGCTGCGCATCCTCAATCCGGACTACACGACATCGGAGATCGAGTGGGAGCCGGGATTCAAGGAGCGGTTCAGCCTGACGCGGATCAATCTCGAATCCTGCGCGCATGCGGCAGCCCCGCAACCGGCCTGGGTCTATGTCGCGCACCGCTCCGTGCACCGCGCCAATACGCTCTTCATCGAACTTCTCACCGCGACGCTTCCGGTCAAGAACGGTGACAGATTCCTGGTTCATCTTCCAAGCTACCGCTATTCATCCTGTATCGTGCTGTGAGGCGACCTCGTCGCGTCCTGGCTTCTGGCGAAGCGGCTGGGCGCAGGGGAACGGCGCGGCGGTCGCCACGTTAGCGTCAGTACCATCACCGATGGGGCTGGGGCTTGTGCCGGATTTGGCGTACAAGCCATCCTTCCCCTCGCGGGTTTTGATGGAGGTCAAGGCACGGGGCCTCTGGCTGCTCCACCGATGGTGGACGTTTGATCGGCGGATCGCCATGGCAGAACGGACCAAGCGGCCGGAACAGCATGCGGGCGCCGACTGGGCGCAACAGGTCTGGCTGTGGCCGCTGCAAGCCACGCGCATCGCACTGCAAGGCTACGCACAGTGGTTCGCCGATCAAAGTCCGGTATCTTCAGGCGCGGCGGCGCCGCCCGACTGGACCACCCCGAATACGGTGGTGCTGGAACTTCAAACGATGCAACTGCGCGCGTTTTCGCCGGCGGCAGCACAGCCACCGGTGCTGATCTGTGCGCCCTATGCGCTGCATGGCGCACTGATCGCGGACTTCGCGCCTGACCACAGCCTCGTCCATTCCTTGCTGGGCTATGGCGTGGGCCGCGTCTATGTTTCCGACTGGCGCTCGGCCACGCCGGCCATGCGGCAGCTCGCGATCGACAACTATCTCGCCGATCTCAATGTCGCCATCGACGAGATCGGTCCGCCGGTCGATCTCGTCGGCCTGTGTCAGGGCGGCTGGCTGTCGCTGGTCTATGCCGCACGTTTTCCTGGCAAGGTGCGGCGGCTGGTGCTCGCCGGAACGCCCGTCGACGTCTCCACCCCGTCGGATCTGTCGCGGATGGTGGCCGCGCTTCCGCAAGCGTCGTTCGAGCAGATGGTGCGGCAGGGCAACGGCCTTGTCAGTGGCGAGCACATGCTCAACCTCTGGAACCTGCCGTTCAGCCGGCAGGATGTGGAAGGCGTGCTGCAACGGGATCTCGGCGATGGATCGGACGAGGCGCGCATGCTGCTGGATCGCTTCGCGCGCTGGGACCGCGCGACGCTGGACCTGCCGGGGACCTATTACCTCGAAGTGACGGAGCGGATATTCCGCCAGAATCAGATCGCCACCGGAGGCTTTGTCGCGCTCGGCCGCCGGATCGATCTCGCGGAGATGCGCGTGCCGGTGTTCCTGCTGGCGGGAGAGAGCGACATCATCGTTCCGCGCGAGCAGGCGTTCGCCACCGCGGCGCTGCTGGGCACGCCGCCGACGCGGCTGGAGCAGGCCTGCGAGCCCTGCGGCCATCTCGGCCTTTTCATGGGGCGCAACGTGCTGGGCCATTCCTGGCGCCGGATCGCCCGCTGGCTGCAGGCCGACATCGACGATGCCGCCTGGGAAAGGATTCGCGCGTAACGGCACATGAAAGGTCCCGGACCGCGCGCAGTCCGGGACAAGATTTTTGCGGTGGAGGCTTACTTGGCCGCGACCACCATGATCTCGACATTGTATTGCGGCGAGGCCAACTGGGCCTCGACGGTGGCGCGGGCCGGCGTGTTGCCTGGCGAAACCCAGCCGTCCCAGACCTTGTTCATGTCGCCGAACGTCTTCATGTCGGTGATGTAGATCGTGGCCGACAGCAGCTTCGACTTGTCGGTACCGGCCTTGGCGAGGTGGCCGTCGATGATCGACAGAATGTCCTGGGTCTGTTCGGTCACGCTCTTGCCGGCCGCGTTGCTGGCGACGACGCCGGCGAGATAGACGGTGTTGCCGTGGACGACCACCTGGCTCATGCGGGGGCCGGTCTCGAAGCGCTGAATGCTCATGGTTTTCTCCTGATGAGGGGCGGCGGCTTCTTAGCGCGCGAATGCGCCCCGCGCCACTGCGTATTCTGTGACCTCGTCATGCCCGGGCTTGACCCGACAAGCCCGGCCATGACGAATGATCACCCCGCAGCCTTCGCCGCCGCGCGCCCGGCATTCCTCCCCGAGAATAGGCAGCCGCCGAGGAACGTGCCTTCCAGCGAACGGTAGCCGTGCATGCCGCCGCCGCCGAAACCGGCGGCCTCGCCTGCGGCATAAAGCCCGGGAATGATCTCGCGGTTTGCCCCGAACACGCGGGAGTCCAGATCGGTCTCGAAGCCGCCGAGTGTCTTGCGGGTCAGGATGTTGAGTTTCACCGCGATCAGCGGCCCGTGTTCGGGATCGAGAATGCGATGCGGCCTGGCGGTACGGATCAGCCTGTCGCCGATGTAGCGCCGGGCGTTGTGGATGTTCATCACCTGCGCGTCCTTGACGTAGGGGTTCGACATCTCGCGGTCGCGCGCCTCGATCTGCGCCTTGATGTGGTCGAGCTTCAGCAGATTGTCGCCGGAGAGCGCGTTCATCGCACTGACGAGGTCGGCGAGGTTGTCGCGCACGATGAAGTCGGCGCCGTTCTGCTTGAACGCCTCCACCGGCGCCGGCGCGCCCTTGTTGGTGGCGCGCCTGAGCGTCATGCGCCAGCTCTTGCCGGTGAGGTCGGGGTTCTGCTCGGAACCGGAGAGCGCAAACTCCTTCTTGATGATGCTCTGGGTCAGGATGAACCAGGAATAATCGTAGCCCGTGCCCATGATGTAGTGCAGTTGGCCGAGCGTATCGGAGCCTGGGAACAGCGGGGCGGGCAGGCGCTTGCCTGACGCGTCGAACCACATCGAGGACGGGCCGGGCAGGATGCGGATGCCGTGACGCGGCCAGATCGGATTCCAGTTCCGTATGCCTTCGACATAATGCCACATCCGGTCCCGGTTGATCAGTCGTGCGCCGGCGGCCTCGGTGATGCCGATCATGCGGCCGTCGACATGTTCTGGCACGCCGGAGACCATGAATTTCGGCGGCTCGCCCAGACGTTGCGGCCAGTTCTGCCGCACCACGTCGTGATTGCCGCCGATGCCGCCGGAGGCGACGACCACCGCCTGCGCGCGCAGGGTGAATTCGCCGGTGACCTTGCGTGATGAACTCTTGCCGCGCTCGACGTCGTCGGGTTCGAGCACCGCCCCGGCGACGCCTTCCACGCTTCCGTTCGTCATCACGAGTGTGTCGACGCGGTGGCGGAAACGGAACGTCAAACGGCCGGATCTTTGCGCCTCGCGTGCGCGCCGTTCGAATGGTTCTACGATGCCGGGTCCGGTGCCCCAGGTGACGTGAAAGCGTGGCACCGAATTGCCGTGGCCCATCGCGTCATAGCCGCCGCGCTCGGCCCAGCCGACCACCGGAAAGATGCGATGGCCCATCGCGCGCAGCCAGTCGCGCTTCTCGCCGGCGGCGAACGCGACATAGGCTTCGGCCCATCGTTTCGGCCAGTGGTCGTCGTCGCGGTCGAAACCGGCGGTGCCCATCCAGTCCTGCAGCGCCAGATCGTAACAATCCTTGATGCCGAGCCGGCGCTGCTCTGGGGAGTCCACCAGAAACAATCCGCCGAACGACCAAAAGGCTTGGCCGCCAAGGCTTTGTTCGCCCTCCTGGTCGACGACGATCACGCGCTTGCCGGCGTCCGCGATTTCGGTTGCGGCGACCAGCCCCGCCAGGCCGCCGCCGACGACGATTACATCCGCGTCTTCCGCCATCGCTTCCTCCCCCGTGCCGTCCTCGATTCAAGCCCGTGTCCTCGCGCACGGTCAACGGCCAAGAAGCGGAGAAGCGGCGCTTGTCTGTGACTTCGGCGACAGATCGCTGAGGTTGCGTGTTCCAGTTTGGGACCCGTCCGCGCGAAGGGTGCAGCGGCCCTGCAACACTCGATTTGAATTTGAATGGAGCGGCCTTCGCTGCCTAGACAAAATCACGTTCTCAAACGACGCTGCATTTGTCTTAGATCAATGAGACGATCGGATTCGGTTTCGACATTCTTTCGACTGGGGCTGGGAAATGAAGCTGCTGACGGGATTGCTTGCCGCGGTGCTGTTGCTGGCGGGGGTAGGGGCGAGCCAGGCGGTGGTACGGATCGCCGACGACCGCGGCGGCCGGATCGGTACCTATGTCGACAAGTACCAGGGGCTGCGGACCTCGGGCGAAACCGTCATCATCGACGGCCTGTGCGCTTCGGCCTGCACCATCGTGCTCGGCGCGGTTCCCCATGACCGGATCTGCGTCACCTCGCATGCCAATCTCGGCTTCCATGCGGCCTGGGATATCGGCGCCAACGGCCGCGCCGTGACCAACACCGAAGCCACCCACATGCTCTACTCGATGTATCCGCCGCCGGTCCGCAAATGGATTGCCGCGCGCGGCGGCCTGACCCCGCGGATGATCTTCCTGCGCGGCAAGCAGCTTCAGGCGATGTACAAGCCCTGCTACCTTGACGCGCAGGCTTCCACCAACAAGCCGGCCGCCTCGCGCTGAGCCGGACGAAGCTGCTTCCCCGAAGAAGGGCATGCGATGGCCGGGTTCTCCCGGCCATTTTCTTTTATGCACCAGAGCCGCTCGCGCCTCCGCATGACGTGATCTCGGTCCGGGCCATTCCGCTTGCCTGCCGCAGGAACTGGCCCTATCTGGAACGCATGGCTCAGCCGGCTTCCACCCACCCACAGATCGCGGCCGCCCGGTCGCAGGGCAGGGTGGCGTCCATCATCCTATGGTGCGCTGTCGGCGTCGGTGCGCTCGCCGCGCTCGGCGCGGCGGCATTGTGGTCCCACTACGGCACCACGGTGTTTTTCGAGATGATCTCGGCCGGCATCTCGGCCTGCTTCTGACACGGCGAAAAGGAATCCACGATGGACCGGACCATCCGCCCGCTGGTGATCATCGCTGCCTTCGCGGCGAGCCTTGCGCTTGGGCTCGGGGTCATGCTGTGGGCGATGGGCGGCCTGCGCACCGTCACCGCGCCGGCCGCGATCGGCGGGCCGTTCCAGTTGACCGACCAGTCCGGCCAGCCCGTCACCGAACAGAATCTGAAGGGCAAGCCGACGCTGATCTTCTTCGGCTTCACCCATTGTCCGGACGTCTGCCCGACCTCGCTGTTCGAGATTTCGGAAGTTTTGAAGGCCATGGGCCCGGACGCCGACAAGGTGAATGCCTGGTTCGTCTCCGTCGATCCCGAGCGCGATACCGCCGCGGCCATGAAGGACTATCTCTCCAGCTTCGATCCGCATCTGAAGGGGCTGACCGGCGACCCGGCGGCGGTGGCCAAGGTGATTACGGCCTACCGGGTCTATGCCCGAAAGGTCCCGCTCAAGGACGGCGACTACACCATGGACCATACCGCGCTGATCTATCTGATGGATCGCGATGGCAAATTCGTCGCGCCGTTCAACCTGAAACGGACGCCGGAAGAAGCCGCCAAGGATTTGAAGCGGTATCTCTGAGCAGTAACCCGGCCGCCAAAGGCGAAAACGGCCCTCGCAAGGCGGGCCGGATGGTCTATAAGGCCTCGAATTCCGCAAGCGTTGCCGCAGATGCCAATTCCTGACGCCCCGTTAACCAATGCACGACCGTGTCGCGCCGCCCACGCTGTTCTGGCCGGCCTGGGGATTGCGGCCGCGTTGACGGCTTGGGGGAACGCGACGGCCCAGGCGCAAACCCCGCCCCGCCCGGCGGTCGAGGCGGCGCCGCAGGCGGTGCCCGGTTTCTGGGACCCGCGACGGCGTCCAGACCGCCCGGACATGTCGCGCCTGACCGTGATCCGCTTCCTCACCGAGACCGACTACCCGCCGTTCAACTTCACCGGCGCCGACGGCAATCCGGCCGGCTTCAACGTCGATCTGGCGCGCGCGCTCTGCGACGAGATCAAGATTTCCTGCACCATCCAGATGCGCCGCTTCGAGACGCTGGTCGATGCCATCGCGAGCAACCGCGGCGACGCCATCATCGCCTCGATGGCGGTGACGCCGGCCCTGCGCGCCCGGCTCGATTTCACCGATCCCTATTACCGCGCGCCGGCGCGCTTCGTGTCGCGGCGCGACGCCGTGATGCCGGAAATCCGTCCCGAATATCTCGAAGGCAAGAAGGTCGGCGTCATCGCCGGCACCTCGCACGAAGCCTATTTGAAGGCGATGTTCACCGACGCCGAACTCAAAACCTATCCCAACGACGACGCGCTGCGGCTGGCGATCCGGCGCAACGAGGTCGATTTCATCTTCGGCGATGCGATCTCGCTGGCGTTCTGGATCAACGGCACGGATTCCGCCGAATGCTGCGCCTTCTCCGGCGGGCCCTTCGTCGAGAGCCGCTATTTCGGCGAGGGCATCGGCATCGCCGTCCGCAAGGGCAACGATCTGCTGCGGACGTCGCTGAACTGGGCGCTGTTCCGGATCTGGGAAAAAGGCCGCTTTACCGATCTGTGGCTGCGGTATTTTTCGGTCAGCCCGTTCTAGCGTGCCGTCATTCCGGGATGGTCCGAAGGACCAGACCCGGAATCTCGAGATTCCGGGTTCGCTGCGCGCCCCGGAATGACGGTGCTTCCATCGTCATTTTGCATTTCGCCGCGAAAGCGCTAGTTTCCGCGGCTTCCAAAGAGAGCCTTTAAAATGTCCGTCATCGACCTTGCTTCCAGCCCGAGCGACCTGCGTGCGCTCGCCGAACAATCCAACGCCTGGCCGTTCGAGCAGGCGAAAGCGATCGTCGCGCGGCTGAAGAAAAGTCCCAAGGACGAGGTGCTGTTCGAGACCGGCTACGGCCCGTCCGGCCTGCCGCATATCGGCACGTTCGGCGAGGTCGCGCGCACCACCATGGTGCGCCATGCCTTCCGCGTGCTCACCGAGGACAAGATCAAGACGCGGCTGTTGGCGTTCTCCGACGACATGGACGGCCTGCGCAAGGTGCCGGACAACGTGCCGAACAAGGAACTGCTCGAGCGGCATCTCGGCCGTCCGCTGACGCGTGTGCCGGACCCTTTCGGTACCCATGATAGTTTCGGTGCGCATAACAACGCACGGCTGCACGCGTTTCTCGATACGTTCGGTTTTGACTACGAGTTCGCCAGCTCGACCGACTATTACATGTCGGGCCGTTTCGACGCGGCGCTGCTGCGCATGCTGGAACGGTTGGATGCGGTCATGAAGATCATGCTGCCGTCGCTTCGCGAGGAGCGCGCCGCGAGCTACTCGCCTTTCCTGCCGATCTGCCCGCGCACCGGCATGGTGCTGTATGTGCCGATCGTTGAGCACGATGTGAAGGCCGGCACGGTATCCTACGACGATCCGGAAACGAAGGAGCGCGTCACGGTTCCCGTCACCGGCGGCCACTGCAAGCTGCAATGGAAGCCGGACTGGGCGATGCGCTGGTTTGCGCTTGGTGTCGACTATGAAATGGCCGGCAAGGACCTGATCGACTCGGTCAAGCTATCCGGCAAGATCTGCTCGGCGCTCGGCGGCACGCCGCCGGAAGGTTTCAACTACGAGCTCTTCCTCGACGAGAAGGGCCAGAAGATCTCCAAGTCGAAGGGCAACGGGCTGACCATCGACGAATGGCTGCGCTACGCCTCGCCGGAATCGCTGTCGCTGTTCATGTACCGCGAGCCGAAGGCGGCGAAGCGGCTGTATTTCGACGTCATCCCGCGCAACGTCGACGACTACCAGCAATTCCTCGACGGGTTTTCGCGGCAGGATGCGCGGCAGCAATTGCAAAACCCGGTCTGGCACATCCATTCCGGTCAGCCGCCCAAGGCCGACATGCCGGTCACGTTCCAGCTGCTGCTGACGCTGGTGTCGTCGTCGAACGCGGAGAACGCCGAGACGCTGTGGGGCTTCATCGGCCGCTATCGCCCGGGCGTGACGCCGAAGTCGCATCCGAAGCTCGACGCGATGGTCGGCTACGCGATCAACTACTATCGCGACTTCGTGGCGCCGACGAAACAGTTCCGCGAGCCGACCGAGGGCGAGCGCGCCGCGCTGCAGGATCTGCGCGATGCGCTGTCGCAACTGCCGGCAGGTTCAAGCGCCGAGGATATTCAGAACGTCGTCTACGAGATCGGCCGCCGCGAGCCGTTCCTCGACCAGGTCAAGAAGGGCAAGGACGGCCGGCCCGGCGTTTCGCTCGACTGGTTCAATATGCTCTACCAGGTTCTGCTCGGCCAGGAGAAGGGTCCGCGCTTCGGCTCGTTCGTCGCGGTGTATGGCGTGACCAATGCCGTGAACATGATCGACGGCGCGCTGGCACGAAGCGCGTAGCCCTTCTTCTTGCCTTCTCCCACAAGGGGAGAAGGCAAGAAGGCGCGACAAATTGAGATAGCTGGCCCGCGACTATTTCAACCGCAATCGATCCCCAATTGCGCTACACTATCTTTTAATAACGGCCGTCAATCAGGCATCACAGCGGGAGGAAGCGCATGCAATACAGGGTATCGCCGCAATCGCTCGAGAACTACAGCACCGAGGAATGGCAGGCGCGAGTCGATCTTGCCGCGGCGCATCGGCTGGCCTTCAACCAGGGCTTTTCCGAAGGCATCTTCAACCATTTGACCTTGGTGGTGCCGGGCAATGCCGATCGCTATTACCAGATCCCGTTCGGCACCCACTGGTCCGAGGTCACCGCGTCCTGCTTCATGGAGGTCGGCATCGACGACGGCGAGGTCAAGCGCGGCGAGGGCGACGTCGAGCGCTCCTGCTACTGCATCCACGCGCCGATCCACAAGGCGCTGCCGAAGGCCAAGGCGGTATTTCATACCCACATGCCCTATGCCAGCGCGCTGACGCGGCTGGAGGACCCGCGCATCAAGGAAATCGGCCAGACCGAGGTCGGACTGTCGGGCGCGATCGCCTATGACGATGAATACACCGGACCTGCCGTCGATCCGGCCGAGGGGGCCCGACTTGCAAAAGTGATCGGCGACAAGCAGGTGCTGTTCATGGCCAATCACGGCATCTCGACGGTGGGCGCGAGCGTCGCCGAGGCCTACGACATGCTCTATTACATCGAGCGGGCCGCACAGGTGCAGATCTACGCCATGTGGACCGGCCAGCGCCTCAAGCAGCTTCCCGAGCCCGTGGTCGAAAAGACCAAGCGCGAATACAAGGACGACCATTTCTACAAGGGGCCGACACCCGCGCAACGCCACTTCGATGCGCTGAAGCGCATGCTGGATCGCAAGGAGCCGGATTACGCGACGTAGCGTAAGTTGCTAGTGCGAGCGCAGCGCCCCTTTCCCTTCTCCCCTTGTGGGAGAAGGTGGCATAGGCGGCCCATGGCCGCCGTCCTTTAGAACGCCGATGCTTCGCATCGGCTATGGCGCCGGATGAGGGGTTCTCTCAACGGGCACGACTCGCGGAGAGATACCCCTCATCCGCCTCCGCTGCGCTCCGGCACCTTCTCCCACAAGGGGAGAAGGAAGATCACCCCGCCGCTCTCACCGCATTCGCAAACCGATACCAGATCTCCGGCTGCCAGCTTCCGTTGGCGGCGCCCGAGGTCGATGGCAGAATCCACACGCGCGTGTCGCCGATCGGCTCCGCCTGTTCGCCATAGTCTCGCTTGCCGTCGAAGAACTTTTGTCCGGCGGTCTTGCTGGTGAAGGCAAGAAATTGTGGGCGGAACGTCGCGATCGCCCGGCTCAGCCTGACGCGATCCGTGGCCGTCAGCTTCGGCAACGTGGCGCGGTCCATTCCGGCGCCGGCTTTCACCAGATCGGTCAGGCCGATGCCATGCTGCAGCAACTCGCGATATTGCCGGGGCTGCAACTGCTCCGGCGTCAGCTTCGTCTCGTGCAGAATCTTCCAGAACTTGTTCTGCCGATGCGCGTAATAGGCCCGCTCGGCGGCGGACGTCGTGCCGGCCGCCGTCCCGCACAGCACGATCCGCAGCGAATGTTGCAACAGGTCGCTCAATACGTCGGTCACGCGCAACGATCCTACTGGCTCACCCAGACGATCCTGGCGATCCAGGCGACGTCGTCGGCGTCGACGGTGCGGTCGGCCTGCGCCGGATTGAGCGAAGCCAGTTCCAGCGCCCTGGCGGTGCGGCGCTTCAGTTCCTTGACCATAACCTCGCCGCTGGAGGTCTTCAGCACCACGCGGTCGCCGCGGCGGATCGGCGTGCCCGGCGACACCACGATGATGTCGCCGTCGCGATAGGCCGGCTTCATCGCATCGCCCGAGATCTCCAGCGCATAGACGTTCTCGTCGGAAGCTTGCGGCAGCGCCGCCTCGTCCCAGCCGCGGCCGGCGGGAAAGCCATTCTCGTCGAAATGGCCGCCGCTTCCGGCCTGTGCGAGGGCGAGCAGCGGCACCGACTGCAGGCCGCGCGCGTCGTCGCCGATCAACTGCACGAAGGTGTCGATCGACGAATTGGTCGCGGCCAGCGCCTTGGACACCGATTCCGTCGATGGCCAGCGTTCGCGGCCGTCGACGGTCACGCGCTTGGATTTGTTGAAGGTGGTGGGATCGAGCCCGCTTCGCCTGGCGAGGCCGGAGGGCGACATCCCGGCGCGTTCCGCCAGCCGGTCGAGCGCGGTCCAGACCTGGCTGTGGGTCAGAATGCGCTGCGCCTTGGGGTGCCCGGCCATCGGAAATCCTGGAATCGCCTAGGAATTATTGCCTTATTCCGCTCCGCGGCGCAAATCTTCGCCATGCCTCTGCTACGCCAGCGCTTGAGTTGCCCGGCCGCCGCCTTTACGGTCGTCCGCAATCCCGGATATTTCGCGGGAAACCAGACTCACTCAACGACAAGCCCGAGAGCTGTGAGCACGATCTATAAAATCACTCCCGCCTCGGCCTGGCGCGAGGCCGAAAGGCAGGGCGTCTACCGGGGTAGCAGCGACGATCTGCGTGACGGCTTCATCCATTTCTCCACGGCATCCCAGGTCGCCGAAACGGCGCGCAAGCATTTTGCCGGCCAGACCGGCCTGCTTCTCGTGGCGGTCGATGCGGACGCGCTCGGCGACGCCTTGCGCTGGCAACCCTCGCGCAACGACGAATTGTTCCCGCATCTCTATGGCGAACTCGATCTCGGCGCGGTGACCGAAGTCCTCGAGATCCGCACGCGGTCTGACGGTACGCACGACATTCCGGAGCTTGCGCCGTGATTCGTGCCTTCGACGCCTTCTCGCTGCCGCTGCTGCGCTGGTTCGATCCTGAGGACGCGCACCGCATGGCCATTCAAGGCCTGCGGCTGTTGCCGCCGGTCAAGCCGCGCGCCGACGACCACAAGCTGGCGGTGCGCGCCTTCGGCCTGAATTTCCCGAATCCGATCGGCATGGCGGCCGGTTTCGACAAGAGCGCGGAGGTGCCCGACGCGCTGCTGCGGCTCGGCTTCGGCTTCGTCGAGATCGGCACCGTGACGCCGAAGCCGCAAAGCGGCAATCCGCGGCCGCGGCTGTTTCGCCTCGAGCGCGACGAGGCGGTCATCAACCGCATGGGTTTCAACAATGACGGCGCCGAGATCGCGCTGCGCAGGTTGGCGGCGCGTGCGCATCATGGCGGCATCGTCGGCGTCAATGTCGGCGCCAACAAGGACTCGACCGACCGCGTCGCCGACTACGTCAAGCTGATCGAGACGTTCGCGCCGGTGGCGAGCTACTTCACCGTCAACGTCTCCTCGCCGAACACGCCAGGCCTGCGCAATTTGCAGCAATCGGCGGCGCTCGACGACCTGCTGGCCAAGGTGATCGACGCGCGCGAACGCGTGCGCAAGAATGCCGGCGACTCGCCCGTGCTGCTGAAGATCGCGCCGGATCTCAGCCTCACCGAACTCGACGACGTCGTGCACATCGCGCGCTCGCGCAAGGTCGACGGCATGATCGTTGCCAACACCACGCTGACGCGCCCGGCGTCGTTGCGTGAACGGGCCCGCGCCGATGAGCCTGGCGGCCTGTCCGGCCGGCCGCTGTTCCGATTGTCGACCCGCATGGTGGCCGAGACCTATGTCCGCACCGAAGGCGCGTTTCCCTTGATCGGCGTCGGCGGCATCGATTCCGGCGGCGCCGCGCTGACGAAAATCCGCGCCGGCGCCAGCCTGATCCAGCTCTATTCGTCGCTGGTCTACAAGGGGCTCGGGCTGGTCGAGGACATCAAGAACGACCTGGCTTCGACCTTGCTGCGGACGGGGCGGGATTCGCTGTCGGAGATCGTCGGTGCCGACGCGGCCGCGATCACGGCAGAGGACTGGCCGGTGAAGTGATTTTTCTAGCCTGGATGAGCGCAGCGATATCCGGGAAAACTCTGACAGGGATGCACTCTGCTGACGTCGCCCCCGATATGGCTGCGCTCATCCGGCTACGGACTACGTTCCAAACGACTTCTTCAACAACGCCGGATACCGCAGCGCCTCCAGTCCGCCACGCGCCGCATAGTGCGCGAGCAGGGCGCCCCACAGCCCGGCATTGCCGAACGACCGCAGCGCGAACCACGTGCCGAGGAAGACCGCCAGCGACAGCACCATCAGATTGCGCATGTCCCGCGCCCAGGTCGCGCCGATATAGATTCCGTCGAAGGCAAAGGCGAACACGCCGAGCAGCGGCGCAAAGATCACGAATGGCAGATAGTCGCGCGCGATGCGGCGTACCTCCGCGCTCGCCGTCATCATGTCGATGAAGGTGGTTCCGAGCAGCAGGAAACAGGCGGCGACGGCGACCGCGAAACCGAAGCCCCACATCACGACGAGTTTCACCGCGCCAGCGAAGGCGGCCTTGTCGCGTGCGCCATAGGCGCGACCGCAGAGTTGTTCGGCGGCGTTGGCGAGGCCATCGAGGAAGAACGCGGCGATCAGGAGAAAATTGTTGAGTACGGCATTGGCGGCGAGCGTCATGTCGCCGGTGCGGGCACCCTGGGCGGT
This sequence comes from uncultured Bradyrhizobium sp., assembly GCA_964609175.1. Lineage (GTDB taxonomy): Bacteria > Pseudomonadota > Alphaproteobacteria > Rhizobiales > Xanthobacteraceae > Bradyrhizobium. Next base: position 51,776 of record CAZSRR010000026.1, read on the forward strand.
AAAGAACAGGAAGGCTGCGATCAACGACGCGGTGCGGATCATGATGTCGCGGTTGACCGCGAGCATGCGCATCAGCCTGGCGCGGTCGAACAGCAGCGCGCGGGAGGTGGCGAACTGCCCGTTCGCGAGACGGCGCGCGATCACCAGGCCAAGCACGAGGCCGGCAGCCTCGGCGATCACCGCGGCGATGGCGGCGCCGGCGATCCCGAAATCGAACACCAGCACGAGCAGGACGGTCGCGGCCATGTTGACGAGATTGATGGTGACCTGCGTTCCCAGCGCCAGCCTGGCGCGGGCCTGTCCGATCAGCCAGCCCAGCATCACATAATTGCCGAGCGCCAGTGGCGATGACCATATGCGGATGACGAAATAGGTTTTTGCCGCCTGCGTGACGCCATCGCTGCCGCCCATGGCGCTGAGCAGGACCGTGGCGAGCGGAACCTGCAGCGCGATCAGCGCCGCGCCGACGACGACGGCGACGATCAATCCGCGCAGCAGGATCGCGCGCAACTCGTGCGTCTCGCCGGCGCCGAGCGATTGCGCGGTGAACGCGACCGTGCTCATGCGCAGGAAGCCGAACAGCCAGAACATGCAGTCGAACAGCACGGAGGCCATCGCGACGCCGCCGAGCAGCGCGGCGTCGCCGAGCCGGCCGATCGCCGTGGTCGAGACGATGCCGATCAGCGGCGTCGTCAGGTTCGCGATCATCGCCGGACCCGCGATGGCGAAGACCTGTGCGGTGGTGACCCTGGAAGACGATACCGGCGAATGCATGCTCAGAGCCCGGGCATGCCCGGGGCGTCGCCGCAGCCGACAGATCGCACTGGCATCGGCTGCGGCCTTGACCCGTTCGACCTATCGTCCGCGCGGGGTGCCGAACAGCCGCGACAGCAGCCAGATCGGAATCACGATCACGGCCCCGAGCAGGAAGTATCGCCACAGCCAGTTGACCGCGTCGAAGCCGAGATCCCACAGCCGATGGAACAGCATCTCGATGCTGTAAAGAATGTTCCAGGGGTCGAAGCCGATGGCGGCGAGGACCACGCCCACCAGGATCGACAGCAGCATCAGCCGGAATGCCACGGTGAGCGGCGAGCCGCCGAGAAAGCGATACAGGCCGTCATTGCCGGCCGGCAGGTCTCTGATGTCGTTCGGCATCGGTCTCTCCTCGCGAGTCATTGCCCACTATACGGCACGGCGTGGCACATGGGGAACCCGCCTCTCGCCGTCAATGGCTGCCATGCGCTGGCGGGACGTTAATTCGCTGTCACGTTCTTGAGCATCCGCTCCAGCGTCTCCAGCCGGTCGGCCTCGCGCGGCGGTTTGTCCCAGCGCAGCCGGCTGATGCGGGGAAACCGCATCGCCACGCCGGATTTGTGCCGCGGCGAGCGCTGCAGCCCCTCGAAGGCGACTTCCAGCACCAGGCCCTGCTCCGGCTCATGCACGACATGGCGTACGGGCCCGAATTTTTCGGTCGTGTTGCGGCGGACGAAACGGTCGATCTGCAGCAGCTCCTCGTCGGTGAAGCCGAAATAGGCTTTTCCGACCGGCACCAGTTGCTCGCCATCCTCGCCCGAGGTCCAGACGCCGAAGGTATAGTCGGAGTAATAGGACGAGCGCTTGCCGTGGCCGCGCTGCGCGTACATCAGCACGGCGTCGATGATGTGCGGATCGCGCTTCCATTTCCACCACTGGCCCTTGGGCCGCCCCGGCAGGTAGGGCGCGTCGCGCCGCTTCAGCATCACGCCTTCGACGGCTTCGGCATCCTCGCCCGCGCCTCCGCTCGCGGGATCGGCCCGCGCCGCCATCAGCGCCTCCCAACTGTCGAAGGCGACCGTCGGCGACAGGTCGATACGCGGGTCATCCAGCTTACGGACGAATTTCTCGAGGTGCGCGCGGCGTTCTTCAAACGGCAGTTCGCGCAAATCGTTCTCGTCGTCGCCGAGCAGGTCGTAGGCGCGCAGATGGATCGGAAATTCCTTGATTAGCTTTGGCGAGACCACTTTCCGGTTCAGCCGCTGCTGCAGCACGTTGAACGTCTGCACGCGGCCCTCGCGCAGCACCAGCAATTCGCCGTCGATGGCGCCCGGCAGGCGCAGCGACGTCACGAGATCGGGGAAACTCCTGGTGATGTCCTCGCCGGTGCGCGAATAGAGCCGCGCCTGCATCTGCCCGCGCTCGTCGCGACCGGAGACCGCCTGCACGCGAATGCCGTCCCATTTCCATTCCGCGATGTAGTCGGCCGGATCGAGATTGGCGAAATCCGTATCCTCGATCGCATGCGCCAGCATCACCGGGCGGAATGGCGCGGGATCGCGGTTGACCGGCTTGTCGCCGCGGCCTTCCAGCCAGGCGAACAGGTCGGGGTAGGGCGGCGACAATCCCGGCCAGATCAGTTCGATGTCGTGCGGATCCTTGTCGCCAAGCGCGGCGGCAGCCGTCTTGGCCAGCCGCGCCGAAATCCCGATCCGCATCGCGCCGGTGACGAGTTTCAACAGCGCCCAGCGGCCGGTCTCGTCCAGCTCGTCGAGCCAGCGCGCGAGCTGCCTTGGCAGTTCGGTCTTGCCGAGGGTCCGCAGCGTGGTGACGACGTCGGAAAGCGTCGGGGGAGGCGGGTTGTTGTGACGGGGGTCAACGCTGGTACCACCCGTGTGGTACCCCTCTCCCTGGCCCTCTCCCGCAAGGGGAGAGGGAACGGAGAGAGTGGTGGTTGTGGCCTTAGAGTAAGTTCGTGGTGCCAGCGCAGCCCCCAACTGCGCTCCCTCCCCCCTTGCGGGGGAGGGCGGGGGAGAGGGGTGGCCCAGCAGAGATTCCTCGCGACCGTCCACCCGCTTCGGCCACATCAGCGCGACCGTCTCCGACAGATCGCCGACGTAATCATACGACAGCCCGAACAACACCGGATCGGTGCGATTTGTGATCAGGTCGCGGATCAGCCCCGCCTTCGCATGTTTGAACGACAGCGCCCCGGTCAGCGCCGCCAGCGCATAACCTCTGTCCGGATCGGGCGTGTCGCGCAGATACGCCGTCAGCAGCCGCAGCTTGTTGTTGCGGCCGGGCTCGTAGGCGAGGCGGTCGAGCAGTTCGGCAAAGCGGTTCATGCCTCGGCCTCGTCGGCCGCAGCCGGCTCGTGCTCTTCCTCGTCGCCATAGCCGACGAGATCCAGCGGTCGCGCGGCGAGCCCGCGCGACTGGCACCAGTGCACCAGCGCGTCTTCCTGGCCGTGCGTGACCCACACCTCGTCGGCGCCGGTGGCGGCGATAGTCGCGGTCAGCCCGTCCCAGTCGGCATGGTCGGAGATCACCAGCGGCAGTTCGACGCCGCGCTGGCGGGCGCGCGCCCGCACCCGCATCCAGCCCGAGGCGAATGCCGTGACCGGATCGGGGAAGCGCCGCGTCCATAGGTCCGAGGTGGCCGACGGCGGCGCCAGCGTGATGGTGCCGGCGAGGTCGGCCTTCTTCACGCCCTTGACCGGGCGCAGCTCGCCGAGCGCGATGCCGCGGCTTTCATAGTAATACGTGATCTTTTCCATCGCGCCGTGCAGATAGATCGGCGCGTCATGGCCGGCCGCGCGCAGCAGCGCGATGACGCGCTGCGCCTTGCCGAGCGAATAGGCGCCGACCAGATGCGCGCGCTCCGGAAACAGCGCGACCGACGCCAGCAGTTTCTTCACCTCGTCGGCCGCATCGCCATGGCGGAACACCGGCAGGCCGAACGTGGCCTCGGTGATAAAGACATCGCAGGGCACCACCTCGAACGGCGTGCAGGTCGGGTCCTCGGCGTCCTTGTAGTCGCCGGATGCGACGATGCAGATGTCCTTGCAGCTCACCGCGACCTGCGCCGAGCCCAGTACGTGGCCTGCGGGATAAAACTTGATCCTGACATCGCCGAGTGTGACTTCCTCGCCATACCGAATGGCCTGCGTGCTGCGCGCAAAATTGTCGCCATAGCGCAGCCGCATCATGTCGAGCGTTTCCTGGGTGGCGAGCACGGCGCCATGGCCGGGCCGGGCGTGATCGGAATGGCCATGCGTGATCACGGCGCGCTCCACCGGGCGCACCGGATCGATATGGAAGCCGCCGGGCTTGCAGCACAGGCCGGCGGGGACGGGCATCAGGATGTCTTGCGGGCGCATGGCTTCCATATAGGTCGTCGCGCTGCGATGTTTAGTCGTCGCTGCGGGGCTTGACCCGCGCATCCATCTCCTGAGAATTCTCCGCTTTTGATGGACGGCCGGGCTGACCCCGGCGCAACTGGTTCCAGCATGCCCGCCCGCCTGTTTCTCTCCTCCGGCGATCTGATGGCCGACCGCCGCTTCGAATTCGCCCGCGACCTGCAATTGAAGGGCGACCTGCCGGCCGCCGCCGACCTGTTGCTACAGGCGATCGAGCTGGCGCCGGACTTCGCCTCCGCCTGGTTCACGCTCGGCGGCATCCGCGAAGAACTCGGCGAGCGCGAGGCGGCCATCGCGGCGTTCGAAAGGGCGCAGGCCTGCGATCCCGGCGATCGCCATGGGGCCGGCTTGCGGCTGATGCGGCTCGGCGCGGCGCCGCTGGCCGGGATGTCGCAGGCCTATGTGCAGACCCTGTTCGATCAATACGCGCCGCGCTTTGAATCCTCGCTGGTCGACGACCTCGGCTATCGCGGCCCGGAGTTGTTGTTCCGCGCGGTGCTGTCGGTCCGTGCGGCGGTGCGCAAGCCGGCGTTCTTCAGACGCGCCATCGATCTCGGCTGCGGCACCGGGCTGGCGGCGTCGGCATTTGCGAGGGAGGTCGACCGTTTCATCGGCATCGATCTGTCGCCGCGCATGATCGAGCGGGCGCGGGCCACCGGCCTCTATGCCGAGCTCGATGTCGCCGACATGCTGCAGGGCCTGCGGGCGCAGCCGGATGGCAGTGCCGACCTCATTCTGGCTGCCGATGCGATGGTGTATGTGGCGGAACCCGCGCCTCTCGTCGCAGAGGCCGCCCGCGTGTTGACCGCCGGCGGGCTGTTCGCCTTCACTACCGAAACCCATGACGGCGAGGGCGTCGTGATCGGCCACGGCCTGCGCTACGCCCACGCCGCCGCTTACGTCCGCGCCGCAGTCGAGGCCGCCGGACTCAAATTGGCGCTGCTGGAAGATCGCTCGGCGCGGAACGAGGATAACGCGCCGGTGCCGGGCCTCGTCGTGGTCGCCGCGAGAACTTGAGTCTAGACGCTACGCATCCGCCGAATGGCGCCTTGCGTGCGGCATGTCAGCTATTGCCAGCGGCGCTGGAATGCCTGATCAAGGCGCCCAAACACAGGAGGAACAGCAATGAAGAGCAAGATCACCCGGCGCGAGTTCGGCGCCACCGCGCTTGGCGTGGCCCTCGCATCCGCATTGCCCGCGCCGTACGTCCGGGCGCAGACCAAAAAATACGACCCGGGCGCCAGCGACACCGAAATCAAGCTCGGACAGACGGTTCCGCATTCCGGTCCCGGCTCGCTCTACGGCGTGCTCGGCCGCGTCGGCGAAGCCTATTTCCAGATGATCAACGAAAAGGGCGGCATCAACGGACGCAAGGTCAAGTTCTTCTCGATGGACGACGCCTACAGCGCGCCGAAATGCGTCGAGGCGACACGGCGGCTGGTCGAGCAGGAGGAAGTGCTGGCGCTGTACGGCTCGCTCGGCACCGCGCCGCAGACCGCCGTGCACAAATACCTCAATTCGAAAGGCGTGCCGCAGCTGCTGCTCAACACCGGTGCGTCGAAATGGAACGACCCGAAAAATTTCAAATGGACCATGGCGGGCCTGCCGCTCTATCCGACCGAAGCGCGCATCCTCGCCAAGCACGTCGTCGGCGTGAAGCCGAACGCGAAGGTCGGCATTCTGTACCAGAACGACGATTTCGGGCGCGACTTCCTCGGCCCGTTCAAGAAGGTGCTGGCCGATGCCGGCGGCACCGCCAAGGTGATCATGGAGCAGAGCTACGACCTGACCGAACCCACGGTCGACTCCCAGCTCATCAACCTGTCCAAGTCGGGCGCCGACGTGTTCTACAACATCTCGACCGGCAAGGCGTCGTCGCAGTCGATCCGCAAGGTGGCGGAGCTCGGCTGGAAGCCGCTGCACCTGCTGTCCGCGGGATCGACCGGGCGCTCGATCCTCAGCGCCTCCGGGCTGGAGAACTGCACCGGCATCGTCGCGATCCGTTACGCCAAGGAAGTCGGCGTGCCGCGCTTCGAGAAAGATCCTGACGTCATCGCGTTCGAGGAACTGCGCAAGAAATACCTGCCCAATGTCGATCCCGACAACACCATTGCGTTTGCCGGCTATGGCCAGGTGGTGTCGATGGCGGAGATCCTGCGCCGCTGCGGCGACGAACTGACCCGCGCCAACGTGCTCAAGCACGCGACGACGCTGACCGGATTCCACTCGCCCTATTTCCTCGACGGCGTCAATTTCAGCTATACGCCCGACGACTACACGCCGATGAAGACGCTCTACATCTCCGAGTTCAACGGCAAGGACTGGGATATTTCCGACAAGCCTGTCACGGAGTAGGGACCTCTCTCCCTCTCCCCGTTCTTCACGGGGAGAGGTTTAGTAGCCCTCGACGAAACCGCTCCAACCACCTACCTCTTGGGCGTGTCGACGCTCGATCTGTTCTCCGCCACGCCGCCGGAAGCGGCCGACCTGCTGCCGCGCCGGTTTCGCGAGTGGTTTTCCGCGCGCGGCTGGACGCCGCGAGCGCATCAATTGGCGCTGCTGGACAAGGCCCGAGAGGAACGTTCCGCGCTGCTGATCGCGCCGACCGGCGCCGGCAAGACGCTGGCTGGCTTCCTGCCGACATTGGTCGAACTTTCGGCGGTTCCGACGGCAGCTTCTTCTCCCTCCCCCGCAAGGGGGAAGGGAGCGAACCGCGCAAGCGGCAACCTCGTCTCGACCGGCCGCAGCGTCAAGCGCACCGGCGGCCTCCATACCCTGTACATCTCGCCGCTGAAAGCGCTCGCCGTCGACATCGCGCGCAATCTGGAAGCGCCGATCGCCGAGATCGGCCTGCCGATCAAGGTCGAGACCCGCACTGGCGATACGCCCGCATCGCGGCGGCAGCGGCAGCGGCGCTATCCGCCGGACATCATGCTGACCACGCCGGAACAACTGGCGCTGTTGCTGTCGTCGGACGACGCGCCGTTCCTGTTTGCCTCGCTCAGGCGCATCGTGCTCGACGAGCTGCACGCACTGGTGACGTCGAAGCGGGGCGATCTGCTCTCGCTCGGACTGGCGCGGCTGTGGCGGCTGGCGCCGCAGATGCGCGCGATCGGGCTGTCGGCGACGGTCGCCGAGCCGGAATCGCTGGCGCGATTTCTGGTGCCGCAGCGCGACGGCGAAGAGGTCGCGGCCGATATCGTCGTGGCTGGCGGCGCGGCCGCGCCCGTCGTCGAGATGCTCGACACCAAAGAGCGGCTGCCATGGGCCGGCCACACCGCGCGCCATGCGCTCGGCGAAATGTACGACCTGATCAAGCGCAACAAGACCACGCTGATCTTCGTCAACACCCGCAGCCAGGCCGAAATGCTGTTCCAGGATTTTTGGCGCATGAACGACGACGGCCTTGCGATCGCGCTGCATCACGGCTCGCTCGACGTCGCCCAGCGCCGCAAGGTCGAGGACGCGATGGCGGCCGGCAAGCTGCGCGGCGTGGTCTGCACCTCCTCGCTCGACCTCGGCATCGACTGGGGCGATATCGATCTCGTCATCAATGTCGGCGCGCCCAAAGGATCTTCGCGCCTGATGCAGAGGATCGGCCGCGCCAACCATCGCCTCGACGAACCTTCGCGCGCCGTGCTGATTCCCGCCAACCGTTTTGAGGTGCTGGAGTGCCGGGTGGCGATCGACGCGATCGCCGAAAATGCACAGGACACGCCGCCGCTGCGCACCGGCGGGCTCGACGTGCTGGCCCAGCACGTTCTTGGCTGTGCCTGCGGCGAGCCGTTTCTGTCCGACGAACTCTATGCGGAGGTCAGGACGTCGGCACCCTATGCGTCGCTGACGCGAACCGATTTCGACGACGTGGTCGATTTCGTCGCCACCGGCGGTTACGCGCTGAAAACCTACGAGCGCTTCGCCCGCATCAAGCAGGACAAGCAGGGCCGCTGGCGCGTCGCCAATCCAAGGGTGCGGCAGAGCTATCGGATGAACGTCGGCACCATCGTCGAAGAGGCGATGCTGAAAGTAAAGCTGGTGCGCGGCCGCGGCGGCGGGACGGGTTTCACGGGCGCGATCGCCCGCGGCGGCCGCATGCTCGGCGAAATCGAGGAATACTTCATCGAGGGCCTGGTAGCCGGCGACACCTTCGTGTTCGGCGGCGAGATCGTGCGCTACGAGGCGCTGGCCGAGGACCAGGTCTACGTCTCGCGCGCCAATGACAAGGACGCCAAGGTGCCGTCCTACATGGGCGGCAAGTTTCCGCTTTCCACCTATCTCGCCGAGCGCGTCCGCAAGCTGCTGGACGACCGGCGGCAATGGAATGCGTTGCCCGAGCAGGTGCGCGACTGGCTGTCGCTGCAGCGGGATTTTTCCCGCGTGCCCGCGGTGCGCGAACTGCTGATCGAAACCTTTCCGCGCGGCGGCCGGCATTACATGGTATGCTATCCATTCGAGGGTCGGCTCGCGCACCAGACCCTCGGCATGCTATTGACGCGCCGGCTGGAGCGCGCCCGCGCCCGCCCGCTCGGTTTCGTCGCCAACGAATATGCGCTGGCAATCTGGGGCGTCGGCGATATCTCCCACATGACCCGGCACGGCAAGGTCGATCTCGCCGCGCTGTTCTCCCCCGATATGCTCGGCGACGATCTCGAAGCTTGGCTTGCCGAATCCGCGCTGATGAAACGCACGTTTCGCAATTGTGCGCTGATCTCGGGGCTGATCCCGCGCCGTTTCACCGGCGAGGAGAAAAGCCGCCGCCAGGTGCTGTTCTCGACCGATCTCGTGTACGACGTGCTGCGCAAGCACCAGGCCGACCACGTACTGCTGCGCGCGGCCCGCGCCGATGCCGCCGCCGGACTGCTCGATCTCAAGCGATTGGGTGATATGCTGTCGCGAATCCAGGGCCGAATCATCCACCGGGAACTCGAACACGTCTCTCCGTTGGCCGTCCCCGTGATGCTGGAAATCGGCCGCGAGTCAGTTTATGGCGAAGCGGCGGACGAGTTGCTGGCGGAAGCCGCCGACGAACTCGTCAGGGAAGCGATGTCGTAAGGGATGAATTTGTTGGGCTCAACTTCTCCAATATCGTCATGGCCGGGGATAGGCGAGCGGAAGCGACGCCGTCCTTCGGACGGCTAGGCGTCGGCCATGACGGAAAATGTCGTGCTTTCGGTGGCCGCTCGGACTGCTTTCGACATTGCCGGCGTCCACATGCTCGCGGACGTGTCCGGCGCGCTGTTCTGGCCGGAGCAGCGGCTGCTGATCGTTTCTGACCTGCATCTGGAAAAGGGATCGAGCTATGCCATGCGCGGCGTCCTGTTGCCGCCCTACGACACGCTCGCGACGCTGAGCCGGCTCACTGCGATCATTGCGCGGCACGATCCACGTGTGGTCATCGCGCTCGGCGACAGCTTTCATGACCGCAGCGCCCATGAGAGGCTGTCTACGACGAACCGGGAAATGCTCGCCGCCATGCAGGTACGGCGCGATTGGATCTGGATTTCCGGCAACCACGATCCGGCGTTGCCGCCCGATCTCGGGGGGACGGTGGCGAACGAAGTCGCGATCGGCCCGATCGTGTTTCGCCATGAGCCGACCGGTGCCGCCGGCGAGATCGCCGGACATCTGCATCCCAAGGCCCGCGTCGCGGCAAGGGGACGCTCGATGGAGCGGCGGTGTTTTGTCTCCGATGGAGAGCGCGCGGTGATGCCGGCGTTCGGCGCCTACACCGGCGGCCTGAGCGTCCGCGATACCGCTTTCGCGAAAATCTTCGGCGCGTCCACGTTCGTGGCGCACGTGCTCGGCGACAACCGTGTGCATGCCATCGCGGCGTCGCGGTGCTACTGATCGATACGCTGCCTTTTCGGAGCGCCGAGACGGTTCCCGGTCAGGAACCTGAGCCGGTCGATGCTGTTATCGCTGCGGTTGGACCAGGCACATGGCGGATCGCAAGCAACCTTCGAAGGATATCAAGCATCCGGCGGCCATTGCTGCCAGGGCGACCGGTCATTCCCCCGCAAGGGCGGAGCCGTTCCGCCTCCGCGAGGCGCTGAAGGCGCTCGGTCCCGGCCTGATCACCGGCGCATCCGACGACGACCCGTCCGGCATCGGCACCTACAGCCAGGCCGGCGCGCAACTCGGCTACGGCATCGGCTGGACCATGCTGCTGACGTTTCCGCTGATGGCGGCGATCCAGGAAATCTCCGCGCGGGTCGGCCGTGTCACCGGCCATGGGATCTCCGGCAATGTCTGCCGGCACTACTCGCCATGGCTGCTCAACGTGGTCGTTGTGCTGCTGTTCGTCGCCAACACCATCAACATCGGCGCCGATCTCGGCGCGATGGCCGATGCCACCAGGCTACTGATCGGCGGCCACAGCATCGTCTACGTGCTTTTCTTCGGGGTCGTCTCGATCGCGGCGCAGATCTTTCTTGATTACAAGCGCTACGTCTCGGTGCTGAAATGGCTGACGCTGAGCCTGTTCGCCTATGTCGCCGCGCTGGCCTTCGCCAAAGTATCCTGGGGCGAGGCGCTCGCCGGTGTCTTCATTCCGCGCCTGAGCTGGAACGCCGACTACTTCACCACCATCGTCGCCATTCTCGGCACCACCATCTCGCCCTATCTGTTCTTCTGGCAGGCCTCGCAGGAGGCCGAGGACCAGCGCGTCGATGCCACCAAGCGGCCCCTGATCGAAAAGCATTATGGCGCGCAGAAGGAGTTTCACCGCATCCGCGCCGACACCGTCATCGGCATGGCCTTCTCCAACCTGATCGCGCTGTCCATCATCGTCACCGCGGCGGCGACGCTGCATGCCGCCGGGAAAACCGATATCCAAACCTCGGCGGAAGCGGCCGAAGCGCTGCGCCCGATCGCCGGAGTATTCGCGGAAGTGATTTTCGCGCTTGGCATCGTCGGCACCGGCTTGCTGGCCATTCCGGTGCTTGCCGGCGCCACGGCCTACGCCGTCGGCGAGGGCCGGCGGTGGCCGGTCGGGCTGGCGCGCAAGCCGCGCGAGGCTGCCGCCTTCTATGGCGTGCTGGCGCTGTCGGCGGGTATCGGCATTGTGCTCAATTTCACGCCGATCAATCCGATTTCGGCGCTGTACTGGAGCGCGGTCATCAATGGCGTGCTCGCCGTACCGGTGATGGTCCTCCTGATGTTCATGGCGCGGCGCAAGGACGTGATGGGCCGCTTCGTCATCGGCGGCCCGCTCTATTGGCTGGGCTGGCTGTCGACGCTGGCGATGCTGCTCAGCGTCGTGGCGATGGGGATCGGCTTTTTCGTCGGCAAATGAGCGCGCGGCTCAGATGCCCGGCGGTCCGAACATGGCACGAAATTTTGCCCGTGCGCCTGCCGCCTGCCGCACGTCGCGGAACATCGCGGCCCACTCGCCGAGCGCGATCCGCACCGGGTTGAAGGACCGCTTGCCGCCGACCAGTCCGTAACGCAGCGGCTCGTCGGCCGGCGCTTCGGCAAATGTGCCGAACAGCCGATCGAACACGATCAGGATGCCGCCGAAATTCTTGTCGAGGCACTTCTCGTTGGACGCATGATGCACGCGATGGTGCGCCGGGGTGTTGAGGACGTATTCGAGCGGCCCGAGCCGCGGCGCCAGTTCGGTATGGACGAAGAACTGGTAGGTGAGGTTGATGCCGAGCATCGCGATGACGGCGAACGGATGGAATCCGATCCAGACCAGCGGCAGGAAGAACAGAAAATTGCCGGAGATGTTGCCGGTCCAGCCGAGCCGGATCGCCGCCGTCAGGTTGAATTTGGTCGGCGAATGATGGACGCGGTGCGTCGCCCACATCCAGCGGATCCGGTGCGAGGCGCGGTGCTGCCAGTAGTAGAGAAACTCGCTGCCCAGAAACAATCCGAGCATGGCGGTCGCGCTGGTCGCGGAGAAGTCGAACAGGCGGTGCTGGTAGACGAACGCGAACGGGATCGCGACGATTCCGGCTTCGACAAGGCGGACCAGATTCTGCACGACCGCGACGCCGAGCGTCGCGGCGCTTTCGCGCCAGTCATGCGTTTCGCGATGCGTGAGGCGGCCGAGCGCATATTCCAGCGCCATGAAGCCGAGCGCCGTCACCAGGATCAGGCCGCGAAAGTAGGGGCTCGGGAACAGCGACTCCATGTCGATCTCTCCTGCTATTTCGGCATCACGCCGGCGGCGGTCGCGCTGTTCTTGAGCGCGTCGGCGCGCGGCAGGGCCTGGCCGCAGGCGGCGCTGACCTGGTGCGCGTGCTCGTGAAGGCAGGCGAGGACCCGGCCGCCGCCGGGCTGCACGCCCGCACACAGGCGGTCGTAATCGGCGCGGCAAATCTGCATCAGCGTCATGGCTTCGCTGCGCATGTGGAACGGCACTTGCGCCTGCGCAGAACAAGCCGTGACGAACGCGGCCGATACAAGAGCCGAACCGGCCACCGTGAGAGCCGGTATCGAAGGTAAGGAAAACCTGGGCATCGTAGTCTCCTGAAAGCGACGGGATGGCATGTGGAGAGATGCGATCGCCCGGGGTGTCGGGCCCGGGCGATCGCGGTACCCGTCAGTACCGGGTAACCGTGCCCTGACGGGTGTAGGTGTTGCCGTACGGGCCGGTGCGGGTCACGGAGCGGGTGCAGGAACCGTTGGCGCAGCCGCCCGAGGCCTGAACGCTCGACGTTCCGCGCGGGCCGGTCGAGGTCGCGGAGCGGGTCCAGGCGCTGGCGTCGGCGACGGCAGCGATCGAAAGAGCGCCGGCCAGCGTGGACATCGCGATGAGTTTCTTCATGGTCAAATCTCCTCGTGGGATGATGGCTGCCGTTGCGGTAGCCGTGCGAGGAGACTGAGGGGGCCGTGTCAGCCGGATATCGCCGTAAAGAAACCGTTGATATTGTTTTGTCGACCGAAGGTAACAGTGTGTAACAACACCGCCTCCGGCCTTGCGCGTCGCGTGACCATGGCCACAATAAGGCCATGACCGCGCCCCTCGCTTCTCTTTTGATCGTGGAAGACGATCCCGAAATCCGCCGCCTGCTGGCCGATTTTCTGCAGCTGGAGGGATTTGAGGTCGAATGCGCCGACACCGGCAAGGCGATGGACGCGGTGTTGCAGCGGCTTCGCCCGGATCTCGTGGTGCTCGATCTCATGCTGCCGGGCGAGGACGGGCTGTCGATCTGCCGGCGGCTGCGCGCCGACGACAACATCCCGATCCTGATGCTGACGGCAAAGAGCGACGAGATCGATCGCGTGGTCGGCCTGGAGATGGGCGCCGACGACTATCTGACAAAGCCGTTCGCGCCGCGTGAGTTGCTGGCGCGGATCCGCGCAATCCTTCGTCGCGCAAAGGCGGCGCCGGCCAAACTGGCGGTACGGCGCTACGCGTTCGACAAGTTCGTGATCGATCTCGATGCGCGCAGTATCGAGTTCGGCGATGTCAGCCAGGAGCCGTTGCAGCTCACCAGCGCGGAGTTCGATTTGCTCGGTTGCTTCGTGCAGCGGCCGCGCCGCGTGCTGACGCGCGACCAGATCCTCGACTGGACCCGCGGGCGTTCGGCCGAACCGTTCGACCGTACCGTCGACATGCTGATCTCGCGGCTGCGCAAGAAGCTGGATGCCGCGAGCCCGGGATCGGGGTTGATCACCACCGTGCGCAACGGCGGCTACCTGTTCACGCCATCCGTGAAACAGGTGTCGTGATGCTGCGCGTGACGCTGGCCACGCGTCTCGCGCTGATCGTGATCGTGGCATTTTCGGCGATCAGCCTCATCGTCATCGCGGTGTACTACCGGAAATCGGTTCGGGAAAATGAATCGGCGCGGCCGTCGCCAGCCCGGCTGGCGGCCATTGCGGAAATGATCGAGCGGTCCGATCCGGCGATGCGTCGCACGCTGCTTGCAGCGGTCTCGTCGCCGCAATTCGCGGTCCGCGTCGAGGCGGCCGGTGCTCCTGGCGTTCTGCCGCCGCGCATCGCGCGGCCTCGGCAAGCCTGGCTCGACGAGATCTATTCCGCCGCGCTTCCCGGGCGCGAGGTGACGGTCTTGCCGTCCACGGCCGCAACCCACGATCGCTGGTTTCCGCGAATTGCGCGCGCGATGTCGAACGCGGTCGAGTTCAGGATCGGTCTGCGCAGCGGGGAAACGCTGGTGGTCGACGCCAGCACCCGACTGCCGGTGACGCCGTTCGGCCTGCCGGTCGGCCTTGGCGCCGGATTGTTCGGCACCATCGTCGCGCTACTGGCTTTGCTGGTCATGCAGCGTGAAACCAGGCCGCTGGCGCAGCTCGCCGCCGCCGTCGATAGGGTCGACCTGTCGGCCGATCCGCCGCCGCTGCCGGAAGCGCGCCGCAGCGCGCCGGAGATTCGCGCCGTCATCGCCGCGTTCAACCGCCTGCAGGCGCGGCTGAGCGAGATGATGCGGTCGCGCATGACGTTGGTCGGCGGGATTGCGCACGATGTCAGGACGTTTGCGACCCGCCTCAGGCTGCGCGTCGAGAAAATTCCCGACGCGACCGAACAGCAGCGCGCGGTCGCCGATATCGACGACATGATCCGCCTGCTCGACGACGCGCTGCTGTCGAGCCGCGTCGGCGCCGGGCAGCTTTCCCAGGAAATGGTGGATTTCGCGGCGCTGGTGCGCACCGAGGCCGACGACCGCCGCAGGCAGGGTGGGCGCGTCGAATTGTCGGCGGATGACGCGACGCGCGACGTCATCGTGCTCGGCGACCGGCTCGCGCTGCGTCGCATCGTCGCCAACATCGTGGACAACGCGATCAAATACGGCCACATGGCCAGCCTGCGGCTGCAACTGAAGAATCCCGCCATCGTCCTGACCGTCGATGACGAGGGACTGGGGATTCCGGCGGACCAGCGTCAGGCGATGCTGGAACCGTTCAACCGCCTCGAGACCTCGCGTAACCGTGCGACGGGCGGCGCAGGGCTTGGCCTTGCCGTCGTGCGCAGCCTGGTGGAGGCGCATGACGGCACCATCGCTCTGATGGCGGCGCCGGGCGGCGGCACGCGCGTGCGCGTCGAATTGCCGGTGTTTCGTCCGGGCAACTGAGCCGCTCAATCCTTCTTGAACACGATCGAAGCCATCCACCCCGTCATCAGCGCCATGGCGGCGGTGATCAGTCCGTAGACGAAGCCGTGCTGCTGCGCTGTGGTGGCGACGAACTGTTCGAAGCCGACCTTGACGATCTCGAACGCGGTGTCGGTCTTGGTCACCAGCGCGCCGTCGGCGAACAGCTTGATCTCGACGTTGTAAAGGCCGATCGGCACTTCGGCGGGCAGGGGAATGCTGGTGCGGAACAGCGTCGGCGTCAGGAACGTCACCGCCGAGGTCTCCTCGCGATAGAGGCCGTGCTGCTTGCGCAGCCGCACGAAGGCGCTGCGGAACGCGTCGTCGGGCACCACGTCGGCGTAGTCGCCGCTGACGCGCTGGGTCAACAGCACGTTGTTCAACCCGAGTTGCTGCCGCCGCTGCACCTCCGCGGAGGCGATGGCGTCGAACGGCCGGTTGGAGAACAGCGCCAGGTAGGTCGGTACTTTCAGGAATTCCCGGGAGTCCGTGTTGATCCAGATCCCGAACTTGCGCTCCTTGCGGCGCGTCACCATGTCGGCGCGCGGGCCGGCGACGGTAACCACGAGGTCGTAGGTGCGGTTGGCCGGCGTATTGGCGTCCTTCTCTACCGAACCGAACAGCACCAGTTCCTCGCCCGAGTAATTCGGCGTCACGGTGACGCGGTGGTTCGACACTGACACGATCAGTTTTTCGGCCTGCGCGGGCGAAGCCGCCAGTGCGGCGCCGAGCGCAAGCCATCCGAGCGAGAGGATGATGCGCGCGCTCATCCGGCCACCTCGGTCTGGCGGATGGTGAAGAGGTCCTCGGGCCGCAGTACCAGTTCGACCGCAAAGCGGACGCCGACGGCGAGTACCAGCAGGCCGAGCAGAAGCCGCAAATGCTCGCCGCGGATCTTCTGGCCGGCGCGTGCGCCAAACTGCGCGCCGGTGACGCCGCCGATCATCAGGATCAGCGCCAGCACGGCATCGACCAGATGGTTGGTAATGGCGTGCAGCATGGTCGCGAATACCATTGTGACCAGCGTCAGCACCATCGAGGTGCCGATCACCGTCGAGGTCGGCACCCGCAGCACGTAGATCAGCAGCGGCACCAGGATGAAGCCGCCGCCGATGCCCATCACGGCGCCGATGAAGCCGATGATCAGGCCGATCGCCACGACCGGGATCACGGACAGATAGATCTTCGAGCGCTTGAAGCGCATTTTCAGCGGCAGGCCGTGGATCCACCCATGGCTGCCGGGCCGTCGCACGGTGGCCGGGCCGCCGTGGCGGGTGCGCAGCAGGGCGCGCAGGCCTTCCCAGAACATCAGGCCGCCGACCGTCGTCAGCAGGATCACGTAGGACGTCGCGATCATGAGATCGAGCTGTCCCAGCGATCGTAGCAGCGTGAAGGTCCATACCCCCAGCGCCGTGCCCATACTGCCCCCGGTCAACAGCACTGCCGCCAGCAGCGGATCGATGGCACGCCGCCGCCAATAGGACAGCGCTCCGGAGAATGAAGAGGCGGCGATGTGGCTGGCGACCGAGGCGACTGCGACCGCCGGTGCGATGCCGACGAAGATCAAGAGCGGCGTCATCAGGAAACCGCCGCCGATCCCGAACATGCCGGACACGAACCCCACCGCCGCGCCCATCGCCAGGATGAGAAAAACATTGACCGGGATGTCAGCGATCGGGAGGTAGAGCTGCACGCGCGTCCGCTTTTTTAAGCTTTGCCGCTGAGTCGGCCGGGTGGCCGCTCCGAGGCTCGGTTTCTGTCGTATCTGCCGGCAGTGGGAGCCGGTTCGCGCATGCAGCTTTGCGTGCACAGGGCCGGATCCCGGCCCCTGCATAACCGAATTCGGTAGCGTGAGGGACTAAAAATGCCCGACAGGGCAAATTTTTGCCGGCTGTGTCGCGCGTGCGCACGACCGGCGAAACGCGTTACAAAATCCGAAAGCGCAGCGGAGGCTCAGGGCTTTCCGAGCGGGTCGGTGATGAGGTTCATCGCCATCGCCTGCTTGAGGCTGAGCCAGCGAATTTCACGGGTTTCCGACATCGCCTCGACGATGGAGGACGACACCCCCATCCGGGTCATGTATCCCAAGACGGCGCCGGAAATCCGTTGCGCCTCCGCGACGGGGTCCTCCACGGGCCTGTTTGTGACAAAGCGGTGAACGCCCAGCGCCGAGCCCGGCACGCCGAACCGGGTCTTGCCTCCGGCGTACACCATCACGCAGGCGCTGGCGCAATAAGCGGGCTTGATACGGCCTGCGGCGTCGGCGCTGCCGACGGCGGTTGCAAGCTGGCGCTGCCGGATAATCTCGCCCATGATCGTGGCCTGGGCCAGATCACCGCCGGGAGACGCCAGCAGGACGATGTCGCCGGGGACGAGATTGGCGTGGTCCAGCTGGCCGCGAAACCAGGTCGCGGCGGCAGGGCCGATCGTTCCGCTGACGAACAGCGCGCGCCGGCCTTTACCCGATCCATCGAGCTGCAGCGCGTCGATCACCTGCGAGGTCAGGCTTGGCGAGACGTACTGGTCCTTCCAGTAATCCCAGGCGTCCGGCTGGGACAAATCGCGGTAGGCGCGAATGCCCACGCCGGACACCAGCAGGATGAAGAGGGCAAGCGACCAGAAATACGGTCGTCGGTGCCGCGGTGGTGCCGACGGTGACACCGGGGACTGAGACGCCGGTATGCGCGGCGCTGCGACCGCAGGGCCGGTCGGCGACTTGCGAAAGCGCTTTTCTTCCTGGCTGTCCTCGGTCGACAATCGGCCCCCGTTGCCCTGCACGTCGGGCAGGTCGCACCATGATACGGATTTCTGGCCGAGGATATGGCAGCGATGCGGCTGCCTCAACCGGCAGCGGCATCGCGAGCATCTTTAGTGAATGGCGGCGGTGCGCTTGGCCACTGCCGGTTTGGTGGCGGGCTTGGCGGGCGCCGGTGCGGGGGCCGAATCCCAGCCGCCGGCGGGCGAGGCGACGTTGACGGCATCCTCAGGCTGCGGCTCCGGGGTAAAGGTCTGGATCGCGAGCCGCGCCGCCGCCAGCGATTGTGGGTCGAGGCGTTTGGCGACGTCGTCGCGCTTGCGGCCGGCATCGGCGTCGCCCTGGGCGGCCGCGAGGCTGAACCACTTGAACGATTCGGCGAGGTTCTGTTCGACGCCGATGCCGCGGGCATAGAGGATGCCGAGGTTGAACTGGCTGTCGGCGATGCCGCGATCGGCGGCCTTGCGGAACCAGATCGACGCGCTCTTGTAGTTGGCGCCCCTGCCGCCGCCATCGGCGTCGAGCACGGCGAGATTATGCATCGCCTTGGCGCTGCCGCGTTCGGCCGCCTGGGCGTAGTAGCGCCGCGCGATATCGACGTCCTTCTTCACGCTGAGGCCCTTCTCGTAGAAGGTGCCGAGCCGGAACAGCGCCGGCACCACGCCGGCCTGCGCCGCGCGGTCGTACCATTTCGCGGCCTGGTCGAGATCGGAGGCAACGCCATTGCCCTCGGCAAAGCGCACGCCGATCTCGTAAGCCGCGGTCGGGTCGCCCTTCAGCGCGGCGGCGCGCAGGGCGGGTCCGCCGATCGCGTCGGGCAGCCGCTCGCCCGGCGGCACCGCGACCATGGCCAGCTTGGCGGCGGTGGTCGGCATCGTGATCGTGCCGGTGACGTCGTTGGTCGCAGCCGGCGCCGATGGCGCCATTTGCACGGCTGGCGGCATCTGTACAGCTGGCGGGGCCGGCAGCGGCGGAACCGCGATCCGCGCGCTATCGAGCGTGTTCGGCGCGGACAAATTGTTCGACTGCTTCTCGACCGGCGTTGGCGACATCATCAGCGACGGAGCCGGCAGCACGGGCGCGGCCGGCATGGCGGGTGCCGCGGGCATGGCCGGGTTGCCGCTGTCCGCGGGCGCCCGCGCCGGAGCCGCCGGCTCGCCCGGCTTCTCCATCATCGGCAGTTGCAATACGGTGCCGGTGTCGAGCAGCGTCATCGCCATCTTGAAGGTGCCGAGCACGATCACGGCCACGCTCGCGCCGACCAGCAGCGCGCGGATCTTGGAGGACATGGTCGAGGGGGTCTTGTCGTCCATCGTGGCGCTGAACTTGGACTTGTCGCCCTTGTCCAATGGCGCCGCCTTCGAACGTCCCGCTTTTTCGGGCGGCGGCGCGGCGGCGGCGGCCTGCGCGGCACGCCGGGCCGCTGCGATGAAACTCGACGAACTTACCGGCTCCTTGGGCGCGGCCGCGATCTCGCTGATCGCGCTTTCGGAAGCAGCGATCCGTTCCGACGGCGTGGAGATGCGCACCGGCGGCCGCGTGCCCGGCTCCAGCGGGTGGTCCGGCGGCAATTCCGGAGCGGCCGCCGCACGCGGTGCGGCGGCATGCGGTTCCAGGATTTCGCCGATCGCGCGCGGCGGGGCAGGCGGAACGGCGAGGGCTGCCGGCTCCACGGCATGAAAATCACGCGGCGCGGCATCAAACTGATCTGGCTGGACGGCCTGCAGCGCCGCCGGGTTCGGCAGTTCGGGTTTCGCCTGCTGCGGCCAGGTCTGCAGCGGCGTCATCGGACGCGGCATCTCCTCAACCGGCGGCGGCGACGGCGGTGACGACGTCAGGGGAGCGACGGGTGGCGCGGTGCGCACCGTGCGCAGATCGCCTTCGATCGTGGACAGACGATCGACCACATGACCGAGCGTGCTGTTGACGGTTTCGAGCGAGTCCTGGGTGCGGCGGTCGGTTTCCGACTGGCTGAAGCGGATGTCGGACAGCTCGCGCTTGACCAGATCGACGATGCCGGGGTCCATCGACGGGGCAGGTTCGGCGGCAGCGCGGTTGTTGGAATCGGCGAGCGCGACCAGGCTGGCGTGCTGGCGCTCCAGCGAGCGCAGGATGTCGTGCAGGCCTTCCTCGACCGGTCCGAGATCGATGGCCGGCGGGGCGGAGCGGTCGTGGCTGGATGCTTCCAGGCGCTCCAGCAGGTAGGACACCCGCTGTTCGAGATGGGCCAGCGCCGAGGCATTGTCGTGGCCGACCGGGATGCGGTCGAGCCGTTCCGACAGCGTGCGCACCGCGTTATCCAGGAGTTCGGAATGTTCGCCGACGGCCGGCGGCTGCCTGGCTTCCATCGTCGCGGTCAGCGCGGCCAGACGCTGCTCGAGCTTGTCCCAGGCGTCGTTGTTGACGTCTGCGCGCGACAGCTGATCGACCTTGGCCGACAGCGTGTGCACGTCGTCGGAGAGGCGGGCCAGCGCGTCGTTGGAGGCGACGTTGGAGACAATGCCTCGCAGGGCGGCGATCGCGCTTTCGAGTTTCTCCACGGTCGACGGATCGTCGTTCGAGCGCAGGATCAGGTCGAGCTTGGCGCCGAGATTGCGGATCGCCTCGTCATAGCCGGTCAGCTGCTCGGCCGGCGTCAGCGAGCGCAGCACCTCGCGGATTTCGCCGAGCGCGTGCTCGATCCCCGCCAGGGTTGGGCCGTCGCTGCCGTGCTGGCGGTTCTCGTCGATGCGACGCGACAGGGAGCGGATTTCGTTTTCCAGCGATTCGATTTCCCGGCGCGGCACCGCCTCGGTGATGGCCTGGCGGATTTCGGCGAGTTCGCTGCGGAACGCCGCAATCGATTCCTCGATGTGGTCGGGACGCTGCAGCGCCTCGATCTGGCTGGTGATCTTGAGCAGATGCCGTTCGAGCGACGAAAAGTCAGGGCCGGCCGGTGCCGGCGCGGACTGGCGGGGCGGTGTCTGACGCGGCGGGCTGTCGAGTTCGTTCTGGCGCGCGACGATTTCGGCGATCGAAAAATCCATCGAGGCCGGGCTGAGCGGCGGCGAGGGGCGGTAGACCTGGGCGGCGGCGCGCTCGACCATGTCGGACTGGCGCTGCTTCTCCTGCATATGGGCTTGCCTGGCCGGCGCAGGATTCGAGATCTGCGACAGCCGCGCGTCGAGGCGCGAGATCGCCTCGTTGAGCTGGCGGGCCACCGTCGGCTCGCTGCGGGTTTCGCGCGCGGCAGGCCGAGAAATCTGTTCGATCTGCCGGGTGATCGCGTCGAGGCGCTGATGAATGTCGGACACGTCGGGCATCTGCCGTGCCGCCGCAGGCCGCGGCTCGGAGGCTGCGCCGTAGCTGGGTGAGGCCGGCTCGCCGACGGTCGAATTGAGCCAGTCGTTCAGCGTCATGCCGGAGCGGCGCGCTGCCGCTTCGGCCCTTTCGCGGACGGAGGGATCGATGCCGTCAATACTCCACGATACGCGCGAATTCATGCTTTCGTCCGGTTCCGCTTCGGCGCCCCACCAGCGCCATCAGCCTCCCCGCGCGTCCCAGAGTGGAGACAATCTCATTTCGGCGCGGGTCGCCTGCCTCAGCGCCGACTTTTTCGCGTTACGGTAAAGAACGGGTTAAGGAACGGAACGGGCCACCGCAAAAGTTACCGGCGTGTCGCGTCCCCTGCGGCGGCCGGATTCAAGACGTCGAAAACAACCCCGTACACAGTAGGCATGGGCTTGATTTCAGGCGCTGTTTTCCTGATCACCGCGCCGCCCCTGTTCGATCGCAACCACGTTGCCCCGTTCCGCACCGGGCGTGAGCGCCGACAGCGCCTCGATCGCCTCCTCGCACCACTCGGCCACCGCGCGCTCATGGGCGAGACCGATGCGCAGCCCGAGCAGCTTGCCGACGTCGGCCGGCGGCGCGGTGCCGTCGGGGAAGCGCTTGTTGAGCAGGCGCTCGTAGCGGGCAAAGCGGTCGCGGTGATGCTCAAGCCGCGCCATCAGGTCGGTGCGCAACGGCTCGATGTCGACGCTGTCGAGCGCGTAAAGCCGTACCAGCAGGTCGTCCTTGATCGAGGCCGGCACGCTCGGCCGCGCGGCCCAGTGCCGCAGCGCCGCCCGTCCCTCGGGCGTCAGCGTGTACACCAGCTTGTTGGGCTTGCCCGACTGCACCACCTCGCGGCCCTGGATGTGGCCGCGGTCGCGCAGCTTGTTCAGCTCCCGATAAATCTGCTGGTGGTCGGCCTTCCAGAAGAAGCCGATGGAATTGTCGAAGGTCTTGGCGAGTTCATAGCCCGTCATCGGACGTTCGGTCAGGCAGGCCAGTATCGCGTCGCCAAGCGCCATGCCGCCGGGTCTCCGGGTGAACAGCGATTGACATTATGCATAAAGTTGCATATGCGTCAATGCGCATAAGTTTGGGAGAGGTCCATTTCCCGAGCCAGCCCGTCATCGCCCGCCAGAGGAGACATGATGACCATGAGCGGCCTCGACAAGTGGTACGCCTTTATGAAGTCCCATGACGCGGCGGCGTTGTGGGAATTGCTGCATCCGGATGCGGTGTTCGAAAGCCCCGTCGTCCACACGCCGCAGCGCGGCCGGGACATCACCTTCAAGTATCTGGCGAGCGCCGAGAAGGTGCTTGGCGGCCCCGGCTTCAAATATACCGGCGAATGGCGTAACGACCGCGGCGCGGTGCTCGAATTCGAGAATGAGATCGAGGGCATCAAGATCAACGGCGTCGACATCATCAGCTTCAGCGATGACGGTAAGATCACGCACTTCAAGGTGATGGTGCGTCCGCTGAAGGGAATCAACCTGCTGCACCGCCTGATGGGAGAGCAACTCGCCAAGCAACAGTAAGGCGCGGCCTGCGTCCCGGTCGCCGTTTATGTCGCATCGGCTGACGGGATATTTGCCGTTCCATTCACTCGCTGGAATCTGCCGAACCGGATAAGCTCGATGTCCGGTACGCCACCCACGAATTTCATTTCGATCGCCTCGCCACCCTTTGCCCTTGCCGGGAGAACACCATGCCGATCTACAAAGCCCCCGTGGAAGACGTCACCTTCCTGCTCAACGACGTGTTCCAGATCGATCGCTACGACAATCTGCCCGGCTTCACCGACGCCTCCGCCGATGTGCGCGAGGCGATCCTGGGCGAAGCGGCAAAATTGTCCGAACAGGTGCTGCAGCCGCTGAATCGTGTTGGCGATCTCGAAGGCTGCAAGCGGCATGACGATGGCTCGGTGACGACGCCGAAGGGCTTCAAGGAAGCGTTCAAGCAGGTCGCCGAAGGCGGCTGGCTCGGCCTGTCCGCGCCGGCCGAATATGGCGGGCAGGGCCTGCCCGTGACGCTGAGCCAGGTCGTCACCGAATTCCAGAGCGCGGCCAACATGGCGTTCTCGATGTATGGCGGGCTGACCATGGGCGCGGCCGCGGCGCTCTTGGTCCATGGCAACGACGAACAGAAGAAGACCTATCTGCCGAAGATGATCGCGGGCGAGTGGACCGGGACCATGAACCTGACCGAGCCGCAATGCGGCACCGATCTCGGCCTGTTGCGCACCAAGGCCGTCAAGCAGGCCGACGGCAGCTACAAGATATCCGGCACCAAGATCTTCATTTCGGCCGGCGAGCACGATCTGGCCGACAACATCATCCATCTGGTGCTGGCGCGCATCGAAGGCGCGCCCGCCGGCATCAAGGGCGTGTCGCTGTTCGTGGTGCCAAAAGTGCTGGTCAATGCCGACGGCTCGCTGGGCAAGCGCAACGGCGTGACCTGCGGCTCGATCGAGCACAAGATGGGCATCCACGGCAATTCCACCTGCGTGATGAACTACGACAACGCCACCGGCTGGCTGATTGGCGAAGAGAACAAGGGCATGCAGGGCATGTTCGTGATGATGAACGAGGCCCGCCTCGGCGTCGCCGTGCAGGGTCTCGCGCAGTCCGAGGTCGCCTATCAGAACGCCGTGGCTTATGCGCGCGAACGCCTGCAGGGCCGCGCGCTGACCGGCGCCAAGGACGCCGACAAGCCCGCCGATCCGATCATCGTGCATCCGGACGTGCGCCGCGTGCTGCTCACCATCCGCGCCTTCAACGAGGCGGCGCGCGCCATGGTGGTGTGGACCGCGCTGAAGAGCGACGTCGCGCACCGCTCCGCCGATCCGAAGGACCGCGAGGCGGCCGACGACCATATGGGCCTGATGACGCCGGTCATGAAGGGCGTGATGACCGACACTGGTTTTGCCAACTCGGTGCTGGCGCAGCAGATGTATGGCGGCCACGGCTATATCGCCGAGCACGGCATGGAGCAGTTCGTGCGCGATGCCCGCATCGCCATGCTGTACGAAGGCGCCAACGGCATCCAGGCGCTCGACCTGGTCGGCCGCAAGCTGCCGCGCAACGGCGGCCGCGCCGCGATGGCGTTCTTCGCCGAGGTCGGCGCCTTCGCCAAGGAACATGGCGGCGACGAGGCGATGAAGCCGTTCATCGCGCCGCTCTCGACCGCGCTCGGCCATCTGCAGCAAGCGACCGGCTGGCTGATGCAGAACGCGATGACCAAGCCGGACAATGCCGGCGCCGCGGCGACCGACTACATGCAGTTGTTCGGCCTGGTCGCCTTCGGCTTCATGTGGGCGCGCATGGCCAAGGTCGCGCAGGACAAGATTGCCTCGGGCGGCGCGACGCCCTACCTCAACACCAAGCTGGTGACCGGCCGCTTCTTCATGGAGCGGATGCTGCCGGAAACCCACGTCCATCTCGCGCGCATCCAGAGCGGCTGCGCCACCACCATGGAATTGGCGGCGGAAGCGTTCTGAGTAGCCACCGACGTCGTCATTGCGAGCGAAGCGAAGCAATCCATCTATCGGCAAGCGCAGGTCTGGATTGCTTCGTGGCTACGCTCCTCGCAATGACGGCTGCTTAATCTGACTGTTTTTCAATTCGTCCGGCTCGATCGAAGCCGAGACTGAAACGGGAGAAAGCCGATGCCTGAGGCATATATCTACGATCACGTTCGCACCCCGCGCGGCCGCGGCAAGGCCGACGGCGCGCTGCACGAAGTCACCGCGCTGGCGCTGGCGACCGTGCCGCTGCAGGCGCTGAAGGAGCGCAACAACCTCACTGAGGACGTCGTCGACGACGTCGTGCTCGGCGTAGTCGATCCGGTCGGCGAGGCGGGCTCCGACATCGCGCGCTTCGCCGCGCTCAACGCAGGCCTCGGCGAATCCGTGCCAGGCGTCCAGATCAGCCGCTTCTGCGCCTCCGGCCTCGATGCCGTGAACTTCGCCGCCGCGCAGATCATGGCCGGCCAGCATGAACTCGTGATCGGCGGCGGCGCCGAATCCATGAGCCGCGTCGGCATCGGCGCGTCCGGCGGCGCCTGGCCGATGGACCCCTCGATGGCGGTACCGTCCTATTTCATGCCGCAGGGCGTCTCGGCCGACCTGATCGCGACCAAGTATGGTTTCTCGCGCGACGACGTCGACGCCTATGCGGTGCAGAGCCAGCAGCGCGCCGCCAAGGCGTGGGACGAGGGCCGCTTCGCCAAGTCGGTGGTGCCGGTCAAGGATGTCAATGGCCTGACGATCCTGGCCAAGGACGAGCACATGCGTCCGACCACGACAATGCAGTCGCTGGCGCAACTGCAGCCGTCCTTCACCATGATGGCGCAGATGGGCGGGTTCGATGCGGTGGCGATCCAGTCGCATCCGGAAATCGAGCGGGTCAACTACGTCCATCACGCCGGCAATTCCTCCGGCATCGTCGATGGCGCCGGTGCGGTGCTGCTCGGCAGCAAGGAGGCGGGCACGAAACATGGCCTGAAGCCTCGCGCAAAAATCCGCGCGTTTGCCAATATCGGCTCGGAGCCGGCGATGATGCTGACCGGGCCGGTCGACGTCACCGAAAAGCTGTTCGAGCGCTCCGGCATGAAGAAGTCGGACATCGACCTGTTCGAGCTCAATGAGGCCTTTGCTTCCGTCGTGCTGCGCTACATCCAGGCGTTCGACATCGATCCCTCGAAGATCAACGTCAACGGCGGCGCGATTGCGCTCGGCCATCCCCTTGGCGCGACCGGCGCGATGATCTTGGGCACCGTGCTGGATGAGCTGGAGCGGACCAACAAGTCGACCGCGCTGGTGACGCTGTGCATCGGCGGCGGCATGGGCACCGCGACGATCATCGAGCGGGTGTGAGGTCGGTAGGGTGGGCAAAGGCGCACTTGCGCCGTGCCCACCATCACGGGCACGGCAAGAAATGGTGGGCACGTCGCTTCGCGCCTTTGCCCACCCTACGAGATCCGAATTCAACCGCCGCGCCTGACACCGGCTGCGGGCACCGAGGGAGCAACACATGGCCTTCAAGAATTTCAAAGTCGAAACCGACGCCGACGGCATTGCGCTCGTCACCTGGGACATTCCGGGTCGTTCGATGAACGTGCTGGACGAGACCTCGACCTCCGAACTCGAGGCGATCCTCAAGCAGACCACGGAAGACGCCGCGGTGAAGGGCGTCGTCATCACGTCCGCCAAGGACGCCTTCTGCGCCGGCGCTGATCTGTCGATGCTGGAGGGCATGAACCAGGAATACGCAAGAGTCCTGAAGGAAAAGGGCGAGGTCGCGGCCAACCAGATGCTGTTCGAGCAGGCCCGGCGTTTCTCGCTGGTGCTGCGCGGCATCGAGACCTGCGGTAAGCCATGGGCGGCCGCGATCAACGGGCTGGCGCTCGGCGGCGGTTTTGAGGTGACGCTGTCCTGCCATTACCGCGTCGCCGCCGAGAATCCGAAGACGCGGCTCGGCCTGCCCGAAGTGAAGGTCGGCCTGTTCCCGGGCGCCGGCGGCACCCAGCGCGTGCCGCGGCTGGTGCCGCCGCAGGACGCGATGACGATCCTGCTCAAGGGCGATCCGGTCACCGTCGAGAAGGCCAAACAGCTCAACCTGATCCATGCCGTCGTGCCGGCTTCCGACCTCATCAAGGCGGCGAAGGACTGGATCAAGGGCGGCGGCAAGGCGGTCGCGCCTTGGGACGAGAAGAATTTCAAGCTGCCGGGCGGACCGGTGTTCTCGAAGGCCGGCATGATGATGTTCCCGGCCGGCAACGCCATCTACCGTCGCGAGACCTACGACAATTATCCGGCGGCGCGCGCCATCATGAGCTGCGTCTACGAAGGCCTGCAGTTGCCGATCGACGCCGCGCTGCGCGTCGAATCGCGCTACTTCACAAAAGTGCTGCGTTCCAAGGAAGCGGCGGCGATGATCCGCAGCCTGTTCCTGTCGATGCAGGAATTGAACAAGGGCGCGCGGCGTCCGCCAAACGTGCCGCCGAGCAAGATCAAGAAGGTCGCCGTGATCGGCGCCGGCTTCATGGGCGCCAGCGTCGGTTACGTCTCGGCGAAAGCCGGTCTCGACGTCGTCCTGATCGACCGCGACCAGGAAAGCGCCGACAAGGGCAAGGCCCACGCCAAGGGCGTCATCGACGGCCTGATCGCCAAGGGCCGCGCCAAGCCGGCCGAGGCCGACGCCATCCTGTCGCGGATCGCGCCGACCGCCGACTATGCCGCGTTGAAAGATTGCGACCTCGTGATCGAAGCCGTGTTCGAGGACCGCAAGGTCAAGGCGGATACGTTCGCCAAGGCGCAGCAATACCTCAAGCCGGATGCGATCTTCGCCTCCAATACCTCGACGCTGCCGATCACCTCGCTCGCCGAGAGCTTCAAGGAGCAGGGCAAGTTCGTCGGAATCCATTTCTTCTCGCCGGTCGAGAAGATGATGCTGGTCGAAATCATCCTCGGCAAGAACACCGGCGACGTCGCGCTCGCCGCGGCGCTCGACTATGTCCGCGTCATCGGCAAGACGCCGATCGTCGTCAATGACTCCCGCGGCTTCTACGCCAATCGCTGCGTCGGCCGCTACATCGCCGAAGGCAACGAGATGTTCCTCGAAGGCGTGCCGCCGGCGATGATCGAGAACTGCGCCAAGATGGCCGGCATGCCGGTCGGTCCGCTGTCGCTGTCGGACGAGGTCGCCCTCGACCTCGGCCTCAAGGTCATCAAGGCGACCGAAGCCGACCTCGGTCCCAACGCCATCAACCCCGACCAGAAGAAGCTGATGGTGGAACTGGTCGAGAAGCAGGGCCGCCTCGGCCGCAAGAACAGCAAGGGCTTTTACGACTATCCCGAAAAGGGCAAGGGCCAGAAGAGCCTGTGGCCGGGCCTGTCGGCGCTGCAGCCGAAGCAGCTCGATCCGGATACGCTCGACATCGAGGAGCTGAAGCAGCGCTTCCTGGTGGTGCAGGCGGTGGAGGCCGCGCGCACGGTGGAGGACCACGTCATCACCGATCCGCGCGAGGCCGATGTCGGCTCGATCCTCGGCTTCGGCTTTGCACCGTTCACCGGCGGCACGCTGTCATATATCGATTTCATGGGCGCGCGAAAATTCGTCGAGCTGTGCCACAAGCTCGAAGCGAAATACGGCGCGCGCTTCACGCCGCCAAAGCTGCTGGAGGACATGGCGGCGAAGGGCGAGACCTTCTACGGCAGGTTCGCGCCAAAGAAGGCGGCGGCGTAAGCCGCGGATTGGAATCTATCGTCGTCCCTGCGTTCGCAGGGACGACGGTGGTGCGTGCTTCAACGGCCTCAAGCCACCGGCCGGTTCACGATCAATCCGTTCAGCTCGTCGCGCGTCTGCCGCTTGGCGAACTTGACGGCGAAGCCGTCCGGCGTGTGGCGGATGACGCGGCCGACGCAGGCGCCGATGGCGAGCGGCGTTCCGATGGGCGGCTGCAATTCCGCCGTCACGGCGACGCCCGACTGCGACGCGTCGATGACGAGGCATTCGTAAACGGCGCCGTCGGCCAGCGTCAGCGTGGTGCGCGAGGCTTTAGGGACGAAGCGCGGTGCATGGCGGGCGTCGATGATGCCGGCGGGATCCTTCGTCTTCTTTTCCAGCCAGGTGAGTTTTTCGGCGAGCTTTGCCCGCATCGCCTGCGTCATTTCGAGTTCGAGCAGGACGATGCTTCGCCCGGTGTCGCTGATCGTGCCTTCGAAATTGCCGATGTCGCGGAAGTAGGACGTGAGATTGTCGCCGACCTTGCCGACCACTGGCATGTCCACTATCATCCGGAACGGCGAGACGCGGGTGGCGCGGCAGGTGAAGGTGCGAAGCTTGCCCTGCGGGTCGTACCAGTTGGAAAGCATGTAAGTGCCTTCCATCACGATATCGACGGCACGCTGCTTCAGGAAGCGTTCGATAGACACGACAAGGCCCCACGGAAAAACGACACCGCGTCAGCGAACTGACCGACTCAACGTGTGATGAACGACTGAACGACCAAAAGCCTGGCTTCGCGCACTGGTGGCATCCCGGCGCGTATCCCCTGTGAACCTACGGGCCAGTTTCTAAAAATCTGTAATATCGTAGTGCGTACTTCTACAGAGCATCCGCGGTAGCGGATGGTGCGATCCTTGCGTGCCGTCTCGGCAGTCATGCAATCTCGACGATGGCGCAATCGACAATGCCGGCGCTGCAGCGCGTCCAAAGAAGCGGCCGAATGCCGGGCGCCTTTTTTGCAAGCTTTCGGGCGTCAACAGGTCGGCCCGAAACGGTATAGAATCCCTAATATGAAGTAGCTTACAAGCGCCTCACGCGCGCGGGAGTAGCATGTTCCTGTGCAGGCATGGAGGCTCGGATGAACACGTACTTGTTTACAGGTGTGGTCGTCGTCGCCATAGCTCTCAGCGGCTTTTCGGCGCCGTCGCAAGCAAAGGGCCGTGACCAATGGTGTGACAAGTATGCGCGGATAGCGGTCGCGCAATTTCAGGAAGCAAACGGCTTTAACAGGTGCCGTCGGCGAGATGGACGCTGGCACAATGATGCGCTTACCCACTTCAGCTGGTGCATGAAGGCACCAGAGGACGCGGTCGTGGCCGAAGATGGCGCGCGTCGGGCGCATCTCGCCGGATGTAAGGGCAGTGGCCTTTGAAGCGAACTATCACAGATCAGCGACGCTTCATCCAAGCTAAGCCCCGACAAGGGGCTGGATCGTCGATCCGGCCCTCTCACGTTCGTCGGAAGAGGCCTTACGCCGCCTTCAGCAATCCTTCCTTGGTCAGCGCTTCCTGCACCTTGGGGCGTGCGGCGACGCGCTCCTTGTAGGCGACCAGGTTCGGCATGCCGGAAAGGTCGAACTTCATCCGGTCCGCCCACGACAGCATGGTGAACAGATAGCCGTCGGCGACGGTGAAGTCCTTGCCCATCAGGTAGTCGCGTCCGGCGAGCTGGCCGTCGAGATACTTGAACTTGCCCATCACCCGGTCCTTGAAGAACGCCTTGGCCTCGTCGGCCAGCACCGGCGAGAACATCGGGCCAAAATTCTTGTGCAACTCGGCGGTGATGAAGTTGAGCCACTCCAGCAGCTTGTAACGTTCGGCGCTGCCGTGGGCCGGCGCGAGACTCTTGCCCGCGGCCCTGTCGGCGATGATCTGGACAATGACCGGCCCTTCGGTGATCAGTTCTCCCGAATCGAGTGCCAGCGCCGGCACCTGGCCCTTTGGGTTGACCGCCAGGAAATCATCGCCGTTTTCCAGCTTCTTGGCGCGCAGGTCGACCTTAATCAGATCGTAGGGCAGACCGGCCTCAAGAAGGGCGATATGGGGGGATAGCGAGCAGGCGCCCGGGGAATAATACAATTTAATCGGCATTTCCTTCCCTCGTCTTGGATCGACGGCCTGACTAAATGCACCTGCATGAAATAAGTCAAGATTGATGCAGGTGCATTTAGTGCGGTAAACTGATTTGTGACTGACATGGACCGGAGCATGAAACGTAAACCTTCGACCGAGGCGACCGCCGCCTGGATCCGCCTGATGCGGGTGCAGAGCCGGGTGCTCGACGCCGTCGAGCAGGATCTGAAGAAGGCGGGCTTTCCGCCGCTGGCATGGTATGACGCGCTGCTGGAGCTCTCGCGTGCGCCATCCGGCGAGATGCGCCCGGTGGAGCTGGAAAAGCAGATGCTGATCCCGCAATACTCGACTTCGCGGCTGATCGATCGGCTGGTCGACGAGGGGCTCGCGGCGCGGCGCGAATGCAAGATCGACAAGCGCGGCCAGTTCGTGGAGATCACCGAAGCCGGGCGCGAAATGCAGAAGAAAATGTGGAGCGCCTATTCGGCGGCGATCGAGAAGCATGTCGGCTCGAAATTGTCCGACGCCGACGCCTTGAAGCTTTGCGGTCTGCTTGACCGGCTGGGCTGCTCCTGTTCCGAGGTCAAGGCGGCCGCCGCCCGCGACGGCATGCCGGCGCGATGACCGCTTTACCATCTTTCGCTGTTGCGGACGAAGCCGTCCGCATTCCCTTGGCCACACGGCGCTTTCGGTCGAATCGCCAGACATCCGGATTTTCATATGGCGCGTGACCAGATCGATATGAGGCCGCTGCAATCGCGCGACGAACTCGTCGCCTGGTTCGAGGCCGGCATCAAGCCACCGTCCGAGTTTCGCATCGGCACCGAGCACGAGAAGACCCCGTTCACGCTGGAGGGTCATCAGCCCGTGCCGTATGAGGGCGCGCGCGGGATCGGCGCGCTGCTCGAAGGCATGCAACTGCTGCTCGGCTGGGAGCCGATCATGGAGCACGGCAACATCATCGGGCTTTACGACATCACCGGCGGCGGCGCGATTTCGCTGGAGCCCGGCGGGCAGTTTGAACTGTCGGGGGCGCCGGTCGAGACCATCCACCAGACCCAGTCCGAGCTGATGGCGCACCTCGCGCAGGTGCGCGAGATCGCGACGCCGCTGGGTATCGGCTTTCTCGGGCTCGGCATGACGCCGTCCTGGTCGCGGTCGCAGATGCCCGTCATGCCGAAAGGCCGCTACAAGATCATGACCAACTACATGCCGAAGGTCGGTTCGTACGGCCTCGACATGATGTACCGGACCTGCACGGTGCAGACCAATCTCGACTTCTCCTCCGAAGCCGACATGGTCAAGAAGCTGCGCGTGTCGCTGGCGCTGCAGCCGGTCGCCACCGCCTTGTTCGCCAATTCGCCATTCACCGAGGGCAAGCCGAACGGCTTTCTGTCGTTCCGCTCCGAAATCTGGCGCGACACCGACAATGCGCGCGCCGGCATGCTGCCGTGGGCGTTCGAGGACGGCATGGGGTTCGAGCGCTGGGTCGATTACGCGCTCGATGTTCCCATGTATTTCGTCAAGCGCGGCGACCAGTATATCGACGTCTCCGGCATGTCTTTCCGCTCACTGATGGCCGGCCGCCTCGACAATCTCGCCGGCGAGCGTGCCACGATCTCCGACTGGGCCAATCACCTCTCGACGATCTTTCCGGAGGTCCGCCTGAAGCGCTACCTGGAAATGCGCGGCGCCGACGGCGTGCCGTGGGGCCGGCTGCCGGCCCTGCCGGCGTTCTGGGTCGGGCTGCTGTACGACGATGCCAGCCTCGATGCGGCCTGGGAACTGGTCCGCCACTGGAACGCGCAGGAACGCCAGGCGCTTCGCGACGACGTGCCCCGTCTCGGCTTCAAGGCGCGGATCAAGGACCGTTATTTGTTCGAGATCGCCAGGGAGTGCCTGAAGCTGTCGCATGCGGGCCTGCGGCGGCGCAACCGCGTCGACCAGTCCGGCCGCGACGAGAGCCGCTATCTGGAGCCGCTGGAGCACATCCTGGAGACCGGCAAGACGCCGGCGGAAGAAATGCTCGACAAGTTCAACGGCCCGTGGGGCGGTTCCGTCGAGCCCGCCTATCGCGAATACGCGTTCTGATCGAACGGCTTGCCCGAGCCTCGCTTCACCTCCGGGTGATCTTGGGCCGTTCATCCACCATACAGGTTGATGGCGCTCAAATGGCGGCCAAATCACAGGCCCGGGGTGGGATGGTTTTGCTATCCCGCGCCGGAAACGCGTAACCGAAAGCAATCCGCGAATGGGGACTGATCGCCTGCTCAGGGCGTGTGTGGTGATGCTCGCCCTGCTGGCGGCGACGATATCCGTGCGTCCCGCGCTGGCGCAGGCCAATTTCGACCGGCCTGGCGGCGACTATCTCAGCGCGCCCGTGCTCTCGGGCGATCCGGCCGAGTGTGCGCTGGTGTGCGAGCGCGACCGCCGTTGCCGCGCCTGGACCTTCCGCTACCCGACCGACCTCGCCAACCGCGCGGTCTGCTGGCTCAAGAGCAGCGTGCCGGCGCGGGTGCAGAGCGATTGCTGCGTCTCCGGCGTGCGCGGCGCCGGCGTGCTGGAGCGGCGCAACGGCGCCGTCGAAACCTCGATCGACCGCTTCGGCGGCGACTACAAGAGTTTTGATCTCAAGAACGGCGACGGCGACGACGCCTGCAAGGCTGCCTGCGCCGCCGACAACAAATGCCGCGCCTGGACCTATGCGCGGCCGGGCTATGCCGGTCGGGAGGCGCACTGCTTCCTGAAGAAGGACATCAAGCCGCCGAGCCGCAAGGCGGGATTTATTTCCGGCGTGGTGAGGTAACATCGCTGGATGCCGCAGCGTAGCTCCCTTACGCCCCGGTACCGTCGCTCCTGACGACGCGCGCCCGGCGGTACGAATTGAGGGAGATCCAGATGTCCAGGACGAAATTCTCGCGCAGGTTCTTTCACGCCGCCGTGATCGGCGCCTCGCTGATGCTTGCCGGGTGGTCGCAGCCGGCATCGGCCGGCGGCGCGGTGCCGTTTACCGCCGAGGCCTTCAAGGCGGCCCAGGCGGCCGGCAGCCCGATCCTGGTCGAAATCCATGCCGACTGGTGCCCGACCTGCAAGGCGCAGACCCCGATCCTGGAAAAGCTGGCGGCGGAGCCGAAGTTCAAGGACCTGAAGATCTTCCGCGTCGATTTCGACGGGATGAAAGCCGCGGTGAAGGACTTCAAGGCGCAGAGCCAGTCGACCCTGATCGTTTTCAAGGGGACCGCCGAGCGCGGCCGTTCCGTCGGCGACACCAAGCAGGCCTCGATCGCGGCGCTGCTCGACAAGAGCCTGTAGCGTCTTTGGCCGATGGGCTCTCTCGCCTTGGCCTTCGCGGCCGGATTGCTCTCGATCCTGTCGCCCTGCGTCCTGCCGCTGGTGCCGATCGTGCTCGGCGCGGCGGTCACGGCGCACCCGTTCGGCGCGCTGGCGCTGGCGCTCGGCCTTTCGATCTCGTTCACCGGCATCGGGCTTCTGCTCGCGGTGGCCGGATTTGGCCTCGGCATCGACGCCGGGTTTTTTCGCGTTGCCGCGGCCATCGTGATGATAGGGCTGGGCGCCATCCTGCTGGTGCCGGCATGGCAGGCGCGACTCGCCGCGGCCGGCGGGCCGGTTTCGGCCTGGGCGGATCAATATCTCGGCGGCTTCGCCTCCTCCGGGCTGGCTGGCCAGTTCGCGATCGGCCTGCTGCTCGGCGCGGTGTGGTCGCCCTGCGTCGGCCCGACGCTCGGCGCCGCCTCGCTGCTCGCTTCGCAGGGCCGCGACCTGGCGCAGGTCGCGCTGACGATGGCGGTGTTCGGCATCGGCGCCGGCCTGCCGCTGGTACTGCTCGGACTGCTGTCCCGTGCCACCCTGATGCGCGTGCGCGCCAGCCTGATGTCGGCAGGACGGCTCGGCAAGGGCCTGCTCGGCGCAGCCTTCATCCTGATCGGCGTCGCGATCGTCAGCGGCGCCGACAAGCGGATCGAGGCCGTGCTGGTCGAAGCCTCGCCGCAATGGCTGACCGACCTCACGACATCGTTCTGACTACGTGGCGGCGGGCAGCACCGTGATCTCCGGCCACAGCGATTTCCAGCGCGCGGCCTTCGCCGCATAGTTCGCCGCCGAAAAATTCAGGCCCGGATTGGGCCGCACGATCATCGCGGCAACATCGTCGAATCCATGCGGCGCGTATACCTCATGATCCTGGCCGGTGCGCCGCAGTCCGATCTGCGTATTTTGGGTCAGGAAGCGGTCGATGCCATCGGTCGAACGGCGCAGTTCGGGATAGGGCAGGCCGTGCTTTGCGGCGTACCACAGATGCACGCGCGCCTGGTTGCGCGCCTCGACCGCGATGCCGCGGGGCGAAAGCCGTTCCGCCAGCAGGCGGATGATCGCATCCTCCACTTCCCATGAGGTGTCGGGATCGAAATAGAACACGTCGTAATCGTTGATGCCGTGATCGACGGCGCGGCCAGTCAGCACGTTCCACGCCGTCTGCACCAGGCAGCCCGCGACCAGCCACGCATCCGGCAACGCCAGTTCGAACAATTCGTCGGCGATGATGGCGTTGGCGGGGTTTTGCAGGGCGGCGGCGAGGAATTGTTGTTCGTTCATTGGCGCGCTGCCGGAGAGTTGGCAGAGGAGCTTAGCGACGTGCCCAGGATCCATCAACGCGTAACGCTTGCTTCCTCGTCGTCATGCCCGGGCTTGTCCCAGGCATCCACGTTCTTGAGGCGTCGCTGCAGGAAAGACGTGGATGGCCGGAGCACAGGCGAGCGGATGCGACGCCGTCCCTTGGACGGCTGTGCCCGGCCATGACTAAGAGGCGTCACTGCGGAGAGGCGTCACTGCACCGGCGTGAAAAACCGCGCCAGCCGAAAGCCCGACGGCCATGTCCACACCGGCTGGCTGCGCATGCCGAGGTCCCAGGAGCCGACCACCGCATCCGCACGGCCGATCAGATTGTCGATCGGCAAAAGCCCGACGCCGCCGTCGCGCACCGCGACGCGGCTGTCGGCGGAATTGTCTCTGTTGTCGCCGAGCACGAACAGTTTGCCCGGCGGCACCGTCACCTCGGGCGTGTTGTCGAGCCGGCCGTTGTCGCGAATCTTGAAGATGGCATGGCTGACGCCGTTCGGCAGCGTCTCGACGAACTTGTAGGCGCGCTCGGTGTTGCCGTACTCGTCTTCCGCCGTGCCGATGCCGTCGGGCTTCAGCGCCGCGGCATGGTCGTTGATGAAGAGCTGGCCCTGCCGCAGCTGGACGCGGTCGCCGGGCAGCCCCACCACGCGCTTGACCCAGGCCTGCGAGCGGTCGCCCGGCCAGCGGAACACGACGACGTCGCCGCGCTTCGGCGTGTCGCCGAACAGGCGGCCGCTCTCGGGCAGCGTGATCTGGATCGGCAGCGACGCCGCGCCGTAGCCGTAGGGGAATTTCGACGCCACCAGCGCGTCGCCGATCAAGAGCGTCGGCTCCATCGAGCCGGACGGCACGTAGAACGGCTCGGCGATCGCGCCCTTGGCGACGAACACGATGCCGATGACCGCGGCCAGTTGCACGGCCTGCGCGCGCCAGCTCGAAGGCTTGTCCGCACTCGCCCTGTTATCCGCCACTTTGCCGTCGCTCACTAGCCCGTGCCTCCGACCGTGATTCTTTCCATCCGCAGCGTCGGCTGCCCGACGCCGACCGGCACGCCCTGGCCGTTCTTGCCACAGGTGCCGATGCCGGTGTCGAGCGCGAGATCGTTGCCGACCATGGTGATACGATGCAGGTCGGTCGGCCCGTTGCCGATCAGCATGGCGCCCTTCAACGGCGCGCCGAGCTTGCCGTTCTCGATCTTGTACGCTTCCGTGCACTGGAACACGTATTTGCCCGAGGTGATGTCGACCTGGCCGCCGCCGAAATTGGCGGCATAGACGCCGTTCTTCACCGAGGCGATGATCTCGGCGGGATCGCGCTCGCCGGCCAGCATGTAGGTGTTGGTCATGCGCGGCATCGGCACATGGGCGTAGCTCTGGCGGCGGCCGTTGCCGGTCGGCTTCATGTTCATCAGCCGCGCGTTCTGGCGGTCCTGCATGTAGCCGACCAGGATGCCGTCCTCGATCAAAACCGTGCGGTTGGTCGGCGTGCCCTCGTCGTCGATGGAAAGCGATCCGCGCCGCGAGGCCATGGTGCCGTCGTCCACCACCGTCACGCCCTTGGCCGCGACCTGCTTGCCCATCAGCCCCGCGAACGCCGAAGTCTTCTTGCGGTTGAAATCGCCTTCCAGGCCATGGCCGACCGCCTCATGCAGCATCACGCCGGGCCAGCCGGCGCCGAGCACCACGTCCATCTCGCCGGCGGGGGCGGGGACCGATTCCAGATTGACCAGCGCCTCGCGGATCGCGCCGTCGGCCGCCTCGCGCCACGCCTTGGTTTCGATGAAGCGCGCATAGCCCTCGCGGCCGCCATAGCCCTTGCTGCCGCTCTCCTGCCGGTCGCCCTGGCCGCAGACCACGGAAATATTGACCCGCACCAGCGGGCGGATGTCGCGATAGCTCTCGCCGTCGGGCCGCAGGATCTCGACCACCTGCCAGGTCGCGCCGAGGCTGATCGACGCCTGCCGCACCCGCGGATCTTTTCCGCGCACATAGGCGTCGATCTCGGCCAGCAGCTTGACCTTGGCCTCGAAGCCGGGCGCCTCCAGCGGATTGTCGTCGCCATAGAGCCGCACATTGGTATGCGCCGGCGCGGCGGCAAAGTTGCCGCTGTAGCCGCCGCGCACCGCCGAGACCGCATCCGCCGCCCGGATCAGCGCCGGCAGCGACACGTCGGACGAATGCGCATAGCCGACCGCGTCGTCCTTTACCGCGCGGAGCCCAAACCCCTGCGAGGTGTCGTAGGTCGCCTGCTTCAGCCGGCCATTGTCGAACCCCAGCGCTTCGGTCTGGCCATATTCCAGGAACAGTTCGCCATCATCGGCCCCAGCCAGCCCCCGGATAAGCTCGCGACGGACGGCATCACGGTCGAGATTGGCGCGGTCGAGGAGGGAGGTGGTGGCGGGATTTGTCATCGGTCCGTCCGTTGTGGGAGGTGCCGGTGCAAGATAATGGTTTCCCGGCCATTCCGCGAGGGGCGGGATCAACACGTTGCCGAGACGATGCCGTCAGTCGAAATTGTTCCGATAACGCAAGATCATATCGAAAGCTTTCACCGAGCTCTCGATT
Source organism: uncultured Bradyrhizobium sp. (assembly GCA_964609175.1). Lineage (GTDB taxonomy): Bacteria > Pseudomonadota > Alphaproteobacteria > Rhizobiales > Xanthobacteraceae > Bradyrhizobium. The sequence continues at coordinate 89,640 of CAZSRR010000026.1, forward strand.
TTGTCGCGCGGGAGCGACGCTTTCTTGCGTTTCTCGAAGCTCCGCCATTGGCGGAAGCCCGGGCCTTCGTTCTCAACAATATCAAACAGGCTTATCCGCAATTTGTTGCGGTGTCGGGAGCCGAGGTCGTTGGCTGGTGCGATATCGTCCCGAAATCACGACCGGTACATGCCCATAGCGGCGTTCTCGGCGTGGCGCTTCTGCCGGAATTCCGCGGGAAAGGACCGGGCGGCCGCTCGATGCGGCAGGCGCTGGATGCCGCGCAGGCTTACGGCCTGCATCGGATCGAACTGACGGTGCGGGAAACCAATAAGAACGCGATCGCGCTTTACAGAAGGCTTGGATTCGAAACTGAAGGTCTGCTGCGCGACGCGATCAAGATAGACCAAGCCTACGAAAATGTAGTGCTGACGGCCGCTCTGCTATAGATAGCCGCGAGAGCGCTACGGCAGCTTGTCATACCCTTCCCCCAGCCCGTTCAGGCTGAGCGGAAACCCGATCCCCTCTTCCGGCGTCTCGAAAATGATGAACGTCGCGGTTTTGGCGCTCCGGAGCTGCCCGAGCAGCTTCTCTTCCAGGACCACCTCGGCCACGCAGCCGTTCGGCAGGCAGCGCACGAAGCCGGCGCGGCCGACGTCCTGGTTGTCGAGCTTCAGCCCGAGGCCGGACGGCAGCAGTACGCCCAGGGGCGCGACCACGCGCATCAGTCTGCTTTTCTGGTCGGCGGTCTTCAGCACGATCACAGTCAGGCCGGCGTTGGAGCGGTCTTCGGCGACCACGCTCTGGATCAGGGCGCATTGCTCGCCCTGGGCGCCCGGCGGGGTGTCGCAGCGGATCTGCCAGTCGCCATGGACCGAGCGCACCGCGCCCTGGGCGCCGGCGGCCTGGGTCAGGCCCAGCAGCAGGGCCGCGGCGAGCGGGCCGGCGAGCCAGCGGGCGGGTTCCCGGCCATATCCGGCCTGATGTTTTGAACGCCCCATCCGGGTCGATCCTCTATCGATTTGCGGCGGCGCCGGGAACATTCCCGGCCCGGACCGCCAAGCTTGCATCGTAACTGAACCGATCCGGACTGATACGCAATGACGGCGCCTTGAAGGCGGCCCGCGGCCAATCCACGCGGTCCGCTACCCGGCCTGCTGCTCGCGAATCAGGCCGTTTCGGACTGCTGTTGCTGTGCCTACATCCGGCAGTCCGGCTGTTCAAGCGCCCTGCCGCGCCAGGAAACGGCGTGGATTGCCTCTTTTGCCGGGAAAGTCCGACATAAGGCGAATAGCGGGTGACGCATGGGCCTCGTGCCTTACTACTGCATTGCGAGCGCCTTGGAATTATGGTTTGAGAGGCGTGATTTCGACGCGTTCTAACGATCTGGCCCGCATGCTTTTGGAGGGGACTTCCAAAGTATCCCTGGTAGGCCGTTTGTGAGGGCGGATTGTGCGGCATTTCCGTCATCCGGCGGTATTGCCTGAGGGACATAATGTGCAAGGGAGCGCGAACGGCATGAAGATGTCGATGGGCCGGCAGATGCTGGGGTTGATGGTGGCGGGCATCGGGCTTGCCGCCGGCGGAGCGGCTTCGGCAGGGCAGCCCAAGCCGTGGGAAATCTCGCTGCAGGAAGCCGCCACCCCTGTGATGGAAAGCATCATCAGCTTCCATAACCTGCTGCTGTGGATCATCACGCTCATCACCCTGTTCGTGCTGGCGCTTCTCGTCATCGTGGTGGTCAAGTTCAACGCCAAGGCCAACCCGGTCCCCTCCAAGACCACCCACAACACGATGATCGAGGTGGCCTGGACGCTGATTCCGGTCCTGATCCTGGTCGCCATCGCGGTACCTTCGTTCCGCCTGCTGTTCATGCAGCTCGACATTCCGAAGGCCGATCTGACCGTAAAGGCTACCGGCAAGCAGTGGTACTGGAGCTACTCCTATCCCGATAACGGCAAGTTCGAATTCGATTCGCTGATGGCGGCCGACAAGCAGCCGCGCCTGCTAGGCGTCGACAACGAGATGGTGGTGCCGGTCAACAAGGTGGTCCGCGTCCAGACCACCGGCGCCGACGTCATCCACGCATTCGCGGTGCCCTCGTTCGGCATCAAGATCGACTCGATCCCGGGCCGCCTGAACGAGACCTGGTTCAAGGCCACCAAGACCGGCATGTATTACGGCCAGTGCTCCGAATTGTGCGGCAAGGACCACGCCTTCATGCCGATCGCGATCAGGGTGGTGAGCGACCAGGAATTCGCCTCCTGGGTCGAGGAGGCGAAGAAGAAATATGCGGCCGCCCCGGCGAACACGTTTGCCTCGATCGAGGGGCAGGTCGCGCGGTAACGCGCGGCCAGAGGCTGAGATAACGGACAAGGGCGACGGGACCTGAAAGGTCCGCAAAGGGACTGCAAGGCAGGATTCAAAATGGCAACCACGACACACGACGCTCACGCCCACGCACATGACGACCACGCCCATGCCAATCCGACCGGATGGCGGCGCTGGGTCTATTCGACGAACCACAAGGACATCGGCACGATGTACCTTATCTTCGCGATCTTCGCGGGCATCATCGGCGCGGCGATGTCGATCGCGATCCGCGTCGAGCTGATGTATCCCGGCGTCCAGCTGTTCCACGAATCCCATGCCTACAACGTGTTCGTGACCTCGCACGGCCTGATCATGATCTTCTTCATGGTGATGCCGGCGATGATCGGCGGCTTCGGCAACTGGTTCGTGCCGCTGATGATCGGCGCGCCCGACATGGCGTTCCCGCGCATGAACAACATCTCGTTCTGGC
>CAZSRR010000027.1:0-92311 GCA_964609175.1 uncultured Bradyrhizobium sp.
AAGGTCGACATGTGGGCCGGCGAGACGATGCCGTAGTCGACCGCCTTGCCCTGCGACATGTACTCGAAATACTGCTTTTCCAGCCCGAGCGATGAATTCTTGTGCAACGTGAAATTGACCGGCTTGCCGTAGTACTTCTTGACCAGTTCCTCGAACCGGATCAGCGCCCTGTTGAAGGCGTGGTCGTCGTTGAACTGAACGGCTCCGTTCAGCGTGACGGGCGTTTGCGCCCGCAGGATCGATGGCATGCCCAGCACGCCGGCGGCAGCCGTCGCACCCAGGCCCGCAAGTACGGTTCTTCGCTTCATGGCGTCTCTCCCCTGCAATGCCCGTCCCTTGTAAGCGGGACTTCGGCCCGGCCGTCGGTGCAGCCGCTGTTGCAAAGCGTATGCAAAACCACGCTGTTGTGGAAGCCAATTTAAGGGTTACCCCTGACCAATCGGCAGCAGCCGGCCCGCCCGACGATCTCAATTGTTTCCGCAAGCCCGGCACGGCCTTGACCGAACCGGAGGCTTACAGCACCGGGGCATCCAGTCTGCGGGCCCATCGGTCGTGCGGGGAGCGTCATGCTTTGGAGCGGGGCCGGCGAAATGCGTCTTCGGCTGCCGCGGGATATCGGAATCGTGCCGCGGACTTCGGGCGCAATTGCCGAATTTTCCCGCCACATCTGGTACCAAAACAAGACCGAATTTTGCGAAGTTCCGCCGGAGCCGGATCGCGATCGGAAATTTGACGTCCCTTACCGGCCCACGCGCTGTGAGCGATTGCAAATTGGCCGGCAACCCCCGTAAAAATCCGGGGGCAAATCGTTAGCGGGTAAGGATGCCTACCAAAATCTGTGTCGTTTGAACTCGCGGTGGTTGTGGTTTGTCGAATATTTTGTCAAATGTAGCTGAAGGGGTTTCTACAATTGCGCCCCCGGTGCCGGCAGCCTTGAGTGGTCGGCGGCGCCGGTATCGGGGTGCTTCCCATACGCGCAGGCGTTTGGATAGCATTCCGCAAAGACTCTAAATCTCTATGGTTCACTTCATAACCTTACGTTTCGAACTGACTTTAAACACGGCAGATACAGAGGAAGCCCTGACCAATTTTTGCCGGGGTTTCCCGATTGAAGGACGGTAAAACCAGAATGAACAGATCAGCAGCGAAGAAAATGAAGCAGCGCAGCGCGGGCAAACCCGATATTGAATTGGGCAAGCGGATTCGCCTGCGACGTGTGGAACAGAAGATCTCCCAGGCGGAACTCGGCGACAAGCTCGGAGTCAGCTTCCAGCAGGTCCAGAAGTACGAGAAGGGCGTCAACCGCGTCGGCGCCGCCCGCCTGCAGCAGATCGCTACCGCGCTCGACGTTCCGGTCACCTTCTTCTACGACGGCGACGGCAAGGCCCGCGAAGTCGAGAGCCTGCTGTTCCTGGACAGCGCATTCAGCCTGCGGCTGCTGCGTGCCTACAGCAAGATCAAGGACCAGACCGTCCAGCGTCAGCTGGTGTCCCTGATGGAATCGATCGCGGCCAACGAAGGCTAGCCAGCTATCGCGCCTTGATCGCAGCACCGCGGACCCGTTTTTCTGCGCGAGCAATCGCCGGGTAGCCTGTTGCTGCGCTAGGCCTGATCTTGACTGCCGGGATATCCGCGTATCGGCGCCGCCGATCGCCGCCCCCGGTCATCCCGCTACAATCCGGCCCTGAACAGATAGACGGCCGCGCAAGCGCGAGGCGTCGAAGCCCTTTCCGGACAGTTTTGTCCGCCGCCTGACCATGCCGCCCGATCATTTTTCCGATCGTCGCCCGGCAACCCGATCCACCATTCTGCTGGCAAAACTGCCGACGGCCTATCCCTGGACACGACCTTGTCCGGGCGGGGCAAAACGTGGCACGACACGACGGAGATGAAGGCCGGTCGATCGGTTGGGGGAGGCGACCTCCTCCACCCGGGCTGCCGCTCAAGCGGATCGCGCCGTCACCGGCTCTGCCCTTGCCGGGGAACGGCCGGCTCACGCCGGGGCCGATTCCGCTCTTTCGTTGCTTCCTGAACCGGACTGGACATTCGATGCTGGACACTCCCGAGAAAGCCGACGCCGCGCATGCCGACGGCAAGATCCTGCAAAGCGTCAGCGACGGCGTCGGCGTCATCACCTTCAACAATCCGGAAAAGCGCAACGCGATGTCGCTTGAGATGTGGGAAGGCCTTGGCGAGGCATTGGTCGCGCTGCGCGACAATCCCGACGTGCGCGTCGTGATCCTGGTCGGCGCCGGCGACAAGGCGTTCGTCTCGGGCGCCGATATCAGCCAGTTCGAAAAGACCCGCCACAACGCGGCGGCCTCGGAAGAATATTCGAAACGCAGCGAAGCGCAGCGCGCGCTGCTGGCGAGCTATCCGAAGCCGACCATCGCCTGCATCCGCGGCTTCTGCCTCGGCGGCGGCATGCAGGTCGCCATGCTGACCGACATCAGGATCGCCGCCGACAACAGCCAGTTCGGCATTCCCGCCGCCAGACTCGGCATTGCCTACGGCTATGAAGGCCTCAAGCACCTGGTCTCGCTGGTCGGCCCGTCCTGGGCGCGACTCATGATGTACACCGGCATGCGGATCGATTCCGCGGAAGCGCTGCGCATCGGGCTGGTCGACCGCGTGCTGCCGGATGCGGAATTGTGGGACGCCACGCGCGACATCGCGCGCACGATTTCGGGCAACGCGCCGCTGGCGATCAAGGCGGCCAAGATCACCATCGCCGAAGTGCTGAAGGACGAGAGCAAGCGCGACATGGACGCGATCCGGAAGATCGGCATCGCCTGCATGGACTCGGAGGATTTTCGCGAAGGCCGCACCGCCTTCATGGAAAAGCGCAGGCCGCAGTTCAAGGGGAAGTAGACCAACGCCGAGGCAACCACCGTCATCGTGAGGCGCTCGCGGAGCGGGCCACTCTCCGTCATGCCCGGGCTTGTCCCGGCCATGACGAGGAAAAGCGAGAGAGTGCGAATAAGCCGGCTACTTTTCGGTCAGACTCTGAGGGGGACGGGTTGAGAGGTTTGACCTGACCTTCGCCGCTATAGCGCCTCAAGCACCGCTTTCGTCACGTCCGCCGTGCCGTTGCCGCCGCCGAATTCCATCGGCTTGATGCCGCCGGCATAGGCCTTGTCCACCGCGCGCTCGATGCGTTCGCCGGCTTCCGCTGCGCTTTCGAGGCCGTGCTTGTCGGCGAGCCAGTCCAGCATCATCGCGGCCGACAGGATCATCGCGGTGGGGTTGGCCTTGCCCTGCCCCATGATGTCGGGCGCGGTGCCGTGGCAGGGCTGGAACACGGCGTAGCGGTCGCCGATGTCGGCCGACGGCGCCATGCCGAGGCCGCCGATCAGGCCGGCGGCGAGGTCGGACAGGATGTCGCCGAACATGTTCTCCGTCACCATGACGTCGAAATCCCAGGGACGCTTCACCATCATCAGCGAGCAGGCATCGACATAGACCCGGTCGGTCTTGACGTCGGGGTGGCGCCTGGCGGCCTCGTCGAACATGGCGCGGAAGAACGCAAAGGCGCGGAACACGTTGGCCTTGTCGACGCAAGTGAGACCGCCATTGGCCTTGCCGCGGGCCTTGCGGCGTTCGGCGAGGCGGAACGAAAACTCGAACAGCCGCTCCGAGGTCTTGCGCGTGATGACGAGTGTCTCGCGCGCCTCGCTATCCGTCACGACGCCCTTGCCCATCGAGGCGAACAGGCCCTCGGTGGATTCGCGAATCAGCACCAGATCGATGCCGCGCGTGTCGGCGCCGACGATCGGGCTCGGCACGCCCGGAACGAGCCGCGCCGGGCGCACGCCGGCATAAAGGTCGAAATGGAAACGCAGCTCGATCTGCGGCGCGATCTCGGTATTGTCGGGGTAGCGCACCGACGGCAGGCCGCAGGCGCCGAGCAGGATCGCGTCCGCCTCCTCGCACAGGCGGATCGTCGACTCCGGCATCGATTTTCCGGTCGCCAGATAATTGTTGGCGCCGGCCGGGGCATCGGTGAAACGGAATTTGAGATCCGACGTCGCCTCGATCCTGCGCAGCACTTCCAGCGCCGGCGTCATCACTTCGGGGCCGATACCGTCGCCACCGAGTACGGCGATGTGGAAGGCGTTGTTGGCGGACATGGGAGATTCCTTGAACTTGACCGGCAAGATCGCCTCGTCATGCCCGGGCTTGTCCCGGGCATCCACGTCTTGCTTCGTTAGCGGCGAAGCACGTGGATGGCCGGGGCAAGCCCGGCCATGACGGAGAGAGAACGATGCGCTGCTACGGCGTCAGCACCGCGCGGCCGACCAGCTTGCCCTTCTGCAGATCGAGCAGGGCTTCGTTGGCCTTTGCCAGCGGCAGCGTCGTCACCGGGATCGGCGCGATCATCTTGTTGCGGACGAGGTCGAGCAATTCGGCGGTTTCGCGCAGATTGCCGACATAGCTGCCCTGGATCGTGATCGCCTTGATCGGGATCAGCGGCAGCGCCCAGGGCGCGCCGCCGCCGAACAGGCCGACGATGACGAGCTTGCCGCCTTTGGTCAGGCAGTCGAAGCCGAGCTGGGTGGTCTGCGCGTTGCCGACGAGATCGATCACGGCGCGGATCGGCCCGCCGGCGGCTTCCACCAGTTGCTGCAACGCATCCGGCGCCTTGCCGTCGACCGTGGCTAGCGCACCGGCCGCTTCGGCGGCCTCGCGCTTGCGCGCATCGATGTCGACGACGATGGCGCCCTTGCCGCCCATCGCCTTCAGGAGCGACAGCGCCATCAGGCCCAGCCCGCCGGCGCCAAAAATGACGATCGGCGAACCCAGGGCGAACTCGACCTTCTTCAGCGCGCTGTAGGTCGTGACGCCGGAGCAGGCATAGGGCGCGGCGGTCACGGGATCGAGACCCTTCAGGTTCAGAAGATATTTCGGGTTCGGCACGATCATGTGATCGGCATAGCCGCCGTCGCAGTAGACGCCGAGCGAGTTCGGCTTGACGACGCACATGTTCTCGTCGCCGCCGGTGCAGGTCTCGCACTTGCCGCAACCGAGCCAGGGGTAGACCAACGCGACATCACCCACCTTGAGGCCGCCCTTGTCGGCCGCGGTGACGTCCGGCCCGAATGCCACGATCTCGCCGACGGTCTCATGCCCCATGGTGCGCGGCAGCGATACGCCGCGGTCCTTCAGCGACATCGGCTTGCGGCCGTGGCCGAGATCGTAGCCGCCTTCCCAGATGTGAAGGTCGCTGTGGCAGACGCCGGCGGCCTTCACCTTGACCAGCACCTGCGTCCCCGTCGGCTGCGGCGTCGCCTGATCCACCTCCTTCAGGGGGGCGTTGAACTCGGCGACCTGAAAACTCTTCATCGAATCTCTCCCGTCATTCTCGTGCCTGCATGCGAACGCGGCGTTGAGAGAGACATTGCCACGTCCTTTCCGCCGAGACAAACGGCGCGGCCGTATCCCGGCGATCAGATCAGCGGGTGATGGCAAGCCACGAACTGACCCGGCGACACAGGGCGCAGTTCCGGCACCTCGTCGCTGCAGCGCTGATCCGCGCGCGGACAGCGGGTGCGGAAGCGGCAGCCGGAGGGCGGCGCAATCGGCGACGGCGGCTCTCCCACCGGGACGGTTTCGGCAGGACGAACGTCGGGATCAGGAACCGGGATCGCCTCGATCAGCAGCGCGGTATAGGGATGCGCCGGTCTGGCGAAGAGCTGTTCGGAGGGACCGATCTCGCAGAGCCGGCCGAGATACATCACCGCGACACGGTCGCTGACCGCCTTCACTACGGCAAGGTCGTGCGCGATGAACAACAGCGTCAGGCCGAACCGGCCCTTCATCTCTTCCAGCAGATTGAGAATCTGGGCGCGGATCGATACGTCGAGCGCGGAGACCGGCTCGTCGCAGACGATGAACTCCGGGTTGAGAATCAGCGCCCGTGCGATGCAGATGCGCTGGCACTGCCCGCCGGAGAATTCATGCGGCAACCGACCCATCACGATGGTGGGATCGAGTCCGACCGCGGTCAGCACCTCATGGACCAGTTCTTCGCGTTTTGCCGGATCCTTGACGCCGGCGATCACCAGGGGCTCGGCGACGATGTCGCCGATCTTGCGGCGCGGGTTCAGCGACGCGATCGGATCCTGGAAGATCAGCTGCACGCGCCGGCGCATCTTCCGCAGCGAATCGCCATGCATTGTCGTGAGATCGTGGCCGTCGAAAACGACGCGCCCCGCGGTCGGCCGGTGCAATTGCAGCACGGCGCGGCCGAGCGTCGACTTTCCGCAGCCGGATTCGCCGACAAGGCCGAGCGTTTCGCCGCGGGCGATCTGCAGCGATACGCCGGACACCGCGTGAACGATCTTCTGGCCGACGGGGTATTCGACCACCAGATCATCGACTTCGAGCAACGGCCCGTTCGAGGTGGCCGGCACGGCTTGCAGCATCATGCCCCGGCCTCCGCATGGACGCCGATCGGATGGAAGCAGGCGTAGAGGTGCTCGCGCGAGCCGGCCTCCGTCAACGCCGGCTTCTCCGTCTGGCAGCGAGCGCCGACATAGCGGCAGCGCGGCGAGAACGAGCAGCCTGCCAGAGGCCGGGTCGGATCGGGCGGCCGCCCGGATATCGCGGGCAGTGGCGTGTGGGGGGCGGCGTCGAGCCGCGGCAGGGCCGCCAGCAGCGCTTCGGTGTAGGGCATGCGCATCTTCTTGAACAAGGCAGGCGTCGGCGCACGCTCCACGACGCGGCCGGCATACATCACGGCGACTTCGTCGGTGCGGCCGGCGACGACGCCGAGATCGTGGGTGATGATGATCATCGCCATGTGCCGGCGGCGCTGCTCGCGCGCCAAAAGATCGAGGATCTGCGCCTGGATGGTGACATCGAGCGCGGTGGTCGGCTCGTCCGCGATCAGGAGTTTGGGCTCGCAGGACAGCGCGATCGCGATCGCCACCCGCTGCCGCATGCCGCCGGAAAGCTGGTGCGGATATTGCGCCAGCCGCTGCTCGGGCGCGGGAATGCCGACGGCCGCGAGCAACTCGACGCTGCGCTTGGTGGCCGCGGCATCGTCCAGTTCGAGATGCTCCTGCAGCGTCTCGATCAACTGGGTGCCGATCGTCAGCACCGGGTTGAGCGAGGTCATCGGGTCCTGGAACACCACCGCCAGCGAGCGGCCGCGCAATCGGCGCAGTTTCTCCGGCGCGAGCGTCAGCAGATCCTGCCCGTCGAACATCACGCGGCCGGAGAGCTTTGCCTTCTTCGGCAGCAATTGCAGGATGGCGCGCGACAGCATGGTCTTGCCGCAACCGGATTCGCCGACGATTCCGAGCGTTTGTCCGGCACCCAGCGTCAGGTTTACTCGATCCACCGCGCGCAAATTGCCGCGCGGGGTCGGCAGGTCGACCTGGACGTCCTCGACCGAAAGCAGAACCTTGTCCGTCACAGTGCCCCCTGCCGTGGGTCGGTCAGCGCGCGCAAGGTGTCGCCGACCAGATTGAAGGCGAGCACGGTGAGGAACATCGCCGCCGCCGGAAGGAAGGCAAGCCGCGGCGCAACCTCGAGGCTTTCACGCCCCTCCCCGATCATGCTGCCCCAGCTCGAGATCGGCGGCGGAACGCCGAGGCCGAGGAACGACAGCGAGCCCTCGACCACGATGATGACGGCGACGCCGAGCAGGAAGAACGCCAGCAGCGGCAGCATCACGTTGGGCAACAATTCGCGCAGCAGTATCCGCGCATGCGTCGCCCCCAGCGCCTGCGCCGCGATCACGAATTCGCGCCGCGCCAGCGTCAGCGTCGATGCCCGCGCCACCCGCATGAAGGCGGGAATGCTGAGCGCACCGAGAATGAGCGTCAGGTTGAAAATAGACTGGCCGAGATAGGCGGTGACCGCCAGCGCCAGGATCAAGGGCGGGAACGCCAGCAGCACGTCCATGCTGCCGACCACCAGCGACTCGAACCGGCCGCGGAAATAGCCGGCCAGCATGCCGAGCGCGCCGCCGAACACCAGCCCGATCACCGGCGCGCAGATGCCGACGACCAGCGAGATCCGCGCGCCATGGATCAAGCGCGAGAGTTCGTCGCGACCGAGCCCGTCGGTGCCGAGCCAGTGCTCCGCGGAAAACGGCGCGCGCCGCTCCAGCATGTCCATGTCGGTCGGCGACGGCAGCGGCAGCACGTCGGCAAACACCGCCACCGCGCAAACGAACACCAGCCAGCCGATCGCCGCCCAGAACAGCATGCCAAGCTTGCGGCCCTTGCGCGCGGGCTGGCTGACGGCCTCCTCGGCGACGTCGATTTCAAGCGTGGCCATGACGAATCCTCGGATCGAGAACCGCATAGAGCAGATCGACGATGAAATTCATGATGACAAAGCCGGCACCGACCAGCAGCACCACCCCCTGCAGGATGATCAGGTCGCGCGTGAGAATCGAACCGATCAGGAGCCGGCCGATGCCCGGCAGCGCGAAGATCGTCTCGACGATGACCGCGCCGCCGATCAATCGCCCGATATTGATGCCTGTGATCGTGACCAGCGTCAGTGACGACGGTTTCAGCGCGTGCACGAACAGGATGCGGGAGGCCTTCAACCCCTTGGCCTTGGCCAGCGAGATATAGTCTTCCTGCAGGGTCGCGATCATGTCCGAGCGCAGCACGCGCATGATGCCGGGCCATTCGGCCAGTGCCAGCGTCAGCGCCGGCAGCACCATGAAGCGCAGGTTCGCGGCCGGGTCTTCGGTGAACGGCACGTAGCCGGTCGCCGGCAGCCAGCGCAGTTCGACCGCGAACAGATAGATCAGCAGGATCGCGGACAGGAAGGTCGGCACCGACAGCATGCCGAAGGCCGAGCCGGTCATGAAGCGATCGAACGGGCCGCCGCTGCGCGCGGCGCAGACGATCGCGAGCGGCACGCCGATCGCCAGCGCGCCGATCTGCGCCAGCAGCATCAGCTCGATCGATACCGGCAGCCGTTCGGCCACCGCCTGCAGCACCGTCTGGCCGGTGCGGAACGAGCGGCCGAAATCGCCCTGCAGCACGTTGCCGAGCCAGCTCAGGTAACGCCACCAGATCGGCTGGTCCAACCCCATGTCAGCCCGCAACGCCGCGACGTTCTCCGGCGTCGCCTGGTCGCCGAGGATCGTGTAGGCGAGATCGCCCGGCAGCAGCGACGCGATCGAGAAGGTCAGGAGCGAGACCGCAATCAGCACCGGCAGCAGATAAAGCAGCCGGCGTGCGACGAAGAGCGCCATCGCGCTTTATTCCTTCCAGGCGCGCGATACGTCGATCACCCCGCTGTACATCTTGGGCAGGCCCTTCACCTTCGCGCTCGATATCGCGTAATAGGTGTTCTGGAAGGTCCAGAACCAGATCGCCTCCTTGTTGATCAGCCGCGAGATCGCGCAATAATCGTCGATGCGCTGGGCCTGGTCCGGCGTGTTGCGGGCGTGGTCGAGCAGCTTGTCGAGCTCCGGATTGGAGTAGTTGGCGAGCGCCACCGGGCTTCCGGTCTTGAAGTTGGAGTACATCTGCGTGTCGGGATCGGCGAGATCGACGATGCGCCAGGGCGTCATCTGGAACTGGCGCATGAAGGCGCGCGGCGGGATCGTGGCCTGGTCGACCTGCTCGATCTCCATGTTGATGCCGGCCCGCTTCCACAGTTGCTGCAGCACCTGGCCGACGGTACGCCCACGGGGCGTCGCGGTGACGAGCATCTTGAACTCGACGGGTTTGCCGTAATCCTTGATCAGCGCCTTGGCCTTATCGAGGTCCTCGGGAAGCGCGCCGTCATCCTTGCACTTGACCCAGGAGCCGTCGCCGTAGGGATTGCTGGCCGGCCTGGCGAGACCGTTGGTAATCGCCTGCGACATCTTCTTGCGGTCGAGCGACATGACGACCGCCTGGCGCACGCGCACATCGTCGAACGGCGGCGTCTTGGTGTTCATGGCGTAAACCGCAGCCCCGGAGCCGGCATAGGTGTGCACGGTGAGCTTGGAATCCTTTTGCGCCTTCTGGATGCTGTCAGCGGAATATTCGTCGTCCCAGATCAGGTCGACCTCGCCGGATTGCAGGCTGGCGAAGCGCGACTGCGCGTCAGGCAGCGGCTTCAGGGTAATGCGATCGAAGTAGACTTTGTCCTTGTCCCAATAATCCGGATTCTTCTCCAGGATCATGCGATCGCCGGCGGTCCAGGACTTCAGGATGTAGGGACCGGTGCCAACGGGATTGCGGTTATAATCGTCGCCCTTGGCCTTCCAGGCCGTCGGCGAATGAATGGCCTGGTTCTGGCTCGCGTAGGATACCAGCGAGGGGAAGTTCACCGAGGGGTCGTTGAGGTTGAACACAAGCGTCAGTTCGTCTGGCGCCTGCACCTCTTTGATGGCCGAGATATAGAAAGCACAGCGGCACTTGTTGGCCGGATCCTTCTGCCGGTCGAAATTGGCCTTGTAAGCCTCGGCATTGAACGGCGTGCCGTCGTGGAATTTGACGCCGGGACGCAGCTTGAAGGTCCAGGTCTTGAAGTCTTCCGAATGCGACCATGACAATGCGAGTTCGGGCTGCGGCTTGCCGTTGGCGTCGAGCGTGGTGAGCGTATCGAAGATGGCCGAAGACGCCGTCAGCGCCGCCGTGTCGTAGACGCCGACCTTCAACGGATCGAAGCCGGGGATGTCGAGTTCGAGGCCGACCGTGATGCTGCCGCCCGCTTTCTGCGCTGCGGCGGGTGTTGCGGACAACGCGACAGAAAATCCCGCCACAAGAAATATTTGCGCGAGCGTGCTCACGCGGGTCGCAGCCTTCATGATGTTTCCTCCGGGTGTGTCGCTTGTCCGGTTTTCCGGATCGTCGATTTCTGCGGGCGAGATTGTCCGGAAACGCTGTCGCGGGCAAGGGCGTTTGCAAGCCGCAGATCAAAAGCCTCAGGATCGAGGCCCTTGCGTTGCGGCGTGCACCGTCAGCCGTGCGCAGCCGCCTGCGGCTTGTCTGCAAAGGATTCGATTTCCTCTTCCGACAGACCGGTTTCCTTCAAATAGGCGCGCGTGTGTTCGCCGAGCGTCGCCATGCGCGGCGCCGCCGCCACCTTGGCGCCCGACATGCGAAACGGCAGGTTGAGCACTTTGAACGTGCCGCCGCCGTCCTCGACCTCGGCCAGTGCGTCGCGATGGGCGAGCTGCGGATCGGCGAGCGCCTCGGCGACGGTACGATAGGCCGACGAGGGTACGCCGTGTTCATTGAGCGCGGCGAGGCACTGCCTGGTCGTGACCTTGCGCGACCATGCCTCCACCCCTTCGATCAGGCTTACCCAATTGTCGCGGCGGTCGGCATATCTGGCAAAGCGGGGATCGTCGATCCATTCCGGATGCCCGATCACCTGCATCAGGCTCTGAAAGGTCTTCTCGCTGGCGATCGCCATCATCACATAGCCGTCCGCGGTCTCGACCGGACCGAACATCGGCCGCCCCGTCGGCTTCACCTCGAATTGCGACCACTGCAGTTCGTTCAGCGTCAGGCTCAGCATCGATTCCAGCATCGAGACGTCGATGTGCTGGCCCTGCCCGGTCGCGTTGCGCTGATAGAGCGCCGCAGAGACCGCCCCGAACGCGTAAACGCCGGTGAGAACGTCGGCGTGATAGATGCCGCAATAGTCCGGCCGGCTGCGGCCGGGCTGGTATGCCAGATGCGCCATGTCGTAGCCGGAAGCGGCATGGATCACCGGCGCATAGGCCGGCAGTTCGGCCGACGGCCCGGTCTGGCCGTAGCCGGAGATCGAGCAATAGACCAGCTTCGGGTTGGCCGCATGCAGCGAGGCGTAGTCGAGCTTCAGCCGCCGCATCACGCCGGGCCGGAAATTCTCCACCAGCACGTCCGCGGTCGCGACCAGCCGCCGGACCGCCTCCACCCCCTTGGGCGACTTAAGGTCCAAGACCAGGCTGTGCTTGCCGACATTGAGCTGGCCGAAGGCGGTCGAGCAGTTGTTGCGCACCGGCGGGCGGGTCCGCATCGTTTCGCCCTCCTCGGTCTCGATCTTGATGACCTCCGCTCCCATATCAGCAAGCATTCGTGTACAATGCGGGCCGGCGATCGTGGTTGAGAAATCGAGGACTCGCAGGCCGGCGAAACTGCCTGTCAAATTCCCCTGATCCTTGCCGGCTATGGTCATTGCGTGATGCTCCTTCGGCCTTTGCAGCCCTTGGTTTTGTTGACAGCGGTGACCCTAAATTGGGTCCTGCCGGCAGGGAAGCCCTCGCTCAGGAACGAACCGCGCAGAATGCGCGTTATGCGAATGGGAAGTTGGACCCATTCTTGCTTCCACTCTTCTTTACGTAGGTTTCCCCCGATGTCATTGAGGCGGCTACGAGGACGTTTCCCTTGAGGGTCTTGTTCGTTACCACTGAAATGGATGACTTCGTCCGGGTGGGCGGGCTGGCAGCGGTTTCCGCCGCGCTGCCCCGGGCGTTGCGGCGCTGGAGCGACGTGCGGATCATGCTCCCGGGCTACCGGGACATCGTCGAACAGCTCACACACGTTGAAATCGTTGGAGAATGCCCCGCTCTGGCGGAGATGCCGTCCTGCTTTCTGGGGCGGGCGTCGACCCAGGACGGACTGCCGGTCTACGTGCTGTTGTGCCCACAACTCTACGACCGGCCGGGCAATCCCTATGGCGACGAATCAGGACAGGACTGGCCGGACAATGACGTCAGGTTCGGCCGGTTCGCCTCCGCCGCTGCTGAACTGGCCGCAGGCAATCTGGACAGAAACTGGGCAGCCGACCTGGTCCACGCCAATGACTGGCAGGCCGCGCTGGCCCCGGCCTACCTCGCGTGGCGCGGGTCAAAAGTTCCTTCGATCCTGACCATCCATAACCTGGCCTACCAGGGGCTGTTCTCGCACGATTCGCTGCGGCGAATCGGCGCGCCCGAAAGCTCGTTCCACATCGACGGGCTGGAATTCTACGACCACGTG
Source organism: uncultured Bradyrhizobium sp. (assembly GCA_964609175.1). Taxonomy (GTDB): domain Bacteria; phylum Pseudomonadota; class Alphaproteobacteria; order Rhizobiales; family Xanthobacteraceae; genus Bradyrhizobium. The sequence goes on from CAZSRR010000027.1 coordinate 12,936, forward strand.
TCGTTCCTGAAAGGCGGGCTGATCTACGCATCCCATCTGACCACCGTCAGCGCGACCTATGCGCGGGAGATCACGACGCCGGAACTGGGCTGCGGGCTGGAAGGCCTGTTGCAGCGTCGTTCCAACGCATCGGAACTTACCGGCATCCTGAACGGGATCGACGAGAGCTGGGATCCCAGGGCCTGCGCGCAACTGGCGCAGACGTTTGCCCCCGGCGACTGGGAGGGCAAACAGGCCAACGCCGATTATGTCCGCAAGCAGTTCGGCCTGGCGCTGTCGCGCGGCCCGCTGTTCGGGCTTGTCGCCCGACTGGTCCACCAGAAGGGCGTCGATCTCGTGCTGTCCACGGCCGACGAGATCATCGAGGCCGGCGGGCAGATCGTGGTCACCGGCAGCGGCGAACCCCAGATCGAAAAGGCGCTGGTCGAGGCGCACCGGCGCCGGCCCGACGCGATCGGCGTCGTCATCGGCTTCAACGACGCCCAGGCACGGCGGATTTTTGCCGGCAGCGATTTCACGCTGATGCCGTCGCGGTTCGAACCGTGCGGGCTGAGCCAGATGTACGCGCAGCGGTTCGGCTCGCTGCCGATCGGCCACCAGACCGGCGGGCTGGCGGAAACCATCAAGGACGGCGAAACCGGCTTCCTGTTTCCTCAGCCCTCGGCGGAATCCTTTCTCGGCGGCGTACGCCGCGCCTTCGACACGTTCCGCGCCAAGGACCGGCTGGACGCGATGCGGCGCAGCGCCATGGCGCGATCGTTCAGCTGGGACCTGTCGGCCGCCTGCTACAGTGCGCTCTACCGCAAGACGGTCGGGCCCTCGATCACCGCGTAACACGGTCTACTCGACTTCGCCCACGCGCCGCGTTTCCGGCATGAACAGCCAGATGACGGCAAGGGCGAGCGTCGCGATCCCGGCCAGCCCGGTGAACGCAAAACTGCTGCCGAAGGTGTCGCTGATATAGCCTGCCAGCACCGTACTCAGTGACGCGCCGATCCCGGTCGCGGTTCCAACGATGCCCAGCGCCAGGTTGAAATGGCCGCTGCCGAAGGCGACGTCGGCCACGATCAGCGGCACCATCACGCTCAGCACCGCCGCGGTGATGCCGTCGAACACCTGCACCGCGACGAGAAGATAGGGGTCCTGCACCACCGAAAACAACAGGCCGCGGATCGCCAGCGCGCCGAACGCCAGCATCAGCAGCGGCCGCCGGCCCCAGGCCTGCGCCTTGCGGCCGACCGAGGGCGACGCCAGCGCGACGATGGCCTGCGGCACGATGATGCAGGCCGCGATCAGCACCGGCGCCCATTGGCTCGAGCGCGTGGTGACGACACCGGCCATCAACGGCAGCATGGCCGCATTCGCGAGCTGGAACAGCAGCACGGCGCCGGCAAAGATCAAAAGCGGCCGCTGGCGCAACAGACGAAGGACGCTGGTGGCTTTCCTGTCCGGAACCGCGCGCAGCACGGCGCCGTGCGACTGCGCCACGTCGATTTCCTGCCCGCGGATGCGGGAGAGCGCCAGCAATGTGGGGATCGCCAGCAGGAAGGTGACGATGAACACCGCCTGATTGGACAGCAGGTAACCCGTTGCCCCCATCAGCGCGGCGGCCGAGCCATTGCCGAGCGAGGCAAAGCGCGCGTTGCGCCCGAGCCGCTCTCCCATCGCCAGCGGCCCCACCAGCCCAAGACTGATCGCCGCAATCGCCGGTCCCAGCACGCAACTCGCCATGGCGTGCAGGATGGCGGCCGCCGTCACCACCGGGAAGATCGGAAACAGTGCGTAGGCCAGCGCGGCGCAGCCGATGGCGGCGACGGCGAGCCCCGCCACCAGCCGCTCCGAACGCGCGGCATCGACGATCGCGCCACCCGGCATCTGCCCGAGCAGGCCGATGATGCCGCCGATCGACAGCACGAAGCCGATTTCGACCTGCGTCCATTTCTGCGTGGTCAGATAGACCGCGATGAACGGACCAAATCCGGTCTGGACATCGGCGAGAAAGAAGATGAACCAGTCGAGGCCGCGCTGGCTCTGACGCGACGGCTTCGGCCTTCCGCCGGGCGCGGGGGGTAACGGCACGACGTTGCCCTCCCCGCCGGATTGCCCCAGGCTGCCGCGGTCAGTCCGATCGAACGATGGGGATGGACGCGCAACCAGGCTGCTGCTCTCCTGCTGATCTGCCTCTTCTCACAACGCCTGGCGCTCGCACCGAGGAAACCAGGCACTCACCGTTCGGGTCCTGATCTATTTGTCGAAATCCCAGGGCTGCAGACGGCCGGCCGCACCGAGCACGATGACCGGCGAGTCCTCCTTGTATTCGGGCGCTGCCGATACCTGCGCCTTGGTCAGTTCGAGCGTGATGCTGTCACGCTTGTTGGCGACGCCGCCGAAGCGCAACGCGCCCCAGTCGACGACGATCTTGCGGCTGCCGACGCCGAGAAAACCGCCGAAATCGATCACCGCGGCGCGCACGGTGCCTTCGCGATCCACGATCACATCGACGACGCGTCCCATATCCTCGTTCGCCGAGCTGCGAACTTCACGGCCGAGGATGCCGTGGGCATCCCGGGAGCCGATCACCGTAACCGATGGCGGCGGCGCGGGTTGCTTTGCCGCCTCCGGCGCCGCAACCCGGCTTCCCTGAGCCGGGTTGCTGTCATCCGCCGCGTGCACCGCAGCGCCGCCTGCCAATGCCGCAATCGCGACGGCAACGAGAATACCGATGCGCATGGGGTCTCCTGATTGCTAGCCGCATGAGCCGGGCACGGCCGGATCCTCATGCGTCGATACAAGCGAAATCTGAATCTGGCCGCGCGTGCGCACCACTTCGAACGACACGTCATCGCCATGGCGGCGAACCCGCAGGTCGACGCTGGAGGAGCCGAGCCGCAGATCGCGCAATGTCACCTCCGTGAGGAATTCCGGCAGACGCGGATTGCGCAGCCGGATCTCGCCGCGTGCGACATCGAATTCGAGACCAAGGGCGGCCTCGAGCAGGCTGAACGGCGTCGCGCTGGCCCAGGCCTGCGGCGCGCAGGCGACCGGGTAGAGCACCGGCCCGCGATGTCGTTCGCGCCGGAAGCCGCAGAACAATTCCGGCAGCCGCCGCAGGTCCATGTAGCTCGCGGTGTCGAACAGGCCGCGGAACAGATGCGCCACCGAATGCTTCAGCCCGTAACGCGCGAAGCCGAGCGCAATCAGTGCATTGTCGTGCGGCCAGATCGATCCGTCGTGATAGGACATCGGATTGTAGCGGGCTTCGCCCTGCGCGACGGTGCGGATGCCCCACCCGGAAAAGAACTTCTGGCTCATCAGATCGGCGGCGACCCGCCGTGCCCGGTCGGTTCGAATCATGCCGGTAAAGAGAAGCTGGCCGGCGTTCGAGGTCCGCACCTTGCACGGCCGCTTGGCGCCGTCGAGCGCCAGCGCGTAGGTGCCGAGCTCCTCGCACCAGAACGCCGCCTCGAAGCGATCGGCCAGCAGCAACGCCTCGGACTCGAGCTTCGCAGCCTGCTCGATCAACCCCAGGCGTCGCGCGCACCGCGCCGCCAGCCGCTTGCCGGCGAAGACATATCCCTGCACCTCGGCCAGCGCGATGTAGCCTTCGGCGAGCTGTCCGTCGGCATGGAAGATCGCATCGAAGGAATCCTTCCAGCCCTGGTTGGCAAGCCCCTGCTCGGTGGCGCGCTGATATTCGACGAACCCGTCGCGATCGGGATCGCCGGGGCCGTCGATCCATCGCAGCGCCGCCTCGATCGCCGGCCACAGTTCGGCCAGCGTCGTCTCGTCGCCGGTGCGCTCGACATAGAGCCCGGCCAGCATGACGAACAGCGCGGTCGAATCGACGCTGCCGTAATACTGCGCGAACGGCACCTCGCGCAGCGCGGCCATCTCGCCGCCGCGCATCTCGTGCAGGATCTTGCCGGGCTCGGCGTCGGCGCGCGGATCGGTGGTCCTGGCCTGGAAGAAGGCCAGCCGCCGCAGCACGCCCTGTGCAATGCGCGGATCGACCCACAGCATCTGCAGCGCGGTGATCAACCCGTCGCGGCCGAACGTGGTCGAATACCAGGGAATGCCGGCGTAGGGGTATCGCCCCTGCGGCGTTTCCGTCATCAGCATGTTGAGGTCGGCCATCGCCTGGCACAGCACCTCGTTGAAGATGTCGTTCGAGGTCTCGATCGTGGCCACGCCCACCGTCTGGCGCCGCATCTCGCGCCGGTGCGCCAGCAGGCCGCGGGCGAACGGCGGTGGCTTGTGCATCGGCGGCTTGTTGCAGGACACCGCGACGAAGATCGCGGTCGCCTGCTTCGGTTCCAGCTCGAAATGATAGGTCGCCGAATGGACGTCGAGCCGGGTCGGTCGCGGCTCGAAATGCAGAGCGGTCACGCGGGTCTGGCCATCAAGACCCCTGTATTCGAGCAGGACGTCGGCAGGACCGGGCAAGCGGCTCGATCCCACCCCCCGTCGCGGCCGGCGTTCGCCGCGCACCTCGAACAGATCGGCGAAGTCGTTGTCGAACAGCAGCGTCAGGTCGAAGCTCGCCGGCTTGTCGCCGTGATTCTGCAGGGCGATGCGCTGGTACGCCGTGCCGCGCCACAGGAAGATCGAGCGAACGACATGGAGCGTGTCCTTCTGCAATACCAGCCTGCCGTTCCGGTACACGTCGGAATTGGTGAGGTCGACGGTCAGCGCCGAATTGTCGTCGCGCAGGTTGGAGCCGAGCAGCAGCGGCTGGACATCGTCGAGGACCATTTCCAGCCGCGCAAGATAGCGCGTGTCGGCGTTGAACAGGCCGTCGGGCCCGCCGGCCGAGGCGCCGATGTCGCCATGGCTGTCCAGTACGATGAAGGTGTCGTCGTGCTTCAGCGAGCGGCGCTGCCGCGTCGCAGGCCCCGTCATCGGAATGTAGAACGGCGACTCGGCGACGTTCTCGGTTGCCTCGGTCGTGACGAGTTGGCTGACTTCCGCCGTCATATCAACCTCAAGCGATTTTCCAGCTCCGCAGATGGACGCACCGGCACGCAACGCGACTGCCGCGGATCAGGCCGCCGCATGGCTGGCGAGCCGGCCCATTTCGCGCGCGACCAATTCCCGGTAAGGGCCTTTTCCCTTCACCAGCATATCCGGCGGTCCGTCCTCGATGATCCGGCCGCCCTGCAGCACCACCACACGGTCGAAATTGCGCAGGGTGGCGAGACGATGGGCGATGGCGATGACCGTGCGCCCGCGCATCAGCCGTGACAAGGCCTCGCGGATCGCTTCCTCGGATTCGCCGTCGAGCGCGGCCGTCGCCTCGTCGAGCAGCAGGATCGGAGCGTCCTTCAGGAACGCCCGTGCGATGGCGAGCCGCTGCCGCTGGCCGCCGGAAACCTTGATGCCGCGGTCGCCGACCATGGTGTCCATTCCTTCGGGAAGATTCTCGATGAAATCGCAGCGCGCCGCAATCGCCGCGCGCAGCACCTCGTCGTCGGTCGCATTCGGCCGCCCGTAACGGATGTTTTCCATGATCGAGCGGTGGAACAGGGAAATGTCCTGCGGCACCACGGAGATCGCCTCGCGGAGACTTTGCTGCGTCACCCGCGAAATGTCCTGGCCGTCGATCGTGATGCTGCCGTGCTGGATGTCGTAGAACCGCTGCAACAGGGCGAACAGGCTGGATTTTCCGCCGCCGGAATGGCCGACAAGCCCGACCCGCTGTCCCGGCTGGATGCGCAGCGAAAACCTCTCGAACACCTGGGCGCCGCCGGGATAATGGAAGGCGACATCGTTGAACGAAACCGCAGCGCCGCTGCGCACCAGCGGCTCGGCCTCGGGATGATCCTTCAGTTCGTGCGGCAGCAGCAGGGTCGCAATGGCTTCCGTCATGCGCGCGACGTGCTGGGTGACGTCGACCAGCGCCACCGCCAAATCGCGCGTCGCGCTCAGGATCGACAGACCCAGCGTGCAGACCAGCACGACGTCGCCCGTGGTCGCGCCGCCCTGCTGCCAGAGCGTGATCGCCCAGGCCAGCAGCGCAATCGTCAGGACAATCGTGACGACGGCGTGAAGCAGCCGCAGCTTCTCAAGGTAGCGCAGGCTGCGGCCGCGGGCATCGAGTTCCCGCCCGACCGTGGCGTCGAAGCGGTCGTGCTCGTAGCGGAGGCCGCAGAAGGCGCGAACCAGCGGCAGGTTGCTGATGACGTCGACCATCTCGCCGTCCACCGCGGCCGCCTTGTCGGCGAAATCGTCATGCAGCGGCTTGCCCGCGGCGGCGAGCCGGAACATCGCCATCAACATGATCCCCGCAATCACGATCAACCCGGCGGACATCGCGAGGCTGACGGTCCCGATCAGCAGGATCGCCGAAACGGTGGCGACGCATGGCGGCAGCACGTTCCAGACGAACATGTTCTCGACGGTGAATACCGCGTTCGACGTCGCGGTGATGCGGCTGGTCAACATGCCCGGCAGGCGGTCGGAGAAGTAGCTCGGAGCGTGGCCGGTGAGATGGCGAAACATGTCGCGACGGAGATCGCCGGTGACGCCGACGAAGGTGAAACTCGCAGTCCAGCTCGCCACGCGCCACAATAGATTGTCCGCCGCGATCAGCACCATGAGAAAACCGAATGCCAGCCACACGCCATTGGCTTGCGACGGACCCGCGGTCAGGCTGTCGACCAAATTCTTCACGCCATACTGCGTGCCCACCGAACAGGCAACTGCTGCAACAACGGCAGACACAATGACCAGATGCGCCGCACGACGCCTGCGCAGATAGCGCAGGACGAAAGAGAACGGACGCCGCGCATATCCAGAAAGAGTGTCCATGAGTCCGCAAACCTGTTGTGAGTGAACGAGAATCTCTTATCGCGCGTCGCACACGACGACGTGAAGAATGCCGCCTTGCCCTTTCGCGTGCGCGGCCATCACCCCGCAACAATTCTGCAGCATCGAGACGGCCGTAAACTTGTTCGCGTCAGATGGCATCAGCAAGACAACCGTGTGGAGGAAGCAAGATGAGCTGATCACAGGAACTTCGCAGGTGCGGGAACGTTCCCGCTATAGGCACGGCGGTGTCGATCGATGGGCTGAGGGCTTGTTCAACCAAACATCCAAACAGGAGATGCAAACATGCGCATCGCGCAGGTCGCCCCGCTGACGGAGGCTGTTCCCCCCAAACTGTACGGCGGCACCGAGCGGGTCGTGCACTGGCTCACCGAGGAACTTGTCGCGCTCGGACACGACGTCACGCTGTTTGCCAGCGGCGATTCACGCACGTCGGCGAAGCTCGACGCGACGTGGCCGAAAGCGCTGCGTCTCGACGGTTCCGTGCGCGATCCGAATGCGCTGCACATGGTGATGCTCGAACGCGTGCGTCAGAAGTGCGATGATGAGGAGTTCGACTTTCTGCATTTTCATCTCGACTACTATCCGTTCTCGCTGTTCTACCGGCAACCGACGCCGTTCCTGACCACGCTGCACGGCCGGCTCGACCTGCCGGAGCACCAGCCGGTCTTCAATACCTTCTCGAAAGTTCCGGTGGTTTCCATCTCCGATGCGCAGCGGCGTCCTGTTCCGCAGGCCAACTTCGTGCGCACCATCCACCATGGGCTGCCGGAAAATCTGCTGACGCCGCGGCAGGTCAAGCCGTCCTATCTCGCGGTACTCGGGCGGATCGCTCCGGAAAAGGGCGTCGACCGCGCCATCCGGATCGCGACCCGATGCGGCATTCCGCTCAAGATCGCCGCCAAGGTCGATCGCGCGGACCAGGAATATTATGACGAACTGATCGCACCGATGATCAAGGCCAGCCCGCTCGTCGACTTCATCGGCGAGATCGGCGACAACGAAAAATCCGATTTCCTGAGCGGGGCGATCGGCCTTCTCTTGCCGCTCGACTGGCCGGAGCCGTTCGGCCTCGTGATGATCGAGGCCATGGCCTGCGGCACGCCCGTGCTGGCCTATAACCGCGGCTCGGTTCCGGAGATCGTCGATCCCGGCCTCACCGGCTTCGTGGTGGAAGACGAGACCAGTGCTGCGGCGGTGATGGATCGGCTCATCGGGCTGGATCGAACCGCCATCCGCAAGCAGTTCGAGAAGCGTTTTACGGCGCGGCGCATGGCGCTGGATTATCTCGCGGCCTATCGCAGCCTGAGGGAGCGTGCCGAGCCGCGGATCAAGCTGGTCAGCAGCGCGGAGTAGATCGCGAGCGTTACGCATTCGCCGTCGTGGCCGGGCTTGTCCCGACCATCCACGTCTTTGCCGAAGGAAGAAGGTCGTGGATGCCCGGGACAAGCCCGGGCATGACGATCAGTTTCAGTCATAGGGTGAGCAGAGCGCAGCGTGCCCACCATCTTCACGACAATACGCCGATGTGTCGTGGGCACGGCGCTTGTGCGCCTTTGCCCCTCTATGCGCATTCGCCGTCATGGCCGGGCATTGACGCTCTGTTCAGATCGGAATGGTCCGCTTCGGTTCGACGATCTCGAACATGCGCGGAAACTCGTCCATCAGCGACATCAACTCGGCGAGCCGCATCGCATCACCCGACACCTTGATCTTGCCGGCGCCGACCGCTTCCGGAAACGTCGTCAGCTTGGCAATCAATTCGTCCAATACGCTGCGCGCCAGCGTGAAGCCGGCGTCGGCGTCGGCGGCTTGCGCGCCGGCGGCGTAGGTCAGCGCGCTGTTCTCCAGATTCAGGACGAAGCTTTCGCCGGTATCGGTAAAATTCCAGTTCAGCACGATGCGTTTGCCCTCGGCCTTCGGGCCGTTGAGGCGAACGCCGAGCACGTCCCACAATTGTTCGGTACGCAGCGCCGCCAGCGTTTCGCGCGGCATCGTCGCGCGGGGCGGCGCCTTGGGCATGCCGTGCCGGAGCTCCTGCGCGCCGAACAGATAGGCGTTGCGCCAGGTCGAACTTTCCGAGGCATAGCCGAGCTGCTCGAACGTATCGGCGAGCATCGCGCGCGCCGCCTGGTTGTCCGGCTCGGCGAACACCAGGTGGCTGACGGCCTGCGCCACGAAGCGGAATTCGCCCTTGGCGAAATCCCTGGCCGCACGCGACAGGATCGCCTCCGCGCCACCCATGTACTCGACATATTTTCTGCCAGCTTCCACCGGCGGCAGCGGATCGAGGTTGACCGGGTTGGCGTCGTACCAGCCGAGATACTTCTGATAGATCGCCTTCACATTGTGCCGGATGTGCCCGTAATAGCCGCGTCCATGCCAGGCGCCTTCGAGGCTTTGCGGCAGGCGGATGGTTTCCGCGATCTCGGTCGCGGTAAGCCCGTGGTTCATCAGGCGGATGGTCTGGTCGTGCGCGAATTTGTAGAGGTCGCGCTGCTGGCGGATCATGGTGTCGATCCGCTCCCGTCCCCACACCGGCCAGTGGTGCTGGCCGCACATCGCCTCCGCCTTGCCGCCCCACATCTGCAGGGCTTCGCCGAGATATTTCGACCACGCCAGCGCGTCGCGGACGTCGGCGCCGCGGAACGGCAGCAGATTGTGGAAATTATGCGTGCAGTTTTCCGCGAGGTTCAACAGCCTGTAGCGCGGGACGAAGAAGTGCATTTCCGCCGGCGCTTCGCTGTTCGGCGCCATCTGGAATTCGAACTCCACGCCGTCGATGGTTCGCGTATCGCCCGTTGAGATGATGAGATCCGTCGGACGCAGCAGCGCCACCGCGCCCGCCGCCATCGACTTGCCGAGCCCGCAATCGACCTGCCCGCGCTCGCCGCGGGCGAGAAACGGCCCGAACTGATATTGCGCGCGGCGCAGCATCGCAGGCCCTGCGATGATGTTCTCGGAGACGGCGTGCTCCATGAACAGGTTGGGCGCGATGATCGGCACTCTACCGTTTGAGAGCGCCTCGTCGTCGAGCACGCCACGCGCGCCGCCCCAATGGTCGGTGTGGGTATGGGTAAAGATCACGGCGCTGACCGGCCGCTGACCCCGGTGCTGGAAGTAAAGCGCCATCGCGGCGCGCGCGCCCTCGATCGAGGTCAGCGTGTCCACCACGATGACGCCGCGGTCGCCCTCGATCAGCGTCATGTTGGCGATGTCGAGCCCGCGCACCTGGTAGACGCCGGGCACCACCTCGAACAGGCCGTGATGCATGTTGAGCCGCGACTGCCGCCACAGGCTGGGATCGACGGTCGGCGGTGCCTGCTCGGATGCGAGAAAGCCGTAAGGCTCCAGGCTCCAGACCACCCGGCCCTGCGGCGACATGATTTTGGCGTTCTCGACCGTGCCGAGAAAGCCGCGCGCGGCGTCGTCGAAATCGCGCGTGTCGGAAAACGGCAACGCCTTCAGCGTCGCCGCGTGCTGGGCGATCACGGAGGCGGATGCCTCCTTCGGTAATTCCTTCGAGGCTTCCACGCCGGCTGGCTGGCCCATCTTGTACGTACTCCCCTGCGCAACAAAACTGAAAGACGACGTCAGCGGAACTGCAGCCCTTCGAACCGGCCATTGCTGCGCCACCCGTCGATATATTTGAAATAGGCCATCGGCCCCGCCGGATGGCCGACATTGAGCCTGGCCGCCGGCCCCGGCTCGCGTCCCTCGTTATTGTAATAGCCGGGCGTGCAGTCGGGCGAGCCGATCATGCGGCCCGCGCCGGTCAGCAGCAGTTCGACCCAGCGGTCCTCGGCTTCCTTGCTGACTTCGATTTCCTCAAAACCGTTCGCCTGCGCGTGCTGCACCAGCAGCGCAATGGTCTTCGCGGCCTCCGTGAGGTTATGCGGCACGTTGGAGATCAGGTTGGCGCCCTGCGCCGGCTGAACGAAGAAGGCGTTGGGAAAACCGTGGACGTGGATGCCGTGCTTGCTGCGCATGCCCAAAGCCCAATGCTCCGACAGCTTGACGCCGCCGCGGCCGGTCAGATCGAAACCGGCACGCCGCTTGTATTCGGTGCCGACCTCGAAGCCGGAAGCATAGATGATGCAGTCGAGCGGATACTCTTTCCCTGCGACCACCACACCTTTCTCGGTGATGCGTTCGACGCCCTTGCCGTCGGTATCGACGAGATACGTGCCCGGCGTGTTGAACGCCTGCAGATAGGCATCGTGGAAGCATGGCCGCTTGCAGAGCTGGCGGTACCAGGCCTTCAGCTTCGCGGCCGTCTCGCGGTCGCCGACGATCGCATCGACCCGGGCGCGAATTTCCTCCATCTTCTCGAAGTCGGAGTCCTCGAACGCCGCCAGCATGTTCGCAGGCGTTCGCTGCTCGCGCGGCAGATCCAGAACCTTGGCGCGGATCCGCCGCGACAGATCGGTCCAGCCGTCCTGCACCAGATCCTCTTCGGCGTTGCCGCCGGCCTGGTTCGCGGTAAAATTCTCCAGCCAGCGCTGCTGCCAGCCGGGCGTCGCGATCCCCGCGAACCACTCCGGGTCGATCGGCGTGTTGGCGCGGACGTCGACGGAGGACGGCGTGCGCTGGAAGACGTAGAGCTCCTTGCAGGCGCGCGCCAGATGCGGCACGCATTGCACGGACGTAGCGCCGGTGCCGATGATGCCGACGCGCTTGTCGGCCAGCTTTTCCATCAGCGCGCCCGACGGATCGCCGCCGGTGTAGGCATAATCCCAGCGGCTGGTGTGGAACGAGTGCCCCTCGAACGACTCGATGCCCTCGATGCCCGGCAGTTTCGGCACGTGCAGCGGCCCGGTGCCCATGCCGATGAACTGCGCGGTAAAGGCGTCGCCGCGGCTGGTGCGGATGGTCCAGCGCGATTCTTGCTCGTCCCAGTCGAGGCTCACGACCTCGGTGTGGAACAGCGCGTTGTCGTAGAGGCCGTATTGCCGCCCGATGCGCTGGCAATGCGCGAGGATTTCCGGCGCGTGCGCATATTTTTCCGACGGCATGTGGCCGGTTTCTTCCAGCAGCGGCATGTAGACCATCGAGGCCGTGTCGCATTGCGCGCCGGGATAGCGGTTCCAGTACCAGGTGCCGCCGAAATCGCCGCCCTTCTCTATGATGCGGACATCGCCGATGCCGGCCTCCGACAGCCGCGCGGCGGTGACGAGCCCGGCAAAGCCGCCGCCGATGAAGGCGAAGGTGACGTGGTCGGTCTTCGGATCGCGCGGCGTCACCGGCGTATAGGGGTCGTCGAGATAATGCGCGAGCTGGCCGGCGACGCGCAGATACTGGTCGTTGCCGTCGGGCCGCAGTCGCTTGTTGCGTTCCTCGAGATATTTCTGGCGCAGCTGTTCCTTGTCGATCGCACGAGCTTGCGGGGACTTCCTTTGTTCAGTCATCCAATCGCCTTCAGAAAATTGCCGACCTGCCTGTCATTGACACTGCTCAGGACGGATGCGCGGACAGGTAGGGCGAGTTTTCGATTCCCCAGGACGGCATCGGCTCCATGCGAAAGATCTGCCGCAGATGAACTTCATCCGGACCGTCGCCGATCCGCAGCAGGCGTCCCCAGGCCAGCGCCTGATGAATCGGCGTGTCGTCGGAGCCGCCCATGGCGCCGAACACCTGCATGGCGCGGTCGGCGATCCGCTGCAGCATCGCCGGCACCGCGACCTTGATCAGCGAGACGTCGCGCCAGGCGTCCTGGTGACCGGACTGATCGAGCCGCCAGGCACAGCGATAGGCCAGCAAGCGCGCCTGCTCGAGTTCGACGCGGGATTCGGCGATCCAGCGCTGCACGGTGTCATACTGGATCACGGTGCGGCCGAACGCCGTACGCTCCGACGAACGCACCATCATCAGTTCGATCAGCAATTCGCACAGCCCGATCGAGCGCATGCAATGATGGATGCGGGCCGGCCCGAGCCGGATCTGCGCGACCTTGAATCCTTCGCCCTCGGTGCCGAGCAGATTGGCGCGGGGCACGCGCACATTGTCGAAGGCGAGTTCGCCGATCGGGGCGACGTGATCCTCGCATCCCATCCAGCGCAGCCGCCGCACCAGGCGGACGCCGGGCGTCTCCATCGGCACGACGACGCATGAATGCCGGCCGGTGCGTTCGGCGCCGGGGTCGGTCACGCCCATGACGATCAAAAAGCTGCAGCGCGGATGCGCCGCGCCGGTGATGAACCACTTTCGTCCGTTGATGACGTAGTCGTCGCCGTCGCGGTCCATGCGGGTGGCGATGTTGGTGGCATCCGATGACGCCACGTCCGGCTCGGTCATACCGAAGGCCGATCGGGTTCGGCCTTCCAGCAGCGGCCGCAGCCAGCGCGCCTTTTGCTCCGGCGTCGCGCAATTCTGCAGCGCGATCATGTTGGGCACGTCCGGCGCTTGGCAGTTGAACACCTCGGGCGCCCAGAACAGCCGCCCCATGATTTCGGCCAGCGGCGCATATTCGAGATTGGAAAGTCTGGTGCCGGGCTCGTCCTCGGCGAGTTCGGGAAGGCCGAGATTCCACAGCCCCGCCGCCCGCGCCTTGCGCTGCAGGTCGGCCATGAAGGGCGGGACCTCACCCTTGGCGGCATGCGCCAGCCAGGCGCGATGGCGCGGCAACACCTCGTGGTCGAAGAAGCCTTGCAGTTTCTCCAGCCACGCTTCCGACCGACCGGACAGATCGAAATCCATCGCGTCCTCCCATAGCGCGCCAACTTCAACTTTTGATCGAAATCTACGCTTATGTGGACGAAATTTGCAAATTCATTTTGATATATTGACAGATTTCCGAATTCTGACCAATTTTTGGTCATGGTAACCACCGTCGCTTCTTCCGGCAGCGTCAAGCCGTCCGAAGACCACGCCGACCCCTCCTTCGCGACCACACTGGCGCATGGGCTCGACGTGCTGGCGGCGTTCCGCAATCGCAGCGGCTCGCTGTCGAACGCCGACCTCGCGCTGCATACCGGCCTGTCGCGGCCGACGGTGTCGCGGCTGACCTACACGCTGGCGCAGCTCGGCTATCTCAAGCGCGATGCCAAAGGACGCTTCCAGCCTGGGCTCGGCATTCTCGCCGCCGCCTATCCCGTTCTGTCGGCACTGAAAGTGCGGCAACTGGCGCGGCCGCTGATGCGCGACTTCGCGGCCTACACCGGCGGCACGGTGTCGATCGCAATGCCGTTCGGGCTCGACTTCATCTATGTCGAAACGGTGCGCACCACCGATGCCGTGACGCATCTGCCCGATGTCGGCTTTGCCAGTTCGTTGGCACCGACCGCGGTCGGCCGCGCGCTGCTCTCGCTGTTCAACAAGGACGAACTCGACGCCTATGTGGCCGATGTGAAGGCCGAGCGCCCGGACGAAGCCGACTACGTGCAGGCGCGGACCCTGCCCGATGTCGAACTGTGCAAGCAGCGCGGCTTTGCGATTTCGCTCGGCGAGTGGCGCCGCGAGATTTTTGGCGTCGCCGCGCCGCTCTACCGCACCGCATCCGGCGATTGCCTTTCCGTCAATTGCGGCATCCCGTCGTTTCGCTTCAATGCCGAACAGATCGAGCGCGAATGCGGGCCGCGCATGCTGGGTCTGGCTCGCAGCATCCGTGCGCTGGTCGCCGGCGACTGAAATAGCCCCGACAGAGGGCAGAGGGCGCATCGCTCGACCGGTGCGCAGCACATGGGAGGGAAGAATGAGCCGGATCAAATCCGCGCTGGGCGTCGCGTTGGGCGCCGCGATGCTGCTAGCCAATGCCGCGCAGGCGCAGAGCAACTACCCGAACCGTCCGATCCGCGTCATCGTGCCCTACCCGGCCGGCGGCATCGTCGACCTCGTCGCGCGCGCCGTCACCGAACAGGTCGGCCGCGACTGGAAACAAACCGTCGTCATCGAGGCAAGGCCGGGCGGCAACAGCAACATCGGCACAGCGGCGGTGGCGCGCAGCGAACCCGACGGCTACACGTGGCTGGTCACCGGCCCGGCGGCGCTCGTCAATCCCACGCTCTACAAGGACGCCGGCTGGGATGCGCTGAAGGATCTCAGATGCGTCGGGCTTGCGGTGTGGAACCAGAGTGTCGCGCTGGTGCATCCCTCGATGCCGGCCGGCAGCATCAAGGAATTCGTCGAGATCGCGCGCAAGAAGCCGGGCGAGCTGAATTTCGGCAATCCCGGCACCGGCTCCTCGATCGACCTCAGCGCGCAAAAATTGTTTCAGGCCGCCGGCATCAAACTGACCAATGTCGGCTACAAAGGCCAGCCCCAGGCTCTGATCGACCTGATGACCAACCTGATGCATTTCGAGATCGTCTCACTCGAACTGGCGCTGCCGCACATCAAGGCCGGCAGCCTCAAGCCGCTGGCCGTCATGACCGACAAGCGCGTCGCCGACCTGCCCGACGTGCCGACGATTGCCGAGGCCGGATTTCCGGAGGCCACCTATGTGCCCTGGTACGGCATCTACGTGCAGGCGGGAACGCCGGCCGCCATCGCCGAGAAAATCAACGAGGGCATCAGCAAGGCGCTGCAGAATCCGGACGTGCAGCGCCAGCTTGCGGTCGCCAATATTCCCGGCAAGCCGACGCCCCTCGCAGACCTCGCCGCGCTGATGAAGGCGGACCACGAGAAGCTGACGAAGGTAATCGCGACGTCGGGGATGGCGCTGCAATGATGGCCAGCTCGTCATTCCGGGGCGGTGCGAGTTACCGAACCCGGAGTCTCGAGATTCCAGGTCCCGGTCCTTCGGATCATCCCGCAATGACTGGCGTCATTTCTTCACTTTACTCGCATCCATCTTGATCGACGTATCCAGCATCCTGGTCGTGAAAGCCGTGTTGACGTCGAACGGCTTCTCCATGCCGAGATAGGTCTGCACCAGTTCGTAGTCCTTTTTCATGCGCTCGGCGTCGATCCAGCCCAGCGCCCTGGTGGTGGTGAATTCGTCGGTCATCAGAAACTTGATGCGCTCCCATTGCCGCTGCTGGTTTTCCCTGTCGAGCCCGGAGGCCTGGTCGAGCAGCGCCTTCAGGCAAGGTGCAACGTCGGCGACGCAGGCGGCATAGGCCTTCTGGCTGATCCTGACGAACTCCTCGACCAGCTTCGGGTTCTTCGCGAGATAGGCGCCGTTGACGATCAGCGAGTTGCCGTACGGGTTGAGCCCGATATCCTTCCAGTTGACATGGCCGAGCTCGGAACCGAACTCGATCACCTTGAGATCGTGTTCGTTATAAAAATCGCTGATGATGTCGACGGTGTGGGCCTTCAACGCCGCGATCTTGGCGGTTGGACCTACATTAACAAAACTTACGGCGTCGGGGGCGATGCCGACGGCTTTGGCAAAGGCCGGCCACATCACCCGCGAAGCGTCGCCGGGCGGATTTCCGATCTTGTGATTTGGAAAATCCTTCGGCCCGTTCACGCCGTAGCTCTTCAGCCAGTAGAAGGTCTGGCCGGTATTGGCGTAGATGCTCATCAGCGCCACCGCATCGGCGCCCTTGCTCTTGGCGACGAGCATGGTTGCGAGATCGGCGATGCCGAACGGCGAGCCGCCGGAGCCGACCTTCAGCGCGGAGACGCCGGAGCCCTTGCCCACCTCGATCGTCAGGTCGATGCCGGCCTTCTCGTACCAGCCCTGCGCCTTGGCGTAGTAAAACGGTGAATGGTCCGCCGTCGGTGTCCAGTTGAGGACCAGGTTGACGGCCTCGGCCGCACTGCAGGACGCCGCCGGCAGAGCCAGTGCAACCGCTAGCCCAGCAATTCGCAACGACTTCATCTCGACCTCCTCGTCTACAGCCGACCTTGTCGCCGAGCGTCGGTGACGCTACCAATGCAACTCGGGACTAGAAGACTTGTCAACTGTTCGGTTGGAAATGCCTAAAAAACGATCTGACGACAAAGCGCCACAGCGGCGCGACCCCGCCGCGACCCGCAAGAAGCTGCTGACGGCGGCGCGGCGTGAATTCGCCAGCAGCGGGCTTGCCGGCGCCCGGGTCGACGAGATCGCGGCGCGTGCGGGCGTCAACAAGCAACTCGTCTATCATTATTTCGGCGACAAGGATGCGCTGTACCTCGCCGTTCTAGAATGGGTCTACGAGGAAATCCGCGCGCAGGAGCGCAAGCTCAACCTCGAGGGATTGCCGCCCGAGCAGGCGATCAGGAAGCTGATCGAGAGCTCTTTCGACCATCTCGCCGCGCATCCGGACTTCATCGTGCTGCTCAACGATGAAAACCGTGGCGGCGCCCGCCATGTGCGCGGCTCCCGCAGGCTGCCGGCGATGCATTCCCCGCTGGTGAGCCTGGTTTCGACCATCCTCAAACAGGGGGTCAAGTCCGGCGTATTCCGCAAGGGCATCAACCCGGTCCATCTCTACATCTCGATTGCAGGTCTCAGCTATTTCTACTTTTCGAATACGCCGACCCTGTCGGCGATCTTCGGCAAGGACCTGTCGAGCCGGGCCGCCCGGCTGGCCCGCCGCCGGCACGTGGTCGACCTGGTGATGCATTCGCTGCGCCCATAATCAACCGTATGGTTGATTAGTCAGGAAGGCCGCGATAGATTGCGGTCACGCGTCCGGGAGACGGGCGCGCCGGCCTTTGGGAGCGCACGGTGTTCAGCGGCGACGGCGGATCGGCACGGTCTTTCGCGATCATCCTGATCGTACATCTCGCCGTGATCGTGCTCTGGCAGGTGCTCGTCGACGCATTCCAGGTGCCGAAGTTCATCCTGCCCTCGCCGCTTGCGACGATCAAGACGCTGGGCTCGCCGAGCTATGCCTGGCTCTCCAACCTCGCGGTGACCGCGGTCGAAATTCTCGGCGGGTTCTGCCTCGGCGCGCTGGTCGGCGTCACGCTGGCGGTGATCTTCACCTGGTCGCCGCTGGTCAGCCTGCTGCTGCTGCCGCTGTTCGTGACGTTGAACATGATTCCCAAGGTCGCGCTCGGGCCGCTGTTCATCGTCTGGTTCTCCTACGGCATCCTGCCGAACATCCTGATCGCGTTCTCGATCTGTTTCTTCCCGATCCTGCTGACCACCGCCCGCGGACTGAGCGAGGTGGAGCCAGACCTGCTCGACCTCGTCAAATCGCTGCGCGGCTCGCGCTGGACGCTGTTCCGCAAGATCCAACTGCCCGGCGCGCTGCCTTATGTATTTTCCGGCATGAAGGTCGGCGCGATCCTGGCGGTGGCCGGCGCCATCGTCGGCGAATTCATCGCCTCCGAGCGCGGGCTCGGCTACCTCATGATTCAGGTGCAGTCCTCGCTCGACACGCCGGCGATGGTGATGGCGGTGGTGCTCCTGACATTGCTGGGCGTGGCGCTGTACGGGCTCGTGCTCGGCCTCGAGCGGGTGTTCGTCGTTCGCGACATCCGGCTGCAATAAGAAGACAGGAAACCCATGCTGCTGACGCGCGACACCCTGCCCCAGACGATTTCGGACATCGCAGCGCTCGACGAATTGCTGTGCCGGCCAAGCCAGGCGCTGATCGACGACCTGCGCAAGGTCGAGGGCGACATCATGATTCTGGGCGTCGCGGGCAAGATGGGGCCGACGCTGGCGGGCCTCGCCAAGGCCGCCGCGCCGGAGCGTCGCGTCGTCGGCGTCGCGCGTTTCTCCGATCCCGCCGTCGAGGACTGGCTGCAGGCGCGCGGCATCGAGACCATCCATTGCGACCTGCTCGACGAAGCGGCCATCAACGCGCTGCCAAAGGCACCGAACATCGTCTTCATGGCCGGGCGCAAGTTCGGCGCCGAGGGCGATTTGTCGCTGACCTGGGCGATGAACGCGCACGTCCCTGCCTTGGTCGCACAGGCCTTTGCGGCTTCGCGCATCGTCGCGTTCTCGACCGGCTGCGTCTATCCGTTCGTGCCGGTGGACGGCAAGGGCGCGCGCGAGGACATGGCGCCCAATCCGCCCGGCGAATACGCGCAATCCTGCGTCGGACGCGAGCGCATGTTCGAGTATTTCTCGAAAAAGCATTCCACGCCCGGGCGGCTGTTCCGGCTCAATTACGCCATCGACATGCGCTACGGCGTGCTGCACGACATCGCGAGCAGGGTGTTGCAGGGAGAACCGATCGACGTCAGCCTCGGCCATGTCAATTTCATCTGGCAGGGCGACGCCTCCGCGCAGGCGCTGCGCTGCCTGGCGCATTGCAACACGCCGACCTCGCCGATCAATGTCAGCGGCCATGAAATTCTCGCCGTGCGCGACCTCGCGGCAAAGTTCGGCCAGCGTTTTGGCCGCCCGCCGGTCATCATCGGCAAGGAAGAGCCGACGGCATGGCTGACCGATACCTCGCAGGCGGCAAAGCTGTTCGGCCTGCCGATCGTCGACACCGAGCAGCTGATCAGCTGGACGGCCGACTGGGTGTCGCGATCGATGCCGAACCTCGGCAAGCCCACCAAATACGAGGTGCGCGATGGCCGCTACTGAGCCGGTCGACATCGTCGAGCTCGACCCCGGCGACGCGCCGGCCGGCCTCGTCTTGTCCACCGAGGCGCGCTGGAACCAGAACGAAGCCGACTGGAAGTTCTTCCTGAGCCGGGGCACCGTGTTCGGCGTCCGTGCCGGCGCCCGGCTGGTCGCAACGGCAGCGCTCTTGCCCTATTCGGCCGGCCAGGCCTGGATCAGCATGGTGCTGGTGACAGCCGACTTTCGCCGACGCGGCATCGCGACGCGGCTGGTTGATGCCTGCCTCGCCGCCGCAGCCGAACGCGGCCTCACCACGTGGCTGGACGCGACCCCCGACGGTGCCACTGTCTACGGCCCGCTCGGCTTCGAGCCGACGCTGCAGTTGAGGCGGCTACGGCTGACGGCGCTGCAGGGCGCCGCGGCCGAGGATTCGCTCTCGAATGGCAGTCTGGACGTCCTCTCCGCACGCGACGCGCGCGCGACAGGTTTCGACCGCAGCCCGTTGCTTTCGGAATTTTCCGCGCGCCCGGGCTCGCGGATCGTATCCGAGGGCGAGGCCATCGCCCTCGTCCGCGATGGGCATACCGCGCGCCAGATCGGCCCGGTGCTGGCCGGCGACCCCGATCAGGCGCTCGCGCTGGTGAATGCCATCGTGTGCTCCGAGACCGGGCCCTGGCTGATCGACGCCGTCCATTCGCAGCAAGCATTTCTGGACGCCCTCGTCGCCTCGGGCTGGACCATCGAACGGCCGTTTCAGCGCATGCGCCTTGGCCCGCCAACCGCCGCGCCGGCGCAATTGCCGTTCGCCGTCGCCGGCCCGGAATTCGGATAGGAAGCGCCACCATGCACCACAGCGACATCAAGGCCGACATTCGCCAGCTGATCGCCGACGGCACGGTACTCCCCGCGCACCCGCTGGCGCTCGATGCCGACCGCAAGCTCGATGCCAGGCATCAGCGGGCGCTGACGCGCTATTACCTCGATGCCGGCGCCGGCGGGCTTGCGGTGGGCGTCCACACTACGCAGTTTGCGATCCGCGACGTCGGGCTGTACCGCCCCGTGCTGGAACTCGCGGCGGAGACCGCAACTGCCTGGACCAAGCGACCGGTCGCGATGGTCGCGGGGCTCGCCGGCCCGACCGCGCAGGCCATCGCGGAAGCGCAGACGGCGCGCGGCATCGGTTACCACGCCGGCCTGCTCAGCCTTGCCGCGATGAAGTCGGCGTCCGAGGACGAGATCATCGCGCATTGTGAAGCGGTGACGCGCGAGATCCCGCTGGTCGGCTTCTATCTGCAGCCGGCGGTCGGCGGCGTGATCCTCAGCACCGACTTCTGGCGGCGCTTCGCCTCGATCGACAATGTCATCGCGATCAAGATCGCGCCGTTCAACCGCTACCGGACGCTCGACGTGCTGCGCGGCGTGGCGGCGGCGGGCGCACTCGACCGCGTCGCGCTCTACACCGGCAATGACGACCACATCCTGCTCGACCTGATGCTGCCGTTCGACCTCCGCGACAAGGGCGTCACGACGCGCGCCTACTTCAAGGGCGGCCTCCTTGGCCACTGGTCGGTATGGACCGCCAGCGCAATCAGGCAGTTCGAGATGTGCAAGGCCGCGCGCGGCAAGGACACCCTGCCCGCCGACCTGCTGGCGCTCGATGCCCGCGTCACCGACTGCAACAGCGCCTTCTTCGACGTCGCCAACAATTTTCATGGCTGCATCGCCGGCTGTCATGAAGTCCTGCGCCGGCAGGGCTTGATGCAGGGGCTGTGGTGCCTCGATCCCGCCGAAGGGCTGAGCCCCGGGCAAATGCAGCAAATCGACCGCGTCTGCCGCGAGCACGCCGATCTGTCAGACGACGCCTTCGTCAAGGACAATCTGCAGAAATGGCTGGCATGAGCGCCGTCGAGCCCTTCATCCGCCTGCAGAACGTCCGCAAGGTCTACCGCTCCAAGTGCGTGGAGTTTCTCGCCGTGTCCGACGTCACCATGGACGTCAACGAGGGCGAGCTGGTTTCGCTGGTCGGCCCCTCCGGCTGCGGCAAGACCACGGTGCTGAAGATTCTGGCCGGGCTGCACGATGCGGATGGCGGCACCATCAGGATCGGCAACGCCAAGACGCCGTTCGACCCGGCCCGCGACGTCGGCATGGTGTTCCAGCAGGCGCTGCTGCTGAAATGGCGGACCATTCTGGATAACGTATTGCTGCCGGCCGAGATCGTCGGCCTGCCGATGAAGGCGGCGCGCAGCCGCGCCCGCGACCTGCTCAATCTTGTCGGCCTCGCCGGCTACGAGGACAAATATCCGCAGCAACTGTCCGGCGGCATGCAGCAGCGCACGGCCATCGCCCGCGCCTTCATCCACGATCCAAAGCTGATCCTGATGGACGAACCATTCGGCGCGCTCGACGCGCTGACCCGCGAACAGATGAACCTCGAAATGCTCAGGATCTGGCGCGAGAGCGGCAAGACCATCCTGTTCGTGACCCACTCGATCCAGGAAGCGGTGTTCCTCGCGTCGCATTGCGCGGTGCTCACCGCCGGCCCGGCGCGCATGGCGGAGTATTTTCCGATCGAACTGCCGTTCCCACGGACGCTGCCGATCAAGACAACGGACGCGTTCGGCGCCTATGCGCGGCGGATCTATGCGCGACTCGGGCTGAGCCCGAGTACATAGCCGCGGACGTCATTGCTGCAGATGGGTCAGGCCCATGAGCTCTCCCCGTCATTGCGAGCGCAGCGAAGCAATCCATCTATCCGCCCGGAGATAGATGGATTGCTTCGTCGCTTCAGCGCAAAATTGCTTCGCAGTTTTGTCGCAGAACTCCTCGCGATGACGGGCGGAGAAACCTATTTCGGGACCTTGCTGGCGTCCATCTTCACGGATGGATCGAGCAGCTTGCTGGTGAATGCGCTTTCGATCGCGAACGGCTTTTCGATGCCGAAATAGGTCTGGACCAGTTCGTAATCCTTGCGCATGCGGCCTTCGTCGATCCAGCCCAGCGCCTTGCTGGTGGTGAACTCATCGGCCATCAGGTATTTGATGCGGCCCCACTGCATCAGCTGTTCCTCGCGGTCGAGACCGGTGACCTGGTCGAGCAGCGCCTTCAGGCAGGGTTCGAAGTCCGCGACGCAGGCGGCATAGGCCTTTTGCGTGATACGGACGAAATCCTCGGCGAGCTTGGGATTCTTCTCGAAGAACGCGCCGTTGACGATCAGCGAATTGCCGTAAGGATTGAGACCGATTTCCTTCCAGTTCAGCGAGCCGAGATCGCCGCCGAACTCCTTCAGCTTGATGTCGTGCGAATTGTAGAAGTCGCTGATGATTTCGACCGTCTTGCTCTTCAGCGCCGCCGATTTGGCCGTCGGGCCGACATTGACGAAGGTGACGGAGTCGGGCGCGAGGCCCGTCGCCTTGGCAAAGGCCGGCCACATCACGCGCGAGGCGTCACCCGGCGGATTGCCGATCTTGCGGCCGGCAAAATCCTTCGGTCCACCGACGCCCGAACTCTTCAGCCAGTAGAAGGTCTGGCCGGTATTGGCATAGATGCTCATCAGCGCCACCGCATCGGCGCCCTTGCTGCGGGCGACCAGCATGGTCGCGAGGTCTGAAATGCCAAACGGCGCGCCGCCCGAACCGACTTTGAGCGACGACACGCCCGACCCCTTGCCGACCTCGATGCTGAGATCGATCCCGGCCTTTTCGTACCAGCCCTGCGACTTTGCGTAATAAATCGGCGAGTGATCGGCCGCCGGGGTCCAGTTAAGGATCAGGCTCACGCTTTGACCGGCCACGGCCGGCGCAACGGGCGCCGACAGCGCGAGCAAAAGTCCGGCAATCTTGAACGTTTTCAACGCCATCTCCTTTTCGCGAACAGGTTGAAGGATTCCGTCGGCGCTATTCATACGCCATGGGACCGGTATCGCGATAGGCCCAGCAACTCTCCTTGGGCAGCGAAACCTGGGTCACGACGCCCACCTGGTGCCGGGCGGCGGTGCCGAGTTCGACCACTTCCAGCCGCCTGCCGAACAGCTCGATGCCGTAAGCCGTCTGCGTGCCCTGATAGCGGCGATCGAGCACCCGGGCCGGAAAGATGTTGTCGCCGTTGTGCGGGCCGATGCTGATGTTTTCCGGCCGCAGCGCGACGCGCACCTTTTCATCCGGCCCGAGCGAATGCAGCAATGCCACCTCGCCGCGCCGTCCCTCGCCGAAATCGACGGTGCCGAACTTGCCGTTGCGCGCCACCAGCGTGCCGGCGAGTTCGTTGGTGGCGCCGGTGAAGTTGGCGACGAACAGATCCGCCGGCCGGTTGTAGATCGCGTCGGGCGTATCCATCTGCAAGAGATTGCCGTCGCGCATCACGCCGATGCGGTCGCCGAGCACCACCGCTTCGGCCTGATCATGGGTGACGTAGAGCGCGGTCATCCCGGTCTGCTTGAGGATGACACGGAGATCGTCGCGCAGCCTTAAGCGCAGCTTGGCATCGAGGTTCGACAGCGGCTCATCGAGCAGCAGCAATTGCGGCCGGTAGACGATGCTGCGCGCCAGCGCCACGCGCTGCATCTGACCGCCCGACAACGCGACCACCGGCCGTTCGGCATATTCCGACAGGCCGACCAATTCGAGCGCTTCGTCGACCTTGTTGCGGGCGTCGCCGCGCGACAGTTTTCGATGCTTGAGCGGATAGACCACGTTCTGCCGCACCGTCATGTGCGGCCACACCGCATAGGACTGGAACACCATGCCGAGGTCGCGCAGACGCGGCGGGACCAGGATGCCGCGTCCGGGCGACGACACCACCCGGCCCGCAATGCTGATTTCGCCCGAGGTCGGATGCTCCAGCCCCGCGACGCAGCGCAGTGTCGTGGTCTTGCCGCAGCCGGAGGGGCCGAGCAGGACCACGATCTCGCCGGCCGGGATGTTGAAGCTGACGCCGTCGATCGCCGGCCGGCCGATCGCAAACTGCTTGCGCAGGTCGGTGACTTCGAGGGTTGCCGTCATCGGTTCGACCGTGTTCCTGGTCCGGCGATCACTGTGCGTAACCGTAGGTCTTGTTCCAGTCCGAGATCCAGGCCGCCTGGAGCTTTTCGTATTCGTCGAACTTGGGAAACCAGACCTTGACGACCTTGGGATCGAAACCTTCCGGATAGGCCGGCGGCACTTTCAGCGATGTGAGGTTGCCGAGTTCCTTGATCATGAAAGTCTGCCCCTCCTTCGAGAGGCACCAGTTCAGAAACAGCTTTGCCGCGTTCGGGTGCGCGGCGGTCTTCGGAATGCCGCTGGCATAGGGATTGACCGGCGCGCCTTCCGGCGGAAAGAAGATCTGGATCGGGGCGCCGTCCTTTTGCTTGGGATAAATCGCGTTATAGAGCAGCGGCCCCATGGCGATTTCGCCGCGCACCATCGAGTCCGACATCGGCGCGCCCGACGGATAAAGCACCGGGCGGGTCGCTGCCTGCTTGGCCCAATAATCCTCGCCGAGCACCTGGCGTTCGAACATCACCCGCGTCCAGGTGGTGCCGCCCGACGGCGCGATCACCTGCCCCGTCAGCTTGTTGTATTCCGGCTTGGTGAGGTCCATCCAGTTCTTGGGCGGGTTCTTGACCAGTTCGGTGTTGTAGGCGATCGACCAGACCAGCGTGGCGCGCGGCCAGAGCTGCGGAGCGACCTGCGAGTCCGGGTTGTAGTCGGCCGCGTTCGGCGGCGCGTAATCCTGGAACATGTCCGCCATCGGCTTCATCAGCGCGCGGTCGGAGTGGTCGATCACGTCGGCGATCAGCTTGCCGGCGGCGGCCTCGGTCTTCACGCGGGTGATCAACTGACCGCCCGGCGCGCGCACCATCTCGACCTTGATTTCGGGGAAGCGCTTGTTGAAGGCCTTGATGACCTGCTGCTCCACTTCGGCGAAGTTCGCGGTGTAGTACACCAGCTTGCCCTCGGCCTTGGCCGCGGCAATCAATTCGGGCGAGCCGAACTCCTGCGCCGTCGCGGCCCCCGTCAGCGCGAGGCCGGCGACGCCGGCAATCGCGGCAAGTTTGAAGATCCTTCCACGCATAGCCAATCCTCCGTTTGATTATCCGGTTCGGGCGACACTGCCCTGCGCCGCACCGCGCGACAGCCAATTGGCGCCGCCGATGAGAACGCCGAGCAGAACGGTTTGAACGAGGCTGAAGGCGGCGGTCTTGCCGAGATTGCCGCCTTCGTAATAGTCGAGCAGCAGCACCGACATCACCATGGTGTTGCTGGTGTAGAGGAACAGCGACGAGCCGAGTTCGCGGATCGCCAGCACGAACAGCAGCGTCATCGAAGCCACCACGCCCGGCCGCGCCAGCGGCAGCACGATTGTCCGGATCGTGCCGAGCATGCCCCTGCCGCAGACCCAGGCGGCCTCTTCAAGCTCGCGATGAATCTGCATGAACGAAGTCGACAGCGATTTCACCGTGTCCGGGATGAAGCGCGCGATGAAGGCCAGCGCCAGGATCCAGATCGTGCCGTAGAGGCCGGCCGGAATGCCGATCCACGCCCAGAGATAGGCGACGCCGACCACGAGGCCTGGGATCGCAACCGGCAGCGTCGAAATCACGTCGATCCAGCGCCGGCCCGTAACCTGGGTGCGGTGGATGGTGTAGCCGATCGCAAACGCCAGCGCGCCGCCGACCACGGCGGTGATCAGCCCGACCTCGACCGCGTTGTAGATCGAGCGCAGCGTCAGCGGATTGTCAAAGATGCTGTAGAAATGCATCAGCGAATATTGCCTGGCATCGAACAGGCTGGAGACGTCGCGGATGAACATGAATTTCCGAAACGCCGCGACGATCAGCGCCAGCGACGGCAGCACGACGACGACCAGCAGATAGACAATGCCGAGGCCGAAGGTGAACCAGCGCCAGCGCCCGAGGTCGAGGCTGCGCGGACGGAACGCCTTGCCCGCGACGGTAGTGTAGCTGCGGCCGCTCAAGACCTTGTTCTGCAGGAACACCAGCGCGCCGGTGACCAGCATCAGGATGATCGCAACCGCGGCGGCCGTATTATAAAGTGGCGGCGACCAGTTGGTGAGCTTGAAGATGTAGGTGGTCAGCACCGCAAGGTTGGTCGGCGCGCCCAGCACCGCCGGAATGCCGTAGATGCCCAGCATGACGATGAACGAGAGCAGCATGCCCGAGACGATCGCGGGCATGATCAGCGGGAACGTCACCGTGAACAGCGTCGCGAACGCGCTGGCGCCGGAAATCTCGGCCGCCTCTTCCAGGCTCGGGTCCATGTTGCGCAGCGCGGATGCCGTGAACATGTAGACGTAGGGCGCGTAGTAGATTCCGAATACGAACACCAGGCCCCACATCGAATAGAAATCGACGCGCCAGTCGAGCCCCACCCATTTGAACATGGTGTTGATCAGGCCTGTCTTCGGCGAACCCAGAATGGCCCAGGCCACGCCAGCGACCAACGGCGGCGCAAACAGCGGCAGGATGCTCGCTGCCGCGATAAAACCCTTGAACGGCGTGTTGGTGCGGACGACGATCCAGGAGAACAGCAAGCCGATGGCGACCGCGATCAGCGTGCCGCCGCCGCAGGCTATCAGCGTATTCGCCAGCGCCTCGCCGACATTCGGGTTCGCCAGCACGGTGAGGAAATTGGCGATCGAAAGACGGCTGAGCGAGATGCCCTCGACCACCGGATTGGTGTCGGTGAGCGCGCCGAGCAGCAGCATCAGGATCGGGTAGATGACGAGAAAGCCGAGGACAACCAGCAGGAACGTGACCCACACGCCGCCCCACGCGCGCTGCCCCTCCCTGGCGCTACGCATGACTTCGCTGCGCCGGCTCGTCTGTCCGTTCAACGCGCTTCCCCTCCCGTGACCGTCTTTTTATGGAATTGCGGTCGCGATGCGCGCCAAGCCTAGTCGATTGCGCGGCGAACGGGAAGCTATCCGAACGTCGGCGCGCGAATATGGCGCACGGCGTGTTTTTCTGGAGCCGCGCCATTCGTTCGCATACGCATCATGCAGCGATGTCTCTGTGGCTTGTAGCGGGTTCGTAGTACACGCCGCGGTGGGCGCAACGTCCCCTTTTGCGCAGCGAGCCCGACCAGATGCCTCCAGAGCCGACTGCACAGCCATCGACCCCGGCGCCGATCGATGGCCTGCCCCCCGAACGCCGGCGCTGGGCGGTCGCGGCGATCTTCACCGCGCTGGCGATGGCTTCGCTGGATACGGCGATCGCCAACATTGCATTGCCCGCGATCGCCACCGACCTGAAGGTCAGCCCGGCCGACGCGGTCTGGGTCGTCAACATCTACCAGATCGCCCTGGTCGCGACGCTGCTGCCGCTCGGCGCGCTCGGCGATATCGTCGGCCATCAGCGCATCTACTTCGGAGGGCTGCTGATCTTCACGCTGGCCTCGCTCGGCTGCGCGCTGGCGTGGTCGCTGCCCAGTCTGACGGCGGCCCGTGCGCTGCAGGGCCTCGGCGCCAGCGGCCTGATGAGCGTGAACGCGGCGCTGGTACGCTACGTCTACCCGACCCACATGCTGGGCCGCGGTTTCGGTCACAACGCGCTGGTGGTCGGCACCGCCTTCACCTTCGGACCGACGATCGCGTCCGCGATCCTCGCATTCGGACCCTGGCCGTGGCTGTTCGCGGTCAATATCCCGTTCGGCATCATCGCGCTCTGGATCGGGGTGAAGACCCTGCCGAATACGCCGCGCGCCAAGCATGCGTTCGATTTCACCAGCGCGGCGCTGACCACGAGCTGCCTCGGGCTCTTCATCGTCGGCATCGGCGGGGCGGCGCACCAGGTCTCGCCTGCGCTGGTCGGCCTGATGCTGGCCGCCGCCTTGCTGCTCGGCTGGATCATGACACGCAGAGATGCGGAGCATCCCGCGCCGATGCTGCCGATCGATCTGTTCCGGCGGCCGATGTTCGCGCTGTCGGCGGCGACCTCGGTCTGTTCGTTCGTGGTACAGGGTCTGGCCTTCGTCTCGCTGCCGTTCTACTTCGTGGACGTGCTGCACCGCTCGCAGGTGGAAACCGGCGTCTTGATGACGCCATGGCCGCTGGTGGTGGCGATCATGGCGCCGATCGGCGGGCGGCTGTCCGACCGCTATCCGGTCGGCATCCTTGGCGGCCTCGGCCTGGTGCTGCTCGGCATCGGCATGGCGTTGCTGGCGATGCTGCCGGCCGATCCCGCCACCGCCGACATCGTCTGGCGCATGGTGGTTTGCGGGATCGGTTTCGGCTTCTTCCAGACGCCGAATTTGCGGGCGCTGATGGCAAGCGCGCCGCCGCACCGCAGTGGCAGCGCCAGCGGCATCGTCGCGACCGCCCGCCTGACCGGGCAAACGCTCGGCGCAGCACTGGCAGCGCTGTGCTTCGCCCTCGGCGGCCATGATGGCGCGACCGCGGCGCTGATGCTCGGGGCGGGGTTTGCAGCAATCGGAAGCCTGATGAGCTTCCTGCGCCTTGCCGTAGGTTCCACATGACAGCCATGCGAACGCATGCATCCGGCGCGGCGGTGAAGACCGGCAAGGTCAAGCTCGACATTCCGCCGCTGGTCGAGAACGGCAACACCGTGCCGATGACGGTCAGCGTCAACCATCCGATGGCCCCGGAGGATCATGTCCGCAGCATTCACGTCTCAACGAAAAGAACCCGCAAGCCAACATCGTCAATTTCCACCTGGGGCCGCATAGCGGCCGCGCCCAGGTCTCGACCCGCATTCGGCTCGCCGACAGCCAGAAGATCGTCGCGATCGCAAAACTGTCGGACGGGTCGTTCTGGTCGGCCTGCGTCGATGTCGTGGTGACACTCGCCGCCTGCACCGAGATGTGATCTGATGGCCTCGGCACCGATCAACGTTCCGGCATAAGCCAAGCGCGGCGACATTCGTCGAGATCAAGACGCTGATGTCGCATATCATGGAAACCGGCTATCGCCATACGGCGTCGCGTTTTTCCGAGCGCGGCCACTCGGTTGAGGGAACGGTGCTCGGACGTGTCGCAAAGCAGATTCCAGAAACACCGTGAATTTGCGCGAGCGCCAAGTATTCGCGGTGAAGTCAAAAGGCCACTAAGTGACTCTCGTGACTCGCATTTTAGAGATGGAAACGGAACCGGACACTCGTGGGCTTGTCCCGGCCATCCACGTCCTTCTCACCCGGGCATCAAGAACGTGGATGCCCCGCACAAGACCGCGCATGACGGGAGTGTGGGCGGACTACCGCTCCGCGAACGCCTTCTCGACCACGAACTGCGCGGGCTCGCCGTGGTTGCCTTCGGCAAAGCCGCGGCCGTTCAGCATCGAACGCGTATCCGTCACCAGCGCGGGGCTGCCGCAGATCATGACGCGGTCGTGGGCGGGATCGAGCGAGGCCAGTCCAATATCGGCGAACAGTTTTCCGGAATTGATCAGGTCGGTGATGCGGCCGCGGTTGCGGAACGGGTCGCGCGTGACCGTCGGGTAATAGACGAGCTGATTGCGGACATAGTCGCCGATGAGTTCGTCGTTCGGCAGTTTTTCGGTGATCATCTCGCCATAGGCGAGTTCCTTGACGCGGCGGCAGCCGTGCAGCAGCACCACCTTCTCGAACCGCTCATAGGTTTCGGGATCCTTGATCACCGACAGGAACGGGGCCAGGCCGGTGCCGGTGCCGATCAGATAGAGGTTGCGGCCGTCCTCCAGGTTGTCGATGACCAGGGTGCCGGTCGCCTTGCGGCTGACGATGATCTCGTCGCCCTGCTGGAGGTGCTGGAGGCGCGAGGTCAGTGGCCCGTCCGGCACCTTGATCGAGAAGAATTCGAGCCGGTCCTCGTAATTGGCGCTGGCGACCGAATAGGCACGGAGCAGCGGCTTCTCGCCGACCTTCAGCCCGATCATGGTGAACTCGCCGTTGCGGAAGCGGAACGAGGGATCGCGCGTGGTGGTGAAGCTGAACAGCGTATCGGTCCAGTGGTGGACGCTCAGCACGCTCTCCTGGTTGAAATTGCTCATCGCACCGTTCCCTGACCTGCGAGCCGATTGACCGGCCGCATCATTGGTATACGATCATTCGTGTACAAATGAATAATCCGGCTTGATCCGATCGTCAAGCCGGGCACAATGTCCGGCGAAGGCATTGAGGCAAAAGGAAAAACCATGGCCCACGACGCACCCCAGGCGACCGGTCCGAGCAAGCTGGTGATCCGAAATATCGGGCTGATGCTGTCGGGGGCGCTGGAAAAGCCGATTCTCGACGGCGACACGATCGTGGCCGAGAACGGCAAGATATCGGCCATTGGCCGATACAAGGATCTCGACACCGAGGGCGCCACCACCGTCGTCAATGCCAACGGCACCACGGTGGCCCCGGGCCTGATCGACAGCCACGTCCATCCCGTCGCCGGCGACTGGACGCCGCGGCAGAACCAGATCAACTGGATCGACAGCTATCTGCATGGCGGCGTCACCACCATGATCTCGGCCGGCGAAGTCCACATGCCCGGCCGCCCCCGCGACGTGATCGGCGTCAAGGCGATGGCGATCTTCGCGCAGCGCGCGTTCTGGACGCTGCGTCCGGGCGGCGTGAAGGTGCACGCCGGCGCGCCGGTGATTGAATGCGAAATGGTCGAGGACGACTTCAAGGAAATGGCTGCAGCCGGCGTCAAGCTGCTCGGCGAAGTCGGCCTCGGCGGCGTCAAGGACGGGCCGACGGCGCGAAAGATGGTGGGTTGGGCGCGCAAATACGGAATCCAGAGCACGATCCACACCGGCGGTCCCTCGATCCCGGGCTCCGGCCTGATCGACAAGGACGTGGTGCTGGAAGCCGACACCGACGTGGTCGGCCATATCAATGGTGGCCACACCGCCCTGCCCGACGACCAGATCCGCTGCATCTGCGAGGGGTGCAAGCGCGGGCTGGAGCTGGTTCACAACGGCAATGAGCGCTCGGCGCTGTTCACGCTGCGCACCGCGCGCGAGATGGGCGATCTCCATCGCGTCATCCTCGGCACCGACGCGCCCGCCGGCTCCGGCGTGCAGCCGCTCGGCATTTTGCGGATGGTCTCGATGCTGTCCTCGCTCGGCGAACTGCCTGCCGAACTCGCCTTTTGCCTCGCGACCGGCAACACCGCGCGGATGCGCCAGCTCGACTGCGGCATCATCGAGGTCGGCCGCTCCGCGGATTTCGTCCTGATGGACAAGGCGCAGCACTCGCCGGGCAGGAATATCCTCGAAAGCGTGCAGCTCGGCGACCTGCCCGGAATCGGCATGACCATCATCGACGGCATCGTCCGCACCCAGCGCAGCCGCAACACCCCGCCCGCGGGTCAGGTACCTGTGATCGTTAGCGGGCATTGACAGCGGCACGGTTCACGAATGCGTGCAACGGGGCGTGAAAGTCACGCCTGACCTCGAAAGCGGTGAACAAATCCGCGGCCTTCGCGACCAATGCGAGCAGGCTTGATGGACACCTGCGCTCACCACCGAGGCAGAGTTGGAAAATTCGCTGCAAGTCGCCGGCGGGATCGTCGGCGCTGTCATAGGCTTTGTCGCAACGCTGCTGCTGCTGGAATTGTTCGGGTTCGGCAATCTCGCCGATCCGATCATGCCCGGCATGCTGGCACTGGTGTTTGCGCCGTGCGGCGCCGTCGCCGGCCAGTTGCTGGGCACCGCGGCCACACGATGGTTGCGTGGCGGCGAAGCCGGCCTGTCCCGCAGCGGCATGACGGCGTCTGCCGTTCTGATCGGGCTTTGTGCAGCGGCGGCGGCCTCCTATTACGTCTATGCCGTCACGACGGCGACACCCTGGCTCAATCCAAACGCACCCAACCCGCTGCTGGTCTTTGAGATTCGGCTTCCTGCCGGGTCCAGCTTGCCGGACTCGGCCAGCGACATCACGGCCAAACTGCAAACCGATCTGAACACCATGTCCGGCGAGATGCAGCCCGACCAGTTCCGGCGCGATGACGACAGGCCGGTCATCGCCGGCTATGTCGAACTCCCGTTCCGGACTGC
Organism: uncultured Bradyrhizobium sp.; assembly: GCA_964609175.1. GTDB lineage: Bacteria > Pseudomonadota > Alphaproteobacteria > Rhizobiales > Xanthobacteraceae > Bradyrhizobium. Next base: position 45,148 of record CAZSRR010000027.1, read on the forward strand.
GTCCCGGCAGTTGCAGATGAAGATCAAGGGCCAGCCCGACCGGCTCTACCTCATCGGTCTGCCGGCGACAGCGCCGCATATGGCCGAGTTCGGGCCGTGGCAGGCCAATGCCGACGGCAGCGAAATCCGCTATCGCGCCCGCTGGCCGGGGCGAAACTGACGCCCGGCGAGCGGGCTCCCGGTTTCTGCTCCGCTTGGGGTTGTTGTCGGAGTCACCGCAGCTTCTCGAGCAGCGCCATCAAGGTCTCGCGCTCCTTTGCATCGAGCGGCGCCAGCGTCTCCTTCGAAATCGCGATCGCGTTGGGCGCGGCCTTTTCCGCCAGCTGCTGGCCGGCGCGCGTCAGGCTGACCAGCAGGCGGCGGCCGTCCTCGGGATCCGGGCTGGTCTCGGTGAGGCCGCGCGCCGTCAGGCGATCGATCACGCCCTTGATCGTGGCGACGTCCATCGACGTCAGCCGTCCGAGCAGGTTTTGCGAGCACGGTCCGGTTTCGTTCAGCTTGGCGAGCGCCGCCCATTGGGTCGGCGTCAGGTTGATACCGATTCCCTGGGCGAAGATGGTGGCATGGCGCTGCGAGACCTGGCGCAGGATGAAGCCGATCTGCTCGTCGAGGATGTAGGATGGCCGCGCCGGCTTGACGGCTCGTTTCGGCGAAACACTCCTGGCCATCTTTCGTCCCCTCCCCTGCCGCTCACAGCGACAGATGCGCGTCGCGGATGTCGGGCCGCGCGTCGAGTTCGGCCATCGTGCCGCCGAAGCAGATCCTGCCGCGCTCGATGATGTAGGCGCGATCGGAAATCAGCCGCGCGAAATGCAGATTCTGCTCTGAAACTACGATGCTGACGCCCTCGCGTTTCATCGCGAGGATGGCGTCGACCATCTGTTCGACGATCTTGGGCGACAGTCCCTCCGAGGGTTCGTCGAGCAGCACCAGCGACGGGTTGCCCATCAGCGTGCGGGCGATGGTCAGCATCTGCTGTTCGCCGCCGCTCATCCGTCCGCCCGGGCGGTTGCGCATTTCGCCGAGATTGGGAAACAGCGCGAACAGCTTTTCGCGGGTCCATTGCGGCGCGTTCGGCCGTTTCGGCTGGCGGCCCACTTCGAGATTTTCGTCCACCGTCAGATCCGTGAAGATACGCCGTTCCTCCGGCACGTAGCCGAGCCCGCCACGCACGATCGCGTGCGTCGGCTCGCGCGAGACGTCCTTGCCTTCAAAGACGATTTTCCCGGAGCGGTTCTCCACGAGGCCGACGATGGAGCGGAACGTGGTCGACTTGCCGGCGCCGTTGCGGCCGAGCAGCGCCACCACCTCGCCCTCGCCGACCTCGAGCGCGATATCGAACAGGATATGCGCCGGGCCGTAGAAACTGTTGAGATCGGAAACCTGCAGCTTCATGCGCCGGCTCCCTCGCGGTGGCGCGCATCGTAGACCAGGCCTTCGCCGAGATAGATCGCGCGCACCTCGGGATTGCCGCGGACCTGCTCGGGCGAGCCCTCCGCGATCAGGCTGCCGCGGTTCAGCACCAGGATGCGGTCGGCATGCTCGAACACCACGTCCATGTCGTGCTCGGTGAACAGCACGCCGATCGACTGCTCGCGGGCGATGCGCGCGGTGAGCCGCATCAGTTCGATCCGTTCGCGCGGCGCCATGCCTGCGGTCGGCTCGTCCATCAAGAGCAGTTTCGGCTGGTTGGCGAGCGCGATCGCGAGTTCCAGCCGCTTGAGGTCGCCATAGGCCAGTTCACCGCAGGGCCGCTCCGCATAGGCGCCCATGCCGACGAGATTGAGCAGCCGGCCCGCTTCCTCGCGCGCGTAGTTCGCGGTCGAGCCCCAGACATTGAACAATTGCCTTCCATAGGACACCAGCGCGACCTGCACGTTCTCGCGCACCGTCATGGTCGGGAACGTCGCCGTGATCTGGAAGGTGCGGCCGACGCCGAGCCGCCAGACCGCACGCGGCTTGCAGCCGACGGTCTCCTCGCCGAGCAGCGTGATCCGGCCGCTGTCCGGCGTGTTCTGGCCGTTGAGCATGTCGAAACAGGTGCTCTTGCCGGCACCGTTGGGGCCGATCAGCGCCAGAATTTCGCCGGCGCGCAGTTCGAACGAGACGCTGCGCACGGCGTGCACGCCGCCATACGACTTGCTCAAATTCTCGACCGACAGCAATGCGGGCGTCGTGCTCATTCGGCGGCCTCGACGCGTGAGGTGGCGTGCGAAGATTTGTTGTCGGTCGGCCGCCAGCGATTGGAAATCGTCTCCAGCGTGCCGACGATCCCCTTCGGAAAGGCCACCACCATCAGCACGATGAAGCCGCCAAGCACCAGTTTCGACAGATCGGTCTGGCTGACCAGCCAGATGTTCGCCGCCTTGAACACGATGGCGCCGATCACAGCACCGGACACCGTCTCGACGCCGCCGAGCAGCACCATGACCAGCGCATCGACCGACAGGGAGATGCCGAGGCTGTCCGGAAAAACGCTCCCCTTCAAATAGGCGAACAGCGCACCGCCGATGCCGGCGACCGTGCCCGAGATCACGAAGGCGGTCCATTGCACGCGCTTGCAGTCAATGCCGATCGCCTCGCTGCGGAGCGGCGAGTCTCGCGTGGCGCGGAGGGCAAAACCGAACGGCGAGAACACGATCACCCGCAGCACGGTGACGACGACCGCGGCGATCGCCAGCGACAGCCAGTAGAAGCTCGCAGGCCCCGCCGCCCATTTGTCCGGCCAGACACCCAGAATGCCGTTGTCGCCGCCGGTCACGCCCACCCACTGGAACGCGATCGACCAGACGATCTGCGCGAAAGCCAATGTCAGCATCGCGAAGTAGACGCCGGAAAGCTGCACGGCGAAGAAGCCGAACACCGCGGCGCCCAGCAGACCCAGCACAGGACCAAGCAGCAGCGAGACGATCATCGGCAGCCCCGCCGCCTTGGCGAGGAATGCGACGCCATAGGCGCCGAGCCCGAAATAGGCGGCGTGGCCGAACGAGGCCAGCCCGCCGACCGACATCAGGAAGTGGAGACTGGCGGCGAAGATCACGAAGATCGAGATTTCCGAACCGACGGTGAGCGCGTAATTGCCGGCGAACAGCGGCAGCACCGCCGCTATGGCCAGCGCGCCGAGCGACATCAGCCGCTCGCCCGCGGTCAAAGGCCGCCACGGATTGACGGTCAAACCCGGCGTGCGCCGTGCGGCGGCTTCCGGCTTGCCGAACAAGCCCCACGGCCGAACGATCAGCACCGCCGCCATTACCAGGAACACCAGGATGATGGAGATCTTCGGGAAGATGAGAATACCGAAGGCGTTCAGTTCGGAGACCAGCACGGCGGCGACGAAGGCGCCGATGATGCTGCCGAGCCCGCCGATCACCACCACCACGAACACTTCGACGATGATGCGAAGGTCCAGCGCGTGATGCACGGCATCGCGCGGAATCTGCAGCGCGCCGCCGAGCGCGGCGAGAAAGACACCGAGCGCAAACACGCTGGTGAACAGCCATTTCTGATTGACGCCGAGCGCCGCGACCATGTCGCGGTCTTGCGTCGCGGCGCGGACGAGAATGCCCCAGCGCGTGCGCTGGAACAGCAGCCACAGCCCGCCGAGCACGATGGGGGTGATCCCGATCAGGAACAGGTCATAGCTCGGGATATTCTGACCGAAGAATTCGACCGCCCCCTTGAAGCCCGGCGCGCGGCGGCCGAGCAGATCGTCGGGTCCCCAGATCAGCACCACGATGTCCTGCACCATCAAGGTCAGGCCGAAGGTCGCCAGCAGCTGGAACAGTTCGGGCGCATGGTAGATCCGCCGCAGCAGCACCATCTCGACCAGCACGCCGACGGCGGCAACGACCAGCGCCGCCACCACGATGCCGCCCCAGAAGCCAAGCGCGCCGGAAAAACGCTCGGTCAGCGTGAACGCGACATAGGCGCCAAGCATGTAGAACGCGCCGTGGGCAAAATTCACGATCCGCGTCACGCCGAAGATGATCGACAGCCCCGACGCGACCAGGAACAGCGACGCCGCGCTGGCGAGACCGGTCAGGAACTGAACGAAGTAGAAGGCCATGGGCGGTCCGGGTTACGTGGTCCCTTACCTCGCCCCACTTGCGGGGAGAGATCGGAATTCAAGCGCGCCTGAATTCCGGGTGAGGGGTACAGATCTGTCGATAGCGCAGGACTCGTGGTGAGAGCCCCGCACCCGACGCTCCAAGAGCGAGTTTCGCTCGTCTCGACCCCGCGAAGAGCGGGGGGAGAGAGAGGAGCAAGAACTCAATTCTTCGGGCGCATCTTCTCCACTTCGGCGTCGCTCGGCAGGTAGTCGCCGCCCTTGCGATAGACCGAATTGACCATCACGCCCTTGCCGTCCTTCAGCGCGGTCTTGCCGACATAGGCGCCTAACGTCGACTGGTGGTCGATCTTGCGGAAGGTGATCTCGCCGAACGGCGACGGCATCGACAGGCCCTCGGCCGCCGCGATCAGCTTCTCCGGATCGGTGGAATTGGCCTTGGTGAGGATCGCCGCCGCGGCCTTGATGGTCTGGTAGCCGACGATCGAGCCGAGGCGCGGATAGTCGTTGAACTTGGCCTGGTAGGCTTTGAGGAATTTGTCGTGGTCCGGCGTCTTGATGTCGTACCAGGGATAGCCCGTGACGATCCAGCCCTCCGGCGTCTCTTCTTTCAACGGATCGAGATATTCGGGCTCACCGGTAAGGAAGGACACGACCGAGCGGTTCTTGAACAGGCCGCGCGTGTTGCCTTCGCGCACGAGCTTGACGAGATCGGCGCCGAAGGTGACGTTGAGGATTGCTTCCGGGTTGGCGGCGGCCACCGCCTGCACCACCGGGCCGGCGTCGATCTTGCCCTGCGGCGGCCACTGCTCGTCGACCCACTGGATGTCCGGGCGCTTTTCCGACATCAGCTTCTTGAACACGGCAACGGCCGACTGGCCGTATTCATAGTTCGGCGCGATGGTCGCCCAGCGTTTTGCCGGCAGCTTTGCCGCCTCCTCCACCAGCATCGCCGCCTGCATGTAGTTGGAGGGGCGCAGGCGGAAGGTGTAGCGATTGCCCTTCGACCAGGTGATGGCGTCGGTCAGAGGCTCCGCCGCGAGGAAGAACACCTTCTTCTGGTTGGCGAAGTCGGAGACGGCCAAGCCGATATTGGAGAGGAACGTGCCGGCCAGCATCGCGACGTTCTCGCTCGACACCAGTTCGTTGGCGGCGGTCGTCGCGTCCGCCGGCTTGCCGCCGTCGTCCTTGGAGATGACGACGAGCTTCTTGCCGTTGATGCCGCCGGCGGCGTTGATCTCTTCGACCGCGAGTTGCCAGCCCTTGCGATAGGGCTCGGTGAAGGCCGGCAACAGCGAATAGCTGTTGATCTCGCCGACCTTGATCTCGCCGCTCTGCGCCATGGCGTTGCCTGCCATGCCGGCGACCGCAATCGCCAGCCCCGCGCCCAGTAAGTGTCTCCGCTGCATCCCTGCCTCCAATGTACCTGTGAACTACCGCAAGCCGTCTTCGCCTTTGACTTCCGTAACCGTCAGCCCGCCGACGCGCGGCAACGGCCTGCCGCTGTCGGTCACCGCGACCGCAACCATGATCTCGTTGGCGCACGGCGCGTCGTTGATCTGCACTTCCATGCCGTCGAAATGGCTGCGCACGAAGGCCGCATCCTTGTGGCCGAGCGGAATGTCGAGCGTCGTGCCCGGGCCGCTGCGCTTCTTGGACGACGGGATCAGCGCCGCGCCCTTGCCCAAAACTTTCCGTACCGGCGCACCCATCTTGGGATGCAGGATCGCCGCCGCATGTTCCAGCTCGCCGTTCTCGCCGACGGCTGCGGCCTTGCCGTAGCTGTGCGCCTTGGTACCGTCGATGCCGAGCGCGGCCACCGCCCTCCTGGAAAGGAGATCGCCGAGTTCCTCGCCGATCTCGATCAGGGGCGAAAGATCCTCGACATAGCGGCCGGCAAAGGGATTTACGATCACCGCGATCGCCGCGGCCCGCCGCGTCGGCGGCGAAACCTTCTGGCCCATTTCGAGATGGGTTTCCTCGACCACCGTGACGATCTTGCGAATGATCGCGCTCATCTGTCAGCCTCGCTCCCGATCAAACACGTGCCACACTCTCATCCGTCGCCGGCAACGCACTGGCTCTGACCCCTGTTGAGCCCACCAAAGCCGTCTCGCCTAGTAGACGCAAGGCCGCACCTTCGATCAACCCCGCCGCAAGCAATTGCTGTGCCCGCTCGACCCCGGCGGCCAGAGCCTCGTCAACCTCGTCTTCGCCGAGCCGGCGAACGGCGCGCGTGACGAGGCGCGCGCCGAGGTCGCTGTCGGCCTGCAATTCGTTTGCCGGCCGACGGACAATGCCGGGATGACCGGGCAGATCGACGGCATTGGCGATCACGGTGGCGGCGGCATCGGCTTGCGAGGCCGTTTTCGCCAGCACCGTCACGGCGTCGGCGATCCCGAGCGAAAAGCTGCGGCCATGCCGCCCGCTGGTCGCGATGCCCCGTGCCTGATCGCCAGCCCCGACGCGGATGGTCTGCATCACGCCGCGGTGGTCCGGCCGGTCCAGCAGCCCGACGGCAAACTGTTCCGCACCGGTCAGATGCAACGCGATGTCGCCGCCATTGTTGACATAGGCGCGATCGAGCCGCGCCGCGGCAAGCATCGCGCCAAGAATTTCTTCGGCCACGCTGCCGGCGACTGCTGCCATCGGCGTGATGAACTCGCTGGCCGAAAAGGGCGCCACCGCCGTATGCATGCGCCGCGCGACGACGCCGCGGAGCGCGCTGTCGGCCGGATCGGCCGCCTTTCGAAGCTCGGTCAGTTCTTCGCAGAGTTCATCGAGCAAGCCACCGAAGCGCCGCGCCGCCGCCTCGTAGGCCGCGTGCACCTCGCTTTCGGTTCCACTCGCACCGATGACGAGATCAATCGGGCCATCCTGCAAATGCACCCGCTTGCCGTCAGGAAGAAGCGCGATTTGCGGAAGCCGTTTCATGCGCGCCGTCCGGGCAAATGAGGTAGGGAGCGAAACTCAGTATTATCGCGGAGCGACGCCAGCGGGCGCACGTGATCCACGTGGCCGCCGAGCGCGGCGTAATCGGAAAGTTTCAGCGTGAACTCGATCGGCGCCACCAGCGCCGGCGTCGGCACATAGCCGAACGCGCCCGCCGGCATCTGCGTGACGTCGACCATGAAGGTGATGCCGCCGCCGGGCCAGACATAGACCGGCGCACCACCGCTCGTCACCCGCGTCAGCGCCTCCTTGACCGAGCGCGTCAGCCGCACCGGATTGTCGGTGACGCCGGCGCGCAGCGAACCGCCCGCGCCGCCCATGAACAGCACCGTGCACAGCGCCGGTTCGCAATTCTCCTGGATTCGCTCGACCGACAAACGAAGATCGGCCGGCATCTGCTTCTCGACCGGCTGCAGCGCTTCGTCCAGTTCGTAATAGGCCGCGTGCTCGCCGGTCGTCGATACCATCAGCATGGTCAGCCCCGGCCGCGCCTCCTTCGGGTTGAATGGTCCGAGCACCGACAGCGGATCGGAGATATTGGTGCCACCCCAGCCGGTGCCGGGCTCGGCGACCTGAAAATAGCGGCCGGGCGTCGAGCGCCGTCCCTTCATCTTGATCCCGGTATCGGGAATATCGAGCAGCTTGCCCGCCTGGTGCTCGCTGAGAACGCCGGTGATGTGGTCGTCCACGACGACGACTTCATCGACCTTGCCATGCCATTGCTTGGCGAACATTCCGATGGTCGCCGAACCGCACCCGACCCGCATGCGCTCTTCGGCGACCCCGTTCACGATCGGCGGGTAGCCGGCCTGCACCACGACAGTGGCGCCGCCATCGATCGTCAGCTCCACCGGCTTGCAGTTGGAGAGGTCCATCAGCGCATCGCAGGTGACGCGTCCCTCTTTCTTGGAGCCGCCGGTGAGATGATGCACGCCGCCGAGCGACAGCATCTGCGAGCCGTATTCGCTGGTCGTCACGTGACCGATCATCTCGCCTTCCGCGCGCACGGCCGCGGTTTCGGGGCCGAGATAGCGGTCGGTGTCGATCTTCACCTTGACGCCGCAATAGCTGAAAATGCCCTCGGTCACGACCGTGACCATGTCGACGCCGTCGACTTCCGAGGACACGATGAAAGGCGCAGGCTTGTAGTCGGGATAGGTGGTGCCGGCGCCGATCGCGGTCACGAAGACATCGGACTCGTGGACGATCTTGCCGTCCCAGTCGCCGCCGGCCTGGAACGGCACCAGCCGCCCGCCATGCGACACCGTCCGCTCCAGCACGATGTGCGGATCGACGCGCACCAGTTCGCCGTCGTGATTGGCGTAACGATCGCACGCGCCCGCCGCGCCCGGCTTGATGTAGCACATCACCGGACAGGCATCGCAGCGGATCTTGTCGCCACCGGCGACGGTCGCATCGGTCATGAACAAGCCTGCGATCGAGAAAGGCGGGCGACCGGGCCACGTTTCCGCAGCCGGTCAATTGTTCGTATACGAACGATGGTGCGCGCTGACGCGAGGGCTGTCAAGCGGTCCGCGAAGCGAAAATCCTTGCCTGCCGCATAATAGCTCATTTGCCTCGCATTGCTGTACATAAAGCAAGCACAGCGCCGCAGCGCAGCCGGGGCGCTTGCACGTTTGTACACAAACGGTATCCTTCCCAGCCATCGCATGCAGGATTTTGCAGCGCAGCGAGGGCTTGAGGGGCATGATGCGGCTGACCGTCAACGGCAAGACCAGCGAGATCGATGCCGCACCTGACACCGCACTGCTTTACGTCCTGCGCAACGACCTCGCGTTGAACGGACCGAAATACGGCTGCGGGCTCGGCGAATGCGGTGCCTGCGCGGTGCTGATCGACGGCGTCGCGGCGCGTTCCTGCGTCATTCCGATCGAGGGCTGCGAAGGGCGCGACATCGTGACGCTCGAAGGTCTCGGCACGCGCCAGCGTCCCGATCCGGTGCAGCAGGCCTTCATCCATGAACAGGCGGCGCAATGCGGCTATTGCCTCAACGGCATGATCATCGCGACCAAGGCGCTGTTGTTGCGCTCGCCTGCCCCGTCCGACGGCGAGGTGATGGAAGCGCTGCGGCATCAGCTATGCCGCTGCGGCGCGCATGTTGAAATCATGCGCGCCGCGTTTCGCGCCGCCGGACGCGCGGTGGAGGCGCCCGTGTAATGACAGTGCCGGGCAACAAGGATCGCGAACGAATGTCGGGCACCCTCGCCGTCGTCCGCCCCGCCTCTTCCGTCGAAACCGTCAAGTTCGAAACGTTCATCAGGATTACCGCCGACGGATCGGTCACCGCCTATAACGGCCATGTCGATCTCGGCACCGGCATCCGCACCGCGCTCGGACAGATCGTCGCCGAGGAACTCGACGTCTCCTTTGCGCGCGTCGTCGTCGTGCTCGGCGATACCGCGCTCGTCCCCAACCAGGGCGCGACGATCGCGAGCGAGACCATCCAGATCACCGCCGTGCCGCTGCGCAAGGCGGCAGCGCAGGCCCGGCAGTTCTTGCTCATGCGCGCGGCGGAGCGGCTGGGACTTGCAGCGGGCGATCTCGTCATCGAGGACGGCCTGGTCCGCGGGCGCGACAATCGCAGCCTCAGCTATGGCGAGCTGATCGCCGGCGAAACCATCCAGCTCGAACTGGCCGACGACGTGCCTGTGAAGTCGGCCGACCACTACACCATCGTCGGGCAATCCATCCCCCGCGTCGACCTGCCCGCAAAGGCCACCGGCGAACTGGTCTACGTCCACGACATGCGCGTGCCTGATATGCTGCATGGCCGCGTCGTGCGTCCGCCCTATGCCGGCGTCGATGTCGGCGACTTCATCGGCAACAGCCTGATCGCGGTTGACGAGGCATCGGTCAGCCATATCCCGGGGCTGGTCGCCGTCGTGAGGATCGGCGACTTCGTCGGCGTCGTCGCCGAGCGCGAAGAGAACGCGATCAAGGCGGCGGCGCAGCTCAAGGTGAGCTGGAAGCCGGTGCCGACGCTGCCCGACCTGAAGGACATCGAGACCGCGCTGCGCGCCAACCCGTCCGTGCCGCGAACGCTGATCGACAAGGGCGATGTCGATGCGGCGATTGCCGGCGCCGCGAAGCCGATGCCGCGCACCTACGTCTGGCCCTACCAGATGCACGCCTCGATCGGGCCGTCCTGCGCGGTGGCCGACTATTCGGAGGATGTGACGAGGGTCTGGTCCGGTACGCAGAACCCGCATCATCTGCGCACCGAACTGGCGCAGCTGATCCAGCGCCGCGAAACCGAGATCGAAGTGATCCGGATGGAAGCCGCCGGCTGCTACGGACGGAACTGCGCCGACGACGTTTCCGCCGACGCCGTGCTGCTGTCGCGCGCCGTCGGCCGGCCGGTGCGCGTGCAGTTGACCCGCGAGCAGGAGCACGCCTGGGAGCCGAAGGGCACCGCTCAGCTGATGGACGTCAACGGCGGATTGAACGCCGACGGCAGCGTGGCCGGATACGATTTCGCCACGCGCTATCCCTCGAACGGCGCGCCGACGCTGGCGCTGCTGCTGACCGGCGCGATCCCGCATGCGCCTGCGGTCTTCGAGATGGGCGACCGCACCGCGATCCCGCCCTATGACTACGAAAACCTGCGCGTGGTGGCCAACGACATGCCGCCGATCGTGCGCGCCGCCTGGCTGCGCGGCGTCTCGGCGCTGCCCAATACATTCGCGCACGAATCCTGGATCGACGAATGCGCGGCCGAGGCCGGCGTCGACCCGATCGAATACCGACTGCGCTACCTCAAGGATTCGCGCGCGGTCGATCTCGTCAAGGCGGTGGCCGAACGCGCCGGGTGGCAGCCGCGGCCGGTGCGGCAGGAAAAACAGGCCGAAGGCGACATCGTGCGCGGGCGCGGCTTCGCCTACGCGCTCTACGTCCACAGCAAGTTTCCCGGCTATGGCGCGGCGTGGTCGGCGTGGATCGCCGACGTCGCGGTCAACAAGGCGACCGGCGACGTCAGCGTGACGCGCGTCGTGGCCGGACAGGATTCCGGCCTGATGATCAATCCGGACGGCGTGCGCCACCAGATCCACGGCAACGTCATCCAGTCCACCAGCCGGGCGCTGATGGAGGAGGTTTCGTTCGACCGCAGCTCGGTGACGGCGCGCGAATGGGGCGCCTACCCGATCATCAAATTCCCGGAGGTGCCCAAGATCGACGTGCTGATGCTGCCGCGGCAGGACCAGCCGCCGCTCGGCGTCGGCGAGTCCGCGTCCGTCCCAAGTGCCGCGGCGATCGCGAACGCGATTTATGATGCGACCGGCGTGCGTTTTCGCGAATTGCCGTTCACGCCGGAACGCATTCTGCGCGGGCTGCATGGCGAGCCGCAGCCGGTGCCGCAAGCCCTGTCCGCGCCGCCGCCGGCCGTCACGCCGCGCGCGTGGCAAAATCCCCTGGCCGGACGCGGCATGCTCGCGACCGCCGCGGCCCTCTGCGCCGCAGCCATCGGCATTGGCGCGGCCGTGTTGCCCTGGCGCGCAATCCCGCCGATCGCGCGGCCGGATGCCACGGTGTTCTCGGCCGCGACCATCGCACGCGGCCAGCAGCTTGCCGCGCTCGGCGATTGCGCCGTCTGCCACACGTCGGAGAATGGCGTTCTCAACACCGGCGGCCGCGCGCTGCGAACGCCGTTCGGCATCATCCACTCCACCAACATCACCCCCGACGTCGAAACCGGCATCGGCGCGTGGTCCTATCCCGCCTTCGAGCGCGCAATGCGCGAGGGCATCCATCGCGACGGTCGGCACCTCTATCCGGCATTCCCGTATACGCATTTCGCCAGGACAACCGATGCCGACCTGCAGGCGCTCTACGCCTACCTGATGGCGCAGCCGGCGGTGCGCGCCGAGACGCCGCCGAACGCACTGGCGTTTCCGTTCGACCAACGTCCATTGATGGCAGGCTGGAACGCGCTGTTCCACAAGGCCGAGACGTTCAAGCCCGATCCAGCCAGGTCCGAGATATGGAATCGCGGCGCGTATCTGGTCGAAGGCCTCGGCCATTGCAGCGCCTGCCATTCGCCGCGCAATGCGCTCGGCGCGGAGGTGACCACGGCTCACCTTGCCGGTGGCTTTGCCGACGGCTGGGAAGCGCCGGCACTGACGTCATTGTCGCGGGCGCCGATCCCGTGGAGCGAGGACGAGCTTTACGCCTATTTGCGGACCGGCGAGTCGCGGCTTCACGGCGTCGCGGCCGGACCGATGGCGCCGGTCGTGAAGGAACTGGCGGCGTTGCCGGATGCCGATATCCGCGCCATGGCGACCTATCTTGCTTCGTTCAACAAGCCTGCAACCGATACTGCAGCGCAGCAGGCGCTGGCTGCGCGACTGGAAGCCTCGACCAGCACACGCGCGGCCGCCGCCGCCGGCATCGGCGCCCGGATCTACCAGGGCGCCTGCGCGGTGTGCCACGAGGTCGGCGGGGCGCCGCTGTTCGGCAGCCGGCCGTCGCTGGCGCTGAACAGCAATCTGCACAGCGCCGTCCCCGACAATCTGATCCATGTGATCCTGCACGGCATCGCCAAGCCGGCCGTGACCGACCTCGGCTATATGCCGGCCTTCAAGGACAGCCTGACCGACGGTCAGGTCGCGGAACTGGCCGCCTATCTCCGCCGGCAGTTCGCCCCGGACAAGCCGGCCTGGACCAGCATCGAGGCGGCGGTCGGCCGGATCCGGCAGGAATAGGGCGCCGGGCTGCCATGCCGCCGCCAAAACCCACTGGTTGGGTGGCTCCCGGCACGGTAGAGTTCCGCCCATGGCAGTTACCGATATTGCGTCCCGAACCTATAATCATGGCTGGCGGCTCGATCCGATCGTCCGCAGCCTGCTCGATACCGATTTTTACAAGCTGCTGATGCTGCAGATGATCCGCGAATTCTATCCGGATCAGCAGGTCACCTTCTCTGTCATCAACCGCACCAAGCATGTCCGCCTCGCCGAAATCATCGACGAGGGCGAACTGCGCGCGCAGCTCGACCATGCGCGCACCATCCGCTTCACCAAGAAGGAGCTGATCTGGCTCGCCGGCAACACCTTCTACGGCAAGACCCAGATGTTCTCGCCGGACTTCATTCACTGGCTCGCCAGCTTCCGCCTGCCCGAATACGAATTGCACAAGGTCGACGGCCAGTACGAGTTGCACTTCCACGGCCCGTGGACCCACACCACGATGTGGGAAATCCCGGCGCTCGCGATCATGAACGAGTTGCGCTCGCGCCAGGCGACCAAGGGCCAGGGCCGCTTCGTGCTCGACGTGCTGTACGCCCGCGCCAAAGCCAAGCTGTGGTCCAAGGTCGAGCGGCTGCGCAAGCTCGAAGGCCTTCGCCTTTCCGACTTCGGCACCCGCCGCCGCCACGGCCATCTCTGGCAACGCTGGTGCGTCGAGGCGGTGAAGGAAGGCCTCGGCGCCTCCTTCACCGGCACGTCCAACGTCTTGCTGGCGATGGACAACGATCTCGAGGCGATCGGCACCAACGCGCATGAGCTGCCGATGGTCGCCGCTGCGCTGGCGAATTCCGACGAAGAACTGCGCTGGGCGCCCTACCGCATTCTCGACCAGTGGCGGCATACCTATGGCGGCAACCTGCTGATCGCCCTGCCCGATGCCTTCGGCACAAAACCATTCCTGCGGGACGCGCCGGACTGGGTCGCCGACTGGACCGGTTTTCGCCCCGACAGCGCGCCGCCGATCACGGCCGGCGAGGACATCATCAAATGGTGGAAGCAGAAGGGCCGCGATCCCCGTGAAAAACTGCTGGTATTCTCCGACGGCATGGACGTCGGCTCGATCGAGGAAACCTACAGGCATTTCTCGGGGCGCGTCCGCATTTCCTTCGGTTGGGGCACCAACCTCACCAATGATTTCATCGGCTGCTCGCCGGATGGCTCCGCCGATCTCGATCCGATCTCGCTGGTCTGCAAGGTGACGTCGGTCGATGGACGGCCGGCGGTCAAGCTTTCGGACAATCCCGAGAAAGCGACCGGCAGCCCGGCCGAGGTCGAACGTTATCTGCGCGTGTTCGGCAATGCCGGGCGCGTCCGCACCGCCGTGCACGTCTGAACCGCTATACTCCTCCTGCCAACTGATCCGACGAGCGTCGCATGCCCGCACCCAAGCCGCCTGCCTTCGAGACCCTGAGCCTGCACGCCGGCCAGCGGCCCGACCCCGCCACCGGCGCCCGCGCCGTTCCGATCTATCAGACGACGTCCTACGTATTCCAGGATTCCGATCACGCGGCCGCGCTGTTCAACCTGGAGCGCGCCGGCCACATCTATACCCGCATCTCCAACCCGACCACGGCGGTGCTCGAGGAGCGGCTGTCGGCGCTCGAGGCCGGCGTCGGCGCGATCTGCACCGCCAGCGGCATGGCGGCGCTGCACCTGGCGATCGCAACCATCCTCAACGCCGGCGACCACATCGTCGCGTCCGCCTCGCTGTACGGCGGCACCATCAATTTATTGGCGCATACCCTGCCGCGTTTCGGTATCACCACGACCTTCGTCAAGCCGCGCGAACTCGATGAATTCCGCGCCGCCATCAGGCCGAACACGCGGTTGATCATCGGCGAGACCATCGGCAATCCCGGACTTGAGGTACTCGATATCCCGGCCGTCGCTGAGATCGCGCATGACGCCAAAATCCCGCTGCTGATCGACAACACCTTTGCCACGCCATTCCTGAGCCGGCCGATCGAGCTCGGCGCCGACCTCGTGATGAATTCCGCAACCAAGTGGATCGGCGGCCACGGCATCGCGATCGGCGGCGTTATTGTCGACGGCGGCCGCTTCGACTGGCACGCGTCGGGAAAATTCCCGCAGCTGACCGAGCCGTATGCCGGCTATCACGGCATTGTCTTCGACGAGCAGTTCGGCCAGGCCGCCTTCATCATGCGCGCCCGCACCGAGGGCTTGCGCGATTTCGGCGCCTGCCTGTCGCCGACCAACGCGTTTCAGCTGCTACAGGGCGTCGAGACGCTGGGTATCCGCATGGAACGCCACATGAGCAACACGCTCGCGGTGCTGGAGGCCCTGACCGCCAACAAGGCGGTCGACTGGGTGCTGCATCCGGCGCTGGAACATCACCCCGACCACCAGCTTGCGAAGCGGCTGTTGCCGCGCGGCGCCGGATCGATCGTCTCGTTCGGCATCAAGGGCGGGCGCGCGGCGGGCAAGAAATTCATCGAATCGCTTCGGATGATCAGCCACCTTGCCAATGTCGGCGACGCCAAGACGCTGGTGATCCACCCCGCCAGCACCACGCATCAGCAGATGGACGCCGAACAACTGAAGGCCGCGGGCATCGGCGAAGAGCTCGTGAGGTTGTCGGTCGGCATCGAAACCGTCTCCGACATCATCGACGATCTCGGCCAGGCGCTTCGCGCATCGCAGAAGGTTTGAGCCATGCAACTTTCCGTCAATGGTGCCGATGTCTTCGTTGCGACCGGCGGCCGTCCGTTCGATCCATCGCTGCCGGCGGTGGTGATGCTGCACGGCGCAGGCTTCGATCATTCGACCTGGGCGCTGCACAGCCGCTGGTTCGCGCATCACGGCTATTCCGTGCTGGCGCCGGATCTGCCGGGCCACGGCCGCTCCGCCGGCAGGCCGCTGCCGACCATCGCCGACATGGCGGACTGGACCGCGGCGCTGATCGAGGCCGCCGGCGCATCGAAAGCCAGGCTCGTCGGCCATTCGATGGGATCGCTGATCGCGCTGGAAACATCCGCACGGCATCCCGACAGGGTTTCCGGCCTCAGCCTGATCGGCACCGCCGCGACGATGACGGTCGGCCCCGACCTGCTGAAGGCGGCGGAAGCCAACAGCCCCGACGCCATCGACATGGTCTCGATCTGGGGCCTCGGCTTCAAGGCCGAACTCGGCGGCAGCCTCGCGCCGGGACTGTGGATGCATCAGGGCGCGCAACGCGTTCTGCAGCAGACGCGGCCGGGCGTGCTCTACAACGATCTCAACGCCTGCAATTCCTATCAGAATGCGCTGGCGGCCGCCGCGCAGGTCAAGGTGCCCGCGACGTTCATCCTCGGCGAGCGCGACATGATGACACCGGCAAAGGCGGGCAAGACGTTGGCGGCGGCGACCCCGAATGCGCGCACGATCGTGGTGCCGGGCGTGGGCCACATGATCATGGCCGAAGCGCCGGACGAACTGCTGACGGCACTACGGGAGTAGCGGCGACACACTCCGCTCCCGTAGCGTGGGCAAAGCGTAGCGTGCCCACCATCTCGCAACCTGCTCGCGGATGGATGGTGGGCACGTCGCTATCGCTCCTTTGCTCACCCTACGAGACTCCTCCTCCAGGGGAGGGCAATCGCATATGGACGAAATCGCCTTGGCGGCAACTCTCCGTCAGGCCGGGCTTGTCCCGGGCATCCACGTTCTGGTGCTGCAGCAAAGGACGTGGATGGCCGGGACAAGCCCGGCCATGACGAAAGAAAGGAGCACGCTGCCGGCTATTGCGCCCGCCTCAGCGTCCCCGCACGCGCCCGGACCGGATCGAGCAGCGACCAGTCGCCTTCCTTCAGCGTGTAGCCCTTCGGGAACGGCGCGCGCAGTTCGAGGCCGAGCGAGCGCAGCACGCGGTCGTCACGATAATAGCATTGCAGGACGACGCGGACGAGCGTCGCCGCCGCGGCGCCGCCGGTGGCGCGGAATTCGGACGCTACCGCATCGCGCCTGCCCTGTTCGAGTTCGGCCAGCGGCTTTCCGGCGAGCCGCGCCAGATGGTCGAGCGCCTGCTTCACCAGCGCGGTATCGCGGCCAAGCGTCGCCAGCATGTCGGCCTGGATCGCGGGATCGTCGGCGCCGGGCACCTGATACTCGTCGCTGGCGGGAATGATCATGGCGGCGACGGTGCGGAGGTCGTCGCGCTGGGTGGATGTCAATTGAAGGGCTTCGGACATGGCGGTCTCAATCGAACAGGTTGGCAAGGCGCTGTTTCATCTGGTCGGCGATGTAGAGCGCGATCGCCTGGATGGTCGAGGTCGGGTTGACGCCGCCGGAGGTCACGAACACGCTGCCGTCGACGATGAACAGGTTCTTGACGTCGTGCGAGCGGCCCCATTCGTTGACCACCGAGCGCGCGGGGTCGGTCCCCATCCGCGCCGTGCCGAGCAGGTGCCAGCCGCCCCACGGGATCGGGTCGTTGATGCAGATGTCGGTCGCGCCGGCGGCTTCGAGGATTTCGCGGCCGCGTGCCAGGCCGTGGTCCATCATCTTCCGGCTGTTGGCGCTGATCGTGTAGTCGATCTTCGGCGCCGGAATGCCGTGGCTGTCCTTCAGCACGGGATCGAGCGTGACGCGGTTGTGCTCCTCCGGCAGGTCCTCGCAGATCGCCGATACCGCGAGGCGATGGCCGTTCAGCCTGCGGAACACGCGGTGATGATCCGCGCCCCACGGCAAGATGCCCTTCTGCTCGCTGGCGACCGCCTCGAACACCGGGCCCGCGCCGCGGCCGAACTGGATGCCGTAGCCGCGGACGAAACCGCGCGACAGGTCCGTGTCGTAAAACTCCTTGCTCCACAGGCAGGTCGGCGGCGCACGGTTGCTGTCGGTCGGCTCCTTCACAAAACCGTAGATCTGCGCATAGGGATGGAACATCAGGTTCTTGCCGACCAGCCCCGACGAATTGGCGAGCCCGTTCGGGAAGCGGCCGGAGACCGAGTTCAAGAGCAGCCGCGGCGTGCCGACGCCGTTGCAGGCGATGATGACGACCTCGGCCGGCTGGAACTGCTCGACGCCGTCCTTGTCGTAATAGACCACGCCGGAGGCCATGCCGTGCTCGTTGGTCAGGATCTCGCGCACGCGGCAATGGGTCTTCAGTTCGACGCCGGCGCGGATCGCGTGCGGCCAATAGGTGATGTCGGTCGAAGCCTTCGCGCCTTGCGCGCAGGCCGGCGTGCAATGGCCGAGATTGATGCAGCGCGCCCTGCCCTCGTAGTCCATCGTCGCCACCGTCGTGTCCGACGGCCACCAGTGCCAGCCGAGCTTGTTCATGGCGTTGCCGATCAGCGGGCCTGAGAGCCCGAGCGGCTGCGGCGGCATCGGCGGATGCGTCAGCGGCGAGAGTGGATCGCCTGACAGGCCGGAGACGCCCATCATCCGGTCGTTCTCCTCGAAGAACGGCGTGAGCGCGTCGTAATCGATCGGCCAGTCGTCGGCGACGCCGTCGAGCGTCTTCACCTTGAAATCGGAGGGATGCAGCCGCGGCCAGTGCGCGGTGTACATCACGGTCGAGCCGCCGACGGCGTTGAAGTTCACCACCTTGATCGGCGAGTTGTCGTCGTTGATCGGATAGTCCTCGGGCCGGCCGCGAATGTTCGGGCTGGTCGACCAGTCGCCATAAAACTTCGCCTCCCAATCGCGCCCGGTGCTGGGATATTCTGATGGGTTCATCCAGCCGCCCTGGTCGAGGCAAAGTATGTGCATTTTGGTGTCGGCCAGACTCCACGCCACCGCGGCACCGGATGCGCCGGCGCCGATGATCAGGACGTCAACGGGATCGTTCATTGTGGCTCGCTTCGCTCCCCGAACTATTGTCGCCTCGCGCGATCTGGACGCCACGATACGGGCAGATGCGGTCGCGAGTAAAGCCAGCCGGGATTGGCTGACGGCAAACCTGCAACCCTGCCACGCGTCCATTCGGGGTTTGTCCGCCGGCGTGAGAGCGGGTAGTTTTGGGCAAATTCAGAAACAGAGGAGCGACGCCGATTCCGGACCTCGACGCGATCATCATCGGCGCCGGCCTGTCCGGCATGTACCAGCTCTATCGACTGCGCGAACTGGGCCTGAAGGTACGCGTGTTCGAGGCCGGCACCGACGTCGGCGGCACCTGGTACTGGAATCGCTATCCCGGCGCGCGCTTCGATTCCGAAAGCTATTCCTACGGCTATTCCTTCTCCAAGGAATTGCTGCAGGAATGGGACTGGTCGGAGCATTTTGCCGGCCAGCCGGAAACCTTGCGCTACTGCCAGTATGTCGCCGACAAGTTCGACCTGCGCCGCGACATCCAGTTCGAAAGCCGCGTCACGGCTGCTGTCTACGACGAAGAAACCCGAAGCTGGACCGTCACGCTGGAGGACGGCAGCCGATTCAACGCGCGCTTCCTGATTACCGCGATCGGGCCACTGTCCACGCCCACCCTGCCCCGCATCGAGGGGCGCGACGACTTCAAGGGCGCGGCGTTTCACACCGCACGTTGGCCGAAAGAGCCGGTCGAGTTCGCCGGCAAGCGCGTCGCCGTGATCGGCACGGGCGCGACCGGCATCCAGACCATCCAGACCATCGCGAGCAAGGTCGGGCATCTCACCGTGTTCCAGCGCACGGCGAACTGGGCCGCGCCGCTCCACAACGGCAAGATCGACGCCGAGACACAGGCGAAGATCAAGGCCGGCTATCCCGAGATTTTCGCGCGTTGTCGCGAAACCTTTGCCTGCTTCATGCACACGCCCGACCCGCGCGGCGCGTTCGAAGTATCCGACGCGGAGCGCGAGGCCAATTATGAAAGGCTCTACGGCGAGCGCGGTTTCGGCATCTGGGTCGGCAATTTCAACGACATCCTGACCGATCGCAAGGCGAACGCGACCATCTCCGATTTCGTCGCGCGGAAAATCCGCGAGCGGGTGAAGAACCAGGCGGTGGCCGAGAAGCTGATCCCGAAGAACCATGGTTTCGGCACCCGTCGCCTGCCGCTCGAAACGTTTTATTACGAGGTCTACAATCAGGACAATGTCGAACTGGTCGACATCAAGGAAACGCCGATCGAGCGCATCACGCCTGATGGCATCAAGACCAGCGCGAAGGAATACGAGTTCGACATCATCATCTACGCCACCGGCTTTGACGCCATCACCGGCAGTTTCGACAAGATCGATTTTCGCGGCGCCGGCGGCGCGCGGCTGAAGGACAAGTGGAAGCGCGGGCCGGAAACCTATCTCGGCATCATGGTGCATGAGTTTCCCAACATGCTGATGCTGATGGGGCCGCACACCGCGCTCGGCAACATTCCGCGCAGCATCGAATACAGCGTCGACTGGGTCACCGGGCTGATCTCGTTTGCGATGAAAAAGGGGCAGACGCGGCTGGAGGCGACGCCGGACGGCGTGAAATCCTGGACCGACCACGTCAAGGCGCTCGGCGAAGGGTTGCTCGCCAACGAGGTCGATTCCTGGATGACCGGCATCAACTCCAACGTCGAAGGCAAGCAGACCCGCATCGTCGCCCGCTACAGCGGCAGCGCGCCGGCCTATCGCGCGCGGTGCGACGAGGTCGCGGCGAAGGGGTATGAGGAATTAAGGCTGGGGTAGCTACGGCACGTTGATTCACCCGCCCCTTGAGGGGGCGGGTCGGCTCACTTTGAGCGCAGCGAAATGTGAGACGGGGCGGGGTGACAGACCATCCGCGCATTCTCGGTCGGACGTGGAAAGATGGTCGCCCCCGCCAACAGAGCATGCGCGGATAGTCTGTCACCCCACCCCGCCACGCATCTTGCGATGCGTGTCGACCCGCCCCCTCAAGGGGCGGGTAAGGGCCGACCTCACCACGCATCAATACATGGCCGCTTCTTCGTGGCGCGCGGGTCCGGCTTCGGCACCGAGCGCAGGCCGGACATGATCCAGTGCCGCGTATCGGCGGGATCGATCACCTCGTCGATCTCCAGCACCGAGGCGATCGAGACCGCCTTGCCGTTGGCGTAGAGCTCGGCGACCTTGGCCTTGTAGTAATCCTCGCGCTCGACCGGATCTTCGATCGCTTCCATTTCCTTGCGGAAGCCGAGCCGCACATAGCCCTCCAGCCCCATGCCGCCGAACTCGCCGGTCGGCCACGCCACGGTGAAGAACGAGGCGTGGAAGCCGCCGCCGATCATCGACTGCGCGCCGAGGCCGTAACCCTTGCGCAGCACGATGCCGAACAGCGGCACGGTAAGGCTGGCGCCGGTCACGAACATCCGCGCGACATGGCGCACGATCGCGGTCTTTTCGGCTTCGGGGCCGACCATGAATCCAGGCGTATCGCACAGCGACACGATCGGAATATCGAAGGCATCGCAGAGCTGCAGGAAGCGCGCGGCCTTGTCGCCGGCCGGCGCATCGATCGCGCCGCCGAGATGTTTTGGGTTGTTGGCGATCAGGCCGAACGGCTTGCCCTCGATGCGGATGAAGGCGGTGATCATGCCGACGCCGAAATCCCGGCGGATTTCCAGCACCGAGCCTTCGTCGGCCAGCAGATCGATCACGTTGCGGATATCGTAAACCCGCAGCCGGTTTTCCGGGATCGCGCGCCGCAACAGCCGCTGGTCCGGCGCCTTCCAGTCGGCGACCGCCCCCTGGAAGTACGACAAGTATCTTTTCGCCGCAGCGGTGGCTTCCGCCTCGTCCTCGACCAGGATGTCGATCACCCCGTTCGGCGACTGGAACGACACCGGTCCGACTTCGGCCGGATGATAGACGCCGAGGCCGCCGCCCTCGATCATCGCGGGCCCGCCCATGCCGATCGAGGCGTTTCGCGTCGCGATGATGACGTCGCAGCAGCCGAGCATCGCGGCGTTGCCGGCGAAGCAATAGCCGGAGACCACGCCGACCACCGGCACCAGGCCGGAGAGCTTTGCGAATTGCACGAAGGACGGCCCGTCGAGGCCCGTCATGCCGAGCCGGTCGGTGTCGCCGGGACGGCCGCCGCCGCCCTCGGCATAAAACACCAGCGGCAGCCGCCACTGCTCGGTCAGGCTGAGCATGCGGTCGATCTTCTTGTGGTTCATGTGGCCCTGGGTGCCGGCCAGCACGGTGTAGTCGTAGGAGATCACCATGCAACGCGCGGCATCCGCGCCGAATTTGTCCGCATTGACGGTGGCGACGCCCGAGATCAGGCCATCGGCAGGCGTATTGCGGATCAAATCGTCGACCGTGCGCCGCCGCCGCTGGGCGGCAATCGCGAGCGAGCCATACTCGACGAACGAACCGTCATCGACGAGATCGGCGATGTTCTCGCGCGCCGTGCGCTGGTTGGTCTTGCGGCGGCGCTCGACCGAGGCGGGGCGGTTTTCGTCGAGCGTGATGGCGTGACGCTCGATCAGTTCGGCGAGGTCGGCGCGGATGTGGTCGAGATCGACCTCCTCTTCCTCCGCCACGTCATGGGCGTCGATCTCGGCGGGCTCCAGATAAAGGATGGTCTCATCCTGCATCAGCGTGGCGCCGACATCGGCGGCGATCTGTATGACCCGGCCGCCATGCGGCGCGGTCACCAGATGCTCCATCTTCATGGATTCCAGCACGGCGATCTGCTGTCCGGGCCGGACGAGATCCCCTTCGGCGACGTCCACCGCCACGATCGTACCCTGCAGCGGCGCCGGCACCGCGACCGATCCGCCCGGCCCGGTTGCCGACTCCACGACCGCGAGCGCCAGCGTTTCGTCGTCCGCCGCGGTGCTGGATTCGGCCAGTTCCGTCTCCGCCGGCTCCTCCGCCGCTCGCCTGGCCTCGCCGACGAGTTCGGCAATATGGGCCTCGATGAAGCCGGTGCTGACGCGGTTCTCGATGAAGTCAGGATGAGCCAGAATGGCCGCGAGGAACGGGATGTTGGTGGCGACGCCGCCGATCCGGAACTCACGCAAGGTACGCGTGGCCTTGTGCACCACGTCGGTCCAGTCGCCGCCGGCGGAATGCACGATCATCTTGGCGAGCAGCGAGTCGAAGGCGGCGCTGGTGCGGTAGCCGGAGTAGCCGAACGTATCGACGCGAACGCCCGGGCCTGACGGCAGGTCGAACGGCGACAGCGTTCCGCCGGTCGGTTTTGTGCCGCCGGTCTCGTCCATCACCTCCATGTTGACGCGAAGCTGCATCGCATAGCCACGCGGCTTTGGGATGTAGCCCTGCGCCAGCCCGAGCGAGCCGAGCGTGGCGCCGGCCGCCACCGCAAGCTGCGACTGCACGAGGTCGAGGCCGAGCACTTCCTCGGTGACGGTATGCTCGACCTGCAGGCGCGGATTGGCTTCGATGAAGGCAAACGCGTGCTCGCTGGTCCTGGCGTCCTTGTCGACGAGGAATTCAAACGTGCCGAGATTGTCGTAATTGGCGGCTGCCGCGAGTTCCTTGGCGGCTTCGATGATGCGGCCGCGCAAGGCGTCGTTCAGCGACGGGCTCGGCGCGACTTCGATGAGCTTCTGGTTGCGGCGCTGGATGGTGCATTCGCGCTCCCAGAGATGGCTGATCGCGCCATAATGGTCGCAGATGATCTGCACCTCGATGTGGCGGGCATTTCGTATCAGTCGCTCGACATAGACGTCGCCGCTGCCGAAAGAACTCATCGCCTCGGACTGGCAGCGCGCATAGGCCTCCTCCAGCCGGGAGGGGTCATCCACGATGCGCATGCCGCGGCCGCCGCCGCCGGCGATCGCCTTGATCATGACGGCGCCGCCGGCCCCCAGGGATTCCAGGAACGCCCTTGCCTCTTCCAGGCTGGTCGCCCCGCTGGTGCCTTCGATAACAGGCACGCCGCATCGCGTGGCCAGCGCCTTGGCTTGCGCCTTGTCGCCGAACAGTTCGAGCGAGTCCGGTGACGGCCCGACAAAGACGATGCTTTCCTCGATGCAGCGCCGTGCCAGGGCGGCGTTTTCGCTGAGGAATCCGTAGCCGGGATGGACGGCGTCGCAGCCGGTCGCCTTGGCCGCCGCGATCACCGCCTCGATATCGAGATAGGCCTTCGCGCCGCGGCCCGGGATTTCATATGCGGCATCGGCGGCGCGGGCGTGCATCGAATGCGCGTCATCGGCGGAATGGATGGCGACGGTGTCAAGGCCGGCATCTCCGGCGGCACGCGCGATGCGGATCGCGATCTCGCCGCGGTTGGCAATCAGCAGCTTGTGGAAAGACATCTAACTACCTGTAGAATCCACTTTTGAGCGTGATCTTTCCCGGAAGACCGGTGCCCACGCATCCGGATCATGCCCGAGCGATCTTTCATGGTGGGATCGAGCACGATGCGAAGGGATTCGCCAAGCGCGTTGAGGGGTGGAGACACAGCCAAAATGGCCGGCCGCGGCGCCTACATTTGCTCCGGCGCGACTTCCATGTACTGGCAGACGCGGTACCGTTCCCGATTTCGACAATCCGCGGATACGACCACGCGCCCATTACGCTTCCTCTCGAGCGTTTCCCAGCGAAAGCCT
Source organism: uncultured Bradyrhizobium sp. (assembly GCA_964609175.1). Classification (GTDB taxonomy): domain Bacteria; phylum Pseudomonadota; class Alphaproteobacteria; order Rhizobiales; family Xanthobacteraceae; genus Bradyrhizobium. The sequence continues at coordinate 69,374 of CAZSRR010000027.1, forward strand.
GCCCCGGGCTCGATCCGGGGTGGGAGCCGGCTCACATCAAGAAAACGCGTCAAAACAAGAATCTAGAGCCCTATTCCGACTCAATCGGAAAGGCGCGAGCTCCATCGACGCGATGAGCCGGTCCGCTTTTTTGTTGCCGACATCAAACCTTGATGGGAATCCGATGCAAGTGGAATTTTGTTCCGCTTGATGGAATTTGTCCCGTGCGCGCGATCGCCTAACGGCAATCAAGATGCGCTTCGAACCAGCCCTGCAACGATGTCGATAGCTGTGGCCAGCTGCGTTGCAGGCCGGATAGCGCCTTGGCGTTCACGCGATAGATGTCGCGCAATTCCTGCTCGACGGCGGGAAGATCGACGCCGGTACAGCGGCCGTCGCTGACGATGGTGCGGCCTTCCACCACCACGTCGCGCAGGAGCGAGGCGTTGCCGCGCGCGAACAGCAGATCGATGGCGTCGACCGGCATGATCCGGTCGCGGTCGAGGCGATCGAGATCGATGGTGACGAAGTCTGCTGGTGCGCCCGATGCCAGCGCGCCGGTGCCCGGCGCGCCGGTCGCCTTGCGGCCGTTGGCGATGGCGAGGCTGAGAAATTCGGACGTGGTCCAGATGCGCTGGAAGCCGAGCCCACCGTGCATCATCTGCACCAGGCGCATCTCGCGCAGCACGTCGTCATCCTCGTCGAGCGCCAGCCCGTCGACGCCGACCGCAATGGCGCAGCCGCATCGGTGTGCGGCTGCGATCGGCGCCAGGCCGGAACGCAGATGCATGTTGGAGGAAAAATTGGTGACGATGCGCGCGCCTGACGCGGCGATCATCTCGATCTCGTCGGGGCGGGCGTGAATGCAATGCGCCAGGGTCAGCCGCTCGGACAGGAAGCCGATATCGCGGAGATAGCGGACGATGCCGTCAGGGAAGTGCCGGTCCGCCCAGGCCCGCTGGTAGATCGTCTCCAGCAGGTGCATATGGATGCGACGCCCGGTCTGCGCGGAGTTCTCCGCCACGGCTTCCAATAAAGGCTTCGAGCACCACTGCACGCCGGCCGGGCCCAACTGGACATCGACCATCGGACCGCCGATGGCGGAAGCGATCGCGTCCGTGAGTTCGATATAGGCCCTCGGCGACATCGGCTCGCGGATGAACATCTGCTCGATCGTGCTGCGGTCGTCTTTGGAAAGGCCGGCGAGGACCGGCGCTTCATCGCCATAGACGATCGGATTCTGGTCGCGCACCGCAAGCGCGAACGCGATACGGATACCGACATCGGACGCCGCGCGCGCGATCGCGCTGGCTTCGTCCACCAGCGGCATCGTACCGCTCGGCCGGGTGTAATGGATCATCATCGCGGCGCAGCCCGCCCGCGCCGACCGCGCCAGCGCGGAAACCGCGGTCAGATAAGGATCCACCGGCGTGCCGAGTGCCGACCGCAGGATCCAGCTTTCCAGCGGCATGCCGAGCGCGCCGAACGAGGAGGCCGCCGGGCGGGCGTGGTCGTGGGCGTTGACGAAGGCCGGAAGCACGAGGGAGCGCGGCCCGCTCGCGGGTGGCGCTCCCTCGAAGATGTCGGTGATGACGCCATTGTCGTGCCGCACCACGACATTTTCGCGGAGGTCAGGACCGGAGAACAGGCTGTGCGCGGCAATCTCGGTCGTCATTCCAGAACTCCGTCATTGCGGGCGCAGCGAAGTGCCGTAGCCCCGGGTGAGCGAAGCGACCCTGGGGATCGGTCCCGCATATCGCTTCGCTCATGCAGGCTACCGGGCTACCCCGGGTTCAATTCGCCGTGTAGACCAGTTCCCGCTCGGCCTTCGGAGGCAGGAACTCGCGCGAAAAGATTTCCGCCGGCGTGGGCGTGCGGGTCAGCTGGTAGCCCTCGACGATGATGCCGATGGCGCGGGCCATGCGGTCGTCCTTGACGTCGCCAATGCCGATCTCCTTCATCTCCGGCGAGACGATCAGCTTGTCGAAGGAGTATTGCAGGCGGCGCTTTTCGACATCGACATTGATCAGGTTGTCGTAGTTGACCGCCGCCTTCATGCCGGCGTTCTGGTCCTTGGCGATCGCCATCATGCCCTTGTTGACGGCGCGAACGAGGCCGGCGACGGCCTTCGGGTTCGACGCCAGCAGCTTCTTCGACACCATCACGCCGTTGGAATAGAGGTCCATGCCGTATTCGCCGAACGTGAACCATCTATAATCCTTGTCGGGGTCCTGGCGGTTCAGCACGAGATTGAAGTAGCTCGTGATGTTGAACACCAGCGCGGCGTCGATGTCGCCCTTGATCAGCATCGGCTCCTGCAGGTTGGGCGCCATGTTGGAAACCTTGATCTTCTCGCCCTCGAGCTTGTTCTTGCTGACGAAGACGGGCAGCAGCCGCGTGGTCGGCGTGCCCTGCGCGCCGCCGAGCGTGCGGCCCTCGAAATCCTTGATGGTGTTGATGCCGCTGCTCTTCTTGGTGACGATGGCGAACGGCGGCCGGTTCCAGATCATGTAGACCATGACCGGGGATTCCTGCGGCTTGGTCGAGGCGTTCTGGATGATGGCGTTGACGTCGCCGAAGCCGGCGTCATAGGCGCCCGACATGATGCGCGTCACCGTGGCGCCCGAGCCCTCGCCCTGGTCGATCACGACGTTGAGGCCTTCCTCTTTGAAGAAGCCATGATCCTTGGCATAGAAGAACGCGGCGTCGGAGCCCTGCGTCTTCCAGCCGAGCGTGAATTTGATCGTGGTTTCCTGGGCGCAGGCACTGCCGGCGAACAAGGCGGCTCCTAACAGCGCGGCGCTTACTCTGGCTAACATCGTTATCTCCTCGATGGTGGATGGGTGGCGTCGGTGAAAACCTGCTTCATGTCGCGATCGCGTCGCTCTTGCGGGTGGCCCAGCCGGTAACGCGCCCCTCGATCAGCGAGAAGATCACGTAGAGCGCGACGCCGAGACCGGCGAGCACGAACAGGCCGGCGAATACCAGCGGCACGTTGAAATTGGACGATGCGGTCATCATGACGTTGCCGATGCCGCGGTTCGAGGCGACGGTCTCCGACAGCACCGCGCCGACAAAGGCGTAGGACACCGCGACCTTCAGCGAGGCGAAGAAGAACGGCATGGTGCGCGGCAGCCCGACGTTCCAGAGGATGTCCAGCTTGCTGGCACCGAGCGCCTTCAGCACGTCCTCCAGCTCGGGCTCGGTGGTGGCAAGGCCGGTCGCGATGTTGACCACGATCGGGAAGAAGCAGATCGACAGCGCGGTCAGCACCGCCGGCACCGAGCCGGAGCCGAACCACAGCACGAAGATCGGCACCACGGCGACCTTCGGAATCGAGGAGAAGCCGACCAGCAGCGGATACGCGGTGTCATAGGCGGTCTTCGAAACGCCGATCACCGCGCCCAGCACGACGCCGAGGCCGACGCCGAGCACGAAGCCGATCATGGTGGTCGCCAGCGTCTGCAGGATATGCGGCCACAGGATCGGGAATTTTTCGAACAGCGTGACGAACACCTGCGACGGGCGCGGCAGCACGAGGTCGGACATGCCCGTCATCAGGCAGAACAGCTCCCACGCCACGAAGAACAGCACGATCAGTCCCGCCGACCAGGCCTTCTGGCGATAATCGAAATCGGGCATGTCAGGCCGCCTCCTGCGCCGACGCCGTGCGCGCATCGACGATGAAGGCGCGCAGTTTCTGGTTCAGCGCGACGAAATCGGGCTCGAACGTCATCGCGATGGTGCGCGGGCGGGCGAAGGTGACAGGGCTGTCGTCGAGGATGCGGCCGGGGCGCGCGCTCATCACGCAGATGCGGCTGCCGAGAAATGCCGCTTCGCGCAGATCGTGCGTGACCAGCAGCACGGTCGGCTTGTGCGCGATCCAGAGCTGCTGAAGGATCGACCACAATTCCTCGCGCGTGAACTGGTCGAGCGCGCCGAAGGGTTCGTCGAGCAGCAGCATGCGCGGCTCGTGGATCAGCGCGCGGCAGAGGTTGGCGCGCTGCAGCATGCCGCCGGAGAGCTGCCACGGGTAGCGGTTGCCGAACCCCTTGAGGCCGACCTGCTCCAGCAGCGCATTGGCCGTGTCGCGGAATTCGGTCTTGCGCAGCTTGCGGAATTGCGAGCGGAACGGTTCGACGATCTTGAGCGGCAGCATGATGTTCCGCTCGATCGTCATCCAGGGCAGCATGGTCGGATTCTGGAACGCCATGCCGACGCGCAGCGCGCGCGCCGCGACTTCCCGGCCGCCGACGATGACGACGCCGCTCGATGGCTGCACCAGCCCGCTGACCAGCCGCAGGATGGTCGACTTGCCGCATCCGGAAGGGCCGACGAGGGCGACGAACTCGCCGTCGGCGATCCGCAGATTTGTCTGGGCCAGCGCCGGCACGGCGCGGGCGCCGCGGCCGAACGTGACCGAAGCCGCCGACAATTCGATCGCGATCCGCGCAGCACCGGCCGAAATGGGCACACCGGCGAACTCGGAATGGGGTTGCATGCGTATCATGGCAAGAAGTGCATGCAAGCCGGATGCCAGCCCAACTTCGCCGGGAAATCAAGGATGCCGCCGAATGGCGGCGTTTTCGTCGGATTTCTTTTGTGCAATCCGACCGTCAAACTGCATGCAATTGAGGCGCTTCATCGCCACGCAATTGTGATAAGGGTGCGACATCGATGCCACGCTCCAAGGATTCGCCGATGGCGCCCCGCGCCGCCAGCAAGACCGCTGAACCGTCCGACAAGGTCGGCGTGATCTGCCGCGCGTTGCGCCGCGCCATCATCGAACAGGCGCTCGCCCCCGGCGCCAAGCTGCCGGAGGATTCGCTGGGCGAGCGCTTCGGCGTCAGCCGCACCATCGCGCGGCACGCGCTGGGACAACTCGCCGCGGAAGGCCTCGTCGAACTGCGCCGCAACCGCATCGCCGTGGTGGCGACGCCGAGCTGGCAGGAAGCCCGCGACGCCTTCGATATCCGGATCGAACTGGAGCGGCTGGTGGTGCGGCAGCTCGCCGGCAAGCTGACGAAAAGCCAGATCGCCGAGCTCAACGCCCATGTCGACGCCGAGGACCGCGCCCGCGACGGCTCGGACGCGGTGTCGATCCGGCTGGCGACAGAATTCCACATCCTGCTCGCCCACATGACGAACAGCCCGATCCTGGTGCGCTATGTCAGCGAGGTCGCCTACCGCTGCTGCCTCACGCTATCCCTGTACAGCCGTCCGCATTCGTCGGAATGCGCGATCAACGAACACCGCGCCATCATCGCGGCGCTGGTGAAGGGCGACGAAGCCAAGGTGATGGGCCTAATGCACAGCCACCTGGACTCAGTCGCCAACCGCGCGCTGGTCGCCCCTGCCCCGCAGCGCGGCCGCGATCTGCTGGATATTCTGGCGCCCTACGCCGAGGAAGGCGACGGCGGCCGCGTGGTGAAGCTGCCGAAGGTGGTCAGGGGACGGTGACCTTTCTCCGTCATGGCCGGACTTGTCCCGGCCATCCACGTCTTTGCCGCATTGAGAGCAAAGGACGTGGATGCCCGGGACAAGCCCGGGCATGACGAGTCCAGTGATTCTAAGCCTCGATTCCCCGCTGCAGCAAAATTCGCTCGGCGCTGTCGTTCCACACGTCCATCTTCACGATCAGCCCGTCCCTCACCACAAAACGATCGACATAGCGGTTGCCTTCGAACGGCGTGCCGTCGGTCCATTCGCCGTAGAGCGTGCCGACGCTGTAGACGATCGTCTCCTCGGCGCCGGGGCAGACATCGAAACGATCCATCCGCTTCTTGACCCAGCGATAGCGTTTCGCGTTGAAGCCGGCCGGTCCGCGCGGATGGTCGAATTCGCGTCCGCCAGTGAAGGTGATGATCGTGCCCGGCTTCATATAGGCCGCAGCCGCGTCGGGATCCGGGATCATCGACGCGGTGAGATAGGCCTCGACCACCTCGGCGTCGGACATCTTCTTCGGCATGGCGTTGGCGGCGACGGACATGGCAATTTCTCCTGACAGCCAAGTCTACAATTGGCCTGCCAAACTGCATGCACATATTTTGGACAATCTGGCCGCCTAACTGCACACAATCTGGAGCTGCGGGCGGAGCGTCGTTCCGCTACCTTGACCGCTCCTTCAACCTGCCGCGCGATGAACACTCAGACCGCCTTCGAGCTGATCTTCCGCAACGCCCGGACGCGAGCCTCGGCGACGCCGGTCGATATCGGCATCGTCGGCGGGCGCATCGCCGCCATCGAGCCCCGCCTTGCCTGCGAGGCAACGGAGATCGAGGTCGGCGGCAGGCTCGCTTTGCCCGGCTTTGTGGATACGCATATCCATCTCGACAAGGCCTGCCTGCTCGGCCGCTGCGGGCACGATCATGGCAGCGTGTCGGAAGCCATCGCCGCGGTCGCGGCGATGAAGCGCGACTTCACGGTCGAAGACGTTTACGCGCGGGGCGCAAAGGTCATCGAGCGGGCCATCGTGCACGGCACGACGCGGATGCGCACCCATGTGGAGATCGACCCGCGGATCGGCCTGCGCAGCTTCGAAGCGATCAAGGCGCTGAAACGCGACTATGCCTGGGCGATCGATCTCTCCCCCTGCGTGTTTCCGCAGGAGGGCCTGACCAACGATCCCGGCGCCGAGGAATTATTGATCGCCGCCCTGCGCGACGGCGGCGAAGCGATCGGCGGCTGCCCCTACATGGACACCGACCCCAACGCGCATCTCGAAACCATCTTCAGCCTGGCGCAACAATTCGACGTCGATGTCGATCTGCATCTTGACTTCGATCTCGATCCCTCCTGGTGGCATCTCGAGGAGGTCTGCCGGCAGACCGAGCGGCGCCACTACCAGGGCCGCGTCGCGATCGGCCACGCCACCAAATTGTCGGCGCTGCCCCCGGACCGCTTGAAAGCGGCTGCCGCGCGACTCGCCGGCGCCGGCGTCGCCGTCACCGTGCTGCCGGCGACCGACCTCTATCTGATGGGCCGCGACGCCACGCATAACGCGCCGCGCGGGCTGACGGTGGCGCACAGGCTCGTCGCAGACGGCGTGCTGTGCTCGGTTGCCACCAACAACGTGCTCAACCCCTTCACGCCGTTCGGCGACGCCTCGCTGCTGCGCATGGCGAACTTCTACGCCAACGTCGCGCATGCCGGCATCAGCGAATTCGACGCCTGCCTCGACCTCGTCACGGATCTTCCGGCGCGGCTGATGAATTTGCGCGACTATGGCATAGCGCCGGGTAACCCGGCGGACCTGGTCATCCTCGACACCGACAGCGGCACCAACGCGATTGCCGAACTGCCCGATCTATTGATGGGCTTCAAGAACGGGCGGCAGGTGTTCGAACGGCAGACGCCCATGCTGTTTCCACCGTAGGCCTACAAGCTCTCCGTCATGCCCGGGCTTGTCCCGCCTGCGGGGCCGAAGCCCCTTCGGCGAGGCGAAGGCCCGGGCATCCGCGTTCTTGCTTTCGACGAAGCAGGAAGGACTTGGATGGCCATGACGAAAAAGTGGAGCGACGACCGTCCATTCGGCCATGACGAAAGCACGGACGGGCGACCGTCCATGCAGGCCATGCTGCGCCTCATGCGTCGCCCTGCAATTGACCTGCCCGCCAATCATTGTTGTTATCGGCCCAACCAGAACAACAGCCCCGGGCAGGAAAACCATGAAAAAAGCCACCCAGATCCGAAGCGTCGAAACGCTCGCCTGCGACGCCGGCTTCCGCAACTACCACTTCGTCAAGATCATGACCGAGGACGGCCTCGTCGGCTGGAGCGAGTATGACGAGGGCTTTGGCGCGCCGGGGGTGACCACGGCGATCGAACGGCTGGCGACCCGCGTGATCGGCAAGAACGCTTTCCAACACGAGCAGATCTACGCAGAGCTGTTTTCCGCCACCCGGCCGGCCGCCGGCGGCGTGGTGGCGCTGGCGCTCGGCGCCATCGAGAACGCCCTGCTCGACGTCAAGGCCAAGGCGCTCGGCGTGCCCTGCTACGACCTGCTCGGCGGCAAGATCCGCGACCGCATCCGCGTCTACTGGTCGCACTGCGCGACCTGGCGCATCAATCACCCCGGTTACTTCAAACCGGCGATCACGAGCCTCGACGGCGTCAAATCCATCGGCCGCGAGGTGCGCGAAAAGGGTTTTACGGCGATGAAGACCAACATCTTCGTCTACACCGACGGCAAGCCGCAGGGCTGGCGTCCCGGTTTTGGTTCGCCGTTCCATCCCGAGATCAATGTCGACCGCACGGTGATCCGAAACCTGTGCATGCACCTGGAAGCGATCCGCGACGGCGCCGGGCCGGACGTGGACCTGCTGCTCGACCTCAACTTCAACGCCAAGACCGAAGGCTATTTGAAGATACTTCGGGCCATCAAGGACATGGACATGTTCTGGGTGGAGATCGACACTTTTAATCCGCAGGCGCTGGGCTACATCCGCCGCCAGAGCCCGCATCCGATTTCGTCCTGCGAGACGCTGCTCGGCCTGCGCGAATTCCTGCCCTATTTCGGCGAACAGGCGATGGATGTGGCGATCATCGACACGCCGTGGAACGGCGTCTGGCAGTCGATGAAGATCGCCGCCGCCGCCGAGCACTTTGAAGTCAACGTCGCCCCGCACAATTTCTACGGCCATCTCTGCACCATGATGAACGCGCACTTCTCGGCCGCGGTGCCGAACTTGCGCATCATGGAAACCGACATCGACCGGCTGGAATGGGACCACGAGCTGTTCACGCACGTCCCCGAGATCGTCGACGGCCATCTCATCATGCCCGACCGCCCCGGCTGGGGCACCGAACCCAACGAGGAAGGCCTGCGCGCCCATCCGCCGAAGAACATGGGCGGGCTGTTGAACTACGGACTGAAGAAGTAGGTATCGGTTGGGCAGGCATCGTAGCCTGCATGAGCGGAGCGACATGCAGGGGAACGAGGATTCCCGGATATCGCTGCGCTCATCCGGGCTACGGATCAGCGCAATTCGATATCCAGCCAGCCCAGCGCATTGACCGTGACGCGGTCGCCGGTATCGACCAGCACCGTCGTGGTCTCCGCCTCGATGATCGCCGGTCCCGCCAGCGTATGCCCCGGTTGCAGCTCGTCAAGCGCATAGACCGGGACTTCGCGCCAGCCGCCGAAGAACGCCTGTCGCTTGCTACGGGGCGCGCACGCGCTCGACGACGGCGCGGATCTGGTCTCGGAATCCAGTCGCGAGACCTCGCCCACCGCCGCGACGCGGGCGTTGACGAACACTACCTCCTGGCCCCGCGAAGCGTAGGTGTACAATTCCTCGTGCCTCGCGTGAAAGCGGTCCTCGATCCGGTCGACGAGATCGGCCGCGTTCATGTCGAGACCGTCGAGCGAGACGTCGATCTCGAAAATCTGTTCGCCGTAGCGCATCTCGGCGGAGCGTGCGATCGCGATATTCCCGCTGAACCACGAGCGCAGCCGGCCGGCCGCCTGCTGCTCCAGCCCGGCAAACAGCGCGCGCACCTGATGCGCGGCAATGCGCCCGGCGCCGTAATGCGTGCGGCTGATCTCGTAGCGGAGGTCGCTGGTCAGCATGCCCCAGGCCGACAGGACGGATGCCACCGTCGGCACGATGATGCGCTTGATCTCGAGTTCGCGCGCCACTTCCGCCGCGTGCAGGCCGGCCGCGCCGCCAAAGCTCAGCAGCGCGAACTTTCGCGGGTCGACGCCGCGGCGCAGCGTCATCAGGCGGATGCCGTCGGCCATGTTCAGGTTGATCATGCGGTAGATGCCGGCCGCGGCCTCGACGCGCGGCAGGTCCATCGCCTTCGCGATGCGATCCACCGCGACTTCCGAGGCGGCGCGATCGAGCGGGCGCTTGCCGCCCATGAAGGCTGCGGCATCGAGATAGCCGAGCACGACATTGGCGTCGGTCACGGTCGCAGCCTCCCCGCCATTGCCGTAACAGGCCGGGCCCGGCACCGAGCCCGCGCTCTCCGGCCCCACGCGCAACGTGCCGCTGGCATCGACGCTCGCGATCGAGCCGCCGCCGGCCGCGATGCTCGCGATGTCGAGGCTGCGCAGCGCGATGCGCTGACCCGCGAGTGAGCCGTCGGCGGACAGCGAAGCCTGACCGCTTGCGATCAGCGAGATGTCGGTCGACGTGCCGCCCATGTCGAACGGCACGAGGTCGGGGATACCGACCAGGTCGGCGCAGCGCCGGGCGCCGGAGATGCCGCCCGCTGGGCCCGATAGCACGGTGCCCGCGGCCAGCCGCGAGGCCTCCTCGACCGGCGCCATGCCGCCATGCGACAGCACGACGAAGAGGCTGCCCTTGAAGCCCGCCTCCGCCAGCCGCGCTTCGAGGTTGGTCAGGTAGCGCCGCACGATCGGCTCGACATAGGCGTTCACGATCGTGGTCGATACGCGCTCATATTCCTTGATCTGCGGCAGCACGTCGCCGGAACGGGAGATGCTGATCCCGGGCAACACCTGCTTCAGCCGTTCGACGGCGGCAAGCTCGTGAACGGAATTGAGGTAGGAATGCAGGAAACACACGGCGACGGATGTCGCACCCGACTGCCGGATGCCGGCGATGGCGTCGTCGAGCGATGTCTCATCGAGCGGAATCATGACCTCGCCGTTGGCCCTCAGCCGCTCCCTCACGCCGAACCGCAGGTCGCGCGGCACCAGCGGCGCCGGTGGCGGCGAACGCAGATCGTAGCGGTCGGGCTTGAGACCCTCGCGCATCTCGACGATATCGCGATGGCCTTCGGTGGTCAGCAGCGCGACCTTTGCGCCCTTGCGCTCCAGCAGCGCGTTGGTCGCCACCGTGGTGCCGTGAACCAGCCGGTCGGTCGCGGCCAGCATCTCTGCGCGCGACACGTTCAGCCGCCGCGCCAGTTCTTCCAGACCGTTCATCACGCCGAGCGACCGATCCGCAGGAGTCGACGGCGATTTCGCAAACACCGTGCGCCCGCTTTCATCCGTCGCCACGAGATCGGTGTAGGTCCCGCCGACGTCAACGCCGATTCGGAAGGTCATGTCGAAACCCGCTCCGCCGTGCCTTCCACAAGGCCCTGCGCGCCGTCGCATTGGCGCGCCTCCGCCGATCGCTTCTCCGGCGGCCCCCAGCCGCCGCCGCCGGAGGAGCGGATCTCGAGGCAGTCGCCGGGATGCAGTTCGATGCCGACCTCCTTGGTGCGCAGCACGCGCGGCTCGCGCCCTTCCGACAACAGGCGGTAGTGATGCGGCTTGCCATCCGCGCCGCCGAGCATGCCGCAGGGGCCATGCCGCGCGCCGTCGCCCGCGGTGTTGCCTTTCGCGACCTTCGCCGTCTCCAGCACCAGGTCGAGCGACACGCCGAGGCCGCCGCGAAATTGGCCGTCGCCGCCAGAGCCGGCACGGAATTCGTGGGTACGGAAATGCAGGGGAAAGCGCACCTCGGCTACTTCGAGGCTGCCGAACTTCAAGCCACCGACCGAATGCCATTCGCCGATCGACGACCAGCCGTCGCCGCCCGAGGACGCGCCGCCGCCGGGCCGCGCATGGAACATGTGCCAGATGAAATTCTTGCCCGAACGCGGGTCTTCGCCCTGGATCGCGATCCGGAAGCGGCGGCTCCAGCCGGCCATGGCGCGTTCCGGACACGACGCCGACAGCGCCTTGACGATGGCTTCGACGATTTCGTTCGAGGGATGGCTGGTGCACAGCGTCACCGGACGCCCCGGATCGGCCCAGACGATGGTGCCCTGCCTGGCGATGACCTTCAGCGGCCTCAGCGCGCCGGTGTTCTTGGGAATCTCGGCATCGATCAGATAGGCAAAGGCCATCGCCACCGCCGCCTGCATGTTGGCGTGCGAGGAATTGACGAAACTCGTCGACTGCGGATCGGAGTCCGAGAGATCGATCTCGACGTCGCTGCCTTTCTTGGTGACTTTGGCGGCGATCCGCAGATCGGTGCGGCCGTGGCCGTCATCGTCGAGAAACGCCTCGCCGTAAAACACGCCGTCCTTCCAGGTCGAGACCACGGCGCGGGTCTGCTGCTCGGTGGCGTCGAGGATCGCCTCCATGGCGGCCTCCACCACCTCGGCGCCGAACTCGGCGAACAGCCGCGACAGCCGCCGCTCGCCGAGATGCGCCGCGCCGAGCATCGCCGAGAGGTCGCCGCGGAATTCGCGGGGGTTACGGACATTGAGCGCCAGCATGTCGAACAGATCGTCGCGCAACCTGCCGGCTTCGTAGAGCTTGATCGGCGGAATCCGCAGCCCCTCCTGCCAGATCTCGGTCGCCGCGGGATTATAGGCGCCATGGGTGCCACCGCCGATATCGCTCTGGTGCGCGCGCACGATGGTCCAGAGCAGCCGCCTGCCGCCGGCGAACACCGGCACGAACACGGTGACGTCGGGCAGATGGCTGCCGCCGTAATAGGGATCGTTGAGCAGGACGACGTCGCCGGGCGTGATGTCCTTGAAGCGCTCTTCGACTGCGATCGTCGCCCAGGGCAGCGCGCCGACATGCACCGGAAGATGATCGGCCTGCGCGATCAGGCGGGCGTCGGTGTCGCAGATCGCCAGCGAAAAATCGCGGCTCGAATTGAGGATCTGCGAATAGGAGGTGCGAAGCATCGCCTCGCCCATCTCCTTGACGATCGAACTGAGGCGATGCTGGACGACGGAGCGGGTGATGGGATCGATCTTGGCGGACATTCGTGACCGTTATTGTTTGTTTCCGTAGGATGGGTTGAGCCCTTCGCGAAACCCATCACGATCTTGCCGTGTCATTGATGGGTTTCGCGAAGAGCTCTACCCATCCTACGATTTGCATCCACTGTAGCCCGCATGAACACTTGTGATATGCGGGGCCGATGCCTGCGGCGTCCCGCATGTCGCAAACGCTCATGCGGGCTACAATTCCTTCTCACGCTCTACAAAGCCTCAACGCATTCCCGCAACTTCCTCCAACGCGCCCGATGCCGCCGCAACGATCGTATCAATATCCGCATCCGTCATCGGCGTCGACAACGCCATCAACCCGTTGCTCGCCGCCAGCACCCCGCGATTGAGAAATGCGAGGTTGAACACCGCCTGACGCCGCGCCTCTTCCTCGCTCAAATAGGCCGAGCGATAGTCGCGGACCGGCCTCTCCACGAAGTGAACCTTGAGCAGCGAGCCCATTCCGACCGTGCCGCCGGGTACGCCATGACGCTTGAACGCGGCGTCTATGCCGGAGCGGACCGCCTGCCCCATGGCGTCGAGGCGCGCAAAGGCCGCCTCGTCGAGCAGTCGCATCGCCGCGATGCCGGCGCGCATCGTCACGGGATTGGCCGAGAACGTGCCGCCATGCGGCAGCGCCGGCTTGCCCGGGCGCGGGTCGAATACCGCCATGACGTCGCGATGGCCGGCGATCGCGCCGACCGGAAAGCCGCCGCCGATGATCTTGCCGAGCGTGGTCAGGTCGGGATCGACATGCCAGATGCCCTGCGCACCGTGATAGCCGAGACGGAAGGTGATGACCTCGTCGAAGATCAAGAGAGCACCGACTTCGCGCGTCACCTTGCGCAGCGCCTCGAGATAGGCGCGGTCGGCCGGCGCGAGGCCGGCGCGGTTCGGCATCGGGTCGACCAGCACACAGGCCAGCTCAGACCCGTGCTCGCGGATCAGGCTGACGGCGGCTTCGGTGTCGTTGAAGGGAATGGTGACGACGTCGGCCAGCACGTTGTCGGGCGTGCCCCTGGCATAGGCGACCGATACCGGCGCATTGCGGCCCCAGGCTTCCGGCGCAGGGTCCAGGCTCACCTCGGCGTAATCATAGGAGCCGTGATAGGCGCCCTCGCATTTGGCGATCTTCGGACGGCCGGTATGCGCCCGCGCCGCCTTGAGCGCCATCATGACAGCCTCGGTGCCCGAGTTGGCGAACCGCACCTGCTCGACCGACGGCAGCCGCGCGATCAACAGTTCGGCGAGATCGACTTCGGATTCGGTCGGCAGGCCGAACGCCGAGCCGAGCGCAAGCTGCGCGGTTGCGGCCTTGATCAAGGCGGGATGGGCGTGGCCGTGAATCTGCGAGGTGAAATTGTTGATGCAGTCGATATAGACATTGCCGTCGATATCCCAGACCCGGCAGCCCTCGCCGCGCGCGGCATAGATCGGGTACGGCTTCATGAACACCGTGGTGCGGCTATTGCCGCCGGGCAGGCTCGCCAGCGCACGGTTGTACAGCTTTTGCGACGACGAATTCGGGTCCGGGTACATGTGCGTGCATTCCAGTTTCAGGTGCACATCAAAAACGCAATCGCCCCGATGATCAAGCTGGCGGCGACGAATAGCAGCACTGCGGGCAGGCCGAACAGCGTCGCCACGACCCCGGTCGCCGATTGCATCAGCGCGTCTCTACGGTATCGAGAGCATGCTTGATCATCCGCCTGCGCGGAACCATGATGCCACTTCAGCCGATACATCCATCGGCGCAACCGGCGGCACCGAAGACCGCGAGCGGGAGAACAGCATGCAAGTCACGATGAAAGACAGGGTCGCCGTGATCACCGGCGGCAGCAAGGGCCTGGGTATCGCCATGGCAAGGCAGTTCGCGGCCTCTGGCGCCAAGGTGGCGATCCTGGCGCGCGGCGCGGCTGACCTGAAGTCGGCGCGGGAATTACTCGCCAAGGATGGCCTCACGGTTCGCGACTATGCCTGCGACGTCTCGAAGGCGGCGGACATCGCCAAGGCCCATGACAGCATCGTCAGCGATCTCGGCCCGGTCGACATTCTCGTCAACAACGCCGGCACGGCGCGGACGATGGCGTTCGAGAACATTTCCGACGAGGCCTGGCAGGACGATCTCGACCTGAAACTGTTCGCCGCGATCCGCTTCTCCAGGCAGGTCTGGCCGGGCATGAAGGCGCGCAAATGGGGTCGCATCATCAACGTGCTCAACACCTACGCCAAGGCACCGGCCGCCGCCTCGGCGCCGACATCGGTGACGCGCGCCGCCGGCATGGCGCTGACCAAGGTGATGGCGAGCGAAGGCGGCGAGCACAACATCCTGGTCAATGCGATGCTGGTCGGCCTGATCATGAGCGATCAATGGGTGAAGCGGCACGCGGCGCAGGCGCCCGACATGGATTTTGAAGTATTCGCCAAAAACCTCGCCAAGGGCACACCGCTGGGGCGCATCGGCACCGCGGAGGAATTCGCCAACCTCGCCTGCTTCCTCGCTTCCGATCAGGGTTCGTTCATCACCGGCACCGCGATCAATGTCGACGGCGGACGGTCACCGGTGGTGTGAGGCGAATTCAACTCCCGCGTCCGGGAGACGAGTTCTCGAAGGATAAGCCCGCCCATACAAAAAGGCCCCCGTTGCCGGAGGCCTTTCCGTTTTCTCAAAACCGCTTTCGCGGCCCTCGATCTCAGACCGCGTCCTTGGCAGCCTTGACCGGGCGGGCGCGGACGATCTTGCGGGCCGGCTTGGCCTTGAACATCATTTCCTCGCCCGTGAAGGGGTTGGTGCCCTTGCGCGCCTTGGTCGCGGGCTTCTTGACCACGACGAACTTGGCGAAGCCGGGAACGAGGAACACCCCGTTCTTCTTGAGCTCCTTGTGGCCAACGTCGACGAGCGCTTCCATCACGCCCTTGACTTCCTTCTTCGAAACTTCGGTGGCGGTCGCGATCTTCTCGATCAGCTGCGACTTAGACATTTGGGTGGCCATGATTGCTCCATTTGATTCTGGCACCGGCGACGATATGGCGAAAACAGCCTAAAAAACAGGGTTTCCGACATTCTGCACAGCTTCTCGCTAGTCGAGTTGGAGTGATTCGTCCAATTTTGGCTGGTTTTTAGGCCCTCTAAGCTGTGCGAAGCCTATTTTTAGGGGGATTCCGACGGTCCGGCAGCCTCATTTCCGGACAAACGCGGGGTCGCCGCCCGGGCCCGTGCCGCGCTTCGGATCAGCCTGATGTCGCGCTGAGCACGTTGTTTTCAGAAAGGATTTTCCGCTTCTTACGGCGATTAGAAAATGACTCATGCTCCCGTTCCATCGTAACATCGCCGCAAGGCGGATGCCCGAAGGCCCGCCACCAATCCAATAATTTGTCCGGAGACTTCGCATGGATTTGACGCGCCTTGAGATCAATCGTCGCACCGCGCTGCTGACGTCGGCGGCCATCGCGGCCAACGTGATCAATCCGATGCGCGCCTTCGCACAGGAGACGCCGCGCAAGGGCGGCGTGTTCAACGTCCATTACGGCGCCGAACAGCGCCAGCTCAATCCCAGCATCCAGGCGTCCACCGGCGTCTACATCATCGGCGGCAAGATTCAGGAGAACCTGGTCGATCTCGACGCCAGCGGCCAGCCGGTCGGCGTGCTCGCCGAAAGCTGGGAAGCCGCACCCGACGGCAAGACCGTGACCTTCAAGCTGCGCAAGGGCGTCACCTGGCACGACGGCAAGCCGTTCACCTCGGCCGACGTCGAATTTACCGCCATGAACATGTGGAAGAAGATCCTCAACTACGGCTCGACGCTGCAGCTGTTCCTCACCGCGGTCGAGACGCCGGACGCGGAAACCGCGATCTTTAGATATGAACGGCCGATGCCGTTGAATTTGCTGCTGCGCGCCCTGCCCGACCTCGGCTACATCTCCGCAAGACATCTCTATGAGAGCGGCGATATCCGCCAGAACCCGACCAACCTCGCGCCCGTCGGCACCGGCCCGTTCAAGTTCGTCAAGTATGAACGCGGGCAATATGTCATCGCCGACCGCAACGAGAACTACTGGCGGCCCAACGCACCCTATCTCGACCGCATCGTCTGGAAGGTGATCACCGATCGCGCCGCCGCGGCCGCGCAGATGGAGGCCGGCGAACTGCATTATTCGCCGTTCTCCGGTTTGACGATTTCCGACATGGCACGGCTCGGCAAGGACAAGCGCTTCATCGTCTCGACCAAGGGCAATGAAGGCAACGCCCGCACCAACACCCTCGAGTTCAACTTCCGCCGCAAGGAGCTGTCCGACGTCAAGGTGCGGCGCGCCATCGCGCATGCGATCAACGTGCCGTTCTTCATCGAGAATTTTCTCGGCGACTTCGCAAAACTCGGCACCGGGCCGATCCCCTCGACTTCGACCGACTTCTATCCCGGCGCCAACACGCCGCAATACCCCTACGACAAGGCCAAGGCCGCGGCGCTGCTCGACGAAGCCGGCTTCAAGGCCGGTCGCGGCGGCACCCGCTTCTCGCTCAAACTGCTGCCTGCGCCGTGGGGCGAGGACATCTCGCTATGGTCGACCTTCATCCAGCAGTCGCTCGGCGAAATCGGCATTCCCGTCGACATCGTCCGCAACGATGGCGGCGGCTTCCTCAAGCAGGTCTATGGCGAACACGCCTTCGACCTTGCCACCGGCTGGCACCAGTACCGCAACGATCCCGCCGTCTCGACCACGGTGTGGTATCGCTCCGGCCAACCCAAGGGCGCGCCCTGGACCAACCAGTGGGGCTGGGAGGACAAGAACGTCGACAAAACCATCGACGACGCGGCGACTGAAGTCGATCCCGCCAAGCGCAAGGCGTTGTACGCCCAGTTCGTCAGGGAGGTGAATACCGAACTGCCGGTCTGGATGCCGATCGAGCAGATTTTCGTCACCGTGATCAACGGCAAGGCACGCAACCACTCCAACACGCCGCGTTGGGGCTCATCGAGTTGGCACGATCTTTGGCTTTCCGCCTGATGGCTTATCCGCCAAGATAGCTCGATGCGTATTTTGAGCCTTGCGGGGCGGCGGCTCGCCGCCTCGATTCCGACCCTCATCCTGATCCTGATCGGCGTGTTCCTGCTGCTGCAGTTCGCGCCGGGCGACACCGTCGACGCCATGATGGCGCAGATGGGCGGCGGCGATGCCGCGACGGCCAAGGCGCTGCGCGAGTTCTACGGGCTCGACCTCTCGATCCCGGCGCAGCTCGGCAATTATCTGTGGCGGCTGGTGCGGCTCGATCTCGGCTTCTCCTCGATCTACGGCAAGCCGGTGGCGTCCGTGATCCTGGAGCGGTTGCCGCCGACCATCCTGCTGATGACCGCGTCGCTCTCGTTCGCGTTCTTCTTTGGCCTTGTGTTTGGCGTGCTCGCCGCGCGCGGCGTCAACCGCTGGCCCGACACGCTGATCTCGACGCTCGGGCTGATCTTCTACGCCACGCCCTCGTTCTGGTTCGGCCTGATGGCCATCGTCGTGTTCTCGGTCTACCTGCAATGGCTGCCGCCCGGCGGTTTCGAGGATATCGGCATGGCTCAGACCGGCATCTGGCGCGCGCTCGATATCGCCAGCCATCTGGTGCTGCCGACGCTGACTCTGGGACTGATCTTCCTCGCCATTTACCTGCGCATCATGCGGGCCTCGATGCTGGAGGTGCTCAACCTCGACTACGTCCGCACGGCGCGCTCCAAAGGCCTCGACGAGACCCGGGTGGTGACGCGGCACGTGCTGCGCAACGCGCTGCTGCCGATGGTGACGCTGATCGGGCTGCAGGCCGGCACCATGCTCGGCGGATCGGTGGTGGTCGAAAGCGTATTCTCTCTCCCCGGCCTCGGCCGGCTTGCCTATGAATCGGTGGTGCAGCGCGACCTCAACACGCTGCTCGGAATCGTGTTCGTCTCGGCACTATTGGTCATCGCGGTCAACTTCGCCGTCGACCTGATCTATGCGCGGCTCGATCCGCGCATCACGGCGGATTAGAGCGATGGATGCGATCAAGCGCTATTTCAAAAGTCCCGCGGCCGTCGTCGGCCTCGTTCTGCTGCTGGTCGTGATCGCGATGGCGATCTCGGCCGGCTTTCTCTACCCGCGCGATCCGCTGGCGCTGGCCGGACGTCCGCTGATCTGGCCGTTCTCCAACCCGCGCTTCCTGCTCGGCACCGATAATTCCGGCCGCGACATCGCCGCGCAGATATTCTACGGCGCGCGGATATCGCTGCTGATCGGCGGTGTCGCCACCGCGATCGCGATCCTGATCGGTATCCTGGTCGGCGCCTTCGCCGGCTATTATGGCGGCTGGGTCGACAATGTGCTGATGCGGATCACCGAGGCGTTTCAGACTTTGCCGAATTTCGTGCTGCTGCTGGTGCTGGTCGCGGTGTTCGGCTCGACGCTGACCACCGTGACCATCGCCGTCGGCGTGGTGTCGTGGCCGGCGCCGGCGCGGCTGACCCGCGCCGAGTTCCTGTCCTTGCGCAACCGCGAATTCGTCCAGGCCGGGCGCACGCTCGGCATGAAGAACGTCCAGCTCATCTTCGGCGAGATTCTGCCCAACGCGCTGCCGCCGGTCATCGTCTATGCCAGCGTGGTGATGGCGGTCGCGATCCTGCTGGAAAGCGCGCTGGCCTTCCTGCGGCTGTCCGATCCCAACGTCGCTTCCTGGGGCAATTTGATCGGCCTCGGCCGCGACGTGCTCCGGGTGCAGTGGTACGTCTCGGCGATTCCCGGCCTTGCCATCCTCATCACCGTGCTCGCGGTATCGCTGGTCGGCCAGGGCCTCAACGATGCCCTCAATCCGAGGCTGAAGGGCCGATGAGCGAAAACGAAAACATCCTCTCGCTCGACCTCCTGAGCGTCCAGTTGCCGCGCGGCGCCGACCGGACGCACGCACTCAAGGACGTGTCGCTCGAGATCGCCTCGAACGAAATTCTCTGCGTGGTCGGCGAATCCGGCTCCGGCAAGTCGATGATGGCCAATGCCGTGATGCGGCTGCTGCCCGATGAAGTGACGATCGACGGCGGCCGGATCATGTTCGAGGGCTGCGACCTCTGCGCGGCGACGCCGTCGGAAATGCGCGAGGTGCGCGGCGCCGGCATCGCGATGATCTTCCAGGAACCGATGACGGCGCTCAACCCGCTGCGCACCATCGGCGACCAGATCGCCGAGATGTTTTCGATTCACACCGACCTGTCGAAGGCCGAGATCGGCGAGAAGGTCCTGGGCCTGCTCGCGGACGTCCACATTCCCGATCCGAAGCAGGCGGCAAGGGCCTACCCGCACGAACTCTCGGGCGGGCAACGGCAGCGCGCCATGATCGCGATGGCGCTGGCGCTCGATCCGAAACTCCTGATCGCCGACGAGCCGACCACGGCACTCGACGTCACCACGCAGGCCCAGATCCTGAAACTGATCCGCGACCTGCAGCAGCGCCGCAAGACGGCCGTCATGTTCATCACCCATGATTTCGGCGTCGTCGCCGAGATCGCCGACCGCGTCGTGGTGATGCAGCATGGCGCGATCGTCGAACAGGGCGTGGCGGCTGACGTGCTGGACAGGCCGCAGCACGCCTATACGAAACAACTCATCGCCGCCGTCCCGCCATTGAAAGCGCCGCCGCCGCGCCGCCTTGCCGACGACAACATCCTGATGATCGCCGATGTTTCAAAAACCTATCGCACCGGCGGCTTTCTCGGACGCGGCGCGCGGGTGACGGTGGCCGTGAAAGGCGTGTCGCTCAGCCTGCCCCGCGGCGCAACGCTCGGCATCGTCGGCGAATCCGGTTCCGGAAAATCGACGCTGGCGCGCTGCATCGTGCGGCTGATCGATCCCGATAGCGGCTCGATCGTGCTCGAAGGCCGCGACTGGGCCAGGATGACGCGTGAAGACGTCCGCCGCGAGACGCGGCATATCCAGATGGTGTTTCAGGACCCGTTCGCCTCGCTCAATCCGCGCCGCAAGGCGGCCGAACTGGTGGCGCAGGGCCCGATCGTGCACGGCACGCCGCGCGCGCAGGCGATCGCGGACGCCAAGGAACTGTTTGCGCTGGTCGGGCTCGATCCGTCCTCAGCCGACCGCTATCCGCATGAATTCTCCGGCGGCCAGCGCCAGCGCATCGGGCTGGCACGGGCATTGGCGCTGAAGCCGGATGTGCTGGTTGCCGACGAGCCGGTGTCGGCGCTGGATGTCTCGGTGCAGGCGCAGGTGCTGAAGCTGCTGGCCGAACTGCGCGCGCGGCTCGGGCTCTCCATCGTCTTCATCACGCACGACCTACGCGTGGCCGCGCAGATCTGCGACCTCGTCGCCGTGATGAGGGATGGCGAGGTGGTCGAGCATGGACTGGCCGGCGAGGTATTCGGCAATCCGCAGCACGCTTATACAAAGGCGCTGCTGGCGTCGATCCCGGGTGGAGACTTTGCGCGAGAACACGACATGGCAACGGCCTAGCTTCCTCTCCTCGCTCTTCGCGGGGAGAGGAAGAAGGAGCCGCACGCAGCGGCATCCTTTCTTGCAGGCGCCCGGTCGTTCTGCTTAGTTTGGCCCAGCACAAGCCCTGAAGGAATAACAAAGTGGCACTCAAAAACGTCGTCGGAATCGATCACGCCGTGGTCATGGTGAAGGACCTCGACAAGGCCGCCGAGAACTACAGGCGCCTCGGCTTTACGGTGTCGCCGCGCGGCACCCACAGCGCGCATATGGGATCGGGCAACTACACCATCATGTTCGATCCCGACTATATGGAATTGCTCGGCGTGCTGACGCCGACGGAGCATAATGCGCCGGCGCGCGCCTATCTCGAAAAGAATGGCGAAGGCATCGAGCGCATCGCGTTCACGGCGGTGGATTCCGCCGACGGCGCCGAAGAGATCCGCGCGCGCGGCTATCCACCCGTGGGGCCGACCGATTTCGAGCGGCCGGTAACGATGCCCGATGGCTCGGTCTCCGCCGCCAAGTTCCGGACGTTTCAGTGGCCGACGGCGGAAGCGCCCGCCGGCGTGCGCATCTTCGCCTGCCAGCACAAGACGCGCGAGACGGTGTGGATTCCCGAACTGATGAAGCATGCCAACGGCGCCAGGCGCCTGAAGCAGGTGCTGATGGTCGCGCCCGAGCCGGCGACGGAGGCCGCGCATCTCGCCAGGATGATCGATCGCGAAACGCGCAACGAGGCGGACGGCGCCGTCGCGGTGCCCTCCGGCGGCGATCGCGCCGACTTCGTGTTTCTCACGAAAGACCAGATCGCCAAGCGCTATCCCGGCGTGCCGCTGGCCGGGCTGCCCGAGCGGGGCGGCGCGGGGCTGGTGATCGTGGCCGACGTCGCAGCGGCCGAGAAGGCGCTTGGCGCCATCGGTGTGACGAGCGCTGGCGGCGTCGTGGTGCCGCCGGCGTCAGGCAACGGCACGATGCTGGCGTTTGTGAAGGGGTAACTGCCCTCAGATGTCGCGGACGTAGCGCCCCGTTCGGGCTACGTCCGGACAGCGAGACATTTTTACTCTGCCGGTGCCGCAGCGTGCACCTCATCATGCGCGCGGTAGGGAGCCCCCTCGCCGCTCTTCGCCAGCGCGAACAGGCCCGCCGCCATCACCGCATAGGCCAGCGCCACGCCCGGCGTGACGCCGAGGCCGCCGCCGATGCCGACGGCTTCGCCGTGCATGAAGCCGAAATAGGTCATGACGGCGCCGGCCAGCGCGAAGGCCGAGGCTTTCAGGAAATCGCGCTCGATCACGAACACGCCGATCGCGCCCAGCACGAGGCCTCCAAGGATCGAGCCGCCGCCCATCACTTCGAGGCCGTGATAGAGCACACCCTGCTGCGGCAGCGCCGATATCGCCGCGCTCTTCACCGCATCCACCTTGTCGGCCGCCAAGCCGCCGACGGCCTGGGCCGCCGTGATCGTCGAACCGAGCATGGTGTCGATCTGCAGTTTCGCCCACGCCGCCAGATGCGGCGTCAACGCCAGCACGATAGCCGGCGCATGCTTGACCGGCGTGGTCTGGAAGGCCTGCGCGCCGATCAGCATGCCGATATAGAGCAGGATCGGCGAGATCGCCACGACGGGCACCAGCGCCAGCAGCACCGAGATGATGCCGAACCACGACAGCAGCACCACCATCAGCCCGGTCGCCGCCGAATAGCCGATCCGGCCTCCCATCGCCTTCCAGCCGGGATGGCCGATATAGACCGCGTTGATGAAGGGATTGCCCATCAGGCAGCCGATCAGGCTGACGACGCCGTCGGCCGTCAGCACGC
>CAZSRR010000028.1:0-89302 GCA_964609175.1 uncultured Bradyrhizobium sp.
GGTGAAGTCGGCGCGGGTGATGAAGCAGGCGGTCGCCTATCTGATGCCGTTCATGGAAGAAGAAAAGGCGCGCAACCTGGCCAACGGCGTCGCCGGCGACGGCCGCAACGCCGCCGGCAAGATCGTGCTCGCCACCGTCAAGGGCGACGTCCACGACATCGGCAAGAACATCGTCGGCATCGTGCTGCAATGTAACAATTTTGAAGTCATCGACCTTGGCGTGATGGTGCCCGCCAGCAAGATCATCGAGACCGCAAAAGCCGAGGGCGCCGACATCATCGGGCTGTCCGGCCTGATCACGCCCTCGCTCGACGAGATGAGCTTTCTGGCCGGCGAGATGGAGCGGCAGGGCATGAAGATGCCGCTGCTGATCGGCGGCGCCACCACGAGCCGCGTGCATACCGCTGTCAAGATCGATCCGAACTATCCGGGCGGCCCGGTGGTGCATGTCAACGACGCCAGCCGCGCGGTGGGCGTGGCGTCGTCGCTGCTCTCGCCCGACAGGCGTGAGGCCTATGCGGCCGACATCCGCGCGGAATACGCAAAAATTTCCGAGGCGCATTTCCGCGCGCAGGCCGACAAGAAGCGGCTGAAGCTGGCGGACGCCCGCGCCAACGCGGTGAAGGCCGATTTTGAGAAGATGCCGCCGAAGAAACCTTCCTTCCTCGGCCTGAAGAGTTTTGACGCCTACGACCTCGCGGAGCTCGCCGAGTATATCGACTGGACGCCGTTCTTCCAGACCTGGGAGCTGGCCGGTCGTTTCCCTGCGATCCTCGACGATCCCAAGATCGGCGAGGTCGCGCGTTCGCTCTACGACGACGCGCGCAAGATGCTCGACCGCATCATCCAGGAAAAATGGTTCACGGCGCGCGCGACGATCGGCTTCTGGCCGGCCAATGCCGAGGGCGACGACATCGCACTCTATGCCGACGACACGCGGACCAGGAAGATCGCGACCTTCCACACGCTGCGCCAGCAGCTCGAAAAGCGCGAGGGACGGTTCAATGCCGCGCTGTCGGACTTCATCGCGCCCGCCTCCTCCGGCGTGCCCGATTATGTCGGCGGCTTCGTGGTCACCGCAGGGATTGGCGAGGACGCGGTCGCCGACCGCTTCAAGAACGCCAATGACGATTACTCCTCCATCCTGTGCAAGGCGCTGGCCGACCGCCTGGCGGAAGCCTTTGCCGAGCGGATGCATCAGCGCGTCCGCAAGGAATTCTGGGGCTACGCGCCGGACGAGAAGTTCGCACCGGAACAGCTGATCCTGGAACCCTATGCCGGCATCCGCCCGGCGCCGGGCTATCCCGCCCAGCCCGACCACACCGAGAAGGCGACGCTGTTCGCGCTGCTCGACGCCGAGAACACGGCCGGCGTGAGGTTGACCGAGAGCTTTGCGATGTGGCCGGGCTCGTCGGTGTCGGGGCTCTATTTCTCGCATCCGGAAAGCTTCTATTTCGGCGTCGGCAAGATCGAACGCGACCAGGTCGAGGACTACGCCGCGCGCAAGGGCATGAGCGTCGCCGAGACCGAGCGTTGGCTCGCGCCGGTTCTGAACTACATCCCCTCGCAGGAGGCGAAGGCTCCGGCGGCGGAGATGGTGCCGGCCAACGACGTGGCCTCGCACCCGCCGGGCTGCAATTGCGCCGTACATCTGGCCTGGCGGAAGAAGGCGGTGGGGGCCTGACCCTCTTCCTTCCCTTCTCCCCTTGTGGGAGAAGGTGGCGCGAAGCGCCGGATGAGGGGTTCTCTCCGCACGCACCGTTCTGTGCTTGCCGAGAGAACCCCTCACCCGTCTCAATCGTGCTTCGCACGATTGATCCACCCTCTCCCACAAGGGGAGAGGGGAAGAAAAGTGCGGGGTGCCTCTCCATGAAGTTCTTCTCGTTCTGGCGATCGCTGGCAAGTTTCCGCGTGCGGATCGCGCTCAATCTGAAAGACGTCCCGGTCGATGTCGTTTTCGTCGACATCGATGCCAATGCGCATCGCGATCCCGAATATCGCCGGATCAATCCGCAGATGGCGCTGCCGGCGCTGGTACTGGACGACGGCACCACGCTGTTTCAGTCGCTGGCGATTCTGGAATATCTCGACGAGAAATATCCCTCCCCGCCGCTGTTGCCGGCCGATCTCAACGGCCGCGCCCGTGTCCGCGCGCTGGCGCAGATGGTGGCCTGCGAGGGGCATCCGCTGCTGACGCCACGGGTGCGGCGCTATCTCGACCATGAACTCAACCTCCGCGACACGCAGCAGGCGGCGTGGCGGCGGCACTGGACGGTAGAGACGCTGGCCGCACTGGAGGGACACCTGGCCGGCCACAGGGACACCGGACAATTCTGCCATGGAGACGCGCCGACGATGGCCGATATCTGCATGGTCGGCCATGTCAGCGCAGCGGTAACGCAGCAGATCGACCTGAATATCTATCCAACGGTGAAGCGCATCTTCGAAACGGCCATGGCGCTGCCGGCATTTGCCCGAGCCCACCCGCTGGTCCAGCCGGATACCCCGCAAGCGATGCGGGCGGCACCGTAGTTCCATTCGAGACGCCACGCCGAGCGGTTACCAACCCGGCAGAAACGCCGTGGCTGGCCGGGAACCCGCGGTTTCCGGCTGCGTTTGCCTTGCATTACCTCGTGACCCGACCGCCGCGGAGCACCAAAAGAAGGACTTCGGATGCCGGAAATCGCACTTCCGACGCCGCATCTTGCCGATCGCAGCCTCTCTTCCCGCCCAAAATCCTTTTTGCGCAGCATTTTGAGAAACGCCACCGCGGCAGACCATGCGCGGCTCGACGCCACGCTGGGCGCGCTCGACCTTTGTACAGTGCCGGGCTATCGCCGCTTTCTGGAAATCAACGCAGCGGCGCTGTTGCCGCTCGAGCGCGCTCTGGAACGGGCTAGCGTCCGCGCCATACTACCCGACTGGAACGACCGCGCACGGTCGGCTTCCATCGGGGCCGACCTCGCCCGCCTGGGCGGCCGGTCTTTTCCGCTCGAGGCGCCCGAACTGGCCGGACGCTCGGCCATCCTCGGCACGTTGTATGTGCTGGAAGGGTCGCGGCTCGGCGCGGCCCATCTGCTGCGAACGGTGAAGTCCTGCAGCCATCCCTTGATCTCGGATACGACGTCCTTCCTCGGCCATGGCGGGGGGCGACCGTTCTGGCCGCACTATCTCGTCGTTCTCGAATCCCGCGCCGATGAACTTTCTGAAGACGATCTGATCGGTGCGGCGCGCACCGCTTTCGACCTGTTCGCACGCGCGGCGGCTCTGTCATGAATCCGCAGGTCGACCTCACCAATTGCGACCGCGAGCCGATCCACATTCCCGGCAGCATCCAGCCGTTCGGATTCCTGCTCGGCCTGCAGTCCGATTTCACGGTCTGCATGGCCTCGGAGAACGTGGCCGACTATCTCGGCCGCGACTATGCCGACGTGTTCCAGCGTCCCATTGCGGAAGTCGTTTCCAAAGCCGCAGTCGACGCCATCCGCGCCCGCGTCGACTATCTGTCCGGGCCGGACGCCAGCGAACGGATCTTTGGCGTCCCGCTGCAGGACGGCGGCAGGCCGTTCGACATCGCCATCCATTTCTCCGGGGTTTACCTTATCATCGAGGCGGAGCCGTCGGTGATCGAGCATGACACGAATTCGGGCGAGCTGGTCCGCCTGATGGTGAGCCGGATCCGCAAGACCAGGGGTGTCAGCGAACTGGCGCAGGAAGCGGCGCGCCAGCTCAAGGTGCTGAACGGGTTCGACCGCGTCATGGTCTATCGCTTTCACCCGGATGGATCGGGCGAAGTGATCGCCGAGGTCGCGGCGTCCAGCCTGGAGCCGTTCCTCGGGCTGCACTACCCGGCCTCCGACATTCCGGCGCAGGCGCGCACGCTCTACACCCGCAACTGGCTGCGCATCATCGCCGATATCAATGCGAAGCCGGTGCCGCTGGCCTCGACCGCCACCCACAGCGCGGCGCTGCTCGATCTCTCGACCTCGGCGCTGCGGTCGGTGTCGCCGATCCACATCGAATATCTGCAGAACATGGGCGTCGCCGCCTCGATGTCGGTATCGATCCTGCGCGACGGGAAATTGTGGGGCCTGTTTGCCTGCCACCATTACTCGCCGCGGCACATCTCGTTCGAGCGGCGCACCGCGGCCGAATTGTTCGGCCAGATGTTTTCCTGGGTGCTGGAAACCCGCGAACGCGAGGCGACGATCGCTTATGAAAAGCGCGCGCACCAGATCCAGGAGCGGCTGATCGAGGCTGCCGCCACCCACGAGCACAGCCAGCGCGCCATCGCCGACTTCATCGGCGACTACCGCAAGATGATCGAATGCGACGGCATCGCGATCTGGTCCAACGACGAGATCACGCTGTCGGGCGAAACCCCGACCGAGCGCGAGGTGAAGGACCTCGTCGGCTTCATCAACCGCACCTCGCCCGGAAAGATCTGCGCCAGCGCCGAGATCGGCAAGATCTATGCGGCGGGCGAATCGTTCCGCGACCGCGCCGCCGGCTTCCTCGCGATTCCGATCTCGCGCACCCCGCGCGACTGCCTGATCTTTTTCCGCCGCGAGATCCTGCGCAAGGTGAACTGGGCCGGCGCCCCCGGCAAGGTCTACGCCTCCGGCCCGCTCGGCCCGCGCCTCACCCCGCGCAAGAGTTTTGAGCTGTGGCAGGAGACGGTGCACGGCCAGTCCGCGCCGTGGACCTCCGCCGAACTGCAGATCGCAGAAGGGCTGCGCGTTACGCTGCTCGAAGTGATTTTGCAGCTCGCCGACCTCGCCGCCCGCGAACGCAAGGGCGCGCAGGAGCGGCAGGAGCTGATGATCGCCGAGCTCAACCACCGCGTCCGCAACATTCTGAGCCTGGTGCGCGGCCTCGTCACCCAGAGCAAGAGCACCGCGGGCAGTATCGAGGAATTCGCGGGCGTGCTCGGCGGGCGCATCCAGGCGCTGGCGCGCGCACATGACCAGATCACCAGCCTGAACTGGGCGCCGGTGGCGCTGAAGGCGCTGGTGGAATCGGAAGCCGGCGCCTATCTCGGCGCCCGCGCCGACCGCATCAAGATGACCGGGCCGGAAGTGGCGCTCGACCCCAAGGCGTTCGCGACGCTGGCGCTGGTCGTCCACGAGATGATGACCAACTCCGCCAAGTATGGCGCGCTGGCCGATTCGACCGGCAAGGTCGAGATCGCCTGGAAGCTCGACCAGAGTTCCAGCCTCGTGATCGACTGGAAGGAAAGCGGCGGCCCGCCGGTGCAGCCGCCGTCGCGCCGCGGGTTCGGCACCACGATCATCGAGCGCTCGATCCCGTTCGACCTCAAGGGCGACGCCGAGCTGCGCTTCGACCTGCTCGGCGTGCATGCGCGCTTCGTAATCCCGGCCAATTATGTGGAGATGGTGACCGCCATGACGGGCATTGCAGCCAAGGTGGAGACCGACAAGGAGGTGCCGCGCCTTTCCGGAACGGCGCTGATCGTGGAAGACAATCTGATCATTGCGATGGCCGCCGAGGTGATCCTGCTCGAACTCGGAGCAAGGCATGTCGGGACCTCGGCGTCGGTGAGCCAGGCGCTGGCGTCGATCGATCGCGAGAAGCCGGATTTTGCGCTGCTCGATCTCAACCTCGGCAGCGAGAACAGCATCCCGGTCGCCACCAGGCTCGCCGAACTGAAGGTTCCGTTCATGTTCGCCACCGGATATGGCGAGCGGGCGCCGATCCCGGCCGAACTGGAAGCTGCACCAGTGGTGCAGAAGCCGTATACGCGCGAGGTCGTCGAAGCGGCGCTGGTGCGGCTTCGGGAAACGGCGAAGGCCTAGTTCTTCGGCGGATCGAGCGCCTGCACGATCTCCTGGAACGCCGGCAGCGCTTCGCAGCGCGCCGAATGCGCCTTCAGTGCCGGGTAGCGGTCGTCGAACAGCGCCGGATGCGCCTCGCCGACGAAGCGCAGCACGCAGGCGACCGCGATATCGGCATGGCCGATGGTTTCGCCGAACCAGTACGGCGTCTTGTCGGCGGCGCGCTCCTTTTCCAGCATCGCCAGCACGCCCGATATCTGCGCCGTGCAGCGGTCGATCCAGAGTTCGAGCTGGCGATCCTTGCGCAGCACGCGCTCGTAGAGCAGGCTGACGCCCTTGTCGCCCAGCCCCAGCGCCAGCGCGCAGATCCGCAAATGATGCCGCCGCGCGTCGCCGCTTCGCGCGATCATCGCCTTGTCGGGGCCGACGCGGTCGTCGAGATAGTCCAAAATCATCGTGCTCTCGATCAGCGCCTCGCCGTCGTCCAGCACCAGCGTCGGCACCCGCCGCAGCGGATTATAGGGCGCGATCTTGTCGGCATCGCCGAAGGTCGACCACGGCTTGTGCTCGTAGGCGATGCCATAAAACCGCATCGCGAGGGCGACGCGGCGGACAAAGGGGGAGTCGTACTGGCCGATCAGGAACATGGTTCACTCCGCTTGTCGTGGGCCGGGCATCAGCGCAAAGCGCGTTGTTTGCCGATAGGACGCGGCCATTCGTCCACCTTGAAGCCACCATAATGGAGGGGAATGGATGCCCGGATCAAGTCCGGGGCCTGACGCCCAGAACCTAGAGAACGACATGTTGCCATTTCCACGACACGTATTGCTTACGCTGTCCTTGATGACACTCGCTACCTCAGCCGACGCCCAACATGTCCCGGTCGGCTTCCAGTCGCCGTCAAAAAACATCCACTGCCAGTATTTTGCCGACGACAAACAGAACGGGCTCCGCTGCGACCTCGCCGCGATGGACACAAAACCGCGCCGCCCCGCCGACTGCGACCTCGACTATGGCAGCGCTTTCGGGATGAACGCCAAGGGCGCCGCCGCCCGCGTCTGCCACGGCGACACCGTGATGGACCCGCGCCTGCCCGTGCTCGGCTATGGCGAGGTGTGGCAGCGCGGCGGATTCACCTGCACGTCGGAGCAAAGCGGCGTGACGTGCTTCAACGCGGAGCGGCGGGGATTTTCGCTGTCGCGGGGGAGGCAGGACATTTTCTAGGCGTCCATTCTCGTCATGGCCGGGCTTGTCCCGCCTGCGAGGCCGAAGCCTCTTCGGCGAGTGGGAGGCCCGGCCATCCACGTTCTTTGCTTACTTCGAAACAGCACGTGGATCACCGGGACAAGCCCGGTGATGACGGCTGAGGGCGCGTCTGCCGGTCTACTCGATCACCGGCACATGCTGCGCCGCATCGCGTGGCACGGTCCCGTCAAGCCTGGGATCATCGACCACCTCGACCTGCCGGCGAAACGGACGAAAGCCCGAGCGCTGGTAAAACGCCAGCGCAGACGGATGATCGAGGGTGCAGGTGTGCAGCCAGAGGCGCTGGATCGGGTGCGACCAGGCGATGTCGATCGCGCGGTTCATCAGCCAGCGGCCGGCGCCGCTGCCGACGAGCTTTTCGGTGAGCCCGAACGACACGATCTCGCATTGCCCGGGCTCGCGAAAATCCAGTTCGAGCAAACCCTCGTCGCGGCCCTCATGGGCAAGGGCGTGGATTTCCAGCAGTGGCGACCTAATGATCTCCGCCAGTTCGGCGTCGGGCATCCGGATCCGAGAGACCCACAGCCACGGCGTGCCGACGCGGCCATAGAGGTCGCGATACCCGTCGAGCGTCGGCGCATCGACGTGCCGCAGCGTCCACGCGCCGGCGGGATCGGGGCGCGGCGCCGGGCGCGCGGTCATTTCCAGATGCGTGGTGACGGCGGCGATCTTGCCGTTTGGAACGTCGGAATAGCCGTCGGGCAGGATCATGTTGCACTCCTTCTCGTCGTCATGCCCGGGCTTGTCCCGGGCATCCACGTCTTGCTTGCTATCTTCCACGGACAGGCGTGGATCGCCGGGCCTCCGCCTCGCCGAAGAGGCTTCGGCCTCGCAGGCGGGTCAAGCCCGGCCATGACGAGGAGTAGAACTACTCCCCCTCGTCGCTCGCCAGCACGCCCTTCACTGCCCGCGCCCAGCCGGCGAGTTTGCGCTCGCGCGTGGCCGCACTCATCGCCGGCTTGAAGCGATGTTCCAGCCGCCAGTTGTCCGCGAACCTTGCAGGCTCGGGATAGACGCCGGCCTGCAGTCCCGCGAGATAAGCCGCGCCGAGCGCGGTGGTTTCCTGGATCATCGGGCGGTCGACGGGCGCATCCAGCAGGTCGGCGAGACGCTGCATGGTCCAGTCGGAGGCGGTCATGCCGCCGTCGACGCGGAGCACGATGTTGGCGGCTTTCGCGTCCGGCCAGTCGGCGCGCATCGCGGCCCAGAGGTCGAAGGTCTGGTAGCAGACGCTTTCCAGCGCGGCGTGCGCCAGTTCGGCGGGGCCGGTGTTGCGGGTGAGGCCGAACAGCGCGCCGCGCACGCGCGGATTCCAGTAGGGCGCACCGAGGCCGACGAAGGCCGGCACCAGATAGACGCTCTGCATGGAATCGGATTTGTCGGCGAGCGGGCCGGTTTCCGAAGCCTGCTTGATGATGCCGAGGCCGTCGCGCAGCCATTGCACGGCGCTGCCGGCAACGAAGATCGAGCCTTCCAGCGCGTAGGTGCGCTGGCCGTTGAGCTGATAGGCGATCGTGGTCAGCAGCTTGTTCTTCGAGGCGACCGGCGTGGCGCCGGTGTTGAGCAGCGCGAAGCAGCCGGTGCCGTAGGTCGACTTGATCATGCCGGGCGTGAAGCAGGCCTGGCCGATGGTGGCCGCCTGCTGGTCGCCGGCGATGCCGGCAATGGCGATCGCGCCGCCGAACAGGCCTTCGTCGCTGTCGCCGAATTTCGCGGAGGAATCTTTCACCTCGGGCAGCATCGAGCGCGGCACGCGCAACAGCTTCAGGAGATCGTCGTCCCACTCGCCGGTGTGAATGTTGAACAGCAGCGTGCGCGAGGCGTTGGTGGCGTCGGTGGCGTGGACGCGGCCAGCGGTCAGCCGCCACAGCAGGTAGCAATCCACCGTGCCGAACATCAGCTCGCCGCGGTCGGCACGTTCGCGCGCGCCCGGAACGTGGTCGAGAATCCAGGCGACTTTTGTGCCGGAGAAATAGGGGTCGATGATCAGGCCGGTCCTGGCGGAAATATTCGGCTCGTGTCCTTCGCTCTTCAGCCTGGCGCAGATGTCGGCGGTGCGGCGGTCCTGCCAGACGATGGCGCGATGGACGGCCTTGCCGGTGGCGCGGTCCCACACCACCGTGGTCTCGCGCTGGTTGGTGATGCCGATCGCGGCGATGTCTTTTGCTTCCAGGCCGGCCTTGTCCAGGGCCTCGTGGCAGACCGCGACCGTCGAGTTCCAGATGTCCTCCGGCTCGTGCTCGACCCAGCCCGAGGCCGGAAAATGCTGCGGGAATTCCTGCTGCGCTGACGCGGCGATGGAAATGTCGCTGCGGAACACGATCGCGCGTGAGGATGTGGTGCCCTGATCGATGGCCAGAACGAAGGACATGGCGTTGCTTCCCCGGGAGGTTTTGGTTGTGGAGAGGCAAGCGGATCGGGAGGCGGAGGTCAAGTTGGGCGGTGGCGATGGTTTCACCCGCCCCTTGAGGGGGCGGGTCGGCTCACATGGAGCGTAGCGGAATGTGAGACGGGGTGGGGTGACAGACTATCCGCGCATGCTCTGTTGGCGTGAGGCATCGTCACCCAACCAGCAGAGAACGCGCGGAGAGGCTGTCACCCCACCTCGGTTCGCATCGCATGCGAACCGATCCTCCCCCTCCAGGGGAGGATAAGGAAGGTCACGTCGCGGCGGTCGTGACGCCGCCGTCGACGATAATGGTCTGGCCGGTCATGAAGGTGGAGGCGTCCGACGCCAGATACGCTACCGCGCCGGCGATTTCTTCGGGCTCGCCGATGCGGCGCAGCGGGGAACTTGCGGTGCGGCGCTTCAGATTGTCGGGGTCTTCCCACAGCGCGCGGGCGAAATCGGTTTTCACCAGGCCCGGCGCCACGCAATTGACGCGGACGCCTTTCGGGCCCCATTCACCGGCGAGGCTGCGGCACAGCGCGAAGTCGGCCGCTTTGGAAATGCCGTAGGCGCCGATCACCGTGGAGCCGCGCAGGCCGCCGATCGAGGAGATGATGACGACGGAGCCGTTGCCGCGCTCGGCCATTTGCGGGATCGCCAGCGCGCAGAGCCAGATGTTGCTCTTGACGTTGGAGTTCATGATCTTGTCGAAGGCCTCGTCCTTGATGTCGAGCAGCGGGCCGTAATAGGGGTTCACCGCGGCGTTGCAGACGAGGATGTCGACCTTGCCGTAATGCTTCGTGGTGCCCGCGATCAGCGCCTCGACTTCCTCGCGGCGCGAGATGTTGCAGGGGATGACATGGGCGTCCCCGCCGTCCTTCCTGATGCCTTCGGCGACTTCGTGACAGGCGTCCGCCTTGCGGCTGGAGATCACGACCCTGGCGCCGAGCCTGGCCAGCAGTTCGGCGGAGGCGCGGCCGATGCCGCGGCTGGAGCCGGTGATGACGGCGACTTTTCCGGTGAGATCGAACGGGGTGTTTTTCACCAGGTGGGCTCCCTCTTATTTGCCTGCTTTGTTTTTTCGTCATGGCCGGGCCTGACCCGGCCATCCACGACTTCCTTTGCCGCCAGGACGTGGATGCCCGGCACAAGGCCGGGCATGACGCCTGTTGTTCAGCGGCGGTGCGGCTTACACCAGACCGCCCGCGTCGGTGACACGGCGGAGGTGGTAGTCGGTGTCGCCGAAGGTGTTTTCGATCATAGTCAGCCGCTTGAAGTAGTGGCCGATCTTGTATTCCTGGGTCATGCCGACGCCGCCATGAAGCTGGATCGACTGCTGGCCGATGAATTTCGCCGACTTGCCGATCTGCACCTTGGCGGCGGCAACGGCCGTGGCGCGCTCCTTGGCGCTGTCGAAATCGGCGGCCATGGTCGCGAACATCGACATCGAGCGGGCCTGTTCGAGCGCGACAAACATGTCGGCGGCGCGGTGCTGCAGGGTCTGGAAGCTGCCGATCGGCACGCCGAACTGCTTTCGGGTCTTGAGATATTCGACCGTGGTCTTCAGCGACTCATCCATCGCGCCGACGGCTTCCGCGCACATCGCGGTGCGGGCTTCGTCCACCACGCGTTCGACCAGCGGCAGGCCGTTTTCGGGATCGCCGATCGCAGCATCTGCGCCGACCTCGACGCCGGTGAAGGTGATGTCGGCGGCGTGCAGGCCGTCCTGGGTCGGATAGCCCTTGCGGGTGACGCCCTTGGCATCGGCCGGCACCAGGAACACGCCGATGCCTGATTTATCGGTGCGGTTGCCCTTGGTGCGCGCGGTCACGATCAGGGTGTCGGCATTCTCGCCGTTGAGCACGACGAACTTTTCACCGTCGATCACCCAGCCGTCGCCCTTCTTCTTCGCCGTGGTCGAGACGTCGCCGAGGTCGTAGCGCGAGTTTTTCTCGAGCTGGGCGAACGCAAACGTCTTGCTGCCGTCAATGATGCCGGGGATGTGCGCGGCCTTCTGCTCGGCCGATGCGCCATGGCGCAGGAAGCCGCCGCCGATCACTACCGTCGCCAGATACGGCTCCAGCACCAGCGCCTTGCCGAGCGCCTCCATCACGATCATGGTCTCGACCGCGCCGGCGCCGATGCCGCCGTCGTCTTCCGCGAACGGCAGGCCGAGCAGGCCCTGCTCGGCCAGCTTGCTCCAGACGGCCTTGCTCCAGCCGCCCTTTTCCTTCTGGTACTTCTTGCGCGCATCGAAATCGTAGGAGTCGGTCAACAGACCGTCGATGCTTTCCTTGAGAAGGCGCTGCTCCTCGGACAGATCAAAATCCATGTTCGTTACTTTCCGCCTCTATGTCGTCATGGCCGGGCTTGACCCGGCCATCCACGACTTCCCTACTCTCGAAACAGGACGTGGATGCCCGGGACAAGCCCGGGCATGACGGTGATGGGTTACAGCCCCAGCACCGCCTTGGTGATGATGTTGCGCTGGATCTCGTTGGAGCCGCCGTAGATCGAAACCTTGCGGTTGTTGAAGTAGCTCGGCGCGATCTGGGCGGTCCAGTCCATGGTCTCGTTGCTGCCGTCGTCGCCATGCACGTCGTAGGGCGCGGCGAACGGGCCGATCACTTCCATCAGAAGTTCGGTGGTGGTCTGCTGGATTTCCGAACCCTTGATCTTCAGCACCGAGGACGCGGGGTTGGGCTTGCCCTTGCCGTGCTTGCCTTCATCGGCAACGACGCGGAGCTGGGTGAGTTCGAGCGCCTTGAGCTCGATCTCGCAGGCCGCGAGCTTTTCGCGAAAACCCTGGTCTTCCAGCACCGGCTTGCCGTTCGCTTCGACCTTGGACGCGAGATCCCTGATGCGGCGCAGCCGCTCCTTGGAGACGCCGACACGGGCGATGCCGGTGCGCTCGTTGCCGAGCAGGAACTTTGCGTAATCCCAGCCCTTGTTCTCCTCGCCGATCAGATTCTCGACCGGCACCTCGACGTCGTCGAAGAACACCTCGTTGACCTCGCGGCCGCCGTCGATGGTCTCGATCGGGCGCACGGTGACGCCCTTCGACTTCATGCTGAACACGATGAAGGAGATGCCCATCTGCTTCTTCGCATTATTGTCGGTGCGGCACAGGCAGAAGATCATGTCGGCGTGCTGGGCCAGCGTGGTCCAGGTCTTCTGGCCGTTGATGATGTACTTGTCGCCCTTGCGCTCGGCCTTGGTCTTCAGCGAGGCGAGGTCCGATCCGGAGCCGGGCTCCGAAAAGCCCTGGCACCACCAGTCGTCGACATTGGCGATGCGCGGCAGGTATTGCTGCTTCTGCTTCTCGTTGCCGAAGGTGTAGATGACAGGGCCGACCATGCTGACGCCGAAGGCGAGCGGTGCCGGCGCCGGGTGCATCTGCAGCTCTTCATTGAAGATGTAGTGCTGCACGGACGTCCAGCCGGTGCCGCCATATTCCTTCGGCCAGTGCGAGACGCCCCAGCCCTTCTTGTTGAGGATGCGCCACCAGGCGACCATCTCGTCCTTGGTGAGATGACGGCCCTCGATCATCTTCTTGCGGGTTTCCGGCGGCACGTTGTCGCGGAAGAAGGCCCTCACCTCCTCACGAAACGCGATTTCTTCCTTGCTGAAAGCGAGATCCATTGGATCCTCCTGTGAGCGAATGAAAATTCGAACTAGGCGACGTCTCTCTTGCTGTTGGCGGCTGACGGCGAAGACTGCTGCATGCGAAGTTCGTGGCGCGACAGCTTTCCGACCGGCGTGCGCGGCAGCTCGTCGACGAAATCGACCGCGGCCGGCAATTCGTGCTTGCCGAGCTTGCCGGTGAGGAAGGCGCGCAATTCGTCAAGCGTGAAGGGCTTGGCGCCATCGCGCAGCTTGATGAAGGCCTTTGCCGCTTCGCCGCGATAGTCGTCCGCGATACCGATCACGATCACTTCCTGCACCGAAGGATGCGCGTAGATCGCCTGCTCGATCATCTGCGGATAGACGTTGAAGCCGCCGGAGATGATCATGTCCTTCTTGCGATCGACCAGATAGAAGTAGCCGTCGTCGTCCATATAGCCGATGTCGCCGGTCAGGAAGCGGTCGCCGACGAAAGCTTCGGCGGTTTCCTTCGGCCGGTTCCAGTATCCCCTGGTAACGTTCGGACCGCGGATGCGGATCTCCCCGGTTTGGCCAGTCGGCATCAATTTCGTCGGATCTTCCAGCGACACCACGTCCATCTCGATGCCGGGCAGCATCAGGCCGATCGAGCCGGGCTTGTCCGGCCCTTCCTTCGGATGCGCGGTGCCGGGCGAGCAGGTTTCGGTCATGCCCCAGCCGCTCTTCAATTTCATGCCGACGCGGCTCTCCAGGATGCGCGCCACTTCCACCGGCAGCGGCGCGCCGCCGGAACCGACGCTGACCAGCGAGGACAGGTCGCGCTTGTCGAGATCGGGCAATGCCGCGATCGCGATCCACATCGTCGGCACGCCGGGAAACGACGTGGCGCGCTTCACCTCGATGTCGCGCATCACGGCTTCGACGTCGAAACGCTGGTGCAGCGAAATCAGATTGCCGCGCCGGATCGACGACAGCAGCACCACCGTCAGAGCGAAAATGTGGAACAGCGGCAGCACGCAGATCACGCGCTCGATCGCATTGCGCTCCAGCCGCGACGGCTTGCCCCAGACGTCGTAGACAGATACCGCCGAAGTCAGATTGCCGTGGCTGAGCATCGCGCCTTTCGGCAGGCCGGTTGTGCCGCCGGTATACTGCAGCAGCGCGACGTCATCGGCCGAGATCGCGGGCCATTGCGCGGGCTTCGGCGCGCCTTCGGTGAATTGCCGGTAGGTGATGACCTTTGGATTGTCCGGCAGCGCCGTTTGCGGCGTTCCGACCTTGCCCCAATGATCGTCCTCGCAGACGATCAGGCGGTCGAGCAGCCCCTTGTCGAGAAACTTCAGCGCCGTCGGCAGCAAAGCCGAAAGGTTGCTCGTCACCAGCACGCGCGCCCCGGAGTCGGACAGCTTGTGCGACAGCGCGATTTCGCCGTCGAGCGGCGACAGATGCACGACACGGGCGCCGGCCTTCAAGGCGCCGAAGAAATTGACGGGATGATCGGGCGAGTTGCCGAGGAACAAGGCAACCGAGTGGTCCTTGCCGTAACCGGCATGGAGGAAGGCGCTGGCCGCGGCTTCCGCCAGCGCTTCGAACTCTCCGTAGCTGATCGGCCGATCGCGGAATTCGAGTGCGGGGCGTGCGCCGAACTCGGCGGCGGCCGATGACAGCAGGTCCGGCAGCGTTCCACGCGCGATCGGGTCGTCCCAGCGGACGCCTTGCGGATAGAACTGCTCGCCGGGATGGGTCATGCGCGCCGTTTGCAAATTCTAGAGAAATTCTAGAGGCCGTCATTCCGGGATGGCCCGA
This sequence comes from uncultured Bradyrhizobium sp., assembly GCA_964609175.1. Lineage (GTDB taxonomy): Bacteria > Pseudomonadota > Alphaproteobacteria > Rhizobiales > Xanthobacteraceae > Bradyrhizobium. The sequence goes on from CAZSRR010000028.1 coordinate 14,860, forward strand.
AGGGACAGGCCCGGAATCCATCGCGCCGCATTTTCTGTGGTGAGATGGATTCCGGGTTCATCGCTCCGCGATGCCCCGGAATGACCGTTGGTTGGCCATCAGGCCGCCTTCGACGCCGCGGCCAGCGACGCAAAGGTCTTGCCTTCGGCGGCGAGACGCTTGAGCAGCGGGGCCGGTTCGAGCGACGGGTCGTTGGTCTCCTTGGCATAGTAGGAGAGACGGTCCGCGATGTGCTTCAGGCCCACGCTGTCGGCCCAGAACATCGGGCCGCCGCGGTAGATCGGCCAGCCATAGCCGTAGAGCCAGATCACGTCGATATCGCTCGGACGCGCCGCGATCCCTTCGTCGAGGATGCGGGCGCCCTCGTTGACCATCGGGTACATCATGCGCTCGAGAATTTCGTCGTCGCTGACGGCGCGGCGCTTCTTGCCGAGCTTCTGCAGCGTCTCGTCGATCACCTTCTCGACGTCCGGATCGGGCAGCGGCGAGCGCGAGCCGCCTTCATACTTGTAGTAGCCCTTGCCGGTCTTCTGGCCGAAACGGCCGGCTTCGCAGAGCGCGTCCGCGATCTCCGACTTGATGCCGCGGTCCTTGCGCGAGCGCCAGCCGATGTCGAGACCGGCGAGATCGCTCATCGCGAACGGTCCCATCGGCATGCCGAACTTGGTCACGACCGCGTCGACCTGCTGTGGCAGCGCGCCTTCGAACAGGAGTTTTTCCGACTGCTTGCCGCGCTGCGCCAGCATGCGGTTGCCCACAAAACCGTCGCAGACGCCGACCACGGCCGGCACCTTTGCGATCTTGCGCGAGATCGACACCGCGGTGGTCAGCGCGTCCGGCGCGGTCTTGTCGGCGCGGACGATCTCGCACAGCTTCATGACGTTGGCGGGCGAGAAGAAGTGCATGCCGAGCACGTCCTGCGGCCGCTTCGTTTCCTTCGCGATCTCGTCGATGTTGAGATACGACGTGTTGGAGGCGAGCACGGCGCCCGGCTTGGCGAACTGGTCGAGCTTGCCGAACACTTCCTTCTTCACCGCCATGGTCTCGAACACCGCCTCGATCACGAGGTCGGCGTCCTTGACGTGCTCCAGGCCGACCTTGCCGTCGATCAGCGCCATGCGCTTGGCGGGCGCGTCGGCCGGGATGCCGCCGCGTGCGGCGGTGGCTTCCCAGTTCTTCTGCATGATGCCCATGCCGCGCTTGAGCGCCTCGTCGCTGGTCTCGATCAGCGTGACCGGGATGCCGGCATTGGCGAACGACATCGCGATGCCGCCGCCCATGGTGCCGGCGCCGATGATGGCGACGCGGTCGACCTTGCGCGGTTTCGTTCCCTCGGGAACGCCTGCGATCTTCGAGGCCTCGCGCTCGGCGAAGAACGCATAGCGCTGCGCCTTGGACTGGTCGCTGGACACCAGCTTGAGGAACCCTTCGCGCTCCTTCTTCAAGCCTTCGTCGAACGGCAGTTCGATCGCGGCGCGCACGGCGTCGGCTGCGGCGAACGGCGCTTCGAGCCCGCGCGCCTTCTTGGTCATCGCGGCGACCGCGTTGGTGAAGATGGAAATGTCGGCCTTCGCCGCCGCCAGCTTGGAATCATCGTCGCGCAGCTTGCGCAGCGGACGGTTCTCGGCGACCAGCTTGCGGGCAAACGCCTCGCCGCCCGCAACCCGGTCTTCGACGATCTCCTCGATCAGGCCGTTCTTGAGCGCTTCCGCCGCGCTGATCGGATCGCCGCCGACGATCATCTTGACCGCAAGCTCAGGCCCAACTGCGCGCGGCAGGCGCTGCGTGCCGCCGGCGCCCGGCAGCAGACCGAGCTTCACCTCCGGCAGGCCGAGCCGCGCATCCTTAACGGCGACGCGATAGTGACAGGCCAGCGCGACCTCGAGTCCGCCGCCCAGCGCGGTACCGTGGATCGCGGCCACGATCGGCTTCGGCGCGTTCTCCATGAGATCGAGCACCTCGGCGAGACCGGGCGGCTTGGGCGGCTTGCCGAATTCGGTGATGTCGGCGCCGGCGATGAAGGTGCGGCCGCCGCAGGTCAGCACGATGGCCTTTACCTCGGCATCGGCGATCGCGGCCTTCATGCACTCGAAGATGCCGCCGCGCACCGCCGCGCTCAGCGCGTTCACCGGAGGGCTGTCGACCGTGACAATGGCAACGATGTCATGACGCTCGAGTTTTACCACTTCGCTCACGGCACTCTCCCTGAATAGTTTCTAGATCGTGTTCTAGATAGTTTGTCGGATCGTTTGTTCTTGGAAGCCACGTTGGAAGCCACGCAACTTGCGTCAAGTAGCTATTTTAAGCCAATTTCGCACTGCGAAACTTAATTCCACATCTTGACATGGAGGGTTATTTTGAAGCACGTCCGTTGTCAACGAGCTCATCAGCAGTAACGGGAAATGAAGCGTCCAGGGAAAAAAGTCGCGACCGATCGCAGCTTCGTCGTCGCGCTTTCCCGCGGGCTTGATGTGTTGCGCGCATTTCATCCCAATGATGGCCTTTTGGGCAATCAAGAACTCGCTGCCCGCACCAATTTGCCGAAGCCGACGATTTCCCGGCTGACCTACACCCTGACCAAGCTCGGTTATCTTACACCCGTTCCGCGTTTCGAGAAGTATCAGCTCGCGCCATCAGCGATGGCGCTGGGGTATGCCGCACTCGCCAATCTGGGGGTTCGGCATTTGTCCGAACCATACCGCGAGGAGCTGATGCGGGAGACCGGCGGGGCGGTCGCCGTCGGCGGCCGCGATCGCCACAGCATGATCTATTTCGGACAGAGCCGCACCGGCCTGATCGGCATTCAACTCGACGTCGGCTCGCGCGTGCCGATCGCCACGACGGCGATGGGACGCGCCTATATCTGGGCACTGCCCGACGACGAGCGCGCCAACCTGTTGCGCGAATTGCGCGATCATTACGGCAGCCGCTGGTCGCGGATGCGCGACGGCATCGAACGCGCCGGCGAAATGGTGGCGCGTCAGGGCTTCACCATCTCCGCAGGCGAGTGGCAGGACGACGTACACGCGGTAGGCGTGGCGTTGAAGCTCAACGACGGAACCGGGCCGTATGCCTTCAATTGCGGCGCGCCCGCCTTCCGCTTCACGGAAGATCGTTTGATCAACGACATTGGACCTCGTCTGGTGACGATGGTAAGGAACATCGAGGCAGCGCTCGGCGGCGCAGCCCCGCAATCAAAAAAATCAGAGAACAAAGAGAACAAGAAGTCGAAAGCAGGAGGAAGAGTTGCACGTGTGTCCGAAGGGATCAGATAGCCGTCGTCACGGCCGGCAAACATTGCCGCGTGGTCATTCCCGCCCTGTAATCAGCGCGGGCGGGGCGCAATGACGCAGGCCCAACTCGCGCAGGGGCACGCTCCCCTGCTCGCGGTTCGCGACGTCAGCGTCGTGTTCGGCGGCATCATCGCGCTCAATGGCGTATCCTTCGACATGCACAAGGGACAGATCCTCGGCCTGATCGGACCGAACGGCGCCGGCAAGACCACGCTGTTCAACTGCCTGTCCCGGCTCTATCAGCCGTCGTCCGGCGATATCCTGATGGAAGGCGCCAGCATCCTGACGCGCCCGGCGCACAAAATTGCGGAAATCGGCATCGGCCGCACCTTCCAGAACGTTGCGCTGTTCCCCAACCTCACGGTGCTCGACAACGTCCGCGTCGGCTGCCACTCGCGCACTTCGAGCGACATCATCTCGGACTCGCTCAGGCTCGCCTGGGTTCGCCGCAGCGAGGCCGACGTCAACAAGAAAGCCCATGAAATCCTCGCCTATCTCGATCTCGAGGATGTCGGCCACACCGTGGTGTCCGGTTTGCCGTTCGGCACCCAGAAGCGCGTCGAGCTGGCGCGTGCGCTGGCGGCCGATCCGAAGATCCTGCTGCTCGACGAGCCGGCCGGCGGCCTCAATCACGAGGAAGTCCATGTGCTCGGCGATCTCATCAAGAAGCTCCGCGACGAGCGCCATCTCACCGTGCTGCTGGTCGAGCATCACATGGGCCTGGTGATGTCGATCGCCGACCACGTCGTTGCGCTCAACTTCGGCCGCAAGCTCGCCGAGGGAACCCCGGCCCAGGTCCAGGCCGATCCGGATGTCATCAAGGCCTATCTCGGGAGCAAGGACCAATGACCGCGATGCTCAACGTCAAGGACCTGCGCGCCTATTACGGCCAGGTGCAGGCGCTGCACGGCCTCTCCTTCGCGCTCAACGAGGGCTCGCTGACCACCCTGCTCGGCGCCAACGGCGCCGGCAAGACCACCACCCTGCGGGCGATCTGCAACATGGTGCGCTCGACCGGCGATATCGAGTTCGAGGGCAAGCCGCTCTCGGGCAAGTCGACCGAGAGCGTCGTCCGCCTCGGCATTGCGCACGTGCCGCAGGGCCGCGGTACCTTCACCACCATGACGGTGGAGGAGAACCTGCAGCTCGGCGCCATCACGCGCAGCGACTCGAAGAACATCGTCAGCGATATCGAGCGCATGTACGCCCATTTCCCGGTGCTGAAGGAGCGGCACACCCAGCAGGCCGGCACGCTGTCGGGCGGCGAGCAGCAGATGCTCGCGGTCGCGCGCGCGCTGATGCTGCGGCCGCGGCTGATGCTGCTGGATGAACCGTCGTTCGGCCTGGCGCCGCTGATCGTGCGCGATCTGTTCAAGATTCTCGGCAAGATCAACCGCGAGGACAAGGTCACCATCCTGGTGGTCGAGCAGAACGCGCAGCTCGCGCTCGAACTCGCCGACCAGGCTTACGTCATCGAAACCGGGAAGATCGTGATGTCGGGCAACGCGAAGGAAATCGCGAGCAACGAAGACGTCCGCAAATCCTATCTGGGCTACTGAGGAGCAGGACAATGGAGCTCTTTACCAACCAAGTCCTGGCCGGCATCGCCACGGGCGCGATCTACGCCTGCATGGCGCTCGCCGTCGTGATGATCTACCAGGCGATCGACCATCTGAATTTCGCCCAGGGCGAAATGGCGATGTTCTCCACCTTCATCTCCTGGCAATTGATGCAGTGGGGCGTCCCCTATTGGTGGTCGTTCCTTCTGACGCTGGCGATTTCGTTCGTCGGCGGCATCCTGATCGAACGCCTGCTGTTCAAGCCGCTCGCCAAGGCACCGGTGCTGACCAACGTCGCCGGTTTCATCGCGCTGTTTGCGATCGTCAATTCGGTGGCCGGCCTGACCTGGGACTTCACCATCAAGCAGTATCCGACCCCGTTCGGCTCCTCGCCGTTCCTCGGCAGCCAATTGATCTCCACCCACCAGGCCGGGATGATCGGCGTCACGCTGTTGATGCTGGTCGGGCTCTATCTGTTCTTCCAGTTCACCCGGATCGGCCTTGCGATGCGCGCCGCCGCCGCGTTGCCGGAGTCGGCGCGGCTGGTCGGCATCAACACCTCGTGGATGATTGCGCTGGGCTGGGGCATGGCCTCCGCGATCGGCGCCGTCGCCGGCATCCTGATCGCCCCGGTCGTGTTCCTGGAGCCGAATATGATGGGTGGCGTCCTCGTATACGGCTTCGCCGCTGCCGTGCTTGGCGGCCTTTCCTCGCCGCTCGGCGCCGTGATCGGCGGCTTTCTGGTCGGCGTGTTCGAGAACCTCGCCGGCACCTACATCCCCGGGGTGGGCAATGAACTGAAGCTCCCGATCGCGCTTGCGCTGATCATCACCGTCCTGGTCTTCAAACCTGCCGGTCTCTTCGGCCGAGCCATCGTCAAGCGAGTCTGATCATGAGCGCAGCTGCAGAAGACGCCGTCACAGAAGCCCCGGCCGTCGAGGCCGTTCCGAAGCGCGCCATGACGCTGGGCACCGGCACCTCGCTGGTGATCCTGGCCGCACTGCTCGTCATGCCACTGTTCGTGAAGAACTTCGTCGTCTTCCAGATGACGATGGTCATGATCTACGGGATCGCGGTGCTGGCCCTCAACATCCTGACCGGCGGAAGCGGACAGTTTTCGCTCGGCCAGAGCGCGTTCTATGCGCTCGGCGCCTATACGTCCGCGGTCCTGATGGAAAATGTCGGCATGAACTACGCGCTGACGCTGCCGATCGCGGGGCTCGTCTCGTTCGGCGCCGGTTACCTGTTCGGCAAACCCGCGTTGCGGCTTTCCGGCATCTACCTGGCGCTTGCCACCTTCGCACTCGCGGTCGCCATGCCGCAGCTCCTGAAGCTGCACTTCCTCGAGCATTGGACCGGCGGTGTGCAGGGCCTCACCGTCATGAAACCCGATGCGCCGTTCGGGCTGCCGATCAGCCAGGACAAGTGGCTCTACTACTTCACGCTGGCGATCTCGATCGCGATCTATATCGGGTCGATCAACCTGCTCCGCTCGCGGTCGGGCCGCGCCTTCATGTCGATCCGCGACAATGAGATCGCGGCTTCGGCCATGGGCGTCGACGTCGCCCAGTACAAGACGCTCGCCTTCGGCGTGTCCGCTGGAATCACCGGCATCGCCGGCGGACTCAGCGCCATCGTCGTGGCGTTCGTGGCGCCCGACAGCTACACGATCAACCTGGCCATTGCGCTGTTCCTCGGCATGGTGGTCGGCGGCGTGGGCTGGTTGCCGGGATCGTTCGTCGGAGCCGCCTTCATCATCTTCGTGCCGAATATCGCCGAAGGCATCTCCAAGGGCCTCTCCGGCGCCGTCTTCGGTGTGCTGCTGTTCCTCGTCATCTTCCTGGTTCCGCATGGCGCCAGGCAGGTCGCGATGGTCGCCGAGCACATGCTCGGCAAACTCTGGAAGAGGTAATTCTTGCAGGAGTGGAATCTGTCCCGAAACGCGATCCCCGGTGAGGTCGGCCGTTATCCGATATTCCGCCCGGCGGTAGTTTCCCGGAGATCAGACTAATTTTCGCCTCCCGCGACACGGTCGCGGGGGGCTTTCTGTTGCTGGACGCGGCCGAAAGGTATTCAATGCCAATCAAGGAGCCGCAAAGCGCTCCCGGTACAAGAACAAATGCACATTCATCGTGATCCCAGGGAGATCAAAATATGCTCGCCATCAACTTGCGCCTGGCGGCCTTTTCAGCTGCCCTCGCATTGCTTGCTGCAACAAGCACCAGCGCGCTTGCGCAGAAGAAATACGACACCGGCGCCTCCGATACCGAAATCAAGATCGGCAACATCATGCCCTACAGCGGACCAGCCTCCGCCTACGGCGTGATCGGCAAAACCGAAGAAGCCTATTTCAGGAAGATCAACGCCGAGGGCGGCATCAACGGCCGCAAGATCAACTTCATCAGCTACGACGACGCCTACAGCCCGCCCAAGACGGTCGAACAGGCACGCAAGCTTGTCGAGAGCGACGAAGTCCTGATCGTCTTCAATCCGCTCGGCACGCCGCCGAACTCGGCGATCCAGAAGTATCTCAACTCCAAGAAGGTACCGCAATTGTTTGTGGCTACCGGCGCCACCAAATGGAACGACCCGAAGGACTTCCCCTGGACCATGGGCTGGCAGCCCAACTACCAGAGCGAATCGCAGATCTACGCCAAATACATCCTGAAGAACCATCCAAACGCCAAGATCGGCATCCTCTACCAGAACGACGACTACGGTAAGGACTACCTCAAGGGCTTCAAGGACGGGCTCGGCGCCAAGGGCGCATCGATGATCGTCCTGGAAGAGAGCTACGAAGTCTCACAGCCGACGATCGACTCCCACATCGTCAAGCTGAAGTCGAGCGGCGCCGACGTCTTCTTCAATATCACCACGCCGAAATTCGCGGCGCAGGCGATCAAGAAGAACGCCGAGATCGGCTGGAAGCCGGTGCACTTCCTCAACAACGTCTCGGCCTCGATCGGCAGCGTGATGAAGCCGGCCGGCTTCGAGAACGGCCAGGACATCATCTCTTCGGCCTATCTCAAGGATCCGACCGACAAGCAGTGGGAAAAGGATGCCGGGATGATCGGGTGGAACCAGTTCCTCGATAAGTATTATCCCGAGGCCAACCGCGCGGACGCTTCGGTGATGTACGCGTATACCGTCGCCCAGGGTCTCGCGCACGTGCTGAAGGCTTGCGGCGACGACCTCACGCGCGCCAACGTGATGAAGCAGGCGGCAAGCATCAAGGACCTCGAACTCGGCGGCCTGCTGCCGGGCGTCAAGGTCAACACCTCGGCAACCGACTTCGCGCCGATCTCGCAGTTACAGCTGATGCGATTCAAGGGCGACACCTGGGAACGCTTCGGCGAAATCCTCTCCGGCGACGTCGGCGGTTAACGCATCAACGCCTGTCTACTAAAGCAGCAGCCCCTGCGGCTTTGCCGCAGGGGCTTACTGTTGTGAGGCATTCGGCAAGATGGTAAGCACCCGACACAAGAAGAGCTTCATCGAAGAGGCCGCTACCATTTGCTAAAATGAAAAGGGAGAGACAGAAATGTCCGCAATCAAAAAACTGACGGTACTATCGGCGGCGTTTGGATTGCTCGCGGCTTCGTCGAGCAGCGTGCTGGCGCAAAAGAAATACGATCCCGGCGCGAGCGACACCGAAATCAAGATCGGCAACATCATGCCGTACAGCGGTCCGGCCTCCGCCTACGGCGTGATCGGCAAGACCGAAGAGGCCTACTTCAAGAAGATCAATGCCGAGGGCGGCATCAACGGCCGCAAGATCAATTTCATAAGCTATGACGACGCCTACAGCCCGCCGAAGACGGTGGAGCAGGCTCGCAAGCTGGTCGAGAGCGATGAAGCCCTGATCGTCTTCAATCCGCTCGGCACCCCGCCGAACTCGGCGATCCAGAAGTACCTGAACTCCAAGAAGGTTCCGCAGCTGTTCGTCGCCACCGGCGCGACCAAGTGGAACGACCCGAAGAACTTTCCCTGGACGATGGGCTGGCAGCCCAACTACCAGAGCGAAACCATCATCTACGCCAAGTACATCCTGAAGAATCTTCCGAATGCCAAGATCGGCGTGCTCTACCAGAACGACGACTACGGCAAGGACTATCTGAAGGGCTTCAAGGACGGCCTCGGCGCCAAGGCGGCCTCGATGATCATCATGGAGGAGAGCTACGAGGTCTCCGAACCGACGATCGATTCCCACATCGTCAAGCTGAAGGCGTCCGGCGCCGACGTGTTCATCAACATCACCACCCCGAAATTCGCGGCGCAGGCGATCAAGAAGAACGCCGAGATCGGCTGGAAGCCCACCCACTTCCTCAACAACGTCTCGGCCTCGATCGGCGCCGTGATGAAGCCGGCCGGCTTTGAAGCCAGCCAGGGAATCATTTCCTCCGCCTACCTCAAGGACACGTCCGATCCGCAGTGGAAGGATGATGCCGGCATGAAGGCCTTCGATGAATTCCTCACGAAGTACTTTCCGGAAGGCAACCGGATCGATGGTTCGGTGATGTATGGTTACACCGCGGCCCAGGGACTCGTTCACGTCCTCAAGGCGTGCGGCGACAACCTCACGCGTGAAAACGTCATGAAGCAGGCCGCCAACATCAAGGACCTCGAGCTCGGCGGCCTGTTGCCGGGCATCAAGGTCAACACCAGCCCAACCGACTTCGCGCCGATTTCGCAGGTTCAGCTGCAGAAGTTCAAGGGCGAGGCCTGGGAGCTGTTCGGCGAAATCATGAACGGCGACGTCGGCGGCTAGTCATTGGCAAGACCGATCGGCCCTTTCGCGGGCCGGGCAGCCCCCGCAGGAACGTCCTGCGGGGGTTTTCTTTTACGGCGTTTGGTTGGATAACCATCTCCCGTTCATAACCGCCGTTGCCATCATGACCGACCAACGTCCTCTCCTGCGCGCGATCTTTGACGCGGCGGTTGCGGCTGCGCATCCCGACGTCGTGCTCGCGGCACATCTGCGGCCGGCGCCCAAGGGCAACGTGATCTGCCTGGCCGCCGGCAAGGGCGCGGCAGCGATGGCGGCCGCCGCCGAGCGGCACTATCTCGACGCGCTCGGGCTCGATCCCGCGCGGCTCAGCGGCCTCGCCACCACGCGGCACGGCCACGGCGTGCCGACGCGGCGGATCAGGGTGATCGAGGCCGGCCATCCCGTGCCCGACGAAGCAGGGCTGCAAGCCGCCGACGAAACGCTGCGGCTCGCGTCGCAAGCGACTGCGGACGATCTGCTGCTGGTGCTGTTGTCCGGCGGCGGCTCGGCCAACTGGATCGCGCCGGTGGACGGCGTTTCGTTCGCACAGAAGCAGCAGGTGAATCGCGCGCTGCTGCGCTCCGGCGCGCCGATCGGCGAGATGAACATCGTCCGCAAGCATCTGTCGCGGATCAAGGGCGGCCGGCTCGCCCGCGCCGGGCAGCGCGCCGCCGAGATCATAACGCTGGCGATATCGGACGTACCGCATGACGATCCCTCGGCGATCGCGTCGGGGCCGACGGTGCCGGATCCCAGCACGCTGACGGACGCCCGCGCGCTGGTGGCGCGCTACAATCTCAGGGTCGACGAAGCCGTGCGGCGCGCGCTGGAAAATCCGGCAAACGAGAGCTGCAAGCCGGGGGACGTCGCGTTTGCCCGCGCGCATTTCGAGATGATCGCAAAGCCGAAGGCGTCGCTCGACGCGGCCATCGAGGTCGCAAGGGACGCCGGCTACGAGATCATCGGCCTCGGCGCGGACCTAGAAGGCGAGGCGCGCGATGTCGCGGCCGGGCACGCGCGCATGGCGCTGCAGGCGCGCAGCGAAGGCAGGCGCATCGCGATCATCTCGGGCGGCGAACTTACGGTGACCGTGCGCGGCAACGGCCGCGGCGGCCCGAACCAGGAATACGCGCTGGCGCTCGCAGACCTGCTGAAGGACAACCCCGGTATCGTGGCCCTGGCCGCCGACACCGACGGCGCCGACGGCGGCGCCGGCAGCGCGACCGATCCGGCCGGCGCCGTGATCGACCAGACCACGTTTGCGAAGATGAAATCGCTCGGCCTGTCGCCCGCGGCCTATCTCGAAAACAACGACGCTACCGCGTTCTTTTCCGCCACCGGCGATCTGCTGCTGACTGGCCCGACGCTCACCAACGTCAATGACGTGAGGGTTATTCTGGTGGACCCAACATAGGTCATTCCGGGGGGCGCCAAGCACGAACCCGGAATCTCGAGATTCCGGGTTCGCATCTTCGATGCGCCCCGGAATGACGGATGACACTCAGAACTCCGCCGCGATCTTCGTGAGCATTTCCAGCAGCGCCACCCGGTTGGCCGGGCCGAGCAGTTCGTTGAGCCTTGCTTCGTGCTTGGTGGCGACCAGCTTCTTGGCGCGCGCCAGTACCGCCCTGCCCTTGTCGGTCAAAACCAGGATGTGCGAGCGGCGGTCGTTGGTCGAGCGCATCCGGGTGCAAAGATCCCGGCTCTCCAGCGCATCCAGCATCGACACGAAGTTGGGGCGCAGGATACCGAGCGTGTTGGCGATCTCGGTCTGGTTACGGCCGGGATTGCGGTCGAGCAGCAGCAGAACCGAGAATTGCGCCGGCGTCAGCTGCAGCGGCGCGACGCAGCGCAGGAAGTCCTCGAACACCTTGAGTTGCGCGCGCTTGAGCGAATAGCCGAGCAGTTCGGACAGTTCGCCGAGATGCAGACCGGCGTGGTCGGCCGCGCCCTCTGTCTCCCGCCCGTTGCTGCGCGGCGATTTGACGGCGTCGGTCGCTGCCTTGGAAACTGTCATCGCGTGAGGCTCGCACCCGAAAAGAAGGCTCGGTCACTCGCCGGGCCTTGATGTTATATTTAATAATTGTTATTCAACATATCAAAATTTCGGCGGCATTCAACTGCCGAGACATGGCATGGCCCGCGCACCGCGCGAGATCAGAGCCGGCTACGCGTTGAGGGGGAGCGCCAGTCTTGAACACCACGATCATGCTGTTCCTGCTGCAGGACGGCATTACCAATGGCGCGATCTATGCGCTGCTCGGCCTCGCGCTGGTGCTGGTGTTTGCCATCACCCGCGTGATCCTGATTCCGCAGGGCGAGTTCGTCACTTTTGGCGCGCTGAGCTACGCCGTGCTGGCCACCGGCAAGGTGCCGGGCACCGCGTGGCTGGCGATAGCCATGGGGCTGGCGGCTTTCGCGCTCGATCTGTTTGAAGCGCGGCGGTCGCTGCAGGTCAGGCGCGTGCTGCGCTCCTTCGCGCTCAATATCGTGCTCCCCGCCGCGATCCTGGCCCTGACCTATGGCCTGGCCGGGCCGACAACGCCGATCGCAATCAATATCGCGCTGTCGCTGCTGATCGTTGCGGCGATCGGGCTGTTCCTCTATCGCATCGCCTTCCAGCCGCTCGCCCACACCTCGGTGCTGGTACTGCTGATCGCCTCCGTCGGCTCCCACCTGGCCTTGCAGGGGTTGGGCCTGGTGTTCTTTGGCGCCGAGGGCCTGCGCGGCCCGGCATTGTCGAACGCGGCGCTCACGATCGGCCCCCTGCGCTTCACCGGCCAGAGCCTTGCAGTCTACGGACTGACGATCGCCTTCATCGTCGCGCTGTGGCTGTTCTTCGGCTTCACCGTGATGGGCAAGGCGTTGCGCGCCACCGCCGTCAACCGGCTCGGCGCGCGGCTCGTCGGCATCCGCACCACGCTGTCGGGACAGATCGCCTTCCTGCTGGCGTCCCTGATCGGTGCGATTTCGGGCATCCTGATCGTGCCGATCACCACGCTCTATTACGACACCGGCTTCCTGATCGGGCTGAAAGGCTTTATCGCCGCGATCATCGGCGGGCTCGTCAGCTATCCGCTGACCGCGGTGGCGGCGCTGATCGTCGGCAGCGTCGAGGCTTTCTCCTCGTTCTACGCCAGCAATTTCAAGGAGGTCATCGTCTTCACGCTGATCCTTCCCGTGCTGGTGCTGCGTTCGCTCGCAGCGCCCGCGGTCGAGGAAGAGAAGGATTGACGCAAATGCATCCGCGGCTTCCCGTCCTCGTCTTCGCGCTTTTCATGGCGGCGATCCCGTTCATCCCGGGCATCCCGCCGTTCTGGATCGTGCTGCTCAACAATATCGGCCTTGCCGCGCTGGTGGCGATGGGGCTGGTGCTGCTCACCGGCGTCGGCGGCCTCACCTCGTTCGGCCAGGCCGCGTTCTGCGGTTTTGGCGCCTACACCACGGCGGTGCTGACGACGGCCTATGGCGTTTCGCCGTGGCTGACGCTGCCGCTGTCGCTGCTGGTAAGCGGCATCGCCGCCGTGCTGCTCGGCATCGTCACCGTGCGGCTGTCCGGACACTATCTGCCGCTTGGCACGATCGCCTGGGGGATCGGCCTGTTCTATTTGTTCAGCAAGCTGGAATTCCTCGGCCGCAACGACGGCATCTCGGGCATTCCGCCGCTTTCGATCGGCAGCTTCCGCATGCTCGATCCCGGCACGATCTATTACGCGATCTGGATCGGGGTCTTGATCTCGGCCCTGCTGACCATGAACCTGCTGGACTCCCGCACCGGCCGCGCGATCCGCGCGCTGCGGCGCGGCCATATCGCCGGCGAGGCGTTCGGCGTCCAGACGCCGCGCGCGAAACTTCTGGTGTTCATCTACGCGGCCGTGCTGGCCGGATTGTCCGGCTGGCTCTACGCGCATTTCCAGCGCGCCGCGAATCCGACCCCGTTCGGCGCGCAGGCCGGCATAGAATATCTGTTCATCGCCGTGGTCGGCGGCGCCGGCTACGTCTGGGGCGCGGTGCTGGGCGCCGGGATCGTCGTGATCCTCAAGGAGATCCTGCAGAGCTATCTGCCTTATATCTTCGGCGGCCAGAGCCAGCTCGAGACCATCGTGTTCGGCATCCTGCTGGTCGTGCTGCTGCAACTGGCGCCGACCGGCGTCTGGCCCTGGCTGATGGCGCGGTCGCCGCTCAAGCCTGTGCGCAAGCTGGCCGACACCTCGCTGCCGCCAGCCACGCGCGTGCGCGCGCCGGCTTCGAGCGCCACGCTGCTGCAGATCGACAAGGCGCGCAAGCAGTTCGGCGGCGTCATTGCGGTCAACGACGTTTCTTTCGATGTCGGGGCCCGCGAGATCGTCGCCCTGATCGGGCCCAACGGCGCCGGCAAGAGCACCACTTTCAATCTCATCACCGGCGTGCTGACGACGACCGGCGGCTCCATCTCGGTTCTGGGCCACAAGGTCGACAACGCTCCGCCGCAGGAAGTCGTCAAGCTCGGCGTCGCGCGTACCTTCCAGCACGTCAAGCTGGTGCCCGACATGACCGTGCTGGAGAACGTCGCGATCGGCGCGCATCTGCGCGGACACGCCGGCGCGATATCGAGCATGTTGCGGCTCGATCGCGCCGATGAAGCAAAGCTGCTGGCGGAAGCGGCGCGCCAGATCGAGCGCGTCGGCCTCGGCGACCAGATCGACCAGCTTGCGGGAAGCCTGTCGCTCGGCCAGCAACGCATCGTCGAAATCGCCCGCGCGCTGTGCGTCGATCCGCTACTGTTGCTGCTCGACGAGCCGGCCGCGGGACTGCGTCACATGGAGAAACAGCGGCTCGCGACGCTGCTTCGCCAATTGCGCGACGGCGGCATGTCGGTGCTGCTGGTGGAACACGACATGGGTTTTGTGATGGATCTCGCCGACCGCGTCGTGGTGCTGGATTTCGGCACCAAGATCGCCGAGGGCACGCCGGCGGCAATCAAGACCAATCCCGACGTGATCAAGGCCTATCTCGGAGCCACCGCATGAGCGCGCTGCTGTCGGTCTCCGACGTTCACGTATCCTACGGCAAGGTCGAAGCCGTGCGCTCGGTGTCGCTCGAGGTCGCCGCCAACGAGATCGTCACCATCATCGGCGCCAACGGCGCCGGCAAGAGCACGCTGTTGAACGCCGTCATGGGCGTGCTGCCGCTCAAGGGAACCGCCGCCTTCGGCGGCATGGATATCGCCCCGCTCGACATCGAGGATCGCGTCGCGGCCGGCCTTTGTCTCGTGCCCGAACATCGCGAACTGTTCGGCACCATGAATGTCGAAGACAATCTGTTGCTCGGCGCGTTCCGGATTCCGAAGGCTGCGGCGGCGCAATCGTTCGAAAGGGTCTACGCGCTGTTTCCGCGGCTGGCCGAGCGGCGCAAGCAACTCGCCGGCACGCTCTCCGGCGGCGAGCAGCAGATGCTGGCGATGGGCCGCGCGTTGATGGGGACGCCGAAACTGCTTATGCTGGACGAACCGAGCCTTGGGCTGGCGCCGATCATCGTCGCCGACATCTTCCGCACCATCGGCGAATTGCGGGCCGCCGGCGTTTCGGTACTGCTCGTCGAGCAGAACGCGAAGGCCGCCCTGCAGATCGCCGACCGTGCCTATGTCATGGAACTCGGCGAGTTCATCCTGGCCGGATCGGCCGAGGACATCGCGAGCAACCAGCGGGTCGCAGCGAGCTATCTCGGCTTCCAGCATGAGAGCATGAGCGAGAGGTAGCCCGTAGTTTCACGGTGCGTCAGCAATCCGCCTTAACGCCTCCTTAGGCATGTCGCGATGCACAACCGCTCATGGTGAACTGCACAACTTTCTGAACACCCGCCGTCTCGTAGACTCTTGCGAATGCAGTCCCCTGTCCCGGCTCGATGGCGGCTGCAGGAGATTTCCGAGAACGGCTGATGCGTGCTTCCAACCAGATTCCTGTCGAATCGACCAAGTTCCTGCTCGAGGCGCTCGAGCGGGCCAGCGAGGCCGTCATCATCATCGATCGGGACCTGCGCATCACCCATTTCAATGCGGCGGCCGAGCAAATCTGGGGGATGCCCCGCGACGAGGTGCTTGGGCTCCATGCCAACCTTCTCGGCCTCGTCGACCTCGGTCAGCATTCGGAGATCACGCTCCATCGCGGCGACGGAAGCCGTCTGCGGGCGGCGCAGTCGGTATCGCGCGTCGAGATCGACGGCCGAAGCAACTATATGGCGTTTGTCCGGGACATCAGCGCGGAGACCGAACGCCGCGAGCGGCTGACGCTGATGAACCTGGTGGCCGACAAGACCAACCGCGCGGTCGTCATCACCGACCGCCGCATGCAGATCATCTACTCCAACGCCGCCTTTACCGGAATGTTCGGATACTCGCCCGAACAGGTCCTGGGGCAGCGCCTGCACGAGCTGCTTGCCGGTCCGTTCACCGACGAAAAGACCGGGCGCCGCCTGTTGCGGCTCGTCTGCAGCGGGAGCGATGACGAGGAGGAAATTCTCGCCTACAACAAGAATGGCGAAGAGGTCTGGATCTCCGCGTCGGTCAAGCCGTTCCGGAATCGACGCGGGCGAATCAAATCCGTCTTCGCGCTGCTGACCGACATTACCGAGAGCAGGCAGCTGAGGTCACTGCAATTGCTGATCACGGGCGCGCTGGCGGACGAACTTCCGATCACGGAAATTGCCGAGCGGCTTTGCCGCCGTGTCGAGGTCATCGCTCCCGACGTCGTCTGTTCGCTGCTGCATGTCGATGCCGACGGCAGGATTCATCCGCTCGGCGGACCGAGCCTGCCCGAGGCCTATTCACGCGCGCTGGACGGCGTCGCCATCGGCCCCGATATCGGCTCGTGCGGATCGGCGGCATATTACGGCAAGCCGGTGCTGGCGTCGAATATCGACGAGGATCCCCGCTGGCAGCCTTTCAAGGCGATGCCGCTCGCCGCGGGACTCAAAGCGTGCTGGTCGACGCCGATCAAGGCCAAGGACGGCAGGGTGATCGCGACCTTCGCCTTCTATTTCAGGGAACCGCGCGCGCCGAGCCGCTGGCACCAGCGCATCGTCGACGCCTGCGTTCACCTTGGCGCGCTGGCGATCGAACGCAAGGAGGCGCGGGCGCAGATCGCACGTCTTGCCTACCATGACATGCTGACCGGGCTGCCCAACCGCGCCCAGCTACGGCAACTGATCGACCGGGTCGTCGAGGATCGTTCCGACAAGCAGATCGCGCTGATCTTTCTCGACCTCGATCACTTCAAGGACGTCAACGACAGCCTCGGGCATTCGGTCGGCGACGCCCTGCTCGTCGAGTTCGCCAAGCGGCTGCGTTCGTGCATCCAGCCGCACGACCTGCTGGGACGCCTGAGCGGCGACGAATTCGTGATCGTCTTGCCGGATTCCGATCCGGCCCGCGCTTCGCTCGTCGCCTCCGGCATCACCGAGGCACTGGCGTCGCCGCTGTGGATCGACAACCGCCAGGTACCGATCTCGGCCAGCATGGGCATCAGCATCTATCCCGACAACGCCTCCGACATCGATACGCTGATGCAGCAGGCCGACGCGGCGATGTACAAGGCCAAGCAGGCCGGCCGCTCCACCCATCGTTTCTTCAGCGCCGACATGAACCGGCTCGCGGAGCAGCGCCTCGTCCTCAGCGCCGCGCTGCGCAGCGCCATTGCCAACAACCAGCTGAAGCTCGTCTATCAGCCGCAGACCCGAACCCTCGACGGTGCGCTGCACGGCGTCGAGGCGCTGGCGCGCTGGCACGATCCCGACCTCGGCGAGGTGCCGCCATCGAGATTCATTCCGCTGGCGGAAGAAGTCGGCCTGATCGAGCAGATCGGCCTGTGGTCGATCCGCGAAGCGTGCCGGCAGATGGCTGCGTGGCGGCGTGCCGGACTGGACATCCCCTGCGTCGCGGTCAACATGTCGCCGCTGAATTTCCAGAACGCGAAGCTTGCGACCCTGGTGGCGGAGACCATCGCGGCCAACGGCCTGCCGCCCGATGCATTGATGCTGGAGATCACGGAAGGCGTACTGCTGAACGAACGTTCGGCCGCCATCCGCACCATGAACGCGATACGCGAACTCGGCGTCGGCCTGTCGCTGGACGATTTCGGCACCGGCTATTCGAGCCTGAGCCGGCTGGCGCACCTGCCGATCCGCGAATTGAAGATCGACCGCAGCTTCATGCGCGACATCGAGAACGACGCCAGCGCGCTCGCCATCACCACCGCCGTCGTCCGTGTCGGCCAGAGCCTGAAAATGACCGTGGTCGCGGAGGGCGTCGAGACCGAGGGGCAGCGACAATTGCTGGCCGGGCTCGGCTGCGACGTCGTTCAGGGCTATCTCTGCGCGTCGGCCATGGCGCCCGACACATTCGAACGGTGGCTGATCGATTACGTTGCGTGCCAGGCGCGGCGAATGCGCGAGCGCGTCGAGAGTGCGACCTCGCATGCGGCGCCGTCGCTGCTGATCGCGACGGGCGGTTGAATGCAGGGCGGGCAAAGGCGCTCTTGCGCCGTGCCCACCATCTTCCCTTCCCTGGCAAAAATATTGGGCCCGCTTCCGCCTACGCTCTTCGAGCGAAGGCGAAAGCTTTGCCCACCCTGCCGTTTCGTCGCTACTTCGCCGGGACGTACTTGCCGTCCTTCACCGTCAGGATGATGCGCGAGCGGTCGTCGAGGCCGTAGCGATCCTTTTCGGTGAAGTTGTAGACGCCCTGGCTGGCGGCGATGTCCTTCTCGGTCAACATGGCCTGGCGCAGCGCCTCGCGGAATTCCGGCGTGCCGGGCTTCGCCTTCTTCAGCGCCACCGGGACGATCCGCTTCAGCACCTCGAACGCGTCGTAGGAATGCCCGGCGAACTGGCTGCGGCTGTTGGCGCCGTATTTGGCTTCGTAGGCGGTGTTTAGCGCGAGACCGGGCTTCTTGGTCAGCGCGGTGTCGGGCTGAGTTTCCGGGGACATCACCGGACCCGACGCCATGATCACGCCTTCGGCGGCAGCCCCCGCAATGCGGATGAAGTCCATGCTGGCGGCGCCGTGGGTCTGGTAGATCAGCCCCTTGTAACCGCGCTCGCGCAGCGTGGTCTGCGGCAGCGCCGCTGCGGTGCCGGATGCGCCGACCAGCACGGCATCGGGATTGGCGGCGACGAGCTTCAGCACCTGCCCGGCGACGGAGGTGTCGGGACGGGCAAAACGCTCTTCGGTCGCCATGGTCAGGCCCATCGGAACGGCCTGCGCCTTGAAGTCATTGACCCAGAGGTCGCCGTAGGAATCGGAGTAGCCGATATAGCCGACGGTCTTGATGCCGTGCGCCTTCATGTGCTCGTACAGCACCTTGCCCATGATCGGGATCGGCTGCGGCATGGCAACCGACCACTTCATGCGGGCATCGTTGATCGGGAACGGCGCGAGGCCGAAATGCGGAATGCCGGCCTCGTTGGCGACGGTGGAGACCGCAACCGTCGGCGGCGTGGTCGAGGAGCCCATGATGATGTCGGCCTTGGATTCCGTCACGAAGCGACGCGCATTGGTGGTCGCTGCCGTCGGATCGCCGCCGTCATCGAGCACGATGATCTTGAGCGGCACCCCGCCGATCTCCTTCGGCACGAAATCGAGCGCGTTGCGCTCGGGGATGCCGAGCGCCGCCGCGGGCCCGGTCGTGGTGACGGAAATGCCGATGGTGATTTCGCTGGTTTGCGCCAGCGCGGGCGAGCCCGGCAGAGCGAGAGCCGCGGCGACGGCTGCCGCGGACAGAAGCGCCTTCTTCATTCATTCCTCCCTTGGTTTCTATTTATGGATTTAAGTCAAGTTCGCGGGCTGTTCAGCCCCTTCTTTAGGTTATGCAGGCAACCAAGTCAGCCCCGCATGAATCGCTCGATGATCTCCGGCGGCATCGGAGCCGATTTCAGCTTCTCGGCGTCGTCGGGGTGCCTGCCGACCAGCACCCTGGTCTCCCACGCCTCGATCGCAAGCCGGTCGCCCTTGAACACGTTGTGAAGCACCTCGAATGAGGATCGCTTGAAGCTCTCGATCCGGCTTTCGATCCTGATCCAGTCGCCATGGGTGGACGGGATATGGAATTTCGCACGTGTATCCACCATCGGGATGCCGACCAGACCGTATTTGTGGACGATGTCCTGCTTGGAGTAGCCAGCGGCTTCGAACATGATCGAGGTCGAGTCGTCGAACATCGCGAAGTAGCGCGGGTAGTAGACGATGTTGGCGGGGTCGCAGTCGCCCCACTGGATCTGCACGTCGCGCTTGTTGACGAACACGATGATGATCCTAACGCGGCGCCATGCGAAGCGCGGCATCGAGACGCACCACCTCGCCGTTCAGATAGGGGTTGTCGACCATGTGCAGGACGAGCGAGGCAAACTCGTCGGCCTGGCCGAGCCGGCGCGGGAACGGGATCGAGGCGGCCAGCGAATCCTGCGCCTCCTGCGGCAGGTTGGCGAGCAGCGGCGTGAGGAACAGGCCGGGCGCGATCGTCAGCACGCGAATGCCGAACTGCGCGAGTTCGCGCGCGATCGGCAGCGTCATGGCGACGATGCCGCCCTTGGAGGCTGAATAGGCCGACTGGCCGATCTGGCCGTCATAGGCCGCGACCGAGGCCGTGGAAATCACCACGCCGCGCTCGCCGGTCGAAAGCGGCTCCAGCTTCGACATCGGCGCCGTCACCAGCCGCAGCATGTTGAAGGAGCCGATCAGATTGACCTTGATCACCCGGTCGAAATCGCCGAGCGCCATCGGACCATCCTTGCCGATCACGCGCTTGGCGACGCCGATGCCTGCGCAGTTCACCAGCACGCGCGCCGGGCCATGCGCCGCCGCGGCCTTGGCGACCGCGTCTTCCGCGGAGGCGGCGTCGGAAACGTCGCAGACCACGGCGAGGCCTCCGATCTCGGCGGCCACCTTCTGCGCGAGGTCGGCGTTGAGATCGCACACGGCAACCTTGGCGCCCTGCGCGGCGAGCCGCCGCGCGGTGGCGGCGCCCAATCCCGATGCGCCGCCGGTGACGATGGCGGCCTGATCCTTCAACTGCATGGCGTTCTCCCTGACAGGCTCTTATGCGAGTTCAGCTACAGCGAAATGACCTGCGCCGGCGGCGCAGGCGAATAGATTGCGTCGATCAGCGCGCTGCGGTTGTCGAGCACCGCGCGCTGGTTGATCGAGCCCTTGTCGGTGACTTCGCCGCGATCGATCGACAGCGGCGTATCGAGCAGGACGGCGCGCACAATCCGGGTCGAGGAGCCGGTGGCGCTCTCCAACAGCTTCTCGAACCGTTCACGGAACGCATCGCGGATCAGCGGGTCGGCCGCCGCAGCGGCGAGGTCATCCAGCGGCAGCGTCGGATTGATCAGGCGGCAGCCGTCGAGGTCGAGCACGACCAGCGCGGAGATCTCGTCGCGGTTGATGCCGGCGATCACGACGTCGCGCACCAGGGGCGCACAGGCCGCGACGAAGCGCGCGCGCAGCGGGCCTACGCTGACCCAGGTGCCGCTGGCCAGCTTGAAATCCTCGCCGATGCGGCCGTCGAAATCGAAACCGGCGTTGAAATCGTCTGGATCGACCGGCTTCAGCGCATCGCCGAGTCTGTAGAAACCTTCCTCATCGAAGGCCTTCGCGGTCATCTCGGGCTGACGCCAGTAGCCCGGCATCACGTTCGGCCCCTTGGCGCGGACCTCGAGCTTGCCGTTGTTGGGAACGAGCTTGGCGTCGTTGCCCGAAACCGGCAGCCCGACATGGCCGGACCGGCTGGTGAACGGATTGACCGACATGAAGAACGGCGAGGTCTCGGTGGCGCCGAGGCCGGTCAGCATCGGCACGCGATAGCCGGTTTCCTGCACCGATAATTCATCGAGGCTGTTCCAGACGAAGCCCGACAGCGCGGCGCCCGAGAAGAACATCGCATGGAGACGCGCGAAGAACTTCTTGCGCAGGGCGGCATCGTCGCGCAGATAAGGCAGCAGCGATTCATAGCCCTTCGGCACGTTGAAATAGACCGTCGGCGAAATTTCGCGGAGATTGCGCACGGTCTCCTCGATGCCGCCCGGCATCGGCTTGCCCTCGTCGAGATACATCGAGCCGCCATTGTACAGCGTCAGCCCGATATTGTGGTTGCCGCCGAACGTATGGTTCCACGGCAGCCAGTCGACGATGACCGGCGGCTCGTCCTTCAGGAACGCCAGCGTCTCGCGCAGCATCACCTGGTTGGCGCAGATCATGCGCTGGGTGTTGATGACGGCCTTGGGGCTGCCGGTCGAACCGGAGGTGCACAGGAATTTCGCGATCGTGTCCGGGCCGATGGCGGCGTGGACGGCCTCGAGGTCCGGGTGCAACGGCGCCGCCATCAGGTCCGCGAGCATCGTCACGTCGCGCCCCGGAATCTCGCCGAACGAGGCGGCGATTTCGACTCCCGGGGCTACGTTGGCCGCCAGCGCATCGGCGAACCTGCCGGCGTCGTCGGCAAAGACGAGGCCGGGCGTCAGCAGTTTCATCAGATAGCCGAGCTTGCCGTAGTCGCGCGACACCAGCGAATAGGCCGGCGACAGCGGGCAGAACGGAATCCCGGCATAGAGCGCGCCGAACGCGACCAGCGCATGGTCGATCGAATTGCCGGAGAGGATGATGACGGGCTTCTCGGCCGACAGGCCGCGCGCCAGCAGCGCGGAGGCGATATGCCGAGACGAGGCCAGCAGCTCGGCATAGGTGATCTGGCGCCAGCCCCGCGCGGCGTTGCGCTCGGCCATGAACACCCGGTCGGGGCTCGTGGCTGCCCAGTGGTGCAGCCGATCGGTGATGCGCACCGGATAATCCAGCAATGGCGCCTTCGGGCGCAGATAGACCGTGCCGTCATCGCGCCGCTCGACGTGCACCGCGGGCGTACCGAACGAGATCGGGCGCAACGGATGCGTTGCGCGCGAGGCCTGGTCGGACGACATGCTGGACGTGGCGCTCATGTCAGGTCGGCTTTACCTTTGCGGTCTTGTGGTCGAGGAAGGCACGAATCCGGCGCTTGGCCTCCTTGTCGCTCTGCGCCACCGTCGCCATCAGCGATTCCATCAGCAGGCCGGTCTGCGGATTGGCCTCCGCGATCATCGGCAGCGCCTGCAGCACGGCGAAATTGGTCAGCGGCGCATTCGCCGCCACCCGCTCCGCCAGTTCCAGCGCCTTGGGCAGCGCGCCGCCGGCCTCGGTCAGATATTGCGAAAAACCATATGCGGAACCCTCGGTCGCCGAATAGACCCTGCCGGTCAGCATCATGTCGACCATTCGCGGCACCCCGATCAAGCGCGGCAGCCGCACCGAGCCGCCGCCGCCGACGAAGATGCCGCGCTGGCCCTCGGGTAGCGCGAAATAGGCCGATGGCTCGGCAACGCGGATATGCGCCGCACAGGCAAGCTCGAGCCCGCCGCCGATCACGGCGCCCTTCAGCGCGGCAATGACCGGCACGCGGCTGTACTGGATGCGATCGAACACTCGGTGCCACATCTGCGAATGGCGCAGCCCTTCGGTAGCATCCTGTTCGGTCAGTTCGGAAAGATCGAGGCCGGACGAAAAATGGTCGCCGACGCCATGAATGACCACCGCGCCGATGTCGTCGGGCAGATTGGCGAAGCAATCCTGGATCGCGAGGATAATGCCGTCGTTCAGCGCATTGCGCTTGGCGGGTCGGTTGAGGCCCACGGTCAGTACCGCGCCTTTCTGCTCGATCGCAAGCAGGCCGGATGACCCCGCGGCGGAGGTGGCGTTTCCCATGGGCGACATTGTGTCCTGTCCAGAATAATTATGTTTTATAACGATCTCGGCACGCGGTAGTCAAGCCGTGGCTTTGCGCGTGCCGTGCGATACGCCGGAGGATACGGCCTCGCGGCCTCGCGGCAGGTTTTTGCCCGAGTTTTGCCGGCAGTCATGTCCGCCCTCCAATGAGAGGGCGCAGGAAAGGCCGGGTGCGCGCCGCACCCGCGGTCCCGTGTGCCGTTTGCGCTTTGGCAAGAGGATGCACACGAGCATACAGGTTCGGCGGGAGCAGCCCGGCCTTCCCTGCGCAATGGCTTTACGGTTTATATCGTGCTCTTCGCGGAGAACGGCTCTTTTGCCTCCGTCGCCCGCGCTCCTTCACGCAGACTTGGCGCCAGCACCGCGGCGCCCGAACCACACGACTTCGCCGTACGCATCCGGCATGAGCGTCCATCACGCCCTCAGCGTCCATCGCATCCCATTGCACGTTCGTGACGATGGCCAACGCCCCTCATCTCGCAACGAGACGGGCGGGGTTATGCCGCTGATTTGCGCGAGAACGAAAGCGGAATATTTTCGCGGGATAGGATGGACAGGTTTTTGGTGATTTGCCCGTCGTGCCAATTGGTCGCAGAGATTGCTTTTCACCCGCCCCTCGAGGGGGCGGGTCGGCTTGCGTTCGCGAAGCGAATGCAAGTCGGGGTGGGGTGACAGACCATCCGCGCATTCTCTGTTGGATGTGGAAAGATCGTCAATCCAGCCAACAGATCATTCGCGGATAGTCTGTCACCCCACCCCGCCACACATCTTGCGATGCGTGACGACCCGCCCCCTCGAGGGGCGGGTAAGAAACGTCACAGTACCTGGTGGACGTCGATGACGACGCGGTCGGCGTGGCGGGCGGCGGAGCCGAGGAAGAGGTTTTCCATCAGCCAGCGATATTTTTCCGCGCCGGTCTCGAATTTCGGCACGGTGCGGAAATAGATCAGTTTGGGATCGACCGGCTCGCCGCGCTTGAGTTTTTGCAGCAGTTCGACCGGTCCGAAACGGATACCCTTGTTCTCGACATAGACGATCGCGCCGTCGTCGGTCTCGAAGGCGTATTTGGCTTCGAGTTCGATCAGTTCGTTCGGCCGGATGATCTGGAAGTCGGCGCCGAACGGCAGCACCTTGCCGTTGACGTCGCCCTTCACGTCGCCGCCGACGATCGGGATGATCCGGCGCACCCCGGTGCCGATCTCGCCGGCCGAGGTGACGCTGCCGATCCGCGCGGTGATGGTGAAGACGTATCTGGTCTCGAGTTGCGGTGTCATCGGGCCCCCTATCCGGCCATGCGCTGCGGCAGCCACAGCGCCAGTATCGGGAATGCGATCAGGATCACCAGCCGGATCAGGTCGGTCGCCACGAACGGCAGCACGCCGCGGAAGATCGTCGAGAACGACACGTCCTTCACCACGCTCTTGATGACGAACACGTTCATCCCGACCGGCGGATGGATCAGGCCGAGTTCGACCGTCATCACGATGATGACGCCGAACCAGATCGGATCGAAGCCGAGATGCATGATCACGGGGAAGATGATCGGCACGGTGAGGATGATCATGGCCATGGCGTCCATCAGGCAGCCCAGCACCAGGTACATCACCATGATCAGCGCCAGAATCCCGTAGGGGCCGAGGCCGAGACCGGTCAGCAGTTCGGTCACCTTCTGCGGGGTCTGCGTTACCGTGAGAAAATAGCCGAAGATCAGCGCGCCGATCAGCACGGTGAAGACCGCGGCCGCGGTGCGGGTCGCCTGCAGCAGCGAGGCCAGGATCTTTTCCTTGTTCAGCCGCCCCGTGGCCAGGCCGATCAGGAATGCGCCGGTGGCGCCGACGCCGCCGGCTTCGGTCGGTGTGAAGCGCGGCAGGAACGGCAAACCATACAACCCGCCGATCACGAAGATGAACAGCAACACCGGCGCCCAGATGTTCTTCAGGCCGGCGAAGCGCTCGCGCCACGTCGTCTGCGGTCCCTTCGGCAGAAAGTCAGGACGAACCCATCCGATCAGCGTGATGGTCAAAATGTACATCACCATCGCGAGGATGCCGGGGATGATGCCGGCGATGAACAGTTTGCCGATGTCCTGCTCGGTGATGATGCCGTAGACCGCGAGCACCGTAGACGGCGGCAGCATCGCGCCGAGCGTGCCGCCGGCCGCGATCACGCCGGTGGCAAAGGATTGCGGGTAGCCGAAGCGGCGCATTTCCGGATAGGCCACCGCGGAGAACGTCGCCGCCGTCGCCACCGACGAACCGCAGATCGCGGCAAAGCCGCCGCAGGCCGCGACGGTTGCAATTCCCAGCCCGCCGCGGAGATGGCCGAGAAAGGCGTTGGCGGCGCGGAACAGTTCCTTGCTCATGCCGGAGTTGCTGACGAACGTTCCCATCAGCAGGAACATCGGGATCACGCCGAACGTATAGTCGGTGACCGTGCGCATCGAGGTCTGCCCGACCAGCTTCAGCGCCGGCGCGAAGCCGACCAGATAGCCGAAGCCGCAGACGCCGACGAGGCCCATCGCCATGCCGACCGGCACGCGCAGCAGCATCAGCGCGAACAGCGCGACGAATCCGAGGACGGCGACCGCATCTGTACTCATGAAACTACTCTACCGTCTCGGTCTTGGCGTCGTGGATGTCTTCGGGGTGGAAAATCAGCCGGTAGGTGCGGATTGCGATCAGCAGCACGGCCGCGCCGTCGCCGGCCCAGGCGACCGCGAAGAACGGCCAGGTCGGCATGTGCATGTCGAAGGTGAGGACGTTGTCGTTGTAGGTGGTGCGCACCTTGTCGAACAGCGTCCAGGTCTGCACCGACACCACGAACAGCAGCACCAGCGTCGCGAACACGTCGATCATGCGCTGGTATTTCGGGCCGACATTGGCCCAGACCAGGTCGACGGTGATATGGCCGCCGCGATAGGAGGTGGCGGCGATGCCCCAGAAGATCAGGATGCCGAGCAGCATGCGCCCGATGTCGAAGGCATCGGGGATCGAATAGTTCAGCGTGTTGCGCAGCAAGACGCCGATGAAGATGTTGAGCGCCACGATACCGACGAAGCCGGCGGCGATCCATTCGATGGTATCGATGAAACGATCCATCCACGCGCGATTCATGTCCGCTCCGAACGGCTGGCGATGTTGGGAGGATGGCGGCGGCAGGAGCACTCCCGCCGCCGATATACGTCGCTGACGGTTACTTCGCGAGCGCGTTGTACTTGGTCAGCGAGGCCTTGAGCTCGGTCAGCGCCGCGTCCGGGTCGCCGCCGTTCTTTTTGACGCCCTCACCCCAGGTCTTGACCAGCGGCTCGGCGGCCTTCTTCCACGCCGCGGTCTGCTCCGGCGTGATCTTGTAGACCTCGTGGCCGGACATCGCCTTGATCTTCTCGATGCCGGTATCCTCGAACTTGCCCCAGGGTTCGCCGACGCGGCCGGCGGCTTCCGTGCTGCAGTTGTTGTCGATCGCCTTCTTCTGCTTCTCGGACATCTGGTTGTATTTGTCCTTGTTCATCACGAAAGCGAAGGTCGTGACGTAGAGCGGCGCGTCCATGTGATACTTCGTCACCTTGTCGATACCGAACAGCACCACCGAGCCCCACGGGAAGGTGACGGCGTCGGCGACGCCGCGCTCGATGATGTCGCGCACTTCGGGCGCCGACGACTGCACATTGGTGCCGCCCAGTTGCGTCACGAAATTCGCCATCGTGGCGTGGGCCGGGCGGATCTTCATGCCCTTGATGTCCTCGGGCGTGACGATCTTCTTGGTGCGGGAGTGAAACGACGAGGGCGAATGGATGAAGGCGAGGCAGAACTTGACGTCCTTCATCTCCTTCTCGGCGTATTTCCGGTACCAGGCGTCGAGCGCCATCGAGCCGCCCTTGGCGTCCGACATCAGGAACGGCAGCTCGCCGGCGCCGATGATCGGGAACCGGCCGGGCTGGTAGCCGGGATTGACGTAGGTGACGTCGGCAATGCCGTCGCGCGCCATGTCGTAATGGTCGAACGCCTTGCCGAGCTGCTGCGCCGGAAACACCTTTGACTTGATGGTGCCGCCGGATTCTTTCTCCACCGCGGCGCCCCACTCCTCCAGCGCCTTCTGCAGCGGGTGCGATGCCGGCACCCAATGCGACAGTTTGAGTTCAAAGGTCTTTTCCTGCGCCAGCGCAGGCGTGACGGCGGCGGCAAGCAGCAGCGCCAACAACGCTTTTCTCATGGACGTCTCTCCCCTCGGATGCCGGGGCCTTTGCTACACGGCCCCTTTATTTAACATGTTATCTAGCTTGCCCGTTTTTTCAAGACGGGCACCCGGCCGCACCGTTTTGCAGTGCAACAAACGACGTTCGCGGTTTTGCGCCAACGTGCTTTGCTAAGACTGTTATATGATATAATTATCACGGCAAGTCCGCAGGCGACCGACCTGTCGACTAAATCGATCGGGAGAGCCGGGTGAGGACAAAAGTAGCAATCATAGGCGCAGGTCCGGCGGGATTGTTGCTTGGGCAACTATTGCGCCTTTACGGCGTCGACAACGTCATCCTGGAGCGCCAGACCGCGGAATATGTGTTGAGCCGCATCCGCGCCGGGCTGCTCGAGGAAGGCACGGTGGCGCTGCTCGACGAGGCCGGCGCCGGCGCGCGCGCCCATCGCGAAGGGTTGGTGCATCATGGCGTCGAACTGGCGTTCGGCGGCGCACGACACCGCATCGACATGCATGGCGCCACCGGCAAGACCGTGATGATCTACGGCCAGACCGAGGTGACGCTGGACCTAATGAATGCCCGCAAGGCCGCGGGCCTTGCCACCGTCTACGAGGCGGCCGACGTGACGCCGCATGATTTCGACACCGACCGGCCGCGCGTCAGCTACGTCAAGGACGGCGTTACGCATGAGATCGAATGCGATTTCATCGCCGGCTGCGACGGTTTTCACGGCGTCAGCCGTGCCAGCGTCAAACCGTCGGCGATCAAGACCTATGAGCGGGTCTACCCGTTCGGCTGGCTCGGCATCCTCTCCGACACGCCGCCGGTCAGCCCCGAGCTGATCTATTCCAACCACCCGCGCGGCTTTGCGCTCTGCACCATGCGCTCGACCAAACGCAGCCGCTATTACGTGCAATGCCCGCTCGATGACGACATCGCACAATGGCCGGACGAGCGGTTCTGGGATGAGCTGAAGCGGCGGATCGACCAGAAGGCGGCCGACGAACTCGTCACCGGCCCTTCGATCGAAAAGAGCATCGCGCCGTTGCGCAGCTTCGTCGCCGAGCCGATGCGCTTCGGCCGGATGTTCCTGGCCGGCGACGCCTCCCATATCGTGCCGCCGACGGGCGCCAAGGGACTGAACCTCGCCGCCAGCGACGTGCACTATCTGTCGCAGGCGATCCGCGAATATTACGACGAAAAGTCTTCGGCCGGCATCGACGGCTATTCGGCAAGAGCGCTGGCGCGGGTCTGGAAAGCCGTTCGCTTCTCCTGGTGGATGACTTCCATGCTGCACAAATTCCCCGACGAGGGCGAATTCGGCGCACGGATTCAGTTGGCCGAGCTGGAGTATGTGGTCAACTCGAAGGCGGCGTCGGCGTCGCTGTCGGAGAATTACGTGGGGCTGCCGTTTTAACGCGGCGCCGCAGGGTGGGCAGAAGCCAGCGGTCGCGCGAATGCGCGCCCGAGGGGCGTGCCCACTATCTCTCTCAGCGTATTCGGAGATGGATGGTGGGCACGTCGCTTAGGCTCCTCTGCCCACCCTACGGCATCGCGTTGCTGCGCACCCATTTTCAAACGCCGCCAAAAATCCCGTTTAAAACTTTGTAGGCGGTGACTTCGCCCGCGCGTTGCGTTCAATGGCCGGCAACGCCGTCAACACGCGAGCCCGACATGACCGACGACATCCCCGAAGGTTTCGAGCGGCGCAGCCGCCGAAGCCCGCTCACCGATCCCTGGGAGCCGCTGTATTCAAAGACCACCGACAAGGCCGTGATCATCGGTCTGCGCCTCGCCAAACCGCACACCAACGGCCGCGGCCTGATCCATGGCGGCCTGATCGCAGCACTCGCCGACAACGCCATGGGCCATTCCTGCGCCCACGTGATGGGCGGCGTGTCGTCGCTGGTGACGATCTCGCTGGCGGTCGATTTCATCGGCAGCGCCGAAGTCGGGCAATGGCTCGCGGTCGAGAGCGACGTGGTGAAAACCGGCAAGACCATCTGCTTCGTGCAGAGCCTGATCAAGGCGGACGGCGTCGTGATCGCGCGGGCCAACGCCACGTTCCGCGTGGTGCCGAAGAAGGAGCCGGTGTCCTAACCGAAATGCCAGTCGGCGGTCTCGGTCACGAGGTCGATGAAGGTCCGGACTTTCGCCGACAGCAGCCGCGAGGTCGGATAGACGATGTGGATCGGCAGCGCCGGCTGTTCGAATTGGGTCAACACGACCTTGACCCGGCCGCGCTTGATCGAATCGGCGGCCTGATAGGCCAGCACCCGCGTCAGGCCACCGTCCTGCTCGGCATGCAGGACCGCCGCATCCGCGCTGTTGGTGACGAAACGCGGCATGATGGCCGCGCGGACCTCGCGGCCGTCCACGGCAAAGCGCCAGTCGGCCATCCCGGCGGTGGCGCCGAACTGGATGGTGTCGTGCGCGGCGATCGCTTCGGGCATCTTCGGCTCGCCGCGCCGCTTGAGATAGCCGGGCGAAGCCACCACGATCCGTCGCATCTCGCCGACCTGGCGCGCCACCAGGCTGGAATCGGCGAGTTGACCGATCCGCACTGCGAGGTCGACGCCGTCCTCGACCAGGCTGACCATGCGATCCTCGAGCCGCAGTTCCCCGGACACATCGGGATGGCGCGCCAGGTAGGCCGACATCAACGGGCTGACGTGCAGGCGGCCGAAGCCGACCGGCGCCGAAACCACCAGCTTGCCGCTGGGCCGTGTGCGCTCGCCTTCGGCCGCGCGTTCGGCTTCCTCGACATCGGCCAGGATCCGGCGGGCCCGTTCGAGATAGCGCGCGCCGACATCCGTCAACGCGACCTTTCTCGTCGTCCGCTGCAGCAGCCGCGCGCCGAGCCGATCCTCCAGCGCTGCGACCAGCCGCGTCACCCCCGAAGGCGACAGCCGAAGCTTGCGCGCCGCGGGTGCAAATCCCTGCAGATCGGCCACCATGACAAAGGCCTGCATGGCATCGATACGGTTCATTCGATTATTTCATATTCAGCAATAGTGAAGTGTCAACTGACATAATTGTTCTTAGGATCGACGGACGTCATCTTGGGCTCATGGCAAGCAGGCGCTTGCCCCCACTTGAACCCGGAGGAATCCCGCGATGCCCCGCCTCACTACCCCCGCCTCGATCGAGGCCTCTCCTGCCGCATCCCAGCCGCTGTTGCAGGCGGTCAAGAAGCAGCTCGGCGTGGTGCCGAACCTGTTCCGGCTGGTCGGCAACAGCCCTGCCGCACTCGAAGGCTATCTCGGCCTGAATGGCGCGCTGGCCAAGGGCACGCTCGAGGCCGCGACCCGCGAGCGAATCGCGCTGGCCGTG
The DNA here is from genome assembly GCA_964609175.1 of uncultured Bradyrhizobium sp. Taxonomy (GTDB): domain Bacteria; phylum Pseudomonadota; class Alphaproteobacteria; order Rhizobiales; family Xanthobacteraceae; genus Bradyrhizobium. The sequence continues at coordinate 45,791 of CAZSRR010000028.1, forward strand.
GCCGAGATCAACGGCTGCAGTTACTGCCTCTCCGCCCACAGCTATCTCGGCAGGAACCTCGCAAAACTCTCGGACGAGGAGATCGCCGCCAATCGCGACGGTCGCTCAGGCGATGCCAAGGCGGATGCAGCGGTCGGCTTCGCCGTCAAGCTGGTGAATTCGCGTGGTCACGTCTCTGACGCCGACATCGAAGCGGTCAGGGATGCCGGTTACGACGACGCGCAGCTGATCGAGATCGTGCTGCATGTCGCGCTCAACACGCTGACCAACTATGTCAACGAAGTCGCGAAGACCGAGATCGATTTTCCGGTTGTCACCGCCAGGGCCGCATAGTTTCGGGGCGCGCGGCCGTCACGGGATGCGCCGCGCGCTCCGCCGAAAACCAGGTTCGAAGGAGGCTCACTTGTCAGACGTTCACGCCTATTCCAGCGACGTCGCCTTTACCCCGGCGGTGAAGGCGATCCAGAGTCGAAAGGGCTCCCGGCAGGGCTACGCCAATGTCGAGGCCCGCGGCGGCTGGCGCACCGAAATCGACGAAAATCTCGCCGGCTTCCTTGCCGAGACCGACAGCTTCTTCCTCGCGACCGCCACCGCCGACGGCCAGCCCTACATCCAGCACCGCGGCGGGCCGAAGGGTTTTGTGAAAATCCTCGACAGGAACACCATCGCGTTCGCCGACTACAGCGGCAACCGGCAGTACATCACGCAGGGCAACCTGTCGGAGAATCCGAAGGCGAATATTTTCGTGATGGACTACGCGCACCGGCGGCGTGTGAAAATCTGGGGCGAGGCGCGCGTGGTGGAGGACGATCCGGCGCTGACGGATTCGCTGATGCCGCAGGGCTACAAGGCGCGGCCCGAGCAGGTGATCCTGTTCAGGATCTCGGCCTGGGACACCAACTGTCCGCAGCACATCCCGCAAAAATTCGATGCGGCCGATGTCGCCCAGGCGCTCGCCGTCCGCGACGGCCGCATCGCCGAGCTCGAGGCGGAACTGGCCGCGTTGAAGGGCCAGTCCGCCACGGCGACGCAGTGATCAGGCGGCCTGCTGCACCGGCGCCCAGGCGAATTCCGGATAGTACAGCAGCATCATCCGGTCAACATAGGCGGTGAGGTTGGCGAACTGCTCAGTGCGCTGCCGGAGTTGCGACTCGAAGAACGGGGTCAAGATTCCGGCGAGCGCGCCGAAGGCGGTGGCGTCCAATCCGCAGGGCGTCTCGCCCATCAGGAACGGCTTGTCGCCGAGTTGCACCGAGAGCGCGAACAGCGAGCGGACGGCGAGGTCCGTGTCCTCTTCCGGCGCGTGACGGCCCAAGCCCGAGAGAAGATAATTCTCGGCGACGCGAAACTGAGCGTCCTCACGCATCTTTTCACGGAGGTGAGCCGGCGCGCCGTCGAAGAAATGCGCGGGCCCCTTGGCAAAGTTGTCGGCATCGACCCAGCGTGCGCCGACCAGCGCCCAATAGACGTGGTGCTCGATCATCCGCTCGAAGGCCCAGGCCTGAGCGCGCGCCTGCAGGCTGAGCGGCGCATCGAAATCAAAACCGTATTTGGCTTCGAGATGCGCGCGGATGAAGGTGGAATCGGCGATCGTCTCGGCGTCGTCCACGATGTAGGGCAACTGTCCCTTCGGCGAGGCCGGCGGTTTTGCCTTTTCCTTGCGATAGCCGAGACCGGCCATCTTCAGCTGGACCTCGGTCTTGGTCACGAAGGGGCTGATCTCGGGCAGGCCAAAACCGGCGCCGAAGCCATAGAGGACGATCATGCTGGTCTCCACTCTTCCAAAAACGCAATTTTGGGCTTAGCGCCCCCCTGCTGCCACCATGGTGTCAGCAGCAGCAATGCTCGCCGCGCCCTTCCGGCCGCGGCGCGCGCGCCTTGCGCACCGACGCAACGAGCTGCCCTTGCGCGAACGCACACATTGCCGTGAACGAGCGCCACGCGAGCTGGATCATCGCCCAGCGCATGTCGAGGGTCGTGTCGTGGATCGAAACGAGCTGCTCGAAGGCGAACCCTCTCGCCTTGGTCGAAGCCGCCCGGTTTTCGCGCTGGCCAAATTCACTGAAAATCGTCATGGACAAATTCCCTTCACTTGAGGTGTTGTCCGGATATACCCACCCCCTGCTGCCAACATGCTGTCAGCATGGGGCAGACGCTTTCAGAGAAGAGCTTGAGCCATGCGACGGGCCGACCGGCTGTTTCAGATCATCCAGGTGCTTCGCCGTACCCGCAAACCGCTGACGGCGGACGCGATTGCCGCCGAGCTGGAGACGTCGAAGCGGACGATCTATCGCGACATCACGACACTGATCGAACAGCGGGTTCCGATCCGCGGCGAGGCCGGCGTGGGTTACATCCTGGAAAAAGGCTTCGACCTGCCGCCCTTGATGCTGACGCCCGACGAGATCGAGGCCTGCGTGCTCGGCGCGCAATGGGTGGTCGGCCATGCCGATCCGGCGCTGGCGCGCGCCGCGCAGGACCTGATGGCGAAGGTCGCCGAGACCGTGCCCGAGCGGCTGCGCCCGTTCGTGCTGGAGCCGGCCAGCCGCGCCCGGCGGGCCTGGAATCGGGAGCCCGACCGCATCGACATGGTGCGGACGCGGGCGCAGATCCACGAGGGCCGCAAGATCACGCTGAACTATCGCGACGAGCACGGCCGCGACAGCCAGCGCACGATCTGGCCGATCGCGGTCGGCTACCACGAGGCGGTGCGAATCCTCGCGGCGTGGTGCGAACTGCGCAAGGATTTTCGCAGTTTTCGCACCGACCGCGTCGTCGATGCGGTCTACCACGAGGAAAAATACCCCGAGCGGCGCGACATCCTGCGCGCGAAATGGCGGCGCAGCCTGGTCTGGGAGGCGCCGAAGGATACATGAGAGCGCTGGCCGCAGCCGCGATTCACGGCTAAACGCGGGACATGTCCGGAATCGACACCGATAGCGAAAGCCCCTGCCAGGCCTGCGGCGCCTGCTGCAGCTACTCGGAGAACTGGCCGCGTTTTACGATCGAGGATGATTCGGCGCTCGACCTGATTCCGGAAAACTTCGTCAACGAAAGGCTGTCCGGCATGCGCTGCGACGGCGACCGCTGTTCGGCGCTGTCAGGCACGATCGGCGAGGCGACGGCCTGCCTGATCTATGCAGTTCGGCCCGAGGTGTGCCGCACCTGCATGCCAGGCGATGTCGAATGCGCGATGGCGCGAAGGCGGCACGGGCTGCCGGCGCTGGCGGGTTGAGCAGGGCCTTACGCCGTCACCGCGTCGGCAATATCCTCGTCGTCGGCCTCGTCCTCGATCGGCTTGAAGGTCGCGAGCGGCTTTGTCGAGAGCGTGATCGGCTTGCGACCGGGGCTGGATGACGATGAGGCAGAACGGGCAGCAGGTTCGCGCGACAACGCATAGAGCGTGGAACCGACCCGGCCGCCGAAATAGACCAGTTCGCGTTCGGTGCAGCTCGCCGCGACCGCCAGCGCCAGCGCGTGGAGGTGGCTGCGGCGGTAGCAGAACAGCGCCAGCATGGCGCGGACGTCGGACGAAACGCTCTCCACCAGAAGCGGCAGGCCGTTGGCGTTGGCCCGATACATCTCGCCGAGCAGCTCGTCACGGACCGGACAGAAATCGTTCTCGAATGCGTCGCGGCTTGAGTACATTGCGGATTCTCCGTTTCCGGAAGATGCAGCGCAATTTGCTAACGAAAGGTTAACCACGGCCATCAGTAGTGCCGCGGAGGGCTTGCTATCCGCAGGGAACCCGGCGCGATTCGCGCCGGGCTGCGGGGCAGCTTGCACGGCTCCGAATGACCCGAACGAAGAGGGAGCGCCCGTTTGCGCGGGGTCAGTTCGCGGCCATGAAGATCGCGAGGCAGAAACCGGTAAGATGGTGCAGCGCCTGATCGACGCCGATCAGCGTCCAGAACCATGGATGCTCGTTCTCCAGCGTCACGCCGAGCCGGGAAGCGATGATCCCCTTGATGCGATCGACGGTAATGTGGATGGCGAAGTCGACGAAGGCGACGAACCAGAATCGCGGCGCGACGATCAGGATGAAAACCAGCGAAACCGCCAGGTGCACGAGGCAGTGGGCCAACAGCGGGAGCGCCCAGCCGGTCTTTTGATCCTTGCCGATCGCCATCCAGGAGTTCTGCAGCATGAAGTCGGCAATGACGTGCTTCACGGTCAGAAGCAGCATCCATCCAATCAGCGCACCTACCGGGACCGAAGACGACATCGAAGGAAACAACAAAGCTGACGGCCCTTTGCTGGGACTGGAGAGTGGCGATAAACTGGGATCTAGGCTGTCAGCGCAATATTCTTCTCAAACCCGGACCGTTCGAACGTTGCCCTTTATTGATTTATTTATGACAGCTCCCGCACGGGAATGCACCTGTGGGTAGTCCAAAAATAGCATGGTGTGGCGGAACTGCGATACTGCGGCACCTGCGCGCGCCGCATCGGCCGAAGGGTAAGGTTACCGCCGTCTGCGATTTGCAATCGCAAAAGGGCGGGTTATCATTACCGCTCGGGCAAAATTGTCGTTCTTTTCTAGGCATTTAGGAATTTGTTCGGACGGCCGGCGGCCACGACGGACCTTTGATGTTCGGTTAGGAGCCATGAGCGCAGAATCCGCAACGCCGCATCGGCAAATGCCGCGCCGCCGTTCGCGCGCCCTCAAGAGCAACCGCGCCCAGATCCTGCTGTTTTCCGTGCTGACCCTGATGCTGACGGCCGCCGTGGTGTGGGGCGGCCGGACCTGGCTGCGCAATTCGGAGACGCTGGTATTTGCCGTCGGCGAAACCAGCGGTCCGGAGGCGCGCTTCGCCGCCCGCCTGGCGACGGTCTTGAACAACAACTCCTCGCGGCTGCGGCTCAGGATCGTGCCCAACGGCGACAACGCAAAGGCGCTTTCGCAGTTCGACCGCAAGGAGGCAAACCTGGCGGTGTTGCGCACCGACGCCAGAATTCCTCCCCGGGCCCGCGCGCTCGCCATTCTCGATCGCGACCTGGTGCTGCTGCTCAGCCCCGGCGGCAAGAAGGTCAAGACGATTGCCGAACTGAAGAAAAAGAGGATCGCGGTCATCGCCGACAGCGAGAGCAGTGTCGCGCTGGTACGCAATATACTCGAACTTCCCGACACGCCGGACGCGGCGACCCGCATCCAGATGGCTCCGCCCGGCGCAACCTTGGAAAAGCTGTTCGCCGCAGGCTTCGGCGCCGCAGTCAAGGTCGCCCACGCCTCGCATATCGTGAAAGACAAGAGCTACGAACCGCTCGCCAGGCGGGGCGGCTTCACACTGAACGGCATCGACGCGGCAAAGTCGATCGCCAGGAAGAACCCCGCGATCTCCGAGGAAACGATCGCAACAGGCATGCTGGCGGCTTCGCCGGCGGTGCCGGAGGAAGACCTCGACACGGTCGGACTGGAGTGGCTGCTGGTCGCCCAGTCCAAGCTTCCGACCGCAACCGTGGCCGACCTCGCCCGGATCATCTACGAGAACAAGGCCGAACTGGCGTTGCCGGACGGCTTTGCGTCCAAGATCGAGCCGGCGGCAACCGACAAGGACGCCTTCATCGTGGCGCATCCCGGCGCCGCCGAGTATATCAACGACGAATCGAAGTCCTTCATCGAACGCTACAGCGAACTCATCTATATCGGTCTCGCCGCGCTCAGCATCATCGGCTCGATCTTCGCGGCGGTCTACACCAAGATCACCCGTGTCGCGCCGGAAAAGGCAAGTCAGCTCGCGACCGCAATTCTCGACATTGGCGGACGCGTGGAATACGCCAAAACGCCGGACGCGCTCGACGAGTTGCAGGACGAACTGGAAGCCATTCTGCGCGGCGTCGTGATCGGCCTGCGCGACGGCACCATTTCGAGCGACGGGCTCGATACGTTCAAGCTCGGCTATGAATTCGTGCGCGACGAGATCGGCCTGCGCCGCGAACATCTCAAGCGGCACGCCGTGACCCAGGACGACAAGATCGTCGCCGTGAAGGCCGCGCAGAGCGCCTGACAGTCAGGCCACGTAGGCGCGGGCCGCCACCCGCGCCCGGATCTCGGCGATCTTGCGCTTGAGCGCCGCCTGCCGCGGGTCCGGCATGGCGGCGGCGCGGGCTTCGGTCACCGCAGATCCGAGATCGGATAGCGCCAGCACGCCATCGAAGGTCGGCTTGACCAGGCTGTCGATGATCGCGTTCCAGTCCGCCATGCCCTGACGATACACGTCGCCATGGCCCTCGATCATGGATGCGGTCTCGATGATGGCGGGCGCGGCCTGCGGCTGCTTGGTCAGGCTGCGGTCGATCATGTGCAGCCAGCGTTCGACCCAGACCCGCTCGCGGGCATAGCGCACCGAGAACAGCCGCCAGCGCTTCAGCCCCGCCTCGATCTTCAGGCGGCGAATGCCGAACCGGCTCGCCGTGCTGAAGCGCATCGATACCCGCTTGTTCGACCAGCCCGCCCAATCGAGGGCGTCGAGCAAATATTCGGCGATGACGGCGGGAAGCGCGCCGATCAATTCCTCGATACGCAACTTCTTGATGTCGACGGAACCAGCCGATGCACCCGGCCGGTCGTCAAGTTCGAGCAGCTTGAGCTGCGCAATCCGGATCGGATCCTCATAGCTCATGCGGACCGCCATCAGCCGCGCAATGTCGCAAAGCATCGCGTCATCGACGCCCTGCTTGCCGATGAAACGCCGCAGCCGATGGACGTAGAGGTGAGCGTAGCCCGGCCCCTGATAATCGATGAGGCGGTGGATTGCCTCGCTCGCCGCCGCCATCACCGGCTCCGGCAGGCCTTCGGGCAAGAACGGCGCCGTGTCGTCATCGTCGCCGATGACATCGGCGAACAGATAGCGCAACGACGACAGGATACCGCGATCGGCCACTCCCCTGGGCTCCGGCCTCTATGCGGGCTTCGGCGCAGACGCGGACGCTGCCTGCCGGTTCAGCTGCTGCTGCAGCGTCTCGAGGTTCTGAAACAGCCGCGCGCTGGCGAGGCGGAGGAAATAGAAACCGAACGCCGGATTCTGCACGTAGAGCTCCTCGACCTTGGTGTAGCTCACGCTCAGCACGAGGCCGGCCTCCACGCATTCCAGCGTCTGGGTCCGCATGTTCGAGGGCGACAGCATGCCGAGTTCGCCGACGATGGCGCCGACCGGCAGCACGATGCCGGACTCGACGAGCTTGAACCGGCCGCTGACGATATAGAGCATGTCCTCGGCCTTTTCGTCCTTGTAGAACAATATCTCGCCGGCAGCGCATTGCCGTTCGGTCATGAACGGCTTCAGCCACTCCATCGAGAGGTCGCTGTTGACGGATTTCTTCACGTCGCGCACCAACTGCAGCATCTGGTGCAGTCGATAGGAGTTGACCAGCAGCATCACCGCCTGCACCCCCATGACCAGGAAGTTATTCGCCGGGATCGCGGTGATGATCAGCACCACGTTGGCGAGGATGCCGAACACCCGTAACGGGATCATGGTCTTCATCGTGGTGGTGGCGACCACGAAGATTGACGCGAACAGCGCGCCTGCGGTTCCTGCGTGTTGTGCCAGATGAGACGTGTCCATCGGAAACCAGCCAATTTCTGAACGTGTGCGTTTCGTGATTCTGCTGCGCCCGCTATCGTAATATCTGCGGCGTCATTTTGATATACGCGGAAAGAACGACGATTTATCGGGTTTCTCACCACCCGGGTTAAATTCGGCGCCGTGCTCCGCGCGGCGGGGACAGACCGGCCGCACGCCCCGAGAACTGCTGCGCGGCGCAAAAGCCGCCGTTGACGCCTTCTTTCCAGGCAGGCACTTTCGGGCGTCGCTCACGCCACGGCTTGGCAGTACTCAAGGTTTCAGGCGGCCGCCCGGTCCCCTTGTCCAGCGCCTGAGCGGCGGCTTCCGGCACGGGCCCGGCTCATCGCAGAAGGGCCCGCCGCCAGGGCCAGTTCAAACCAGCAAGAACAATGGAGAACAGCATGCCTGATACAGCCGAGGCCGCAAGCGCGCCCGTGCTCGAGATCAGCGGCGCCCGCGCCACCCTTCGCCTCAACCGGCCAAAGCATCTGAACCGGCTGCAGAGCGAGGATCTCGACGATCTGATACGGCTGTTCGACCGGATCGAGGCCGATCCCGCGATCCGCGTGCTGGTGCTGACCGGCACCGGCCGCGCCTTCAGCGCCGGCTACGACCTCAATTCGGTGGCCGACCGCGCCACCAGCGCCACCGCCCAGCCGAGCGCCGGATCGGCATTCGAAGCCGTGGTCGACCGCCTGGAGGACCTTGGCGTGCCGACGATCTGTCGGCTCAATGGCGGCGTCTATGGCGGCTCGACCGACCTGGCGTTGGCCTGCGATTTTCGCATCGGGGTCGACACCGCTGAAATGTTCATGCCGGCGGCGCGGCTCGGCCTGCACTACTACAAGAGCGGCATCGGCCGTTACGTGTCCCGGCTCGGCGTGGACAACGCCAAGATGCTGTTTCTCACGGCCCAGAAGATCAAGGCGCCCGAGATGCTGCGGATCGGCTACCTCACCGCCATGGTGCCGGCGGAGGCGCTCGACGCGGAAGTCGACCGGCTCGCCGATATCCTGGCCGGCAACGCGCCGCAGGCGATGCGCGGCATGAAGCGCGCCATCAATGAATTCGCCCGCGCCAAGCTCGACGAAGAGGCCGCCGACCACCGCCACCGCGAAAGCATGCGCAGCGACGAAATCAAGGAAGGCATCAAGGCGTTCGCCGAGAAGCGCCCGCCGAAATTTTGAAACCTCGGGCGCGTCTCGTCCGCATCGCGCGGACCTGTTCGAGCGGTATCGAACAATTCGTGGTGTCGCCTACCCGCCGGCCGCCGCGGCGTGCTGCGCCGCCATCTCGGCATCGTCAGCCGTGATCCGCTGGAACGCCGGTCGCGACGTGATGCGTTCGGCATAGGCCGAAAATACGTCCTTTGGCGGCACCAGGCCAAACCGCATCGTCCAGCTGAACGCCACGCCCCAGAGAATGTCGGCAGCCGTCATGCGCTCGCCGAGCAGATAGGGCCCCCTGGCGAGCTGTGCCTCCAAGGCGCCGAGCATCGTATCGTAATCCGAATAGGGCGACTGCGTTGGCGGCGCCGGCTCGCGCTTCATGAAATGATCGATCACCGCCGGCTCGAAGGAGGAGCCGTAATAGGCGATCCAGCGCAGATAAGGCCCACGCCTGGGATCGTCGAGCGCGGGCGTCAGGCCGGCTTCCGGGAACAGATCGGCGAGGTAGATGAAGATCGCCACCTGCTCGCTCACCAGCGCCTCGCCATGGCGGACCACCGGCACCTTGCCGAGCGGATTGACGGCGAGATAGGCCGGCTGTCGCTGCTCGCCCGCCTTCATGTTGAGGACATGGAGATCATAGGGCGCGCCGAGTTCCTCCAGCAATATTCGCGCGCCCGTCGCGCGGGTCTGCGGTGAATAATAAAGCGTGACGCGGTGCTTGCTGGTCATCGGCAGTCTCCGGATTAAGCCCCTGCCCTGTATGGCCCACCATACCTGACATCCTGTGTCAGGTATGGTTTAAGGCAGCATGCGCGCGAGCCGGCTGCTTTCGATCCTCACCACCCTGCAGGCGCGGGGACAGGTTACCGCGCCCGAACTCGCCGAAACCTGCGAGGTTTCGGTGCGCACCATCTATCGCGACATCGATGCGCTCGCCGCCGCCGGCGTTCCCGTCTATGCCGATCGCGGCGCGGAGGGCGGCTACCGCCTGCTCGACGGTTATCGCGTGCGCTTGAACGGCCTGTCGCCGCCGGAAGCCGAGGCGCTGTTCATGACGGGCCTGCCGGGCCCGGCCGCCGCGCTCGGCCTCGAGCCCGCGATGCTGGCAGCGCAGACAAAACTGATGGCGGCGCTGCCGGAAAACCTGCGTCCGAATGCCGGCCGGATGCAGCAGCGCTTTCATCTGGATGCGCCGAGCTGGTTTGGCGAAGCCGAACAGCCGGAGCACCTGCGCGCGATCGCGGGCGCCGTGCTGCGCGAGAACCCGATCGAGATCCGCTACCAGAGCTGGCGCGCCGAAAAGCGCCGCCGCGTCGCGCCGCTCGGCCTCGTGCTGAAGGGCGGCAGCTGGTATCTCGCCGGTCAGATCGACGGCAGCGTGCGCACCTATCGCGTGGCGCGGGTGCTCGATTGCAGCGTTATCGACGAGCGATTCGATCGGCCTGCCCACTTCGATCTCGCCGCCTATTGGCAGGCGGCAACGACGCGGCTCGAAGCCGAGATGCATCCCCATCTCGCCACCGTGCGGCTGTCGCCGTTCGGCATCAAACTGCTCAACGCGTTGAGCCAGCCTTACGTGAAATCGCGCACCCGCATCGAAGAGACCGCAGACGCAGACGGCTGGCGCATCGCGCATGTGCCGATCGGCAAGACGGTGTGGCATGCGGCGGCCGAACTGCTGCGGCTCGGTGCGGAGGCGGAAGTATTGGCGCCGGCCGAACTGCGCGACAGGATGGCCGAACTCACGCAGGCCATGGCCGCACGCTACCGGACGGCGCAACATGGTTACCGGCGCCTAAAAACGCCCCGCAGATCGCGCGCCGCGAAACATTCCTGAAACACGATTCCCGCCGGCGCGCATGAACGCGCGGTGCGGTCGATCCGACTGATGGGCAGGGACGCAACAACGGCCTCGCGCCAATCGAATTGGAGATTATTTACGATGTTTCGCAAGCTGACCCTCGGACTGATCGCCGCCGCCTCGCTCACCTTTGCCGCCGCCGCGCCCGCTTCCGCCGGCGGATTCTACCACGGCCCGCACTGGGGCCATGGTTACGGCTATGGCTGGGGTCCCGCTGTCGGCGTCGGCATCGGCGGCGTCTATGTCGGCACCGGCTACAACGGCTGCCTGCAGCAGCGCTGGGTCGAAACCCGCCGCGGCATGCGCCTGCGCACAGTGAACGTCTGCGCCTACTGATCGAAGGACCGTGCAATCAAGATCCCGGCCGCGCCGTCGCGGCCGGAATTCCTGCGCCGGGTCGTCGCTGCCGATTTGACCATCGCACGCGCGCGCCATAAGGTGACGCATGCGGTGCAAGCCGCTCCCGGGCCCGCGGGAAGGGTTGAACCCACTTGCAGCTTTCGAGCGACACCCACACCCTTTGTGCAGCCGGTATTGCGGGCCTTCGGCGCTGTCATGCACGGAGGTGTTTTGATGAACCCGCTCCCCGATCGATTGAACCTCGATCATCTCAAGAAGCAAGCCAAGCAATTGCTACGCCTCTATCGTAGTCGTGATACGGCGGCGATGGCACGGTTTCGCAGCGCGCTGCCGGCCGCGGCGGGTCTCGGCGATGACGAACTGCTGTCCCGGGGATTGCGCCTGCACGACGCGCAATCCTGCATCGCGCGCGAACACGGTTTTGCGTCCTGGCCCGATCTGAAGCGCTATGTCGAGGTGCGGGCGGTGGCGCAGCAGGCGCGCGGCGTTCGGGTACTGCACTGGGCACGGCTGCTTTATGCCGCCGATGTCAGCGGCTCGGTCAGCCGTGCCAATCCGCGCGTGGCACTGCGGATCCTGGCCGATGATCCCGACCTCGCTGCGGGAGATCCGTGGCTCTCCTGCGCGATCGGTGACGAGCACGCGCTACGACAGGCGACGCAGGCCGATCCGGCATGGGTCAACCGGCCCGGCGGCCCCTTGCGCCTGCCGCCGCTGTTCGCTGTCGCGCATTCGAGCCTGCTGCGCATGGAGGATTGTCGCGAGCGACTGCATCGCTGCGCGGCAGCGCTGATCGCCGATGGTGCCGACGTCAGCCAGCACATCTTCAGCCGCTGGCCGCCGGGATCGCTCAGCGAGCCCGACCGGAATTGCCCGCTGTCGACGCTCTACGGCGCGGCCGGAAGCAATCATGACCCGGCCCTGACGAAATTGCTGCTCGACGCCGGAGCAAACCCCAATGACGGCGAGTCGCTTTATCACTCGCTGGAGAACCCGTCCTGCACCCGCATGTTGCTGGAGCACGGCGCGCGCATCGCGGAGAGCAATGCGATGTATCGCGCCATCGACCTCGAGGACGACACCGCGCTGAAACTGCTGCTGGCGCATGGCGGCGACCCGAACGAGCCGGCGCGCCATGCGCCGCTGACCGATTGGGGCTCGCCGCTCGCATGGGCGATCTATCGGCGCCGGCCGCTGCACGCGAAGGCCCTGCTCGATGCGGGCGCCGACCCGTCGCGTACCACACGGGAGGGCATCAGCCCGTACCGGCTGGCGCTGCAGTTCGGGCTTACCGAGGTTGCCGCCATGCTCAAGGCGCAGACCGGCGCTCCGGACGTTTCCGACGACGAACGCTTCGTCGCAGCTTGCGCGCGTGGCGACGAAGCCGGCGCACGCGACGTCACAGCCCGGCGGCCCGACCTGCCGGCCGCGTTGTCGGCCGCGCAATTGCGTTTGTTGCCGGACATGGCAGCCGCCGGAGCGAATGATGTCGTTAAACTGATGGTCCGGCTCGGCTGGCCCATCACCGCACGCGGCGGCGACTGGGGTGCGTCGGCGCTCAATCTCGCCGTGTTCCGCGGCGATCCCGGCCTGACGCGTTTTCTGCTCGAACACGGCGCCAAATGGACGGAAATGCATGGCCATGGCGACAATGTCAGTGGCACGCTCGGCTGGGCATCCTGTAACGAGCCAGTCGAAGGCGGCGACTGGGTCGGCTGCGCGCGGGCCTTGCGCGATCATGGCATGCCGCGCGCGAGCGCCATTCCTGATGATCCCGAATGGGTGCTGATCGCAGGTGTGCGAAAGCGGTTTTCGGACGAGGTCGCCGAGGAACTGCTGCGCTAGCTGCGTCCTTCGGACAAGCGGGGGCGAGCACGAGGCTCGCCCCTACACCCTGCCCTTCAGTGCATCGCCGATCTCGTCGAGCACTTTTGGGTCCTCGATGGTGGCCGGCATGCTCCAGCTCTCGCCGTCGGCGATCTTCTTGATGGTGCCGCGCAAAATTTTTCCCGAGCGCGTCTTCGGCAGACGGCCGACGGTGATCGCGAGCTTGAAGGCCGCGACCGGCCCGAGCTTGTCGCGCACCAGCGCCACGATCTCCTTTTCGATCTCGATCGGCGCGCGGGAGACTCCGGCCTTCAGCACCAGGAAGCCGCAGGGCACTTCGCCCTTGATCGCATCCTTGATGCCGAGCACGGCGCATTCGGCGACGTCGGGATGCGAGGCCAGAATTTCCTCCATGCCGCCGGTCGAGAGCCGGTGACCGGCGACGTTGATGATGTCGTCGGTACGGCCCATCACCCAGACATAGCCGTCCTCGTCCTTGTAGCCGGCGTCGGACGTCTTGTAGTAGCCGGGGAATTCGCTGAGATAGGCTTCCTTGAAGCGCTCCTCCTGCTGCCACAGCGTCGGCAGGCAGGCCGGCGGCATCGGCAGCTTGATCACGATCGAGCCCATGGTGCCGGCGGGCACCGGCCTCGCAGCCTCGTCGACCACGTCGACCTGATAGCCCGGCATCGGCACCGTCGGCGAGCCATGCTTGACCGGCAACAGTCCCAGGCCCACCGGGTTGCCGGCGATGCACCAGCCGGTTTCGGTCTGCCACCAGTGATCGATGACCGGCACCTTCAACTGCGCTTCCGCCCATTCCACCGTCGGCGGATCGGCGCGCTCGCCGGCCAGGAACAGCGTGCGGAATTTCGACAGATCGTATTTGCGGATGAACGTGCCGTCCGGATCTTCCTTGCGGATCGCGCGGAACGCGGTCGGCGCGGTGAACAGCGCGACCGCCTTGTGTTCGGCGATCACGCGCCAGAACGCGCCGGCATCCGGCGTGCCGACCGGCTTGCCCTCGTACATGATCGAGGTCGCGCCGTGGATCAGCGGGCCGTAGACGATGTAGCTGTGGCCGACCACCCAGCCGATGTCGGAGCCGCACCACCAGACCTCGCCGGGCTTGACGCCGTAGAGGTTGAACATCGACCATTTCAGCGCGACCAGATGCCCGCCATTGTCGCGCACCACGCCTTTCGGGATGCCCGTGGTGCCCGACGTGTAGAGGATATAGAGCGGATCGGTCGCCAGCACCGGCGTGCAGGGCGCGGCCTTGCCGGCTTTCAGCGCGGCATCGCGCAGCGTGGCCCAGTCGTGATCGCGCCCGGCCAAGAGTTCGCAGGTCTGCTGCGGCCGCTGCAGGATGATGCAATTGTCCGGCTTCACGCTGGAAAGCCGGATCGCCTCGTCGAGCAGCGGCTTGTATTGCACGATGCGGCCGGGCTCGATGCCGCAGCTTGCCGACAGGATCAGTTTCGGCTTGGCGTCCTCGATACGGGTCGCGAGTTCTTTCGCGGCAAAGCCGCCGAACACCACCGAATGCACCGCGCCGATCCGCGCGCAGGCCAGCATCGCAAACACCGCTTCCGGCACCAGCGGCATGTAGAGGATTACGCGATCGCCCTTGGCGACGCCGAAATCCTGCATGATGGCGGCGAGCGTCTGCACCTCCTTCAGCATCTCGGCATAGGTGAATTTCGAGACCGATTGGGTGAGCGGCGAATCATGGATCAGCGCCAGCTGATCAGCGCGGCCACCCGCGACGTGGCGGTCGAGCGCGTTGTAGCAGGTGTTGACCACGGCGCCGGCGAACCAGCGGCCGTAAGCGCCGATCGACGGATCGAATATTTTCTTCGCCGGCTCGATCCAGTCGATCTCGCGTGCGGCCTCCTTCCAGAAGCCCTCGGGATCGGCGAGCGAACGGGCGTGTTCCTCGTGGTAGCGGCTGTTGTTTTGAACGTTCATGGCGCACTCCCCGACTGCCCCTTACTCCGTCATGCCCGGGCTTGTCCCGCCTGCGTGGCCGAAGCCACTTCGGCGAGGCGAAGGCCCGGGCATCCCCGTACTCTCCTCAAGGGAAGCAAGGCGTGGATGGCCGGGACAAGCCCGGCCATGACAGACAGGGAAACCATTATTTCACGCATTGTCACGGGAAGTTGCGCCAGATCAAGCCGGAACAGGCCAGCCGCGCCGTCAATCTAGTATCCGTTGACGCCGTTGATGCGCTGGAGGCGGTCGAGCATCGCTTTTTTCAGATCGTAGCCGGGCCGGCCGTAGTCGGCATTGCGGCGGGCGATGTAGTCCTGCTGCTCCTGCCGCAGCTTGCGCGCCTGCTGCGGGTTCACCTTCTCGGCCACCGCCCTGGCGTACGATCCCTGAACCTGGCGATCGAGATCGGCGAGTTCGGGATTGGCGCAGATCGCCTTTTCCACCTTGCGGCGGGCGATGGCGCAATCGAAGCTCGGCTTGCCGGCCACCGCCTTCAGCGCGCCCAACCGCTCCAGCTCGAGCGCCAGCGACCGGTGGTTGGCCCGCGCCGCCAGATGATCCGGATTCAGCCTGATCGCCGCGGCGAAGTCCGCAACCGCTTTCGGCAACTCGCCCTTCTTGCGCCAGAGTTCGCCGCGGGCGTTGTGAACGTCGGCCAGCGACGGATCGAGCCGCAGCGCGCCGTCGTAGTCGGCGATGGCGCGCTCGATCATGTCCTTGCGCTCGTAGGCGGCGCCGCGCGCGACCAGCGCCTTGATGCGGTCCGCCTTTTCCGTCTTGGAATTGTCGATCAGCGCGCCGCAGGTCGCGAGCGTCCTGTCGTCGTTACGCACCAGCGCGGCGGCGAGACAGAGCGCGGGATCGACGCGCAGATCCTTGGTCGGCTCGACGCCGGTCGCGGAAACTTCCTGGACAAATGTGATCCATAGCACAAGCGCCGCGCACGATTTGCGGGTATCGGAACGAGATCGCATCCAAAGATCCAGAAAGCTTTTCGATGAGCGCGCGATCCTAGCAAGCCGCCAGCTTTTTCGACAACGGCACCCGTGGCCGCACCCGCTTTCGTAAGGGGACAGATTTGGGCCGAAACGTGACGGCGCGAAATCGCCGTCAATCGCACGTGAACGGATATGTCCGGTCACATTGAACCTTTTGCGGGTCTCGAGGACTCAACGACCATGACTACATTGACCGACTTCAATCCGCCGCGCAGCATTGCGCAATCCCAGACGGGTTACTTCTATTTCTACATGGCGCTGGCCTGCATGGCCGTCGCCTTTCTCGGCTTTGCGCCGACCTACTGGCTACCGCTGGCGAACCGCTCATTTTCGGCTTCGCCCGTGGTTCATTTTCACGGGCTGTTGTTTTTCGCCTGGTCGCTCTATTTCGTTTTCCAGAGCTGGCTCGCCGCATCGGGCAAGGTCGCAAGGCACCGCGCCATCGGCATGATCGGCGTGTCGCTGGCGACCACGATGACGATCTTCGGTTTCCTGGTCGCCGTCCACGCGATGAAGCGCGCGGCTGCGGCGGGACTGACCGACGAGGGCATCGCCTTCGTGATCGTTCCGCTGAGCGGAATTGCTTTCTTCGCCGTGGTGTTCGCGCTCGCCATTGCCGCCATCCGCAAGCCCGAGACGCACAAGCGGCTGATGCTGTTGGCCGGCATCTCGCTGCTGGATGCCGCGGTCGCGCGCTGGTTTCTGACCTTCCTGGCACCTCCCGGCCCCCTCGGCCCGCCGCCGGTGCCGGTGACCATCCCGCCGGCCTTCGTCGCCTATCTGCTGCTGGTGGCGGCGATGGTGTTCGACTGGCGCACGCGCGGCAAGCCGCATCCGGTCTATGTCTACGGCGGGATCGCGCTGATCGCGGTCAAGCTTCTGAACTGGCCGATCAGCATGACGCCGCTCTGGCACTCCTTCGCGGGCGGCATCCTGGCGATGGCACAGTAGACGGAAAGACGCGTCAGGCGCCGGATTTGCAGGTGATGCCGCCATCGACCACGAGTTCGATGCCGGTGACGTACTTCGACTCATCCGACGCCAGGAACAGCGCGGCATTGGCGACGTCCCACGCGTCGCCCATGTGCCCCATCGGCACCTGCGCGTCGCGCGCCCGCCACATCGCCTCGACGTCGCCCTTGGCGTAGCTCTGCGCCAGGCCCGCCGAATGTTCGACCATCGGCGTCTTCATCAACCCCGGCAGGATCGCATTCACACGCACATGCTTCGGCGCGAACTCGACCGCGGTCGAGCGCGTCATCTGGTTCATCGCCGCCTTGCTCGCATTGTAGCTGACATAGGAAATGCCGATATGGCGGATCGAGGCGATCGAGGAGATGTTGATGATCGAGCCGCCGCCCTGTCTTTCCATCACCGGGATGACGTGCTTCATCGCGAAACAGGCGCTCTTGAGGTTGACCGCGAAGACGTGGTCCCAGATCGCCTCGGTCATCTCGACGACGCTGCCGACCTCGGCGATGCCGACATTGTTGTCGAGCACGTCGATGCGGCCATAGGTCTTCAGGCACGCCGCCACCATCGCCTCGACCTCGGCCTCGCGCGAGACGTCGGCGGTAAAGGCGGTCGCCTTGCCGCCCTCGCCGGTGATGATGTCCACCGTCTCCCTGGCCGCCGCGGCGTTGCGGTCAACGCAGAAGACCTGCGCGCCCTCGCGTGCAAAGGTGACCGCGGTCGCCTTGCCGTTGCCCCAGCCGGGACCGATCGAGCCGGCCCCAACCACCATCGCCGTCTTGCCCTTGAGCCGTTCCATCGACCTTCTCCCGTGTTCTTTCTCTTGTAGCCCGGGAGAGCGAAGCGACCCCGGGATTCCCGGCTGGCAATTGTCCCGGATATCGCTCCGCTCATCCGGGCTGCGGGTTGTTGCAGATCCCTTGGTTTGCCCGGAAACTGGACGGGCCGAGGCGCCGGGTCAACCTGTCCCGTAAGCTCATGCATACGCCTAAAAGACCCTTGCCACGGCTACCCAAAATGGACTGAATGCGGCCCGCCAAAGGGCCCGGGGGACACCGGGCCTGGGAGAAAACGAAGTCCCTGGGGAATTCATGGCCGCAGACAAGACGAACCTGCCCAACGACGAAGTCGTTGCGGTATCCGACGAGGCGCTGCAGAAGGCGGAATCCTTCGTCGAGGCGGAAGAAGGCGCGGCCAACCGCCTGATGGGCTGGGCGGGGAGAATTTCCACTGCCATCGCCGTGGTGATGAGCCTGTTTCACCTCTACGCAGCCTACGCGATCGTTCCGACCCAGGAACTGCGCTATACCCACGTCGCTTTCACCCTGGTGCTGAGTTTCCTGCTGTTCCCGCTGGCGACGCGCTTCCGCAACCGCGTGCGCTGGTGGGACATCGTTCCAGGCATCGTCGCGGTCGCCACCATCGTCTATGCGCTGTGGGGCGGTGAGGATTTTACCGACCGCGCCACCACGCCCGACCGCTGGGACATCGTCGTCGGCATCGTGTTCATCATCCTGCTGCTGGAAGCGACCCGGCGCACGACCGGCCCGATCATGCCGGTCGTGTCCATCCTGTTCATCGCCTATGCGATGCTGGGCCCGCACCTGCCGGCGCCCTGGACCCATCGCGGCTATGACGTGGACCGCCTGGTCGGCCATCTCTTCATCACGCTGGAAGGCATTTTTGGCGTGGCGGTCGACGTTTCGGCGACGCTGATCATCCTGTTTACGATCTACGGCGCCTTCCTGCAGCACTCCGGCGCCGGCAAATTCTTCATCGATTTCTCGCTGGCGCTGATGGGCGGCAAGCCGAACAGCGCCGGCCGCACCGTGGTGCTGTCGTCGTTCCTGCTCGGTGGCCCCTCCGGTTCGGGCGTCGCCACCACGGTCATGATCGGCACCGTGGCCTATCCGATGATGGCGAAGGCCGGCTTCGAGAAGAACGCCGCGGGCGGCCTGCTCGCGGCGGGCGGCCTCGGCGCGATCCTGTCGCCGCCGGTGCTGGGCGCGGCCGCGTTCCTGATCGCCGAGTTCCTCAAGATCAGCTATCTCGACGTGATCTGGATGGCGACCATCCCGACCTGCCTGTACTACATGTCGCTGCTGTTCATGGTCGAACTCGACGCCAAGAAGTTCGGCGCCAGGGACGTCAGTTTCATGCCGGAAATGTCGCTCGGCCAGATGACCAAGCGCTACGGCTTCCACTTCATCTCGCTGCTGGCCGTGGTCGTGTTCATGGTGGTCGGCTACTCGGCGTCGCTGTCGGTGTTCTACGCCATCGTCGTCACCTTCGCGCTCTCGTTCCTGCGCAGGGAAACCGCGCTGATGCCGAAGAAGCTGGTGAAGGCGCTGGCCGACGGCTCGATCGGCGCGCTGAACGCCGCGACCACCTGCGCCTGCGCCGGCATCGTCGTCGGCATCGTGACGCTGACCGGCCTCGGGCTGAAATTCTCGTCGATCGTCATCAGCTATGCCGGCGGCAGCCTGCTGCTGACCGCGATCTACACCTCGCTGATCGTCTGGATCATCGGCCTTGCGGTGCCGGTGACCGCCTCCTACATCATCTGCGCGGTGATTGCGGCGCCCGCGCTGATCAAGCTCGGCGTGCCCGATTACGCCGCGCACATGTTCATCTTCTACTACGCCGTGCTGTCCGAAGTGTCGCCGCCGACCGCGCTGTCGCCGTTCGCGGCTGCCGCCATCACCGGCGGCGATCCCTACCGGACCACGCTGCAGTCGTGGAAATACACGCTGCCGGCGTTCCTGGTGCCGTTCGTCTTCGTGCTCGATCCGCAGGGGCCCGGCTTGCTGCTGTCGATCCCGAAGGGCGGCTCGTGGGTGGATATTCTCGAGATCACGATCAAGACCACCTTCGGCCTGCTGGCGCTGGCGGCCTTCGCCCAGAACTGGGCGCTGCGACAAAATACGCCGATCGAGCGCGGCCTGCTTCTGCTATCCGGGTTGCTGCTGGTGTTCCCGAGCCTGATCGAGGCGATCGTCGAATGGATGATCGGCCGCGACATCAGCTACACCTACGTGCCGGGCCTGATCATCGGCCTCGGCGTGGTGCTGTGGCAGGCCAGAACGCGGTCGCCGGTACGGCCCGCGCTAACGACATAGTCAATGAAGGGATTGAGGAGACAACAATGAAAAAGACCACAGCCGCACTGGCGATGACCCTGGTGCTTGCCCTTACGGGCATCGCGCATGCCCAGCAGAAGACGATGTCGATCGGCACCGGCGGCACCGGCGGCGTCTACTATCCGCTCGGCGGCGCAGTCGCCAACGTGCTCTCGAAAAGCCTGCCGAACGTACAGGCCACCGCCGAAGTCACGGGCGGCTCGGTCGACAATCTCAAGCTGATCGGCGCCGGCAAAAGCGAACTCGGCTTCACCATGGCCGACGCCGCGCTCGATGCGTTCAAGGGCGAGGACAAGTTCAAGAGCGGCAAGGTGCCGCTGCAGGCGCTGCTCGTCGTCTACCCGAACCGCATGCATGTGGTGACGATCGAAGGCACCGGCATCAACAGCATGGCGGACCTCAAGGGCAAGCGCGTCTCGACCGGCTCGCCCGGCAGCGCCACCGAAATCATGGCGTTCCGTGTCATCGAAGCGGCCGGCCTCGACAAAGACAAGGACATGAAGCGCGAGCGGCTCGGTGTCGCCGAATCCGTCAACGCGGTGAAGGACCGCAAGATCGATGCGTTCTTCTGGGTCGGCGGCATTCCCACCGCCGCGGTGACCGATCTCGCGGCGACGCCCGGGCTGAAGATGAAGCTGATCGACCACGGCGATCTGGCCGAGAAGATGAACGCCAAGTACGGCAAGCTTTACACTGCCAGCAAGATCAAGGCAGGCTCGTATCCCGGCTATGACAAGGACAATTCCATCGCCGAGGTCTGGAACCTGATCGTCACCGGCGACAAGATGAGCAACGACGACGCCTACACCATCGTCAAGACGCTGGTGGAGAAGAAGGCCGACATCGTCGCCGTGCACAAGGAAGCCGAAAGCTTCACGCTGGACAACCAGGTGCAGGAACGCTCGCCGATCCCGTTCCATCCCGGCGCGCTGAAGTACTTCAAGGAAAAAGGCGTCAGCAAGTAAGCCCGCCAGCAGGCGCTGACCCATCTCGAATGACCGCGACCATCGCCGGCCGCGGTCATTTCCGTTGCGGCCTGCCTTGACGAAGATGTCCTGCGTGCACCGCATCATTGCAATGCGCGCGAACGCGCCAGGAACACCGTTGCGCCGACAATCGACCACAGGCGTTAACGGGCGAAGCCTGTCCAATGCGCGCAGACCGGCCGCGCGCGCCACGAAGCCCCTGAAAATGGATGACTTGATCCGCTCGCCGGCAAGCGCGCTTGTGAAAGGCTGCAATCGCCGCAAGACGAGCCCGTGATCCGCGCTCTTAACCCTGTTCAAGTATTCCTGGGGCTTCCTGCAAAATTCCATTATTGCGACCGCAACGCGGATGTACGACTGGCCCCGGGGTATTTGTCGGGAGGCGGGGATGGAGCAGGTCAACTTCAGTGAACTTGCGCGTGCGGCGCATTTCGGTCATCGCAAGCTGACGCCGCGGGCCTGCGTCGTCGACAGCAAGAAACATCTTCGCCTGTTTCTTGCCGACGCACTCGAGGATCTCGGCTTCGTCACCTGCGAGTGCGGCCAGGCCGGCGAGCTGGCCGGCCTGCTGCAGACCGAACACCTGGACCTGATCGTGCTCAGCGTGTGCGTCGACGGCATCAATGTCGGCGAAATCCTCGAAGCCATCGTCCGCAGGAATTTTCGCGGCAAGGTGCTCGTCATCGGCCAGCCCGACTCGATCATGGTCAAGGCGGTCCGGCAGATCGGCGACGAATACGGCATCGCGATGCTGCCCTCGCTGCCGACGCCGTTCGGCGCGGCGAGCCTGCGCGCCAGCGTCGCCGAGCTGCTGCCGGCCGAGCCGGCGCCGAGCCCGGCAGTCGACGTTGCCGAGGCGCTGAAGGCCGGCTGGCTCGAATTGTGGTACCAGCAGAAGATCGATACCCGTTCGCTGGCGCCCGACGGCGCGGAAGCGCTGGTCCGGATGCGGCATCCCGCCTGGGGCGTGGTGCCGCCGGCCTGCTTCGTTCCCGACGACAGGGATCCGCATTTTCGAAAGCTGACCGAATTCGTGGTCGGCCGCGTCATCGAGGACTGGCGCTATCTGCTCGAGAGTCAGGGCCCGGTCGATCTTTCGATCAACCTGCCGGCGGCGTTCTTCGGCGACAAGGCGGCCGTCCGCGATCTCAGCCGTGCCGTGCCGGCGCATCCCGCCTTTCGCGGGCTGTTGATCGAAATCGACAGCCGCGAGGCGATCGAGCATGCGGACCTCGTCATGGACGCCGCGCGCGATTTGCGTCTGCACAACATCGCGCTCACCCTCGACAATGTCGGCGTGGAATGGCCGTCGTTGCTGGAGCTGCGGAGTTTCCTGTTCGCCGAACTCAAGGTCGACCGGCAATATGTCAGCGGCTGCGCGGACGACCGGCTGAAGCAGACGGTATGCCGGAGCATCGTCGAGCTCGCGCGCGACCACGGCGCCCGCGCCGTCGCGCAGGGCATCGAAACCCGAGCCGATTTCCTGGCCGCGCACGAGATGGGGTTCGATCTGGTGCAGGGCCACTTGTTCGGCAAGCCGGTGGCGGTGCGGAAATTCGCCCGCTCCCGCCCTCAACTCGCGCCCGCCGCCGACAAGCCGTCCTGAGGCAGGGAAGCGAAGCGCCGGCTCACTCGAACTTCATGTCGATGCATTTCGAGATGTCGGTGCCGAGGCCGGACGAGATGATGATGCAGCCACGGACCTTCAGATTGTCGTTGTCGCTGGCCCACACCGCATAGCCGCCGGCACCGAAGAACGAATTGGTATTCGGCGGCTCGGTTTCGGTGGCGTCGAACGAATAGTTGGAATCGGCGTCGAAGATACGCGGCTTCTTGGCGCAGCCGCCATCGGCCTGCACGTTGATGACTTCCTTGTTGTCGCGCGTCAGCGCCATCGAGACCTGGCAGCGGAAATATTCCGATGTCCTGGTGTTGAACACATACGCAAAGGATTTGCAGGTCGAGGTGTTGAGCTTGCCCGCGCTCAGTCCGCGGCTGCAGGCGATGCGCTGGTTGTTCGAGAGCTTGAATGCCTCGGCTGCCGCTGCCTGAGCCAGCGTCATGAACGACAGCACAACACCAAGACCGATCTTCATGACGTGGTTCATCCGGACCATCCCTATGACGTTCTTCGCGATGCATTGTAGCGGGAGAGGCGAACATAGTCGCGAAGTCGGGCGCGGGAAATCACAAAGTCTCAAGGCCTGTGCGAAGGTCTGTGCAATGCGTCGATCTGCCAATTGACGGCGCGTTACCGTTCGTGATTTGTTCAGAAGAGGGGCAAGAGGGCCGAAGGCTCACGGGGAGGATGAATGATGACGGGCATTTCAAAACGAGCGGTTCTGGCGACGGCCGTGCTGGCCGGTTTCTCAACCTGCGCGTTGGCGCAAGGCGCCGCGCCGACGCCGTGGGAGCTGAAGTCCGACATGGGCTATGCCTACGGCAAGGACGGCAAGACGCTGTCCTACAAGATGGGCACCAACAACGCCGGCACGCTGCTCAAGGGCGCCAAGAAGGTACCGAAGGGTACCCTGTTCTTCATCGGCGAGAACGGGCAACTGTACATGCGGACAGGCCCGTATCTCGAAGGCGACGGAAAATTCATGTTCGGCTCGAATTGACGGTTCTTCCCTTCTCCCCTTGTGGGAGAAGGTGGCGCGAAGCGCCGGATAAGGGGTTTTCTCAGCACGCGCGATTGGTGCGTACCGGGAGAACCCCTCACCCGTCTCAATCGCGCTCCGCGCGATTGATCCACCCTCTCCCACAAGGGGAGAGGGTAAGCGGAGCTAGAACGCCGCCGCCAGTTCCTTGGCCCCCGGCTTGTTGCTGTTGAAGTCCATCCGCTCGTCGGTGACGGCGAGCAGTTTCGCCACCGTATTGTGGCGGATCGCGACGGGGTTGCGCTCGTAGCCGCCGCGCTGGAAGAAGTTCGAAGTCGGCACGCGTTCGCGCATCGCCTGCGGCATGGTCACCATGTCGAAGCCGGTGCCGTCGCCGGTCAGGTTCATCATTTCGAGTTCGGCGGCGGTCAGAGGTTTGGTGTAGCCCTTGGCGCGCGCGAAATGAACCGAGGTCAGCAGCTTGTGGGCCTGCAGCATGGGCCCGACGTCGATGTCGAGGACCATGGCGTGCACCGCCCGGCCCTGCGGCGTGTTGGCGAGCTTTTCATGCTCGGACCAGGTGTCGGGCACCGTCTTGGTGAACGCCACCATCTTCTTCAGCACGGCGAGCTTGCGCTCCATCGCCGTGCGCTGCGCGCCGGAGAGCGAAGAAGCCCGCGCCGTCAATTCCTTGATGAACTCGTGCCCCTGCTCGGCCAGCAATTCGACGCTGTTGGTGGTGAGCAACTGGTTGTATCCGATCGCCGTCGAGATCGCGCGCGATCCGGGGCGCGAGGCGCTGAGGCCGGACTGCATGTCGTGATTGCCGGTGCCGCCGGTCTCGAACGAATAGACCCGCACCGCCTGTTCGCGCGTCAACCCCACGGCCCGCGCGTAGCGGGCATACGCACGCTTGAACTCGACCTCCGATGCAGGACGCTGCGGCACGAACTGAAACTGCTCCGCGGCGGCTTTGAGGAAATCGGCGACCACCGGAATGGGCTTTCGTTCGCGCGGCGGCTTTTCCGCCTCCGGCTCCGGGTTCACCGGCGCCTTCGGTCCGCTGTAGACCGGCGGCTGGGTCAGCACGTAATCGTCGATCACGATGGTCTGGCGCTCGCGGCGCTTGGCGTTGCGAGCCTTGCGCTTCTCCGAGATCGAGGACCAGTAGGCCCCCGCCTCCTGCTCGAACGCCGCGCGCGCTTCCTGATACTCTTTCAGCTTGCGGCGATATTCGGCGATCGCCTGCGGCGAGGCCGCCTGCGCCATTGCGGCAGCCGTCGCGGGAGGGATTGCTTCCGCCGCCGGCTCCATCGCAACGGCGGGCGGTGCGCCCGCAAACAGCGCGAGCAGGACAAGTCCGGACTTCAAGCGAATCAACCGCGGGTGCATGAGCCTGTTGTAGCAAGCACGCGGCCCAAGTCAGCCCCGAAGCACCGCGACCTTTTTGCTTACGGCCGCAAGGCGCTGAAGTTTCATTGGTTGCCCGGATCGACGCCTGCCGGATGCGCCGGGCCTGCCTCGTTCAGAGACGTCCCTCCGAGCATCGCGGGCACACGCCATCGGCACAATCGCCGAGTTGCCGTGCCATTTCGGCGAGCAGTGCCCCGCGGTCCCGGCTGGAGTCGGGCATGCCGTTGAGGCGGTGCGAGGCATGGGTTTCGGCCGCGTCGTCACCGATACGGATCGTCACTTCGGGATGGAACGGGCAGACCTTGACGGCACGCGTGCTCATCAATGCTTCGCGAACCACAGTCTTTGCATCGACAGACATGGACATGGACATGGAATGTTTCCGCAGCATTCTGTTTCCGCAGCACTGATATCCTACTTGCGGCGACGCGGCGGCGCATTTGACGCAGATCAACGGCTGACGAAAACTTGCACCATCGAAAATACAGGGGCCGCCATCCGTAGCCGGGCAAGATTGTCGCTGCTCATCAACCCCTGCCTCAGGACGGGAGCAAAACGTTCCGACCAGCCAACTTGTTCCTAACCTGCGACGATACGCGCCCCGCAGGCGCAGTGTTCACTCCTGCTCGACGCCGCTGGCTTTGACGAGCTGTGACCATTTCTTCTCGTCCTTGTCGATGAAGTCGGCGTAGGCTTCCGGCGTGCCGGGCGTGATCTCGGTGCCGTCATTGCCGAGTTGCTTCCTCACCTCGTCGGACGCCAGCGCGTCGTGCAGCGCCTTGTTGAGCTTGTCGATGACCGGCCGCGGCGTGCCTGCCGGCGCGACGAGGCCGTAATAAAGCGACGCGTCGAAGCCGGACAGGCCGGCTTCGATCATCGTCGGCACGTCGGGCAACAGCCCCGAGCGGGTGGCGCTGGTGACCGCGAGCGCGCGCAGCTTGCCGGCGGAGGCGTTGGGATGCGAGGCCGGTATCGGCGCAAACGCCATCGGGATATGGCCACCCAGCAGATCGGTCAGCGCAGGTCCGGTGCCCTTGTAGGGGATGTGCACCAGCTTGATGCCGGCGGCGCGCGCGAAATATTCGCCGGTAATGTGGCTCGCGGTGCCGGCGCCCGCCGAACCAAAACTGACCTTGCTGGGATTGGCCTTCGCATAGGCGATCAGTTCGGCCACGCTGTTGGCAGGGAGCGACGGATGCACCACCAGCGAGTTCGGCGCGTTGCCGATCAGGCCGACCGGCGCAAAATCCTTGCGCGGATCGTAGCCGGGATTCTTGTAGAGCGAGGGGCCGATCGCCAGCGTGCCGGTGCAGCCGAGCAGCAGCGTATAGCCGTCGGGAGCGCTCCTGGCGACCGCCTTGGTGCCGACCGTGCCGCCGGCGCCGGGACGGTTGTCGATCACGACCTTCTCGCCGAGCACTTCGCTCATCTTGTCGGCAATGGCGCGGCCGACGATCGAGGTGCTGCCGCCGGGCGCGAACGGAATCACCAGCGTGACGGGGCGTGCGGGATAGGCTTGCGCTTGCGCCGGACCGGCAGCGACGCCTGCAGCGAACAGCGCCGCAATGGCACCGAGATTTCTGATCCACGTGGACATGAGGCGCGCACTCCCGAGAAACTTTTCTTATTGTTGGGGCAGCCATCGTCGCCGAAACGATCCGGCTTCGCAAGCCGGCTTCCGGATGCCGCTCAGGCCATTCATTTCACATCGTGAGATGAATGCGCGACCTTACTTCCAGGCAAATACCGGCTGTTCCAGTTCCGCAACGCGCGTGTCGCGGCCCGCCAGCACTTCGGCAAACTGATAGATCAGCGCCGCGGTCGGCGCGTGGATGTGCTCGCCGGCGTGGCGGAAGCGGATCACCCGCCGCGTGCTTTCGGGGATCGTGGTGAAGCTGAAGACGTCGCTGCGCTCGATGTCGTCGAGCGCCACACGATGCACCGAGGCGACCTCCGCCGGATTAGGCACGATCTCCGCGCTGGCGCCGACCCAGACCACGACGGGCGTGATCAGATAGCCCGAACGGGTCGGGTAATCGTCGAGCACGCCGAGCACGTCGCCTTCCGCAAGTCCGACGCCGAGTTCTTCATGCAGCTCGCGCAGCGCGGCCTGCGCCTGCGTCTCGCCGTGGTCGCAACGCCCGCCCGGCAGCGCCCATTGCGCGGCGTGCGACCGCAAGGTGGCGGCGCGGCGGGTCAGCAGGAACGCCGTGCCCCGTCCGGCCTCGCCTTCGGTCAGGGCGATGGCGACCGCCGCGCGCTTCAGCCCATCATCGGCGCCGCCAGAGGGCGCCCGCGAAAATGCCGCGCACAGCTCTGCGATATTCCGCCGGGTGGTATCGTCGAATGACCGGGCCATCCCGCTTGACTACAACACAAGCGCGTCAGATGAAATGACCTAAGCACCGCATGACAACCCGCAGGGAATGGATAGCACGACATGACGAGCAAAGCCGCGGACAAACTCAAATCCGATGGCTGGAAGATCGTCGAAACGTCGGGCTTCCTGCACCTGATCGGGCCGCTCTGGCAGCGCGTGGTCGACGGCACCCATGAATACGCGCTTGCCACCGAGGACAAGCATCACAATCGCCGCGGCATGGTGCAGGGCGGCGTCCTGATGACGTTCGCCGACCGCACCTGCGGCATGACCGCCCGCCATGTCTCGGGCAAGCCGACGCTGGCGACCGTGCAGCTCGATACGCATTTCGTCGAGGCCGGCAAGATCGGCGAAATCCTGATCTCGCGGCCGCATGTGGTACGCTCCACCCGCAGCCTCATTTTCATCACCACCGAGGTGACGGTCGACAGACGCTGCATCGCGATGGCGAGCGGCGTGTTCAAGATACTGAAGAACGAGGCTGACAAGTAAGCCGTCATTGCGCGCGGAGCCAAGCTATCCAGGCTTTCTTACCGATAGATGGACTGCTTCGTCGCTTCGCTCCCCGCAATGACGGATAGCAACAGAGGATCCGCCCCATGCAATACCGCAACCTCGGCCGCAGCGGCCTGAAGATTTCTCCGATCTGCCTCGGTACCATGATGTTCGGCGGCCCGACCGACGAGGCGACGTCGTCGCGGATCATTGCCAGGGCCCGGGAGGCCGGCGTCAACTTCATCGACACGGCCGACGCCTACAATGGCGGCCAGTCCGAGCAGGTGGTCGGCCGCGCCATCGCGAACGTCAGGCACGACTGGATCCTGGCGACCAAGCTCGCCAACCAGATCGGCAACGACCCCAATCGCGGCGGGCTGTCGCGACGCTGGGTGCTGCAGGCCGCCGACGAAAGCCTGAAGCGGCTCGGCGCCGACTTCATCGACATCTATTACCTGCACAAGGAAGACCACGCGACGCCGCTGGAGGAGACGGTGCGCGCCATCGGCGACCTGATGCGCCAGGGCAAGATCCGCTATTTCGGCGTCTCGAACTACCGCGCCTGGCGCGTCGCCGAGATCTGCAACATCTGCGACAACAACGGCATCGACCGCCCGATCGTCAGCCAGCCCTATTACAACGCCATGAACCGCATGCCCGAGGTCGAGCATTTTCCGGCTTGCCGCTATTACGGCCTCGGCATCGTGCCCTATAGCCCGCTGGCGCGCGGCGTGCTGACCGGGAAGTACAAGCCGGATGCCGCCCCCGACAAGGACACGCGCGCCGGCCGCGCCGACAAGCGCATGATGCAGACCGAATGGCGGCCGGAATCTCTGCAGCTCGCGCAGGAGATCAAGCGGCACGCCGAGGCCCGCGGCATCACCGCCGGACAGTTTGCGGTGTCGTGGGTGCTGAACTCGTCGTTCGTCTCGGGCGTGATCGCCGGTCCCCGCACCGAGGCGCAATGGGATGACTACATCAAGGCGCTCGACTATCGCTTCGCGGCCGAGGACGAGGCGCTGATCGACCGCCTGGTGGCGAGCGGCCATCCCTCGACGCCCGGCTTCAACGACCCCGCCTATCCGATCGAGGGCCGGCGGGCGCGGACGGATGGCCCGACCCGTTGAGGCGCTGGCAGCCAGCGGCAACTTTTCGTGTGCGGCGCGGAGGGCCGATCACCTTCGGTCTGGAACCGGATGGCGCCTTGCCAGTTCGGCGAGCGACAGCTTGGCCTCCGCTTCATCCAGCGGGAAACGGACGATCACATCCTGACGTCCCACCTGCCCCCACAACCCGTCCGACGACCACTTCTGCGGCATGGGCCCGCGCATCCCGTCGACCCAAACAAAATACCATTCCGTCATGGCTGCACCTCTCGACGCGCCCTTGGCCCGATAGACGCATATATCAAGTATATAGCAAAGCCACGCAGCCCCGCCGCCCTCAACGGCAGGCAGAACGTCGCGGCCTTCCGGACGGCGAGAAATAGCCTACGCTGGTGTGACGAACTGGCGCGCGATCATCGCCGCCCTGGCCTGCAATCCCGGCGACCGTCTGGTCGACCTGCGGGACAAGATCCGCGGGCATCACTTCGATCTGCCTGGTGGCGACCGTCGAGCCCTTCCATGCCGCTTCCACATCTATCAGTCGGAGATTTCCGAACAGCGTCCGGCATTGCTGCGGCAACAGGCGGACTTCGGTCATCAAGGTGCCCGTCATCGACGGACCGTGCTGCATCCGGCAAGGTCAGCCGCAGATGAACGGACGGTACGGGCCATGTTCGTACCCGACGGGAAGGCGTAGCAGGCCGCCTCAGGCGAACTGCGCGACGCCGTGGCCGACCGACCAGTTTTCCTTGGCGGATTCGAGCACGTTGATGAAAACGTCCTCCGTCCGGATGCCCGGGTTTTCGCCGAGCAGTTCTGCGGTCCGCCGGTACAGCGCCTTCTTCTGTTCGACGGTGCGGGTATTGAAAACGGTGATCTGGATGTAGACGACATCCTCGCTGCGGTTGACGGCGTAGCAGGACCTGCTGGTGCGGAAATTCGTCGGTTCGTGCTCGGTGATGGTCATGAACTGGTCGTCTTCGGGCACCGCGAGCGCCTCGCGCATGGCCTGGTAGAGACCGTCGAAGATCGCCTGCCGGTAAGCTTCCGGCTTCCCCGCGCGCAGCGAGATGTGGATGAGCGGCATCGTTTTCCTCTCCGGACCGGCCCAAACGTTCGCAAGAAGGCGCCCGCGGGGCGGCTAACTCCGTTGACTAGTCGGGCCATCGGCCCCATCTATTTTTGACACGATGACTAAAACCACATTCTTGACGCCATGTCAAATACCCCGGGGCGGCGCCTCCGGACCTGACCCTGGAGAGAAAATTTGAGGCCGCGAGAGTTCGACCACGATGAGGTCCTGCGCATCGCGTTCGACCAGTTCTGGCGCAAGGGCGTGCGCGGCACGTCGCTGTCCGACATCGCGCGCGACGCGGGCGTGCAGCGCGGCAGCCTTTACAACGCCTTCGGCAGCAAGGAGGCGTTGTTTCTCTGCGCCTACCGCCGCTATGCGGACGAATACTTGGCCGCGCTGCAAAAGGCGCTCGGCTCGGGTACACTGCGGCAACGCCTGACGGCGTTTTTCGCGCTGACGATCAAGAACTTCCGTTCCGGCTCGCCGCCGCGCGGCTGTCCGACCACGCGCGGACTCATGGAACTGGGCGCCGCCGAGGGCGAAGGGCTGGACGACGACGCCCGCCAGGTCTTCGCGGATCTGGTGGCGCGCATCACTTTGCTCGTTCGCGCGGCTTTGTCCGAAGGCACCGCGCGCGGCGAGTTCAGCGGCGCCCCTGACAGCACCGCCCTCCACATCGTCACCGTGACGCGCGGTCTGGCCGTGCTCGAACGGGCCTTCGGCGACGAGGCCCAGCTTCGCCAGATCGCCGCGCATACCGTCGATCTCGTTCTTGGCAAGACGAACCGATAGGTTCGGTTGAACCGTTTGCCGCCTTGCGAAGACAGAACCCGCATCGCCCCGACAACGGATTTGCCCGCCATGAACCCGTCAAAGCCCGCCGCCCGGTCGGCTTCGAACGCCAGCCCCGCCCGCCGGCTCGCCGCAGCGGTGGGATTGAGCGTGCTGGTGTTCGCGGTGCTGTGGATCATGGTGTTCGGCCTGATCACGTCGCTCCTGATCGGCGCCGGCTGCTGCGTGGTGATCGTCGCGGCGAGTTCGCTGTCGGACGTGGTCGACATGCTGCTCGACGCGGTGGCGACCGCCATCCTCGGCGTGCTGGCCGCCATCGCGGCGATCCTCGCCGCGATTTTCAGCCTGTTCAATTTCTAGCCGGCTTTGCAATGCCATCCGGTTGCCCGGCGGCGCCGACCGCGGCACCGATGCCGAATTGTAGCCACGCCGGCAACAATGCAGCCGCGCCTAAATCCGCCTCATGACGGCTCTTTGACTCTCGCGGTCGCCCAACGCGCGATAGCTGCATAAAGCTCGTCCGGCTGGATCGGCTTGGTGAGGAAATCATTCATTCCGGCAGCGTGGCAACTCTCTCGCTGTCCCACCAGGGCGTTGGCGGTCAAGGCAATGATCGGCACCTCCCGCTCGGGCCCCGCCAGCGCACGGATGGCCCGGGTGGCGGAGATGCCGTCCATCTCAGGCATCTGCATGTCCATCAGCACCAGATCGTAGGATTTCTGCCGGACGGCGGCGACGGCCTCCTTGCCATTGACGACGAAGTCGGCCCAAAGGCCCCGCCGCTCGAGCAGCTTCAAGATCAGCTTCCGAAGGATGTCGTTGTCCTCGGCGACAAGAATGCTGAGATTGCCGAACTGCGGCACGAGCGCAGGCGCGAGAGGCGGCGCACTGACCGTCGGCGGCGCGTCGGCCGCTTTGCATTGCAATGTGAACCAGAACCTGCTGCCGCGTCCGACCTCGCTCTCGACGCCGATGTCGCCGCCCATCGTCTGGCACAGCAGCTTGCAGATCGCCAGGCCGAGACCAGTGCCGCCGTATTTTCGCGAGACGGAGGAATCGGCCTGCGTAAACGGGCTGAACAGCGAAGCCCGGACGTCAGGGGAAATTCCGACTCCGCTGTCGATGACTTCGATGCGAAGCTCGATCGCCTCGTCGGACACGACGCGGTGCGACGCGGCGATTTCGATCGAGCCTTGCTTGGTGAACTTGATGGCGTTGCCGACCAGGTTGAGCAGGATCTGGCCCAGACGGCTCGGATCGCCGTTCAAATAGACCGGAACGTCGTCACCGATCGATGTCCGGACCTGCAGACCCTGTTCGCGCGCCTTGGGCGAGAGCAACATCAGGACCGCCTTGATCGAGTTCCTGATGTTGAACGGGATCGATTCCGGCTCGAGCTGACCGGCCTCGAGCTTTGAGAAGTCCAGGATGTTGTTGACCACCGTCAGCAGGTTGCGGGCCGAGTCATGGGCGATGTTGGCGAGACTGCGCTGCTCATCGTCGAGGTGGGTCGCGGCGAGCAGCTCGATCATGCCCATCATGCCGGCCATCGGGGTGCGGACTTCATGGCTCATCATCGCCAGGAAGTCCGACTTGGCCCTGCTCGCTGCCTCGGCCGCGTCCTTGGCGACGGCAAGCGCCTCGGTCGCACGCTCGCGCTTGGTAACGTCATCATGCGTCGACACCCAACCGCCATCCGGGGTCGCCGCGCGTCGAATGGCAATGATGCCGCCGTTACTCAGCCTGAATGTATAGTTCGATCTGGCAGCACCGACTTCGGTGTTCTCGTCGATGTCATGGTCAAGTTTGTCGCCCCTTGCGAAGTTGTGCTGCAGAATTTCGCCGAACGGCGTCCCGGGCCTGACCTCTTCCTCACCCAGTCCGTAGATCTCGCGGAAGCGTGGGTTTGAAATGACCAGCTTCTTGTCGGCATCGAACAGGCAGATTCCCTGCGACACGTTGTTCAGCGCCGTATCGAGGCGCTGCTTGCCGAGGGCGAGCTGCCGTTCCGAATTCAGGCGCTCCCGCGACCGTTGCCGGCCGATCAGAAGGAAAACGGCGACGATCACGGCCGTCACGAGACAGGCGACCACGATCAACAGCTTGGTTTGTTCCCGCCAGTCGGCAAGGGCGGCATCGGTAGCGACCGTCGCCACGACGACGATTGGAAAACTATGCATCTGGCGCGCCGACGCCAGTCGGTCCACGCGGTCAATGGCACTGATCACCCGCGCAGTCGCCGGCCCCGGCCTCGATTTGGCCTGATGGAAAACAGAACCCCAGCGGACTTCCTTGCCGATCATTTCGTCGACGTGGGGAAACCGTGCCAGCAGTTTGCCATCCTGGCTCCCAATCGCGATCGCGGCACCGTTGCCGAGGGCCAGCGTGTCCAGGAATCTGTCGAACTGATGTGAATCGATCCGCCTGATCATGACGCCGAGGAATACGCCGTCCGCATTGGTCAATCTGCGGGCCAGGATCGTGGTCGGCTTGCCCGTGACTCGGCTGCGAACCGACTCCACCAGCGTTGTCGCTTTCGTCGCATTGGACTTGAGCGAACGGAAATAGGCCCGGTCCGAGATGTTGAAATTCGGAATCGGTCCGGGCTGCGAAGTATTGATGACCTGCCCGTCGGAATCGTAGAGAAAAACGTCAGCGGTGTCGAAGGTGTCGCTAATCTCGCTCTTCAAGAGTTCACGCGTGCCGGATGAAGACAGCCGCCGCCTGAACTCTTCCAGCGAGTCGATCTCGAGAACGCCGAGCCTCCTGGCAAGACGCGCCTGCGCATCAACCAGATCCTCGAACTTCTGATCGAAATGGCGGGCGAGCAGAAGGGTGGTGTTCTCCAGATAGCGATTCGTGCTTGCTATCGTCCTTTCGCGAAAGCTGTCGATCATGACAGCCGTGCCGATCGCAATGCCGGCGATCAGCAGAAGTCCGCTCAGCAGGATCCAGAGCGTGCCAAGGCTCAAATCCGCGACATGTCCGGCAACCGGATCGAGTTTGCCGGCCGGAAGCGATTTCGAATCCGTTTGCCCTGGCGAGGTTTGAGAATTGTTCATGGTCTGCAGCGTAAAGGCGGGCCGGTTGAGATTGCCTTAATAATTGGCGCTAGCGTCATCGAAGGCTCAGACCCCTCTCGATGCTTGTCATGGTTGCCATCGTGCTGACAAAGCCGAACTGCCCGTGCTTTTACGTGGCGCAGGCCCAGCATCAAGGCGGTCGGCACGACCATTCGCGCGATTCCCGAACTGCGCGTCCGTAGTCCTGCGGAGTTCTCGAAATCCGCAGACATCGCCGTGATGGAGGTCACCGAGTGTGCCATCACGGTGAAACGCGAACGCTTCAACGCAAACGTCAAATTTGCACCGCACTAAAATCCAAATCCTGCATGGTAGTGAAACCAGCCATTACGGTGGTCATCGGCATCCAAAACGTTTTGCCATCGAGCAACGCAACCAGGGAGCCACGCCATGAGCGTTTCATCCGGCAATGCAAAGGGCGGCTGGCCGAAAAGGTGGCGGCTTTTTTCCGTATTGATCTTGATCTCGTTGATCTCTGGATACGTTGGCTGGCAATTCGTATTCCGATATCAGATCGAGTCCAAAGTACTGGAGGGATACGAGAACGAAAATCGTGAGCTGTGGGTCGTTCTGACCAAACAGCTCGAACATGAACCGCAGCATTGGGGCGTCGCTGAACAAATCTCTCGGACGTTGGCCGATCGTTTGCGGCAGCAGGGCTATTCCGTCCGGCTTGTCAAGTCTGAGACCGTGAAGGGGCGCTCGTCGCGCGAAAAAGCCGAGATGGCAACCGATTCAGCCGCTGAAGCCTACGAATCCCGCATTACCCCGCTGAGCTCCCAGGCGCTGGCCGAAGCCGCGCAAGCCCAAGCGGGTGTACTGCACGTCTATCTGAGCAAAGTGGCATTCATGCGACGATCGCAAACCGTGACCAGCGAGACCTACGTCCTTGAACTCTGGAATCCGGATCGCCGCCCAGCCTGGCAGGCAACGCTGACGTATCGGAGCTCCGCAGTCGAGCCGCTGTTCTACCTGCTCCGCTACAGCCTGGATGATCCCGCCGCCAGCCGCGCGGAAGCATTGGCCGACGAGGCGATCGCGCGGATGCAACAGCAAGGCGTCCTGAAATAGCGTTCCATTGAGACGGATTGGGGTTACGGCAACAGGACTACAGTGACACGGTCGCCGTAGTTCGACGCTGGCTCGGCTCGATGGCAACAATATCTCATTGAGATACCAAGGCTCGCGATACGTATCCCGATGAGATACGTATTGCGAGTGACAGAAGCTTCAAGGGAAAAGAATGGCTTAAAGATCGCGGTCTTTGCCCGGTGCTTTGCGGTGATGCCGGGCATCAGGGGCGCTATCGCCCGACGATGCTCGACGGCCGACAAGCGCGTAGCTCATCTGCCGCTAGAGCATCGCATGCTTTTACGGGCGCAGGCGAGGCCACGCAGCTATCGGCATGCCATCGCGCGCTGTCGGACTTTCGCCCGTTGGCTCATCCGCGCACATCGGTCACATCGAGACCTTGCGGTTTTCGCCGATATCGGGCCGCGTGCCGCTGACGGCGGCGGCCGCCATCTTGATGTAGGAAACGACGGTGCCGGGCGAATCCCAATATTCCGCGTCGTCGGGCGTGACCTTGAGAACGCGAATGTTCGGATCCTCGGCATTGTCCCACCACGCCTTGGCGGGCGTCGAAAACAATTCCTTGATCTTGGCGCGGTCGTTCGCAACGACCGCGGTGCCGGTCAGGGAGACGTATTTCTGCGCCGACGCGTCGGCAAAGCTGAGGTTGACGCCGGCGTTGCGGGCGATTTCATCGTCCTTGTGGTTCCGCGCGTCGGTGAGAAAATAGATCGCGTTGTTCTCGCGCTCCAGATGCGCGCTCATCGGCCGCGCGCGCAGCCGTTCGCCGTCGCGCGTCACCAGCATGGCGAAGCCGATCTTCTTCATCAATTCCCAGGCGCGTTCCGCTTCCTGCGCGTTGTCGTTCGTCATGATCCACTCCTTTTGCTGCAGGGTGGTAACGGCGCGCTGGTGGTGTTGTTCCCGTCGGGACACCTGCCTGATCCTGCGTCTGCCCGGTGCCGGACGGCCGGCCGCTCGACGCCGCCGTTCTCGCCTTCATGCCGGGCGCGGAATGGCAACAGCGCCTCAACGACATGAACAAGGCCTTGCAGCCGCTCGCGGAAGTGTTGAAGGCGCAGGAACAGAAGTGAGAGGGACGCGGTGGGTTAGGGGCAGGGTCTGCCGGCAAGTAGCCGGATCAGCGCTGGCGACAGGCGGGGCGTCGACGGATCCCGGATATCGCTTTCGCTCATCCGGCCTACGATCCCCCGTGCAATTTTGAGCAAGTAGCCGGCATGAGCGCTTGCGATCTGCGGAGCTTCGACGGAACCCGGATGTCGCAAGAGCGCATCCGGGCTACAATCTCGGTGCTATTTCGCGGTGAGCGCCAGCGCGGCCTGGATGTTGCGTCCGGTGCGTTCGATGTGTTCGCGCAGGATGCGCGTGGCGTCGCGGGTGCGGCGCTCGATCATCGCCTGCGCGAGCGCGGCGTGCTCGGCGGGCACGTTGCGGTCCGGCGCATTCTTCTTGAGAAAGATCCGGCGATAGCGGTCGCTCTGGTCATGCAGCGTGGCGCAGAACTGGCGCAGCAGCGGCATCCGGCACGCCGAGATCAGTTCGGCGTGGAAGGCGCGATGCGCGGTCTCCCAGGCCTCCTGCTCGGCCGCGGTGCGCGCGCCGCGCTTGCAGCGGCTCAACTGGTGCAGCGCCGCCAGAATGCGGCCTTCCCAGGCGACGTCGCCGTGCTCGATCGCCTCCTTGATCGCGAGCCCCTCGAGCTCGACGCGCAGCCGGATGATCTCGGTAAGATTGTCCGCCGACACCGGCGTCACGCGGTAGCCGCGCTGGTCGATCAGGGCGACCAGCCCGTCGTTTTCGAGACGGCACAGCGCTTCGCGCAGCGGGCTGAGGCTGACGCCGAAAGCGGTGCGCAACCGGTCCAGATTGAGCTTGCTGCCCGGCAGCAGTTCGCCGCGCATGATCGCGTCGCGCAGGCGGGCGACCAGCGTCGTCGAGAGGGTGGTGGAAGCAGGAGCGGCGGCGGTGCGGGCGGCGGTCATGGTTTGCTCAAGGTAGCGGCTCAAAGCCGTAAAGCAAAGCGGGGTTGTCGACCAAGGCGAGCTGCTGCGTGCGGCGGTCCGGCAGCCACGCCGGAATCAGATCGACCAGGTCGCCGTCGTTCGGCATGGCTACCGGACAGATCGGATGCGGCCAGTTGCTGCCCCACAGGATGCGGTCCGGCCGCAGCGCGACAACCTTTTCGATCATCGGCAGCATGTCGCGATGCGGATAGGGTTCCGACGACAGGCGGTACAGGCTCGCAAGCTTGATCCAGCAGCGGTCGGTATCGAGCAACCGCAACAGCGTGCGGAACGGCTCTGACCCGACACCTTCCGCCGCGCTGATCCGCGCGAGGTGATCGAGCACGAACGGGCTTTTGATTTGCAGAAGCTGCGGCGCGACCTCCACCAGCTCGGTGGCCTTGTTGAAATGCAGCACCAGGTGCCAGCCGAAATCGAAGGTTTCTTCGGCCAGCCCGCCGAGATGCGCGAACGAGGCGCCGCCGCTCACCACCTTCGACATGCGGCAGCCGCGCATGCCGCGCCGGTGCATGCCCTCCAGTTCGGCGCGCGGCAGGCCGGACGGGATCACGGCGACGCCGCGCAGCCTGTCGGGATGGCGGTCGAGCGCGGCCAGCGTCGCGCGGTTGTCGGTGCCATGGGCGCCGCCATGCACGATGACGGCACGCTCGATCCCGAGTACCGCATGAAGCTGCATCAGGCCTTCGACGGTGCAGTCCTCCGGCGTGTAGCTGCGCGCGTCGCTGAAGGGGAATTGCGCCTGCGGGCCGAAGACGTGAACGTGCGTGTCGCAGGCACCCGGCGGCATCGCAAACGCCGGCCGTTTCGGATGGCGGTCCGGACCGGGGCAAGGCTGTGCTGTGCCGGATTGATACGCGTTCATGGGCTCTCGTTGACGGCTTGCTAACGCTGCCGGAACGGATTTCGATACCGGTTTGACGGCGACGCCGATTGCTGTCAACGTAAAATCGACGAACCGCAAATAATCGATTATTCGGAGGAGCAAATGCGCACCCTCATTTCCGCTCTCGCGGCGCTCGCCATGGGATTGCTGTTTGGCCAGCCGGCACAGGCCGGATTCCCCGAGCGCAGCGTCAAGATCGTGGTGCCCTTCCCGCCGGGCGGATCGAACGACGTGGTGGCGCGGCTCCTCGGCACGCGGCTGTCCGAACTGTGGGGGCAGACGGTCGTGATCGACAATCGCGGCGGCGGCGGCGGCAATATCGGCGCGGAAGCCGTGGCGCGCGCGCCGGCCGACGGCTACACGCTGCTGCTGGCAGCGCCGGGGCCGCTGGTCGTGAACCAGTCGCTGTACTCAAAACTCTCGTTCAACCCGGCGCAGGATTTCACGCCGATCGCGCTGATCGCGTCGGTGCCGATCGTGCTGGCGGTCAATCCCGGCGTGAAGGCGACGACCGTGTCCGAGCTGATCGCGCTGGCCAAGGCGTCGCCGGGCAAGCTCAATTTCGGTTCGTCGGGTCTCGGCTCGACCAACCATCTGGCCGGTGAACTGTTGAAGGCGCAGGCCGGCATCGACATCGTGCACGTGCCGTATCGCGGCGCGGCGCCGGCAATGAACGACCTGATCTCCGGCGAAATTCCGATGATGTTCGACAACATGCCGGCGGTTCGCCCGCAGGTGCAGGGCGGCAAAATCCGCGCGCTGGCGGTGGCGGGCACCGCACGCTCGCCGCTGTTTCCGGAATTGCCGACCATGAAGGAAGCGGGCGTGGCAAATTTCGAGGCGTCGTCCTGGTTCGGCCTGGTCGGCCCCGCCAAACTGCCGGCAGATGTGACGAAGGCGCTGATCGAGGCCGTCAGCAAGGTGATGGCGGAACCTGACATGGTGAAGCGGCTGGCCGATGTCGGCGCCGAACCCGGCACGCAGACAGGCGACGCCTTCGGCGCGTTCCTGCGCACCGAGGTCGACAAATGGGGCGAGGTGGTGAAGACCTCCGGCGCCAAGGTCGACTAACGCAACAAGGAAGGCAATCGCCATGACGAAGCAGAAAGCCTCGCTGGAAGAACTGAAGTCACGGTACGACTCCATGATCGGCTTCACGCCGCCCAAGATCGCAAAACGGCTCGAACTCGGCCTGCGCGTCGATCCGGATCTCGTGACCGCGCTGGAGGACTGGCGCATTGCGGCGCTGACGCCGGATGCGCTGGACCAGAAGACAGTGCAACTGATGGCGTTCGCCATCCTGCTGGTGCAGACTTCCGAGGCCGCGGCCAACCACGCCAGGGCCGCGATCAAGGCCGGCGCGACGCTGGAAGAACTGCACGCCAGCGCCGGCATCGCCGCGCTGTTCCGCGGCGTGGCGGCGTTCAACATGGCAGGAGAGATTCTCGCGGGGTTGTTTCCGGAATGAGCCTTGCGTTGTTTTCCCTAGTGGCGGGACGGCTATCCGCAGGGCATCAATCGCGACAACGCCCGTCGCCGCACGCTCCGGCGTTATTCCGGGGCATCGCGCAGCGAGGAACCCAAAATCCGCATCGGCAGTGACGGATCGTGCCCGATCCAACGCGGACTCTGCAAACGTGAAGATCATCGATTGTCCATCAGGGATGCGCTCATGGCCACCCGGACGTCCTGTGACGGTTTGCGCTGCATCAAGGCGTTCGGCTGCGCCCCTTGCTAGCCGTAGCGCATGCTGACGAACACCGACTTGTCCGCTGTCCGCGCGCTGTTGCCGACCACGGCCTATGCTCGCTTCAACAACGACACCAACATTAACTACCAGCTCAACCGCTTCCTGATTCCGGGGAAAGAGACGGTTTTCTCCGAGATCGGCGCCTGCGTTCGCACGTTCGACGATTGGAAGAGCGCATTTCTGGCGGCGGCAAGCCAGAGCGAGTGCAGCGGCGAAGCCGCGGAGGCCGCCAGGTTCTATCGAGCGGCGGAATTTTTCATGAGTCCGGGCGATCCCGATCGTCGGCACGCCTTCTACAAATTTATCGATCTGACCTATCGAACCGAGGCAGCGCGAGGGGCGA
Source organism: uncultured Bradyrhizobium sp. (assembly GCA_964609175.1). Lineage (GTDB taxonomy): Bacteria > Pseudomonadota > Alphaproteobacteria > Rhizobiales > Xanthobacteraceae > Bradyrhizobium. Next base: position 85,706 of record CAZSRR010000028.1, read on the forward strand.
AGCGCTTCGCGGTGCCGTTCGCGGGAGCCCGGCTGAATGGATTCCGGATCGAACCGAGCGGCGCGGCGCGTGGCACGATCGTCGCCCATGGTGGGTTCGACTCCTATTGCGAAGAGTTTTTCGACATTGCGCGCGCCTTCGCTGCGAGCGGGTATGAAGTTGCGTTCTTCGACGGTCCGGGACAGGGTTCGACGCTGATGCGCGAGCACATGCCGATGACCCCTGCGTGGCATGAGCCTGTGAGCGCCGTGCTCAATCACCTCGCGATCCAGGAGGCGACGTTGATCGGGATCAGCCTCGGCGGCTGCCTGGCGCTGCGCGCGGCTGCATTCGAGGCCCGCATCAAGCGCGTCATCGCTTTCGATGTCATGCTGGACTTCTTCCAATGCGTTGTCTCGCGTCGCGGACCTCATATCGAACGGACGATCAGGGCGTTGCTCGCGCTGCGCCTGGACACCCTGGTCGACAAGGCGGTCGGCGCTCTCATGGCGCGTGACCTTTACAGCCGCTGGGGCATCGAGCAGGGCATGCACGTGACGGGCTCCGGGCGTCCGTCGGAATTTCTGCGCAAGCTTCGTCACTACACCACGAGAGACATATCGGAACGCCTCACGCAACACGTTCTGATCATGGCTGGAGCCGAAGACCATTTCGTGCCCCTCGTTCAGCTTCACGAGCAACTGCCGATGCTGTCGGCCGCGCGATCCGTGACCGCGGAAATCTTCACGGGAGAGGAACAGGCGGGCGCCCACTGCCAGGTCGGCAATCAGGGAGTGGCCGTCGAGCGGATGATCTCGTGGATTTCATCGCGGACGGCGTCGGCCCATCGGCGGCCCGAATGAGCGGCGCGCCCCCCCATATCGTGCAGCCTGTCATCGGGCGCGCATTCGCGCGGCCCGTTGGCTCCTCCAGGCTACACTTGCCACGAATGCGAGGTCCGGGATTAAGGGAAACGAAAATCTGGCTGTGTAGGATCGAACGCGAACCTCGGTCCATCGGCAGGAAGAGCCCCATGGAAGCGATCCTCGGCCTGGTCGTGATGGCGGGCGTGCCGGCCTATTTCGTGGCCCAGCCCGCGACGATACTGCGCTGGCCCGGCGGCTGGCGCCTGGCGGCGCTGGCGCCGCTGCTGCTGACCGTGCCTGCGCTGTGCTTCAGCCTGTTCGCGCTGTACCACGGATCCAACCTGTGGCCGCTCGCGCTGATCTTCGCCGCTGCTGTCGGCTCGCTCTACCTGGCCGCGTTGTGGCTGGCGCGCCGGTGGCTGTATCAGTAGAATGACGTTTGAGGCGCGGGGCGTTACTGCGGCACATGACCGGCGGCTCGTAACAGCGACGCGAGCCGGGATCGACGGAGACCACCGACGACGTTCGGAGATCGCAGTTGGCGAAGAAGTTGCCGCCGATCCAACCCGGCGAAATCCTGCGGGAAGAATTCCTCGTCTCGCTCAAATTGCCCCCCTACGCGGTCGCGGCCGCGCTGCACATTCCCCGCACCCGGATCGAACGCATCGTCCGCGAAGAAAAGCCCGTGACGGCGGACACCGCGCTGCGGCTCGGCAAGTTCTTCAAGACCGGCGCCGCGTTCTGGATGAACATTCAGGCGCGCTATGATCTTGAAACGGCAGAGGATGTGCTCGCGCCGGAGATTAGGAAGATCGCGGCTTATGAGGCGGCGTGAAAGCTAGGCTTGGTGCAGTCCCTTCGAGTTTACCAAGTAACCCGCATGAGCGACGAGATCCGCGAGATTGGCACGAACTCATCTGGGCCACGGTTGATGACAGCGTGAAGTCATCTCGATGATACGACCTGTCTGGCATTCCGTTTTAGCTTTGCGTCCTCGCGGGTCGGGTAGAAGTTGCCCACTGCGAAACGCGACGTGTGCGGTGATCGATCGCCGAACAACGCCCTCTTCACCGTTTTCCCATCGTAGTACCAGTATGGAGAGCCGGTTGGTGCGACAGGTTCTTTCTCAGATTGCTTCGGAACGAGTGACGGCGAAGAAACACGCCTTTCCGGAAGCGCCTGACGCGTGCATTCGTTTTTCAGAGCAGCTCTCGTGGCAAGCCAACGGTGAAGCAGCACATTCACCTCGCCCTTCCAAAATTTGGCGCGGGCTTCACTGAACTGCTCATCCGTCTCGAACGAAAACAATGCAGAGACCGGCCCCGTGCGTGTGACGGTGAAATCATAGCCCTGTAACGCAAGGTATGCAGCTTCGTCGAGGTTGTTGGTGTCGTACTTCATTTGCACCGCTGAGCACGAGGTAGGGTCAGAATGCACGCCCTGCGTGAAACGAGGAAGACTTACCGGCGAGGGTGGTTAACACCCGGCTATGCTACGGCGAGACTTGGCGTTATTCGGAGTTCAGGAGCACCGAGAACGATGGTGCCCAGGGGCGGGATCGAACCACCGACACTGCGATTTTCAGTCGCATGCTCTACCAACTGAGCTACCTGGGCATACCCGGACGGCCCAAAGGCGGTGCGAGCGGGCGGTTTATAGAGAGGTCGGGAGGGTATGTCCACTCCGCCTTCGCCGAAGGCTTCGGCGGGGCAGGCCCAGCTTCGCCTCATCCCCAAATTATTGGCGAATCACGCCTATTCGGCGTCTTCGGCGTCGGTGGGGCGGCCGGGGATGACGTAGGTGCCGGACAGCCAGCGGTTCAGGTCGACGTCGCGGCAGCGGCTGGAACAGAACGGGAGTTTTTTGGGGTCGGCGGGCTTGCCGCAGACCGGGCAAGGCTTTTGCGGCGGCTTGGCGCCGGCCTCGTTTGGCCCGCGCCCCTCGGGCGGGTCAGCTGGCATTGAGCCAGCCGAAGCGAATCGGAAAGCCCTCCCCGCCCAACAGCGTCACCGTCTCGTAGAGCGGCAGGCCGACGACGTTGGTGTAGGAGCCGACCATCTTGACCACGAACGAGCCGGCGATGCCTTGCACGGCGTAGCCGCCGGCTTTGCCGCGCCATTCGCCGGAGCCGATATAGGCCTGGATGTCGTCCTCGCTGAGCCGCTTGAAGCGCACGCGGGTCTCGATCAGGCGCTGGCGGAACGCCTCCTTCGGCGTGACGAGGCAGATCGCGGTGTAGACGCGGTGATTGCGGCCCGACAGCAGCCGCAGGCACTGCGCGGCTTCATCGACCAGATTGGCCTTGGGCAGGATGCGGCGGCCGACCGCAACCACCGTGTCGGCGGCAAGCAGGAACGAGCCGCGCAGCTCGTCGTCGAGCTGAATCGATTTCAGCGCGGCGTCGGCCTTGGCGCGGGCCAGGCGGTTGGCGCAGGCGCGCGGCAGCTCGCCCCGCTTCGGGGTCTCGTCGACATCGGCCGGGCGCAGCGCGTCGGGCTCGATGCCGGCCTGGTTGAGCAGGCTGAGCCGTCGCGGCGAACCGGAAGCGAGAACGATTTTGGGGCGGCCAAGCATGCGGGAATTTGTCGTGGGACAAAGGATTCGGACGGGTGCGCGCGCGGAACCTATCGGATGGCCACCCATTCCACAACCGGGGAACAAGTGGTTGATGTTGCTGCGAATCAGCAGTCGTGGCGGACGTGGGGACGGATAAGCACAGGCGGTTGTCGTAGGCATGACAGGATGGCGGGTG
>CAZSRR010000029.1:0-83987 GCA_964609175.1 uncultured Bradyrhizobium sp.
GCCGGCTTTGGCGATGCGCAGCGGCGAGCGCGTCACGGCCGCCAGCCCGATCAGCGAGCCGACCTCGATATGGTCGGGCTGGATCGCATAGCTCGTGCCGCCGAGCGTCGCCGGGCCGTGCACGATGATGGTGTTGGTGCCGATGCCCTCGATCTTCGCGCCGAGCGCGACCAGAAAATGCGCGAGGTCCTGCACATGCGGCTCGGAGGCGGCGTTGCGCAAATAGGTGGTGCCGCGCGCCGCGACGGCTGCGACCAGCGCGTTCTCGGTCGCGGTGACGCTGGGCTCGTCGAGGAACACGTCGGCGCCCTTCAGGCGCGAGGCGCGGAATTCCAGCCGGTGCGTGGCGGTGACGGTGGCGCCCAACTGTTCAAAAGCCAAAAAGTGCGTGTCCAGACGCCGCCGGCCGATCACGTCGCCGCCGGGCGGCGGCAGCGCCACCTCGCCGCAGCGGGCGAGCAGCGGGCCGGCCAGCAGGATCGAGGCGCGGATCCGCGCGCACAACTCGGGATCGAGGTCGGCGGCGCGGACTTCCCTGGCGTGGATATGCAGCGTGTTGCGCGCCTTCCACTCCGCGGTAGCACCGACCGAGCGGATCAATTCGACCAGCGTCTCGGTGTCGCGAATCCGCGGCACGTTTTCCAGCGTCACCGGCTGCTCGGTTAGCAAGGCGGCGGCGATGATCGGCAGCGCCGAATTCTTGTTGCCGGACGGCTCGATCGTTCCCGAAAGCCGGTGGCCGCCTTCGACGATGTACTGGATAGGGGCCACGGCTATCGTCCTGTTTCACACGTCGACGGTGGCGCTGAGCGAATTGTCCTGGATGAACTCGCGGCGCGGTTCGACCACGTCGCCCATCAGCTTGGTGAAGATGTCGTCCGCCTCGTCGACTTCCTTGATCTTCACCTGCAGCAATGAGCGCTCATTGGCGTCGAGCGTCGTCTCCCAGAGCTGGTCGGGGTTCATCTCGCCCAGACCCTTGTAGCGCTGCATCGTGACGCCTTTGCGGCCGGCGTTGGTGACCGCGTCGAACAGGTCGACGGGACCATGGATGATGTCCTCGGAATCCTTGCGGCGGAGCCTGCCCCACTTGGCATACAGCTTCTGCAGTTTCGGCGTGTAGTCGTCGAGCTTGCGCGCGTCGGCCGAGCCCAGGAAGGCATCGTCGATGACAGCGACTTCCTTCACGCCGCGGACGGTGCGTTCGAACTGGAAACCTTGTCCTTCGACGAAGCTGCCCTGCCAGCCGCGCTCGACCTCGTCGGTGAGATCATCGAGCCGGGTGGCGATATAGGCTGCCGCGGCATTGGCCTGTTCCGGATCGCCGTAGATTTCCGAGCGCAATACGCCGGCAATCGTGGCCTGCTCGATCACCTGCCGATTGTAGCGGCTGTGCAGGTTGCGCAGCAGGGAACGGATGACGCGGGCATCCTCGACCAGCGACCGTAGGTCACTGCCCGCGCGATCCTCGCCGGTGCCGGATTTGAATACGCTGTCCTCTAGCCCGGTCTCGATCAGATAGTCTTCCAGCGCCCGCTCGTCCTTCAGGTACCGTTCGGATTTGCCGCGCGCGACCTTATAGAGCGGCGGCTGCGCGATATAGAGATAGCCGCCGTCGATGACCTCGCGCATCTGTCGGTAGAAGAACGTCAGGAGCAGCGTGCGGATATGGGCGCCGTCGACGTCGGCGTCCGTCATCACGATGATCTTGTGATAACGCAGCTTGTCGATCGAAAAATCGTCGCTGATGCCGGTGCCGAGCGCGGTGATCAGCGTGCCGATCTGCTCGCTCGACAGCATCTTGTCGGGCCGGACGCGCTCGACATTGAGGATCTTGCCGCGCAGCGGCAGCACCGCCTGGAATTCGCGATTGCGGCCCTGCTTGGCGCTGCCGCCTGCCGAGTCGCCCTCGACGATGAATAGTTCCGACTTGGCCGGGTCTTTCTCCTGGCAGTCGGCGAGCTTGCCGGGCAGCGAGGAGACGCTGAGCGGGTTCTTGCGGGTCAGTTCGCGCGCCTTGCGGGCGGCTTCGCGCGCGGCCGCAGCCTGGATCACCTTGCCGACGATGACCTTTGCTTCGCTCGGGTGTTCCTCGAACCACGCGGCCAGCGCCTCGTTGAGGACGTTCTCGACCACCGGGCGCACTTCCGAGGACACCAGCTTGTCCTTGGTCTGCGACGAAAATTTCGGGTCCGGCACCTTCACCGACAGCACGGCGGTGAGGCCTTCGCGGCAATCGTCGCCGGTCAGTGCGATCTTTTCCTTTTTGGCGTTGGCCTCGGCGTAGCCGTTGACCTGGCGCGTCAGCGCGCCGCGGAAGCCGGCCAGATGGGTGCCGCCGTCACGCTGCGGGATGTTGTTGGTGAAGCACAGCACGTTCTCATGGTAGCTGTCGTTCCACCACAGCGCGGCCTCCACCCCGATGCCGTTGGCTTCCGCGCGCACCATGATCGGGGCGGGCACGATCGATTTCTTGTTGCGATCGAGATATTTGACGAACTCCTCGACGCCGCCGCTGTAATACATCTCCTCGCGCTTCTCGACCGCGTGACGCATGTCGGAGAGGATGATGTGGACGCCGGAGTTCAGGAAGGCGAGTTCGCGCAGCCGGTGCTCCAGCGTCGCAAAGTCATATTCGATGTTCTTGAAGGTTTCGCTTGAGGCCAGGAAGGTCACCTCGGTGCCGCGCTGGCCCTTGGCTTCGCCGACCACTTTCAGGGGTGCCACCGCGTCGCCATGGGCGAACTCGACGAAATGCTCCTTGTCGTCGCGCCACACGCGCAGCTTGAGCGAGCTGGACAGCGCGTTCACCACCGAGACGCCGACGCCGTGCAGACCGCCGGAAACCTTGTAGGAGTTCTGGTCGAACTTTCCGCCGGCGTGGAGCTGGGTCATGATGACCTCGGCCGCCGAGATGCCTTCGCCCTTGTGGATGTCGACCGGGATGCCGCGGCCGTCGTCGCGCACGGTGACCGAATTGTCCGCGTTCAGCACCACGTCGACGCGCGTCGCGTGGCCGGCGAGCGCTTCGTCGATGGCGTTATCGACGACCTCATAGACCATGTGGTGCAGGCCCGAGCCGTCGTCGGTGTCGCCGATATACATGCCCGGCCGCTTGCGTACGGCATCGAGCCCCTTCAGCACCCGGATCGATTCCGCACCATACTCGGCCGGAATGGGATGCTCAGTATCGGCAGGCGTCTGCCGGGCAGGTTCTGTCATGTGAAGCCTTCGAGGGTGTCCCGAATCAGCTGCGCAAAATGAGGCGCTGATAGATCTGTTTGTGCCATGAAAGAGGGGGCGCGCCTAGCGCAATCTCCACCTCCACAAGCTGTTGAATAGATGGCGATTTTTTACCCTTTTTCAAGGTCTGCAAAGGCCGATTCCGGGGGCTTCGAAAAGCGCGATTCGAGGCCGGATTCCGGCTCCTCGGCCGCCGGTTTTTGGCCCCTGTTGCAGCGGGAAATGGCAGGCCGTAGCCGACCTTGCGGAACGCATTGGTGTAGGGAGATCGGCTCAAACAAGAGTCAGGAGACACGCTCAGCCGCGGCGGCGTACCTGCCCCGACTCGACGTCGAAAATCTCGCCGCCGGCCCCGATATCGACGAACGCGGCCGGGTCCGCACCGGTCATCCAGACCTGTGCGCCAAGCCTGGCGAGCTCACCGAACAGGGCCTTGCGCCTGACGGGATCGAGATGGGCGACGACTTCGTCGAGCAGCAACAGCGGCACGATGCCGGTCATCTCGGCGACCAGCGTCGCATGCGCCAGCACCAGCCCGATCAGGAGCGCCTTCTGTTCGCCGGTCGAGGCGTCGCGCGCCGGCATGTTTTTCGGTGCGTAGACCACCTGCAGGTCGGTCAGGTGCGGCCCGTCCAGCGTCCGTCCGGCGGCGGCGTCGCGGGCGCGGCCCGCGCGCAGGATTTCGCGGTAGCGATCCTCGACCGATGTCGCAGATTCCTTCATCAGCGCGTTTTCCATCCAGCCGTCGAGCGCGATCTGCGCCGATGGAAACGCCGAGGCCTGCCCGCGCGCGTGAAGCATCGCGGTCAGCCGCGTCACCGTCTGGCCGCGGGTGGCGGCCACGGCCACCGCCAGTTCGGCAGTTTCGCGCTCGATCGCGTCGCACCAATGGTCGTCGTAATTGCGCACTTCGAGCAGGCGGTTGCGCGAGCGCAGCGAACGCTCCAGCGCCGAGACGCGGCTGGAATGCTCGCTGTCGATCGCCAGCACCAGGCGGTCGAAGAAGCGCCGCCGCTCCGACGCCGCGCCGAGAAACAGCCCGTCCATCGCCGGCGTCAGCCACACCATGCGCAGATGATCGCCGAAAGCGTTCGCCGAACCCACCGGCTCGCGGTCGATCCGGCAGCGCCGGCTGGTCGATGCGCCCTCCGCGGCCGGCGCATCGATGCCGGTGCCGAGCGTCGCAAGCCCCAATGCCCCCTCGACCTCGGCCGCCACCGCCCACGAGCCGTCGCCCTGGTTGTCGGCGACATCCTCCAGCGTCGCGCGCCTTAAGCCCCGCCCCGGCGACAGAAACGAGATTGCCTCCAGGCAGTTGGTCTTGCCGGCGCCGTTCGGGCCCACCAGCGCCACGACATCCCCCCGCGCCTGCACGCTCGCCGCGCGGTAGTTGCGGAAATGCGTAAGGGATAGACGATGGATGCGGGAGGGGGTCATTAGAGGGCGTCAGCCTGATCTTTCCCTCTCCCCTTGTGGGAGAGGGTGGCGCCGAACGAAGTTCGGCGACGGGTGAGGGGTATCTTACCGCCCGGCAAGCTTTACGAAAATGTCCTCCAGAACGGCGGAGGGCCGTTGCAGCACATCGTTGTTCCAATAGCGTTCGATACGAAATCCTTCCGCCATCAAGATAGCATCCCTTGCTGCATCACGCACAGAGTCAGCGTGCTGACTGCCGTCTATTCAATAACCACGCGCTTCTCGAAACACACGAAGTCGAGAATGTAGTTTTGAAAGGGGACTTGCCGTCTGAACTTGTACTTTGCGAGGCGTCGATCACGTAGCAAGCGCCACATCGCCTGTTCGGCATCGGTGGGCTCGTGGCGCATCTTCTTTGCGAAGCCGCGGAGGCGTTTGGCGACGGGTCGATGACTTGGTGGTTGCGGCGCGAACCCCTCACCCGTCGCCTCACTTCGTGAGGCGCGACCCTCTCCCACAAGGGGAGAGGGTAAGTCCGCGTGCTTGTCGCCAGGACTGCTCACACCCGCATCGGCATCAGCACGTATAGCGCGCCCTTGTTCTCTTTGTCCTGCACCAGCGTGGGCGAGCCGGGGTCGGCGAGGCGGAGCACGGCGACTTCGCCTTCGATCTGGGCGGCGATGTCGAGCAGGTAGCGCGAGTTGAAACCGATATCGAGCGCGTCGGAGGCGTATTCGACCTCCAGCTCCTCGGTGGCGCTGCCGGAATCCGGATTGGTGACCGAGAGCACCAGTTTGCCCGGCGACAGCGCGAGCTTCACCGCGCGGCCGCGCTCGCTGGAAATCGTCGAGACGCGATCGACCGCTGCCTCGAAGTCTTTCTTGTCGACGACCAGTTCCTTGTCGTTGTTCTGCGGAATGACACGGCCGTAGTCCGGAAAGGTGCCGTCGATCAGTTTCGAGGTCAGCACGACGTTGCCGAGCGTGAAGCGGATCTTGCCCTGCGACAGCTCGATCCTGATTTCGGCATCCAGATCTTCGATCAGACGCTGCACCTCGCCGACCGTCTTGCGCGGCACGATCACGCCGGGCATGCCGGTGGCGCCGGCAGGCTGCACCAGGTCGATCTGCGCCAGCCGGTGGCCGTCGGTCGCCACCCCGCGCAGCGTCGCCGCCTTGGCGGTGCCGGCGGTGTGCAGATAGATGCCGTTGAGGTAGTAGCGCGTCTCTTCGGTCGAGATCGCAAACTGGGTGCGATCGATCAGCCGCTTGACGTCGGAAGCGGGCAACGAAAACGAATGCGTCATGTCGCCGGCGGCGAGATCGGGAAAATCGCTTTCCGGCAGGGTTTGCAGCGTGAAGCGCGAGCGGCCGGCGCGGATCGCCAGCACCGCGCGGTCGCCGTCGGTTTCCAGCACGATCTGCGAACCATCGGGCAGCTTGCGCACGATGTCATAGAACATGTGCGCGGGCACGGTGGTGGAGCCGGCGGTCGCGGTTTCCGCCGCCAGCGTTTCGGTCACCTCGAGGTCGAGGTCGGTCGCCTTCAGCGACAGTTTTGCGTTTTCGGCGCGGACCAGCACGTTGCCGAGGATCGGGATGGTGTTGCGGCGCTCGACCACGCGGTGGACATGGCCCAGCGATTTCAGCAGTTGCGCGCGTTCGACGGTGACCTTCATTGCATTATCCGCCAGAGATGGAAAAGCCGGGCGGCCGGAAGGCGCGCCGCGGCATTGAAAACCCGAAAAGCCGGATCGAACCGGATTTGATCAAACCCCCGGGGGGACCGCAAGGTGGCGCGGATGGCTGGCCGGTGCAAGGGAGCTTGCGGACCCGTTCCCCCACTTTAAAGGCCGGCAGAAGAAAATTCTCCCGCCCCGCCCAGCCCGGGTTCGCCGGGCCGGGTAACCGAACGATCGAAGCCGGATGATCGACTTCGATCGGGTGGGGTGGGAGAGAGGCTGGGGAGGAACTTGCTCTATTCCTGCAACTGCCGCTTCAGCGACTCGACCTCCTCGGACAGCGCGGTATCCCGCGCTACCAACGCCTCGATCTTGCGTACCGCATGCAGCACGGTGGTGTGGTCGCGCCCGCCGAAGCGGCGGCCGATCTCGGGCAGCGAGCGCAGCGTCAACGTCTTCGCCAGATACATCGCGACCTGGCGCGGCCGGACGACGTTGGCGGTTCGCCGCGACGACAGCAGGTCGGAGCGGCTCACATTATATTGCCGGGCGACTACGCGCTGGATGTCCTCGATCTTGATCCGTTTCGGTTCCTGCGGCCGGACCAGGTCGCGCACCTCGCGCTCGGCCATTTCCAGCGTGACCGGCTGGTTGTTGAGCTTGGAGTGGGCGAGCAGGCGGTTGATGGCGCCTTCGAGGTCGCGGCCGTTATGGGTGATGGTACGCGCCAGATAGTCCAGCACCGCTTCCGGCACGTCGAAGGTCGAGTGATGGGCGCGGGCCGCCGCGACGCGCGACTTCAAGATGCCGAGCCGCAGTTCTTCGCCGAGCGAACCCATTTCAACGACGAGGCCGCCGGCGAGCCGCGAGCGCACGCGATCGTCGAGGCTTTCGAGGTCGGACGGCGGCCGGTCGGCGGCGATCACCACCTGGCGGCCGGCGTCGATCAGCGCATTCAGCGTGTGGCAGAACTCGGCTTGCGTCGACTTGCCCTGCAGGAACTGCAGGTCGTCGATGACGAGCACGTCGATGCCGCGCAGCGCTTCCTTGAAAGCCAGCGCCGTCTGGGTCTTCAGCGCGGCGACGAAGCCGTACATGAATTTCTCGGCGGTGAGATAGAGCACCTTGCGCTCGCTCCCCGAGTTGCCGGCCCAGGTCACCGCCTGCAGCAGATGAGTTTTGCCGAGGCCGACGCCGGCATGAATATAGAGTGGGTTGAACATCACGGGATCGCCGCGCCGCCCTTCCGCCACCTGTCGCGCGGCCGCGTGTGCCAGCGTATTGGAACGGCCGATCACAAAGCTCGCAAAGGTCAGGCGCGGATCGAGCGGCGAGCCGCCGAGCGCATCATGGCTGGCGGAAACCGGGGCCGTTGCGGTCGCGCGCAACTCGGGCGCCGCCCGGCCGCCGGGCTGCTCGGCGCGGCGCGGCTCGGCCGGCGTCGCAGCTTCCTTGGCCGGCGCCGCGCCGCGCATCGCCGTGCGCACGGTAAGGTCGATCCGGTGCACCTCGGGCATCTCGGCCTGCCAGCAAGTGAGCACGCGATCGGCGTAGTGCGCCTGGATCCAGCTCTTGAGGAACCGGGTCGGAACCGACAGATGCACGCTTTCATCCTGCACGCCTTCAAGATCCATGCGCGCAAACCAGCTCGTATAGACGTCCTCGCCTACACTTGTCCGCAACCGCCCCTTCACGCGCGACCAGCGATCTTGTTCGGTATTTGTCATTGCTTGAGAACTTCTCTGAAATGAGTAATGCGATTGAACGAAAGGCCCGGCACGATACCTTGCAGGTTTCCTGCCAGAAGTGACCTCGGCGAGGCGCTTCTGTGACCCCCAGACAAAAACCTGACGCTCGGCCGAATCGCCGCGATCAGATCAAGGGATGGATGGGGTGAGAAGCTGCCGTGAGGTCAGCGCGTACTCGACGGTCCGGCCGGAGTTTGCGCGGGTGGACGGCTATAACTGTCCTCGTTCAGGAACTCAGAAGTGGTCTCGTTCGAAATGGTCGGGTCGAGTGTCGCGTTGATTCCGTAAAGCATAGTACCTCCCCCTCTCGCCACGAGAACGCGCGGCGAGCAATCAGATCACCAGTGTTTCAAAGCCAGTCTGCCGCTACCGAACATCCGCTTGTTCGATCGCCGCGCCGCCGCATATCCTCAGTCTGTCGTCTTCAACACGTTCACGAACTCCGCGTTCCGAGCCGCTGCCTCGCCAGAATGCGTCCCTTCTCCCCCAGCCTGGTTTCCCTTCGTCCGGATCACGTTGAACGCGAGCGCCGGGAAATTCAGACACAGAACGACCGCTCTCATATTGCTATGAGTTACCAACTCAGCTTCGCTTGGAAAGCGTCGCTAACGCGCACACCGCCGCCGATTTGCACGTCCGCTCTTGGGTCTCAAACCGCGCTGGTCAGGAGAGCCTCGAGCGTCGCGAACGAGTAACAAATACACCACGCGCGATTTCTGACAATCCGTGATTCGACCACCCGTCCGGACTCTTCCTCTGTGTTGCAACACTGCAATCGCTTCGCTCCACACCAAGTTTTTGAATCAGCGTACAGAATCGCGCGGCGCCGGGAAGCGTGACGGTTTTCGCTGCACTCGCAAAATTTTTTAAGAAACCGTTACAATCGTGGTTACCGGGACCAATTTTCAAAACGCTTGTCTTCACTATGTGGATAAGTGATTAGCGAGACGGCGTTTTTCGGAATTGTTTTTGTAGGGTAACCCGCGCCGTGGCGACGTGCGGAAGAAGACGCTGACGCTGGGTCGGTTGACAGGCGCACTCGCGCTTCTCGCACATGCGTACCCCAACGCCGGCGCAACAAGTTGCGCCACGTAAAACCACGGGCGCCAGAAATGTGACACGTGTCTTCGCGCCCAGGCAATGGACAATCGAATTTGTCGCAAGCGCGCTTTCGGCATAGGGCCGAAATGCAACAGTTGCACGTGGGTCGAGCGGCGTCCCGCTTCGCGAGGCGTCGTCAAAAAACAAAAGCCCGGCGAAGCCGGGCTTTGACGAATGTCGGTTTACGTCAGTTCATTTGTCCCGGTCAGTTCACCCGTCCGGTCAGTTTACTTGTCGGTTAGCTCACTCGGCGGTTAGTTCACTCGACGGCTAGTTCACTTGGCGAGCTTGGCGATCGCGTGGGTGAGGCGCGACACCTTCCGGCTCGCATTGTTCCGGTGAATGATGTTGCGCTGGGCGGCCTGCATGAGTTCCGGTTCCGCGCGCTTCATCGCTTCCAGGGCCGCATTGCGGTCGCCGCTCTTGATCGCTTCCTCGACGGTGCGTACCGCGCCGCGCATCTGGGTGCGTCGCGACTTGTTGACGATGGTACGGCGGGCAATCTTGCGGGTCGCCTTCTTGGCGGATGAGGTATTGGCCATGTTCTCAACTATCCTTCGGCTATCATCGCTCGGTTGGTCGGGCTCGAGCGCGCCGGCCGTTCAAATTGCGTGATCGACGCTGGCGGTGTCTCCAGCACGTCGCGTTTTCCAGGGTGTTCCTAAACCTAAGCCGCTCTTGAGGATACCATGGACGGAAGCCAAAATGCGTCCGAAGCGGCGCGGCTCAAAGAACAGCGGCGGCGGGATTGCGCCCGCCGCCATTGCCGGTCTTATAGAGGCCGTCTTTCTCACCGTCAACGCCTTCCGCCGTCCAAAAGGCCCCGGCAAGCAGCGGAAATAGCAGGTTAAGGTGCTGACGAGGTTGAATTTCCGGGGAGGGCCCGGTATTGGCTGACTGCCTTCGGGGGCGACACATATCAAGGTGAAGCATGATCCGCGGTTTCTTTCGGCTAATCGGCCTGCTGCTGCTGGCCGGCGGATTCGTCTTCATGGTCTATGACGGCGCCCGTTTCGTCGCCGACCAGACCCTGCGCTTCACCCGGTTCGGCCAGTTCTGGAACGACATCCACCAGTCCAGCCAGTTTGCGTTCCGGACATGGGTCGAGGGTATCGCACCGTGGCTGTGGACCGGCGTTATCCGGGTGCTGCTGGACCAGCCGGTCTTTGCCGTGCTGGGCGTGGTCGGCATTCTGCTCATGATCTTGTTTCGGCCACGCAGGCCGCTGATCGGATATTCGCGCGACTGACGTCGGCGCGGACGTTACGGGCTGCGATCTTTGCCGCAGCGACCTATATAAGCGTCCGACCGGCCGAAGCCGATGCGGCAACAGGCCGACGTCCCGCCCGGAGGTACTCCATGCTGTTCATGCGCAAGACCACCGCTTTGCCTGGCGCCGCCGAAGCGCTGCCGGGCCGCGCCACGCCGATACCGACCGCCACCACGCACTTCGTCAGTGGCCACAAGCTGCAGCCGCCTTATCCCGCAGGCCTCGAGCAGGCGGTGTTCGGACTCGGCTGCTTCTGGGGCGCCGAGCGCAAGTTCTGGGAACTCGGCGGCGGCATCCATGTCACCGCCGTCGGCTATGCCGGCGGTCGCACGCCCAACCCGACCTATGAAGAGGTCTGTTCGGGCCGCACCGGTCACACCGAAGTGGTGCTGGTCGTGTTCGATCCGAAGAGGATCGCCTACGAGCAGCTACTGAAGACGTTCTGGGAAAATCACAACCCGACGCAGGGCATGCGTCAGGGTAACGATGTCGGCACCCAGTATCGCTCGGCAATCTACACCTTCGGCGATGCGCAGCGGCAGGCCGCCGACGCGTCGAAGGCAGCGTATCAGAAGGCGCTCGCGGCAAAGGGCCTTGGCGCCATCACCACCGAGATCGCACCCTCGGGCGAGTTCTACTTCGCCGAGGATTATCATCAGCAGTATCTCGCCAAGAATCCCGCGGGCTATTGCGGCCTGGGCGGCACCGGCGTGTCGTGTCCGATCGGCGTCGGCGTCGCGACCTGAGCGGTCAATCTGTTCGCGTTCTCGCCCCTGCAAGCGCGGGGCGAGGGGGCATGTCGTGCGACCTCCGGTAGCAAAAAACGCTTTGTTAACCATAGCCGGTGCATGACTAAGACCGTCTCGCCTCAAGGACGGCTTCGGTGTGGATGGTGCGCGCGTTCAAGATTTCGGTCACTGCGATCGTCGCCGCGCTCGTGCTGCCTGGCTGCATGCGCACGGCCGGACCGGTGGCCGTGGCGCCGCAAGGTGATGTCGACTCGATCGTCTATGGCCCGCCGAATGACGCGCCGCCGGCGGCAGTTTCCCGTTCCGGCGGCGGTGCTATCGGTGCGCTCCGCTCGGCGTTTGCCGCCTCACCGCAGGCTGTATCGCCGCCAGTCGTCATGGCCGCGCCCGCGGCCTATGCCGAACGGCACGATGCCGCCTATCATCTGGATGCCGGCGACAAGTTGCGCGTGGTCGTCTATGGCCAGGAAGGTCTCACCAACACTTACGCGGTCTCAGCCGGCGGCTCTATCACGATGCCACTGATCGGCTCGGTGCCGGCGCGCGGCCGCACCACGGCCGGACTGGCGGCGGCGATTTCGGCGAAGCTGCGCGCCGGCTTCATCCGCGAGCCGTCGGTCGCGGTGGAAGTCGAAGCGTACCGGCCATTCTTCATTCTCGGCGAGGTCGCAGCCCCCGGGCAATATCCATATGTCCCGAACATGACGGTTGAGAGCGCGGTGGCGATCGCTGGTGGCTTTTCGCCGCGCGCCCGCCGCGACAGCGTCACGGTCACCCACACCGACGCGTCGGGAACGGCGCGCTACGCCGTCCCGCCGGGCAGCCCGATCAGCCCGGGCGACACCGTTCTCGTCAGCGAGCGCTGGTTCTAGCCGCGACGCATTTTCTTCAAACACTCATCGTGATCTGGCCGTTTTGTTGCGCAAGAACGCGAGGCGAATGGCTCACGGTTATTTATCGGAAACCATCAACGTCTCGCGCGCGCTTCAGTGCGCAGCGTTCGCCCCGCCGTATGCAGGCAGCTTAAACTTGCGGTGGTGCATTTGAAGATTTGCGCTTTTCTGCAGGCTCTGCCACGCCACGCATAAGCTTCGGTTGCGATAAATCAGCGCGATGTCGCTGGCGCATTCGAAACAGTGTTTCAAGTTGCGCCGCAGCATTGTAGAGAGTGCATCGTCGAAACGAGGCGCGCCGGTTTGTCGGTTAAGTGCCTGCAATCCGGAGTATGACCATGAGCTATCTTTTTCCGGTTAGTGTGAAGCGTGCGGCGACCGCAGCCGCGTTGCTTGCTTCCATTGCCGTGGCCGCCGTGTGTGGCACTTCGCAAACGGCAGCGGCGGCGGATGCCTATCCGAGCCGGCGCATTACGCTGGTTATTCCTTATCCCGCGGGCGGCGCCACCGACGTGCTGGGGCGTCTGCTGGCCACCAAGCTGTCGGAGGCGTGGAAGACGACCGTGGTCGTTGAGAACAAGTCAGGCGGCGGCGGCGTGGTCGGCAACGATTTCGTCGCCAAGGCGCAGCCCGACGGCTACACCGTGCTGCTCGCCATCACCCAGATCATCCAGGCGCCGAGCCTCGTTCAGAAGCTGCCCTACGACGTCTTCAAGGATCTCGCGCCGGTCACCCAGGTTGCACTGTCGACGATCGTTCTGGTGGTCCCTGAGCAGCAGCCGTTCAAGTCGGTGAAGGAACTGGTGGATTATGCCAAGGCCAATCCCGGCAAGCCCTACGGCACGTTCGGCAATGCCACGACCTCCCATCTCTACGGTGAATTGCTCAAGAAGACCACCGGCATCGAGATGACCCACATTCCCTACCGCGGCTCGGCTCCGCTCACGAATGATCTGCTCAACAACACGGTGATCTCGGCGTTTCAGGACCTGACCACGGCGAGCCCGCAAATCAAGGCCGGCAAGCTCAGGGCGCTGGCGGTGGGCGGTGAACAGCGCAGGAAGGCGATGCCCGACGTGCCGACGATGGCCGAACTCGGCTATCCCGGCTTCGAGATCGAGGGCTGGCTCGGCGTGTTCGTGCCCGCCGCGACGCCCAAGGAGATCGTGAAGAAGCTTTCCGACGAGCTTGCCCGCATCGTTGCCTCGCCCGACGGCATCGCGGGTATCGAGACGCTGAGCCTGGTGCCGGTGGGCGGATCGCCCGAAGACTTCGAAAAAGCTCTCCGCCGCGACCTGGAAAAATGGGCCGACGTGGCGAAGAAGACCGGCGTCAAGGGCGACTGAGGCGCGAGTAGTCCCGTGCCGTCGTTCCGGGCCGCGCGTAGCGCGGACCCGGAATCCGGTTCAGACTTGCTCGGAGGGGCGTCGGATCCCGGGTTCGCGCGAAAACGCGCGCCCGGGATGGCGCGCCCCGGGCGTCACTTCAAATGCTTCGCAAAGAACGCCAGGCTGCGCGGCCAGGCGATATCGGCGCTGGTCTTGTCGTAGCTGGCGCGCTCGTCGCAGTGAAAGCCGTGCTGCGCACCTGGATAGATGAAGACCTCGACCTCCGGCCGCTTGGCCTTGATGGCCTCGACATCGGTCAGCGGAATGCCCGCATCCTTTTCGCCGAAATGCAGTTGCGTCGGCGCCAGCGGCTTGTCGTCGGCGAAGCGGACCACGGCGCCGCCGTAATAGCCGACGGCGGCTGAAAGGCCGGTGAGCTTCGTCGCCGCGGCATAGGCGATGCTGCCGCCGAGGCAGAAGCCGATGATGCCGACCGCGCCGACATCCTTCACCGCATCGATCGCCGCCTGGGTATCCCGCAGCATCGCCGTCCAATCGGGATTGGCGATGAATTTTCGCGCGTTCGCGACTTCGTCCGGCGAATAGCCGCACTGAAAGTTCGGCTGGGTGCGATCGAAGATCGAGGGCGCGATTGCGACATAGCCTTCGGCTGCAAGCCGGTCGCTTACCGATCGGATATGGTGGTTGACGCCAAAAATCTCCTGGATCACGACGATGGCCGCCTTTGGCTTGCCCGCGGGATCGGCGCGATAGCCGCCGAGTTTAAAACCGTCCGAAGCCGTCAGCTTGATATCCTGTCCCACGGATTATTCCTTCCTGTTTGGGTTGCGTGAATACGGCGCAGCGAAATCGAATCTATTGCCACATCCAGTTGTGGCCCCAGTCGCCCTTCCAGCCCGCCAGCCTGCCCTTCCGGAACTGCAGGAACAGCCGGTCCTTCTTGTAGAACAATCCGCTGCCGCCGACGTTACGGAACGCAAGGAAGATTTCCTCGCCCGGCCGGCCGCGGATGTAATTGAGCGGTACGCCGAGCGCCTGCGCCGCTTCATCGGCGCCCATGCCGAACGCCAGCGGTACGTTGTTGGACAGGGTCTCGGTGAATGGCGGCGGGTACGGGCCACCGATCGGCGGCAGATGTTGTGCGGCGGCCGGCGCGGCGCCGCACAACAGGACGATGGCGAGGACGGCAGCCTTCACGACGCGGCCTTCGTTGCTTGGGCACCGAGGCCGTCGAGGAACGGCAGCACCGCGTCGATGAAAGCCTGCGGCTGGTCGATGTTGACGGCGTGGCCGGCAGCCGGGATCACCACCTTCTGCGCGCCGGGAATCCTGGCGGCCATGTAATCGGAGGCGGCGAGGAACGGCGTGTCGTCGGCGCCGACCACGACCAGCGACGGCACCTTGATGTCGGGCAGCGACTCGATCACGCGGGCGTCGCGCTGGGTCAGCATGCCCCGCGCGGCGCGGGCCAGTCCGGATGCGTCGCGGTGGGTGACGCTGGAGCGCTCGCGGCTGGCCGATTTCAGCGCATCCAGCCCCTCACGCTCGAAACGGTCGCCGGTGTCGTGCGCGCGCCTGTTCCAGGCCTCGCGGGCGTCATCCTTCTCGAAGCCGGGTCCGGTGTCGATGATCAGCAGCGCACGGACACGCTCGGGATGGGCGCGGTAGAACGCCAGCGACATGTAGCCGCCGAGCGACAGCCCGCCGACGATCGCCTGCCTGGCGCCGACGGCATCGAGCAGGGCGGCCATGTCCCCCACCGTCAGCGCCTCGCTGTAGGCGGAGGGATTTTCGGGATAGTCGGACTGGCCGTGGCCGCGCATGTCCCACAGGACGAGCATGTGTCCCTTCGAGAGCGCCGCGATCTGGCCTTGCCACATCCCACTGGTCGAGGAATAGCCGTGGGTCAGCAACAACGGTGGGCCGGAACCGTGCACCTCGTAATAGATCTTGACCCCGTCGCGCTCGATGGTCGGCATTTCAGCTTCTCCCCAAATGACGCGAAATTCCGGCGTGGCCGTGATCGCTTGCAGCATCCTAGCGCGATCCGTTCGGGAACGGGAAATGCTGAAACGGAAGATGAGCCTGCGCGCGTGAGGCGTTACCGAGACCTTCCCGCGACGCACAGGCGTCATGACGGCCAAACGGTGAATTCTGCCCTCCCGGGTGCGGTGCATCACGAACGCGGCAGCTAAAATTTTAGCTTTCGCGGTGGGGGAACGTTCACGTTACCTTTTAAGCCCCGGGGAACGCATATCCGCTAGCGTCGGTCGCAAATCGTCACCGCCAAGTCCCGGGGTTTCATGACATCGGTAGCCAACAAGGCTTCGCCCAAACGCCGGTTGTTGCTGGCTTCGGATCGTAGCGATCAGAGCAGCGAACTCGCCAGCATTCTGCGATCGGTCGGCCAGGTCGACACCATAGCGACGTCGGACATTCCAGACGCGCCGGAACGCGATCTCGCCGGCATCGTGGTCGATATCAATCTGCGATCGGCCGAGAGCGTGCAGCTGGTACGAAACAAGCTGCGCGGCGAAGCCTATCGCGAAATGCCGCGGCTGTTCGTGCTTGCGGACGCGCTGCATCACGGTTCGATGCAGGCCTGGGCGCTCGGCGCCACCGACACCATCGCGCGGCCGTTCGACGAGCAGGGCATTCTGCAGCGAATTCGCGCGGCGTTTCCCGATAGCGACGGGTTCGACGAGACCGATCGCGGCAAGGTCTTGAACCGCGGCGTCGAGGCGGCGCATGCCGTGATGGTCAGGATCTTCGAGAAGCTTCCGGCCGGCGTACCCCTCAAATTCAGCGACATCGTCGAAGCCGAGAACAAGATCCTCAAGGCGATCAAGCATTCTTCCTTGCGGGAATGGTTGACGACGGTCGGCTGCCATCACACGGGCAGTTACCGCCACTGCCTGTTCGTCACCGGCTTTGCTGTCTCCTACGCACAGCATCTGGGCATGCGCGATGACGACCAGCGCCGCCTTGCGCGCGCCGCGCTGCTGCACGACGTCGGCAAGGCGTTCGTCCCGGTGGCGATCCTGGACAAGCCGGGTCCGCTGACGCTGGAAGAGATGGAAGAGGTGCGCCAGCATCCGCGTCGCGGCTATGACGCGCTGTCCGCGCAGGGCGGCTTCCCGCCCGAAATGCTCGACGTGGTGCTGCATCACCACGAACTCCTCGACGGTACCGGCTACCCCGACGGGCTGAACGGCAAGCAGATCAGCGACATCGTCCGGCTGACCACCATCGTCGATATCTACGCCGCACTGGTCGAGAAACGCGCCTACCGGCTGCAATTCACCCACGCCCGCGCATTCGCCATGATGGAAGAGATGGGCGACAAGCTCGACCAGCATCTGCTGCAGGCCTTCCGTCCGGTCGCGTTCGGCCATTATTGATTCGTTGTTCGATCTCATTGCGGGGGCTCGATCAGCCCCTTAACGCAAGCATGTGACCTTGCCGTCTGCTAGCGATCTGCGATCTTGGCCATTCCAGGCCCGATGACCAACGATCGCTGGCAGGAGTCCATGAGCACGACAGCGACCCCGGATCTCGACATCCCCGCCGACATCGCCGCCACCCTGGTCAATCCGGCGGCCTACGCCGACCATCGCATCCACGACAGCTACCGCTGGCTGCGCGCCAACAACCCGCTAGGCATCGCGCGGCCCGAGACGTTCGATCCGTTCTGGGTCGTGACCAGGCACGCCGATATCCTGGCCGTCAGCCGCCAGAACGATCTCTTCCACAATGCCGACCGCCCCACCACGCTGACCAACCGGGCGGTGGAAGAGCGCGTCCGCAAGATCACCGGCGGGCCCAACCTGGTGCGTTCGCTGGTGCAGATGGATGCGCCGGATCACCCGAAATACCGGGCATTGACTCAGGGCTGGTTCATGCCGGCCAGCCTCGGCAAGTTCGAGGGCCGCGTCCGCGAGATCGCACGCGCCACGGTGCAGCGCATGCTCGACAGGGACGGCGCCTGCGACTTCGTCGAGGATGTCGCGCTCGGCTACCCCCTGCATGTCATCATGGAAATTCTCGGCGTACCGGAACAGGACGAGCCGCGCATGCTCAAGCTGACGCAGGAGCTATTCGGCCCGCAGGATCCCGACACGGCGCGGATCAGGGAGGCGCTTACGGCGGAGCAGTTTTCGGCAATGATGCAGGCGGTGGTGGCCGATTTCGGCGCCTATTTTCGCGGCATCACCGAGGATCGCCGCCGCAACCCGCGTGACGATCTCGCCACCGTGATCGCCAACGCCAGGATCGGCGGCAGTTACATGCCGGACCACGACGCGACCAGCTACTACATGATCGTCGCTACCGCCGGTCACGACACCACGTCATCCTCGACTGCCGGCGCGATCTGGGCACTGGCGGAAGACCCCGAACAATTCGCCAAGGTGAGGGCAAATCCCGAACTGATCCCGGGCCTGGTTGACGAGGCGATCCGCTGGATGACGCCGGTGAAGCATTTCATGCGCTCGGCCACCGCGGATACCGAACTCGGCGGCCGCAGGATCGCAAAGGGCGACTGGCTGATGCTGTGCTACGCCTCCGGCAACCGCGACGAGGACGTGTTCGAGGAGCCGTATCGTTTTCGCTGCGACCGCAAGCCGAACCGCCACGTCGCGTTCGGCTACGGCGCGCATCTCTGCCTCGGGCAATATCTCGCCAAGCTCGAAATGCGCATCCTGCTCGAGGAACTGCTGCCGCGGCTGAAGTCGATCCGGCTCGACGGCGAGGTGAAGATGACGCAGGCGTATTTCGTCAATGGTCCGAAAAAGCTGCCGATCCGGTTCGAGGTGAATTGACGCCGTATCCGCGTCATTGCGAGAAGCGAAGCGACGAAGCAATCCATGCTTCGGCGGGTGGCGCCCTGGATTGCTTCGCGGAGCCTGTCATCGGGCGCGCATTCGCGCGACCCGTTGGCTCGCAATGACGAGCAAGCTATTCCAGCATCTTCCGCAGTTCCGCCTTTGCCACCTTCTCCAGCGTCGAGCGCGGCATGTCGTCGACGAAGTGAATCTCGCGCGGCACCTTGAAGTCGGCGAGTCCGTTGCGGCAGGCACTCATCACGGTGTCGTGCAGGTCCGCCGGCGCCCCGGCGACGCCGGCCTGCGGGATGATGAAGACGACGGGTACTTCGTCCAGCATCGCGTGCTTCTTCGCCACCACGGCCGCCTCGCGCACGCCCGGCACCACCGCGATCACCTGTTCGATCTCGGAGGCCGCGACGTTCTCGCCGCCGACCTTGAGCATGTCCTTGGTGCGGTCGCCGAACCGGATGAAGCCGTTCTCCAGCAGCGTGACGCGGTCGCCGGTGATGAAATAGCCGTGCTCGTCAAAGCTCTCGCGCGTGGCCTTCTCGTTGTGAAGATACTCCGCAAACAGCGACAGGCCGGGAATGCCCTTGATCAGGAGGTTGCCGGTACCGCCGACAGGCGTCGGCGCGCCGTCGTCCTCGACGATGCGGATCTGATATTCCGGCGCGGCGCGGCCGATCGACATCGGCGTGTTGGGCTGGTCGACCTCGCCGACGATGCCGTGGGTGATGGTCTCGGTCATGCCCCACCACCCGATCATCTTGACGCCGAAGGCGGCAAAAGCCGGCGGCTCGGAGATCGCAGTGCCCCAGAGCCGGAACTTGTGATTCTTCGGGATCTCGTGCTCCAGCAGCGCCTTCATGCAGAACGGGATCGTCGAGGTCCAGGTGCAATTGTGTTCCAGTGCGACGTTCCAGAACCGGCTCGCGGAAAACCGCGGCTGGATCACGCACGTCGCGCCGACCCACAGCGACGCCAGCATCGAATAGGCCAGTGCGTTGGTGTGGAACAGCGGCAGATAGGTCTGGTGCACGTCGCCCGCGTGCAGATCCTCATGCGCGGCGTTGATCTTGGCGCCCCACAGCGCGTTGGCATGTGTCCACAGCACGGCCTTCGGCCGCGACGTGGTGCCGGAGGTATATTGTACGCTGCATGGCGCGAACGGATCGGTGACGCGGCGCGGCCGGTCGGCGCTGTCGGCGAACAGGGATTCAAAGCTGTCACCGCGTGGCGCGGTTTGCGTGGGCCTCGCTCCGGCATCGTGCGAGATTACGGCGATCCAGCGCAGGTCGCGGCAATTGGCCGAGACCAGTTCGGCATAGGCGGGCTGGGTAATGGCGGCGACTGCGCCGCAATGGCCTGCAAAATACTCGATCTCCGCTGCCGCCGAGCGGGTGTTGGTGGTGACCGCGATGGCGCCGAGTTCGACGCAGGCAAACCACGCCAGCATCGCCTCGATGCAATTGTCGAGATGGATCAGCACAAATTCGCCTTGCTTGATGCCGCGCCTGGCGAGGCCTGCGGAAAGCGCGCCGACGCGCTCGTGAAACTCGGCATAGGACCATTTTCGCGACGGGCCCTCGAACGGCGCCCAGATCAGGAACGGGTGATTGCCGCGGCTCTCCGCACGCATTCGCAGCAGCCACGGCACGTCGAGGCCTTCGAACGGTCCGACGACGCCCGGCACTGCCTGTGAATTGGTCATGTATCCTCCCGTGCAGCTTTACCGGCTGCCTTTGGTTTTGCTTGGGAACAGTTCTGCCATCGGACGGTGCGATGGGCAAATCGTCCATGCGTCATGGGCGCATGCACTCCATCGTCGTCATGGCCGGGCCTGACCCGGCCATTCACGGCTTGCGCAGATGCCGCCAAGACGTGGATGCCCGGGTCAAGCCCTGGGCATAACGACCTATTGCGCGCGCCCCTAACCCTCGCCATCCTCATACGACGAAATCTCGATCAGGCTCCCGTCCGGATCACGGCAATAGACCGAGCGCAGCGTGCCGCGGGCGCCTTGCTTGGCGACCGGCCCCTCCTCGATCGCGACGCCGTTGGCCTTCAAATGCGCCACCACTTCGTCCGGCGTGCTCGACGTCAGGAAACACAGGTCGTCGCTGCCTGCGGCGATGTGATCCGCCGTGAACCACTCGACGGTGTCGGCCCCGCGCGGCCGCACGTTGATCTTCTGGTCCCCGAACACCAGCGAGGTCCGAGGCGTCTTGCCCGGGCCGGGATCGAACACCTTCACCTCCATGCCCAGGATCCTTCGATACCACTCGGTGGTGCGCGCGACGTCGGCTACGTTGATGACAATATGATCGAGTGCGTTAACGCTGATCGCCATTTCTAATCCTTTTGTCGCGGTTGGGCGGCGCCCGGTCGCACTGGCCGCATCAGGGTTTGTTTGTTACAACGCCGGCCGTGTGCGGTCCAATTTGACTGCCGCTTAATAGAAAACGGACCGGGCCCTGAACCCGGCCTCAAGGGAGAATGTTTGATGATTTCACGCCGTTCCGCGATTTGCCTGGCCGTCATCGGCCTTTCCGCCGCCGCCTTCGCGGGCGGCGCTTCGGCTGCGGACTATCCGACCCGGGCCGTCAAATGGGTCGTGGGATACCCGCCAGGGGGCGCGACCGACATCATCGCACGGTTGATCGGCCAGCGGCTTTCCGAGCGGCTCGGCCAGCAATTCGTGATCGAGAACAAGCCGGGAGCCGGCAACAATATTGCCACCGAGTCCGTCATCAACGCCGAGCCGGACGGCTACACCGTATTGCTGGTCAATCCGGCGAACTACATCAATGCCACGCTGTACGCGAACCTGAAGTTCAACGTCATTCGCGACATCGCGCCGGTCGCGGCCTTCAACCGCGTTCCAAACGTTATGACGGTCAACAACAACGTGCCCGTGAAGACGGTTGCCGAATTCATCGCTTATGTGAAGGCCAATCCCGGCAAGGTGAATCTCGCCTCGTCGGGCAACGGAACCTCGGTTCATCTGTCCGGCGAAATGTTCATGGCGATGTCGGGCATCAAGATGCAGCACGTGCCGTATCGCGGCGCGGCGCCCGCGATTACCGATCTGCTCGGCGGCCAGGTCCAGGTGATCTTCGACAACATGCCTTCGATCCTTCAGCATATACGGGCCGGCTCCGCGCGGGCGCTCGCCGTCACCAGCACAACGAAATCGTCGCTGTTGCCGGACGTTCCGGTTCTCGCCGACACCATCCCCGGCTATGAGGCCAGTGCGCTGTTCGGCATGGGGGTTCCGAAGAACACCCCGAAGGAAATCATCGCCAAGCTGAACAAGGAGATCAACGAGGTGCTCGCGGAACCCGCGATCAAGGCCAAACTGATCGACCTCGGCGGTGAGCCGCTGATCGGCCCGCCGGAAGCGTTCGGCGCCATGATTGTGGCCGAAACCGACAAGTGGAAGAAGGTGATCGAGGACGCCAAGGTCGCAAAGGTACAGTGATCTACCTCACAGGAACATCGGCCCCGTCGTGGTGTTCTACGAGCAGTGGCGACGCTATTCCCGTGTCACTTGAAGGAGATCGATGATGCGCAATGCAATGTTAGCGATACTGGCCCTGTCGGCGGCCACCGTCGCCTCGGTAGCCGGCAGTTCGCCGGCTGCAGCCTATGACTATCCTTACTGCCTCCAGGGCCGCGGTGTTGGCATCCCTGGCGACTGTTCCTACAGCAGCTATGAGCAGTGCCGGGCCTCGGCGTCCGGCCGGGCGCTGTACTGCAACATCAATCCGCGCGTGGCGTTCGGGCAGCCGCCGTCACGTCAGATGCGGGTCTATCGGGACTACTGATCCGACCTCGCAAACAGCTTCCGGGGATGGCCGGACCGGCGCGCAAGCTTTTGCGCTCACCGGTCCGGCCATTGCTTTTCTCGAAACTGCGACGACGCGAGGAGAGCCTGGCTTGACGGAGCCTTGTTCCCGCGTATACTAAACGTTATGGTTAAGTATCAAGAGCCGTCCCTGGATCGTACCTTCGCCGCGCTGTCGGATCCGACCCGGCGCGCGTTGCTGGCGCGGCTGGGCAGTCGCGACAGCCTGTCGGTCAGCGAACTGGCGCAGCCGTTTGCGATGTCGCTGCCGGCGATCATGAAGCATCTCGACGTGCTGTCGGACGCCGGGCTTATCGCGCGTGAAAAGACCGGCCGCACGGTGGCATGCCGGCTCACCGCCCAGCCGATGGAGCAGGCGATGGCGTGGCTCAACCGCTACCAGCGCTTCTGGTCCGACGCGCTCGACCGCCTTGCCGTCCTTGTGGAGGAAGACCCGTGGCCGCCCAACCCCGCCCAGCCGGCTCCAGCGTCCCCGCTGCCGAGCGCCCCAGCCTCACGCTCTCGCGCCGGCTCGGAGCGCCGCCCGAAAAAGTCTACGCCGCGTGGACCGACCCGCAGAAGCTAGCGCAATGGTTCGGCCCCGGCGGGGTCGAGGAAGGGTCGGTCAAGGCCGATATCGATTTGCGCGTTGGCGGCAGCTATCGCATCAGTTTCAACGCCAAGGGCACTTACAACGAGGTCGGCGGCACGTATCGCGAGGTCGTGCCGGACCGGCGTCTGGTGTTCACCTGGGCATGGCACTCCACGCCAGAGCGGGAGTCGCTGGTGACGATTTCGTTCAGGCCGGAAGCTGGCGGCACGCTGCTTACCTTCCTGCACGAACAGTTCGCCGACGAGATCGCGCGCGACAATCACGCGCGCGGATGGACGGAACTGCTCGGCAAACTGGAACGCTATCTGGCTTGAAAGCGCCACGGCCGGTGCGGCACCGTGCCCGATACCATGCGACGCGGGTTGCGGCATGTTGCTGTCACCGTTCGCAATGACGACCGAAAACAAGAGGAAACCCGCATGCCCTACGTCGATGGCTTCATCGTCGCCGTGCCGAAGAAAAATCTCGATGCCTATGTCCGCCTCTCGAAAAAGTGCGGCAAGGTCTGGCGCGAATATGGCGCGCTGGATTATCGCGAATGGGTCGCCGACGACGTCAAGGTCGGCAAGCTCACCTCGTTCCCGCGCAGCGTCAAGCTGAAGCCGGGCGAGACCGTCGTGTTCGCGTGGATCACCTACAAGTCGCGTGCGCAGCGCGACAAGATCAACGCCAAGGTGATGAAGGATCCGCGGCTGAAGGAGATGAGCGAGGGCAAAGCGCCGTTCGACGGCAAGCGGATGATCTATGGTGGTTTCAAAAGCCTGGTACAAGCATAGGCAGAGCGTAGCGCTTGGTTGCGCGGCGCAGAAAGCTGGGGCCAAACCCGGGCCTTGTTTCCGGTGTGATACAACTGTCAAACAAGGTCTCTAGGAATCCGGTATCGTATCACGCAGGTACCGGATCGAAATGGCCGAGATCGAAATTCGGGGCCTACGCAAGGCCTTCGACGGCAACGAGGTCTTGAAGGGCGTCGATCTCACGATCGAGGATGGGGAGTTCATCTCGCTCGTCGGCCCGTCCGGGTGCGGCAAGTCGACACTGCTGCGCATCATCGCCGGTCTCGAACCGCAGTCGGCAGGAGAGATCCGCATCGATCGCGCCGGCGTCGACGGCGTCAGGCCGAGCGCGCGCAATCTGGCGATGGTGTTTCAGTCCTACGCGCTCTATCCGCATCTCAGCGTCTTCGACAACATCGCGGTGCCCTTGCGCATGAAGCGGCTGTCTGCGCTGCAGCGGGCGCCGCTCGTCGGCCGGCTGATGCCGGGCCGTCGCGACACCGAGCGCGGCATCCGCGCCGATGTCGAGCGCGTTGCCGAACAGCTCGAGATTTCGCCGTTGCTGAAGCGCAAGCCCGGACAATTGTCCGGCGGCCAGCGTCAGCGCGTCGCCGTCGGCCGCGCCATCGTGCGCCAGCCTCGCGCGTTCCTGTTCGACGAACCGCTGTCGAACCTCGACGCCAAGCTGCGCGTGCACATGCGCGCCGAGATCGCGCAACTGCACCGCCAGCTCAAGGCCACGTTCATCTACGTCACCCACGACCAGGCCGAAGCCATGACCATGTCGGGGCGGATCGCCGTCATGATCGGCGGCGAGCTGATCCAGGTCGGCACGCCATCGACGATCTATGAAGACCCGTGCGATATCCGCGTCGCCGAATTCATCGGCACGCCGAAGATCAACGCGTTTCCCGGCCGCATCCGCAGCGATGGCCGGCTCGAGGTGCTGGGCCGTCCGCTCCCGGTGACGGCGTCGGCACCGGAGGGTGACAGCCGGGTCTGCGTCCGGCCGGAACGAATCGAGCTTGGTGCGTCCGGCGTCTTTTCCGGCACCGTCGTGCACCTGGAAAACCTGGGCTCGGAGGCATTCGTTCACATCGCAAGCCCCGGCGTGGCCGTTCCCGTCGTGGCGCGCGTCAACGATCCCGCCAAATTGCCGTCGCTCGGAAGTCCGGTGGATTACGGCTTTGCACCCGACGCCGTCCGCGTCTTCGATCGCGACGGCAAGCGCGTGGCGGCTTCCGTCGCCTCGCGCGCCGAGCGGTCGCGGGAGGTGGCCGTTGTCTGACGCTGCCGCGACGCTGCAAACGGTTGCCGTCACGCCGCAAACGCCTGCGCGGACGACGGCCGGTTCCAGTCTCGCCGTGCGGCCGGCCTACGCGCTGGCCGCGCCGGCCTTTATCCTGATGCTGATGATGCTGATCGGCCCGCTGGCCGGCGTGATCGCGTTGTCCTTCACCGATTATCAGCTCGGCGCGCCGTCATTCGCCTGGATCGGCTTGTCGAATTACCAGGACATGTTCGCCGACCGGGTGTTCTGGATCTCGCTGAAGAACACGCTGACTTATGTCGCCATCGTCGTTCCGGGCGCGGTGGCGCTCGGCCTCGGCACCGCGCTCCTGATCCAGAGCGGCGCCGGCCTGCGCAGCTTCTACCGGACCGTCTATTTCCTTCCGGTGATGGCGACGCTGATTGCCATGGCGATCGTCTGGGAATTCATGCTGCACCCGCAGTTCGGCCTGGTGAACGGCGTGTTGCGCGCCGCCGGAATGCAGGGCCATAGCTGGCTGCAGGAGCGCGGCACCGCACTCTATTCGCTGTGCGCGATCGGCATCTGGCAGGCAACCGGCTTCAACATGGTGCTGTTCCTCGCCGGGCTCGTGTCCATTCCAAAGCACCTTTACGACGCGGCGGAGATCGACGGCGCTGAAAGCGCGTGGTCGCGCTTCCTGCTCGTGACGTGGCCGATGCTGGGGCCGGTCACGCTGTTTGTGGTGACGATCTCCGCGATCCGCTCGTTCCAGGTGTTCGACACCGTGCAGGTGCTGACCAAGGGCGGACCGTCGAAATCTTCGGAAGTCCTGATCTACACGATGTACACCGAAGGGTTCGAGTTCTTCCGCTCCGGCTATGGCGCCGCCGTCACCGTCGTGTTTCTCGCCTTCGTGCTGCTGCTCACGCTGTTCAAGTCCGCGCTCGGCAACCGCGAGGTGCACTACACATGACGACGCGGCTCCACGGCTATATCTGGCCCGCGACGCGGCACATCCTGCTGCTGGCGGGTGCGCTGGTGATGCTGACGCCGTTCATCTGGATGCTGTCGACCGCGTCGAAGCCGCAAACCGAGATCTTCTCCTCCGAGCTGCACCTGATTCCGCATCACTTCGCACTGTGGGAAAATCTGCAGACCGCCTTCGCCAAGGCCAACCTGTGGCGCTATCTGCTGAACGGGTTGATCGTCACGATCTCGATCTTCGCTCTCCAGGTGCTGGTAGCGCTGCCGGCCGCCTATGCGCTCGCAAAGCTGCGCTTCCTCGGCCGCGACGTGCTGTTCGCGCTGGTCGTGTTCTGCATCCTGATCCCGCCGCAGGCGACCGCGATTCCCGTTTTCCTGCTGCTGCATCAGCTCGGCGTGCTGGACACATACGCGGCGCTGGTGCTGCCGTTCACCATCTCCGTGTTCGGCATTTTCCTGATGCGGCAGTTCTTCAAGACCGTGCCGGACGATTTGATCGACGCGGCGCGGATGGACGGCATCTCCGAGTTCGGCATCGTCTGGCGCGTGATGCTGCCGACCGCGATCCCGGCGGTCACGGCGTTCGGCATCTTCTCGGTGGTCGCGCACTGGAACGACTATTTCTGGCCGCTGATCGTGCTGAACAGCGAGCATCTGCAGACGCCGCCGCTGGCGGTCGCGCAGTTTCGCAACAACGAGGCCGGCACCAACTACGGTCCGCTGATGGCCGCGGCCATCGTGATCATCGCACCGCTCGTCATCGCCTTCCTGTTCGCCCAGCGCCGCTTCATCGAAGGCATCACGCTCACCGGCATCAAGTAGTTCGCTTTAAAACCGCAGGAGACGACAATGTTCAGAACATGGATTGCCGCTACCGCTCTATCGCTCGCCGCCGGCTTCGCGCATGCGCAGACCGAAGTCGTCGTGCAGTATCCCTATCCCGAACTGTTCGACGGCACCCACAAGCGCATCATCGAGGAATTCAACAAGGTGCGGCCGGACATCAAGGTGACGCTGCGCGCGCCCTACGATTCCTACGAGGAAGGCACCCAGAAAGTGCTGCGCGAGGCGGTGACCAACCAGATGCCCGATGTCACGTTCCAGGGCCTCAACCGCATCCGCGTGCTGGTCGACAAGAACGTCCCGGCCGAACTCGACGGCTACATCGCCGCCGAAAAGGATTTTGACAAGCAGGGCTTCCACCAGGCGATGTTCGACATCGGCACCGCCAGCGGCAAGGTCTACGCGTTGCCGTTCGCAATCTCGCTGCCGATCGTCTATGTCAACCTCGATCTCGCCAAGAAGGCCGGCGCCGATCCGGCGAACCTGCCGAAGACCTGGGACGGCCTGATCGATCTTGCGAAGAAGATCAAGGCGCTCGGCCCCGACATCAACGGCATCACCTACGCCTGGGACATCACCGGCAACTGGCTGTGGCAGGCGCCGGTGTTCGCCCGCGGCGGCACCATGCTGAACGCCGACGAGACCAAGGTCGCGTTCAACGGGCCCGAAGGCCAGTTCGCGATCAAGACGCTGGCGCGCCTTGTCACCGAAGCCGGCATGCCGAACCTCGACCAGCCGGCGATGCGCGCGACGTTTGCCGCGGGTAAGACCGGCATCCACATCACCTCGACCTCCGACCTCAACAAGACCACCCAGATGATCGGCGGCAAGTTCGAGCTGAAGACCCACATTTTCCCGGACGTCGTTTCCCCGAACGGCCGTCTGCCCGCGGGCGGCAACGTCGTTCTGATCCTCGCCAAGGACAAGGCCAAGCGCGACGCGGCCTGGGAAGTGGTGAAGTTCTGGACCGGCCCGAAGGGCGCGGCGATCATGGCGGAAACCACCGGCTACATGCCGCCGAACAAGGTCGCCAACGAGGTCTATATGAAGGACTTCTACGTCAAGAACCCGAACAACTACACGGCGGTCAGCCAGCTCGCGCTGCTCACCAAATGGTACGCCTTCCCCGGCGACAACGGCCTCAAGATCACCGACGTGATCAAGGACCACCTCAATTCGATCGTCACCGGCGCCCGCGCCAAGGAGCCGGAGGCGGTTCTCGCCGACATGACGTCCGACGTGCAGAAGCTGCTGCCGAAGACGGTCGGTTCGTCGCGCTGACGACAACGGACGAGCGATCCCGACCGCCGCGGATCTCACACCGCGGCGGTCGCCCTGACATCGATCCGGGAGCCCGCCCATGAAGCTCATCCACATGAGCGATATCCATCTCACCGCGCCCGGCCAGACCATCGGCGGGCGCGATCCGCGGTTCAATTTCGAGCGGGCGCTGACCGATATCCTCAAGCACCACCACGATGCCGAACTTCTTGTCATCACCGGCGACCTCTCCGACTGGGGCGACCGCGAGGACTATGAGTGGCTCAAGACGCGGCTCGATGGTTTTCCCATTCCGGCGCGGCTGTGCATCGGCAATCACGACCGGCGCGCGACTTTCCTGAGCGTGTTTCCCGACTACGAAGGCCCGGGCGGCTTCGTTCACGGCGTGCACGACACCGCGGCGGGGCGCTGCCTGTTTCTCGACACGGTACTGCCGGAGAGCCATGCCGGCCAGTTCTGCGGCGTGCGGCAGCAATGGCTGGAGGCGCGGCTGGCCGAGCACAGCGGGCCGTTCCTCCTCTTCATGCACCACAATCCGATGCCGACCCATCTCGGGCCGATGGACCGTATCCGGCTGCTCGACGATTCGGCGTTCCGCAGCATCGTCGGCCGGTATCGCGGGAAGATCCGCCACATCTTCTTCGGCCATTGCCATCTGCCGTTGTCCGGTTCCGTCGCCGGCGTGCCGGCCTCGTCGCTGCGCGGCACCAACCATGCGAGCTTCCCCGTGTTCGCGGAGAAGGAATTGCTGAGCGCGTCCGATCTGCCGGAAGCCTACGGCGTCGTCTTTCTCGGTGAGGACTATGTCACCGTGCACATGGTCGAGTTCGGTTATGCCGGCCCGGTCCGGATCGAGGGCTCGACGGACTACAAGGCGTGGGACCGGGAGACCATGGTGCGATGAAGTTCGTCATCCTGACCGATACCCACTTTGTCGCGCGCGGTCGCAAGATTTATGGGCTCGATCCCGCGGAGCGGCTTGCTGCGGCCGTCGGCCGTATCAACCGCGATCATCCCGATGTTTCCTTCGTCATCATCACCGGCGATCTCGCGCATTGGGGCGAGGACGCGGCTTACGAAAATCTCGCGGCCGTGCTGGCCGGGCTGAAGGCGCCCACCATTCTCATGATGGGCAATCACGACAGGCGCGGTCCGTTCGGCCGCCACTTCCCGGGCGTCGCCCGCGATCCCTCCGGCTTCGTGCAAGCCGTACATTCGTTCGACGCGGCGACTATCGTCACGCTCGACACGCTGAACGAGGATGCACCCGACCATTCCGGCCTGCTGTGCGAGGCGCGGCTCGCCTTCCTCGAACACGCGCTCGCGTCGGCGCCGGTCGATCGTCCGCTGCTGCTGTTCCAGCACCATCCGCCGTTCGACACCGGATTGCGCTACATGGACGGCATCAAGCTCGCCAATCCCGGAGCCGAATGGGACGTGATCGCGCGCACGCGCACGCCGGACTATCTGTTCATGGGCCATCTGCACCGCCCGATCTCCGGCCTCTGGCGTGGCGTCCCCTTCCACATCCAGCGCGCGCTGGCGCATCAAGTCGCGTTCGACCTCGTGACCGCGGATCACATTCCCGGATCGCACGAGGCGCCGGACTATTCGCATGTGACGGTCGAGGCCGGGCAGATCGTGATCCATCAGTGCTCCTTCCTCTACGACGGCCCGCTGTTCTCGCTGCAGGACCGCGCCGCGCTGGAGTGGGTCGACCGATAGCAAGGCCGCCTGTCCACTGCCGCGCGGGGTGACGCACTTGCGTGGCAAGCAGCGAAGGAGGCAGGGCGCCGATTGGAATGATGATCGTCATTCCGTTTAGCGGGAAGGCGTGTCCGTATTTCCACTGAGTCGCGGGTTTCATGCTTTACCCGCGATTAATCGGCCAAAGTTAGGGTCGAGGCTGTCAAGGACCGCCCAAGCGACCGACAGTTGCTGCGCGCTGACAGGCGACGACTGGCGGAAATGAAGGAAACGGAATGTCTTCCCGCACCAGGATGCTTTTCGCGGCTACGGCCCTGCTTGGTTTCGCCGCGCTTGTCTCCGCGCCTGCACCAGCAGCGGAAGTGGTGTTGCGCTTCGGCTCGATCAACACAGAGAACACCGCGCCCTACGACCAGGTCCTGCTGCCGTTCGCCAAGGCGGTCGAGGAAGAATCCGGCGGCCGCATCGAGGTCGCGCTGAAGCCGCTCGGCGGCTACGGCAAGCCGGCCGAATTGTTTCCCATGGTCGAGAAGGGCGCGATCGAGATGGCAGCGAGCGTGCAGGGCTATCATCCCGGCCGCTTCCCGCAATCCTCGGTGATGGAGTTGCCCTTCATGTTCGAGAACTCGATCTCGGGCACCTCGGCGATGCTGCAGCTCTACAAGGAAGGCCTGCTCGACAAGGACTACGCCTCGGTCAAGGTGCTCGGCCTCTACGTGCTGCCGCCCTATCCGATCTTCACGACCGGCAAGAAGATCCAGGCGGTCAAGGATTTCCGCGGCCTGCGCATGCGTACGCCGAGCACCACGGTCGGCGTGGCGCTGGCCAAACTCGGCGCGGTGCCGCTCGGTATTCCGCTCAACATGATCGGCGACAGCATCGCCAGCGGTTACGTCGATGCGATCGCCTTTGGCTGGGATTCGACCACGACGACCAAGGGCGCGGCCGGAAAGACCCTCGCCGACCAGCTCAAGGTCGTGGTCGACGCGCGGCTGGCATCGCCGGCGCTGATGATCGTGATGAACCGCGCGACGTGGGATTCGATGCCCGCCGACCTGAAGCAGATCGTCGAGAAGCACGCCGCCGATCTCTCGCTGGGCAGCGCGCGCATCCGCGAGGCGCAGGAAGCGGTCAGCAAGAAGAAGCTGCAGAACGATCCGCGCTTCACCGCGCTTGCCTTCAATGACCAGCAGCGCGCGGAATTGCAGGCGGTGACGGCCCCGGCCGTGGCGGAATGGAAGGCCAACATGGCCAAACTCGGCATCGACGGCGAGAAGCTCTACGCGCGCGCCCGCGAATTGATTCAGCAATACAAGGTAGCCAGCAAATAGCGACAAGCCTTCGCGCGCGCTCAGGAAGTGGGGAACAGACCGTGACATCGACCAGCAAGCTCGGCATCCGGGCCAAGCTCTTCTTCGCTTTCGCCGCGGTATCGGGCACGACCGTCATCGCGGGCGCCGCCGCCTGGCTGATGTTCTCGCAGGTGCGCGATCTCTTCCACGGCGTCGCCGGCCGCAACATCCCCGAGATCGTCGATACGCTCGGTCTGCAAACCGATACCCAGGCGCTGGCAGGCTCGGCGCCGACCCTACTGGCGGCGAAGTCGCAAGCGCAGCGGCAGCAGGAACTGGCCGCGTTGAAGGCGCGCCAGGACGGCATCGCCAAACGGCTCGACGACGTCGCCCGCAACCAGACCGATCGCGAGGCCATCGACCGGCTGAAGAAGCTGATCGCGGCGATGAACGGCAAGCTCGTCGCGCTGAATGGCGCGGTGGACGATCGCCTGAAGCTCAGCGCGCGCGGCGATGAGATTGTCAAGGTGGCCCACACCACGCAGACAAAGCTTAACGAGGTGCTTGTTCCGGCCGGCGAAAAGGCCCAGGCCGACATCACCATGGTATCCATGACGCTCGGTGGCGACGCCAACCAGAGCATGATGACGCTGCTCAGGCTGGTTTCCACCCAGGTGCCGGTGTCGCAGGGCTTCGCCGACCTTGTCGGCTACGTCAATCTGGCGTCGAGCCTGTTGGATCGCGCCGCCGTGGCGCCGAACCCGGAAAGCGTCGCGGCGCTGGAGAAGAATTTCAAGGCGATGGCGGCCAAGGTCGAGGAGAAGCTCGACATCGTCAACACGCTGCAGCCGACCGATGGTCTGCCCCAGGCGGGCGAGGCCTGGCTCAAGCTCGGCGCGGGCGACACGATTTTCGAGGCCCGCCGCAAGGAACTCGCAGCCGGCCAGCTTGGGCAAAAGCTGCTCGACGAGACGCGCGGCCTGACCGACGAACTGGCCAGGGAAGTCGCGGACCAGGTCAAGGCCGTCACCAGCAAGACCAAGCAGGCCACCGACCGCTCCGACGAGGCGATCAGCTTCGGCACGTTCGTCATGCTGATGATCGCCGCCGTCAGCGTTGCCGGCGCGGCCCTGTTCGTCTGGTTCTATATCGGCCGCAACCTGGTGGCGCGGCTGGTCGGCCTCGAGCACACCATGACGCGGCTGGCGTCGGGCGACCTCTCTGCCGAGGTGGACACGCGCCGCGGCGGTGACGAAATCGGCCAGATGGCGAAGGTGCTGTCGGTGTTCCGCGAGGGGATCGTTCAGGCCAATGCAGCGGCGGCCGAAAAGGCCGCCGAGCAGGAAGCCAAGCAGCGGCAGGCCGCGATGATCGACCAGTTGACGCGCGAGTTCAACGATGGCGCGACCAGCGCACTGGCTGCGGTGTCGAACGCCGCCTCGCGCATGAAGGGCTCGGCCGAGAAGATGACGCGGGTCGCGGCGCAGACCAAGGAGCAGACCGGCGCGGTCGCGACGGCGTCCGAGCAGGCCGCCGCCAACGTGCAGACGGTTGCCGCCGCCACCGAGGAGCTTTCGGGCTCGATCACGGAGATTTCCCGCCAGGTCGGCGAATCCGCCCGCATTGCCGCCCAGGCGGTCGAGCAGGTGGCGAAGAGCGAAGTCACGGTCACCGAGCTTGCCAACGCCGCCAACCGCATCGGCGAAGTGGTCGGCCTGATCAACACCATCGCGGCTCAGACCAATCTGCTGGCGCTGAACGCGACCATCGAGGCGGCGCGGGCGGGAGAGGCCGGCAA
The DNA here is from genome assembly GCA_964609175.1 of uncultured Bradyrhizobium sp. Lineage (GTDB taxonomy): Bacteria > Pseudomonadota > Alphaproteobacteria > Rhizobiales > Xanthobacteraceae > Bradyrhizobium. Next base: position 32,670 of record CAZSRR010000029.1, read on the forward strand.
GGGCTTCGCCGTCGTCGCCTCCGAGGTCAAGAGCCTTGCGACGCAGACGGCGCGCGCGACCGAAGGAATCACCGCGCAGGTCTCCGCCATCCAAGGCTCGACGCAGGAGGCGGTCGACACCATCAAGGGCATCGGCCAGATCATCGACAAGATGTCGGAGATCGCCACCACGGTGGCGTCGGCGGTCGAGCAGCAGGGCGCCGCGACCGCGGAGATCGCGCGCAACATCCAGCAGGCGGCCTCCGGCACCCAGAACGTCTCCAACAACATCGCCGGCGTCTCCAGCGCCGCCAACGAGACCGGCGCAACCGCCTCCGACGTGCTGCAATCCTCCGACGGTCTGGCGGCGGAGTCGGAAGCCCTCAGCAACGAAGTCGGTCGCTTCCTGGCGCGCATCAAGGCGGCCTGAGCCGCATTCTGCGTTCGAAGGCGCGACGGGTTGACACCGCCGCGCCACCGCGAGACTGTCGCGCGCATGCGCATCACCCTGATCCACGCCCTGAAACACTCGATTCAGCCGATCGAGGCTTCCTTCGCAAAACTGTGGCCGCAGGCCCGGCTGATGAATTTGGTCGATGACAGCCTGTCGGCCGATCTGGCGTGCGACGGCAAGCTGACCGAGGCCATGACCGGGCGTTTCCTGGCGCTCGGACGCTACGCGGCCGGTACCGGATCAGACGCGATCCTGTTCACTTGTTCGGCATTCGGCCCCTGCATCGAGGCGGTCGCGCGTGCGCATGCGCCGATGCCGGTGCTCAAGCCCAACGAGGCGATGATCGAGCAGGCCGCGGCCCGCGGCGGCAAGGTCGGCCTGCTCTCGACCTTCGCGCCGACGCTGGCCTCGATGCCGCCGGAGTTTCCCGCTGACGTCGAACTGATGCCGAAGCTGGCGGAAGGCGCCTTGGCGGCGCTTGACCGTGGCGACCGTGAAACCCACGACCGGCTGGTTGTCGAAGCCTCAAAGGATTTGCGCAGCTGCGACCTGATCGCGCTGGCCCAATACAGCCTGGCGCCTACCGCCGACGCCGTCGCTGCAGCGACCGGATGCCCGGTCCTCACCACGCCTGATAGCGCGGTGCAGAAGCTGATGAAGCTGCTGGGGTTACAGGCGCCAAAGTAACCGCGACCGTGCATGACCGCGCGATCCATCCCTAAACACGTCGTGCCCGGGCTTGCCCCGGCCACCCACGTCTTCGAATCGAGCGGCGACGATATCGTGGATGGCCGGGACAAGCCCAGCCGTGACGGCGGAGGAACGCGATGGGCGAACTATTCTTCCTTGGCCTTCGTTACCTTCTTGGCAGGCTTCGTGGCCGCTTTCTTCACGGCTGCGGCCGCTTCTTCTGCCGCATTCCGCATCGCCCGCAGGTAACTGTCCGCGGTGTTTTCCGCCGAGTTCTGCAGCCGTTTGGCGGCGGCGGCGCCGTGCAGCATGGCGCTTTTGGCGATCAGCCGGAACTTGTCCCGGGTCTCCTTGTCCCTGGCTTTGGCAGCCTGGGCCATGATCCGGTCGCGGCGCTTCTTGACCGCGGCCATCAGGGTCTTGTTCTGCGCTTTTGCGATTTGCCGGATGACGACGTCGAGATCGGCTTCAGCCATGATGGATCACTCTCAACGCACCGTGCCGTCCGTTCGGTGCGGGGATCATCGGCGCGTCATGTTGGAAATACATGCCGCCATTGTGTCGCCACCGCGCGGCCATTTCAAGCGCCATTGCTCGCCAAGGTTAGCGCTTCCAACCATGCAGGAAAACGAGGGACCGGCGAAGCCGGTCCGTCGCGGGCGAGCCGGGTGGGCTGCGGTCAGTTCAGCCGCGCGCCGATCCCGGTGAGAATACGGTAATCGGGCTTGGACTGAACGCCGTTGTGCTCGTTGATAACAGGCACGCCGACCGAAATAAAACCCGAGAAGCGGTCGAAGCCGACACGCACGCCGGGCGACAGATAGACCGTCGTGCCGCCCGAATTCGGGTCTGCAATCCCGGCGATCCGCTGCTTGTCGTGCCATTCGCCGTTGAGTTCGATCACGAGGTCGAGCGTATAGGGCGTCTTCTTCATGTCGCTGTGGTCGTGGTTGGCGTGATAGAGGCAATGCTCCTGCAGCTGGTTGCGCGGCTGCATGCAGTATTCGTGCAGCTCGATTTCCTTGGCCGAGCCGATGGCGCCGACCAGGCGATACGATACCGCGGCGCCGAACAGCAGGCGGTCGCCGAGATTGGTGTTCTGGGTGCCGTTGGTGATCAGGTAATAGAGCGCGCTAACGTCGAACGACCAGCGGCCGGTGCGCTTGGTGAAGGCGGCGCCGAGCAGGCCGTCCCACGAGCCTGAGCCCGGCTGGAATTCGGCGTTGAACAGATTGCCGAAGGCGTCGCGCTGGTTGGTCGAGCCGGTCGGCGCCTTGAAGCCGAACAGCACGGCGGCGGACGTTCCGCTCTGCGCGTTGTTGTGGAAGCGATATTGCCCGAGCATCGTCACGTCGCCGAAGCCCGACGAATTGCCGCGCCGGTTGATGCCGTCGGGGCTCATCAGCCCGCTCATGTCGTTCGAACTCATCATCCCCATATGGCCGCCGCTCAGCATGTCGTCGACGCCGCCGGGCTCGCGGATGTCGGAGCGGCGGATGCCGGCGGCGCGGACGCCGACGGTGAAATCGTTGGTGACGCCGTAGGCGACCGACAGCGAGACGGCCTCGATGGAGCGGATCGAATGCGCATGCGTGCCGCGACTTGCCGCGGCGAGCAGATCGGCGTCACTGAGTTGGCCGAGGCGGATGAATTCGTAGCGGACGGAGGCGGCGATCAGTCCTTCGGAAAGCGTGTCTGCGGAGATGGTGTTGATGGGGCCGCCGCTGCCGGTGTTGCCGCCGCCGCCGGGATGATGCGCTTCTGCAGGCAGTGCAAGAAGAAAAATCATGGATGAAAAGATGCCGGCCGCGGGCCGCCCCAGATACGCACGCACATACGCCCCCATTCATTGATGGGAAACGATTTGCCATCGCATTCGGGCGCGACGTTGACTGGATCTTGCGAGAAGCACGGCCCGCTGGCGACCGAAGCAAAGCGGAAAAGCGAAAACGTGCGCGCGAGCGGGGCGCCGATGTGGCGGACGCGTGGTGAGCAGGTGACGAAAGCGGCCGGGCAGGGATTTGAGGTTGCACCTCGTCCCGCTCGATCCTCGCTCGCAGCCGTAATCAGGTCCGGCGGCAGCCGTAATCGCGGCGAGCGCTGGCCGCAATCGCGTCCGATTGTTTCTCTACATGCCTAGGCTGTCCAGCACGTGTCGGAGTAGGACAGTTATGACAAACATAGCCAGAGACTTCTTTGTATTTATTACGGCGGCCCTTTTCGTCACGGTCGCCGTGTTCGTCACTACCAGCGCCGGAGCCCACGAGTACAAGGTCGGCGCCATCGACATCGGCCATCCCTGGTCGCGTCCGACCCCGCCGGACGCCAACATCGCAGGCGGCTACCTCACCATCACCAACAAGGGCAAGACCGCCGATCGCCTGATCAGCGGCACTTCGCCCGCAGCTGGCCAGATCGAAATCCACGAGATCGTCGACATCGACGGCATGGCCAGGACGCGTCCGGTTGCAAACGGCGTCGAGATCAAGCCGGGCAAGACCATCGAGTTCAAGCCCGGTGCGCTTCGCATCGTGATGCTCGGCCTCAAGCAGCCGCTGCAGCTTGGCCAGAAGATCAAGGGCACGCTGGTGTTCGAAAAGGCCGGACCGGTCGAGGTCGTCTACAACGTCGAGGAAAATCCCGGCGCGGCGGTCAGCGGCGTCGGCAACTTGCACAAGCATCACTAGGCCGCGGCTGCCGATAGCGGCCCGCATCATTCAAGCAGCCGAGATTCCGACGAGTGATCAGCTCGAATCAGACGATAGCTACGGCGGCAGCCGATCTGCCTTCATCGTCGCAACAGAAGCGGGCGCCGTGGCCGTTCGCGGCCACGCTGGTGTGCGCATCGCTGCTCGGAGTAGCGCTGGCATTCTGTGCCCGCATGACGCTGCCCGCCTGGGCGCTCGACGGCGAATTCTTCTCGCCAAGCGTCATTTGTTCCAGCGCCAATCCCACGGCCTCGCCGCAGCCTGAGCGCACCGGCGATTGATCGAAGCGTTCTTCTCTGAAGAACGAAGGCGCCGCATCCACCCGCGGAGGTCGCCCATCAACAGTTCGGAAACCAAGCGTTCGCTCTCCCGCTCCCGCTAACGAATCGAAAATCGTTCTGGCGCAACTTCTCTCCGGGAAAGAAATGGGGAGATTTCGAACATGAACAGCCTGGCCATCATGGAAAACGTTCGCCGCTACCGCACCATCGCGTCGCTGTACCGGCAGACCGCGGCCTTCCGGCCGGTTTCCAGCGTCTCGCTGCTGGCGCAAGCCAGGGAGTGGGAGCATCGGGCCGTCGCCGAACTGGAAGCCTATTTCGAAGGTTTCCGTGCCGGCAATACTTCGGCATGCGCTGCCTGAGCCGCTGGGCGCTTGCCGGAAACGGAAGCGCCAAGCGTTTGTTAAGCATGCGGCGGCGCAGGTTGAGGTCAAATGACCGCCTGCGCACCTTCGCCGGCCCGGGTGTGGCTGTCGCCCGATGGGCCGGTCCGGTAGCGATGGAGTGATGCCGCGGCGCGCCGCTGCGGCCGGCTATCGACGAGGCCGCAGATAGACGAACCAGTAGACAGCCCCCACCATGAGGCTGCCGCCGGCCAGGTTGCCGATCGTGGCGACCAGAACGTTGTGCAGCGCTGCCGCGACGCTCAATCCCGGAAAGGCGGCGGGGTTCTGCCCGATGGCCGTCCAGAACGCGGGGCCGGCCCATGCCTTGATCGCGAGGCCGTACGGCAGCAGATAGAGGTTGGCGACAGAGTGTTCGAACCCGGCGGCGACGAACGCCGCGATCGGCGGGACGATGACCAGTACCTTGTCGGTCAAGCTGCGCGCGCCGAACGACATCCACACCGCGAGACAGACCAGCACGTTGCACAGCACGGCGAGGAAAAACAGTTGAACCGTGGGCAGCGCCGCTTTCGCGGCCGCGATGTTGAGCGCCGTCTTGCCGAGCGCGCCGTTGGCGAACTCGTAATGTCGGGCGAGGAACACGAATGCGACGGTGCCGAGAGCGCCGGCGACATTTCCTGCATAGACCAGCAACCAGGCGCGGAGCAGCGCGCCGATCGTGATGCGCCGGCTGGCATAGGCAACGACCATCAGGGAATCGCCGGTGAACAGCTCCGCGCCGCCGACGATCACCAGCACGAGACCGAGCGAAAAGACCACGCCAGCGGCCAGGCGCGCCATGCCCCACGGTAGATCGCCGGCCCCCGTCAGAACCACGGTCATGAAGACCGCGCCGAGGGAGATGAAGGCGCCGGCCAGCACTCCCAGCGTGATGAGCCCGATGGCATCCCGCCCGGCTTTCGCCGCGCCGGCCGCCTCGCAGGACAGCGCCATGTCCGGCGGCAGTGGCGCGTTGAGATCAGGCGCTTCCCGCGGAACGTTGCCTGTCTGCGTCATGCCGTCTCGCGGGTGCGTTTATTCAAGTTGCCCAGCCTTGGATTGCGAAGCATGCCGCAGGTCGGATTGGCAAGTCTGGCGCACCCGACACGGGTCGAACATGTGACGTCTCTCGTCGGAGAAAAGATATTGGCCTCTGCCGGCCGATTGCGCAATTGCGAAAGACGTCCTGCGTGGGAAAGCGCGCGCCGTGCCAAGACGGTCAAGCCGCGCGCAGGCCGATCGCAAAGATGCAGCATGCCGGGCGGGGCGACTTCTATATGCTGAAATAACTGCAAATATTGCCTTGCTGACTTCTGCCGACTGAGCCCGGCCGCTGCCGGGCACCTCCCGATCCAAAAGGGCTTGCATTTACTTTGCGTGCGAGTATACTTTGTATTGTAAAGTTGAGGCGCCAGATGCACGATCTCGACAAGGCGTTGGCGGATATTTCCGCAATCCGCAGCCAGATTGCGGCCGGTACGGCGTTTCGCGGCTACGGCCCGGCCGTGGTTGCCGCCACGGGTGGAATGGCTTTGCTCACCGCCGTCGTTCAATTCCTGTGGCTTGACGATCCGACCGGCCAGCCGCTGATCTTTTTCGCCGGCTGGGCTGCGACTGCGTTCGTATCCGGCGGCATGGTCTGGATCGAAATGCAGGCGCGTGCGCGCCGGCATCATTCGGGTCTCTCGGACGCCATGATTCGCCAGGCCGTCGAGCAGTTCCTGCCGGTCGGCGTTGCCGGTGCATTGCTGGCTGTTGTGCTCTGGAAGTTTGCGCCGGAGACGCTGTGGATGCTTCCCGGCCTGTGGCAGTTGCTTGTGAGCCTCGGGGTGTTCGCGTCCGTTCGTTCGCTGCCTCGCACGGTCGCGTTCGCCGGCGCCTGGTACTTCGTGGCAGGCTTTGCGATCTTGATGCTGGCAAGCGACAGCCACGCGCTGTCGCCCTGGACCATGGGTTTGCCGTTCGCGATCGGCCAGTTGCTGATGGCCGCAATCCTGCATTTTGCTTCCGGAGAAATCGATGCCGAAGACTGAAGCGAACAATGCGCCGTTCGCCTACGACGGGCTCGATCGTGTCATCCACGAAAAGGCCAGGCTCGGGCTGCTGACCTCGCTGATGGCGCATCCCAAGGGACTGGCGTTCGCCGATCTCAAGCAGCTCTGCGGATTGACCGACGGCAACCTCAGCCGTCATCTGCAGGTGCTCCAGGAAGCGGGGCTGGTCGAGGTCACCAAGGGCTACGAGGGCAATCGACCTCATACGAGCTGCCGCCTCACGAAAAGCGGCCGCCGCCGCTTTCTCGATTATCTGGCGGTGCTCGAGCGGCTGGTTCGCGACGCGGCGAAGGCCGCCGGCAAGGAAGAGTCCCCTTCGGTTCAACTCCGCATTCACCCCGCCTGACACTCCGACCTTTTTTTCACAGGAAACTTTGTAATGCAAAGTGATTTCGTATCCAAACTTCACGTCGGCATCATCATGGACGGCAATGGACGGTGGGCGACCCGGCAGGGGCTGTCTCGCTTGCGCGGGCACGAAGCCGGCGTCGAGGCCATCCGGCGCGTCGTCGAGACGGCGCCGGGCCAAGGGATCGGGACGCTCACGCTTTACGCGTTCTCGAGCGACAACTGGCGCCGGCCGAGGGCCGAGGTAGCCGCGCTGATGAGGCTGCTGCGGGGCTATCTGGACAAGGAGGCCGCGAGCCTGGTCCGGAACGGGGTTCGTCTCAGCGTGATCGGACGCAGGGACCGACTTCCTGATGGCCTTGCGGAGGCAATCGGGCGCGCCGAGGATGCAACGGCCGGCGGAGACGTCCTGCATTTGCGTGTCGCGATCGACTACTCGTCGCGCGATGCGATCCTGAACGCGGCTGCCCGGGCCGCCGCGCTGGACGAGCTCACGCGCGCCAGCTTCGCAAGATTGATCACCGGCGAACCCGGGCTTCGCGACGTCGATCTCATCATTCGCACCAGCGGCGAAAAGCGATTGTCCGACTTCCTGCTTTGGGAGAGCGCTTACGCCGAGCTGCATTTCACCGAACGGATGTGGCCGGATTTCGGGGCCGATGATCTCTCAGAAGCGCTCGCGTCCTTCGAGCAGCGCGAACGCCGGTTTGGCGGCCTGCAACCTGCGGCCCTCGAACCGGCCTTGAGCGCGTAGCGGGATGCGCATTCTCCTGATCAACGTGCCGCATGCCTCGATCGGCAGCCGGATCCCGGACGACCATCTGCCACCACTGGGCCTGCTCGCGATAGGCGGGCCATTGATCGACGACGGCCACGATGTCCGTCTGATCGACGCCGAGTTTGGTCCGATGTCGACAGAGGCCATCGTCGCGGAAGCCCTCGGCTATTCGCCTGACGCCGTGCTGTTCGGCCATTCCGGATCGACATCCGGTCACCCCGTCATTGCGCAGGTGGCGCGTTCCATCGCCGCAGCCATGCCTCGAGCGCACATCATTTATGGCGGCGTGTTTCCGACATATCATTGGCGAGACATTCTCGCCGAAGAGCCCTGCGTGACGGCGATTGTGCGCGGCGAGGGCGAAGAGACCGCGCGATGCCTGATGGCGGCGCTTCAGCACAAGCGATCCCTCTCCGACGTGCCGAGCATAGCCTATCGCGGCATCGATGGCCCTCGCGCAACCCGGCCGGCGTCGATGATCCGCGATCTCGACGATTACCGGATCGGTTGGGAACTCATCGATCACGCACGCTACAGCTATTGGGGCGGGCTGCGGGCCGTCGTCGTCCAGTTCTCGCGGGGGGCTGCCCGCACCTCTGCAACTATTGCGGACAACGCGGCTTCTGGACGCGGTGGCGCCATCGCGATCCCGTGCTGTTCGCAAAGGAACTGGCGCGGCTCCACCGCGAACATGGCGTCAAGGTGATCAATTTCGCCGACGAGAATCCGACCGTTTCGAAGAAGGTCTGGCGGACGTTCCTGGAAGCCCTGATCGCGGAAAACGTCGACCTCATCCTGGTCGGATCGACCCGGGCCGACGACATCGTTCGCGACGCCGATATCCTCCATCTCTACAAGAAGGCAGGATGGGCGCGCTTTCTGCTGGGACTTGAAAACACCGACGAAAAGACGCTCGAACTGATCCGCAAGGGGGCTGCAACCGCGACCGATCGGGAGGCCATCCGCCTGATGCGTCAGCATGGCATTCTGTCGATGGCGACGTGGGTCGTGGGATTTGAAGAGGAAACCGACCGCGACCACTGGCGCGGGCTGCGCCAGCTGTTGTCGTACGATCCCGACCAGATCCAGATGCTCTATGTCACGCCCCACCGCTGGACGCCCTACTTCAAACTCGCCGCCGGGCGGCGGGTGATCCAGACCGACCGACGCCGCTGGGACTACAAGCACCAGGTCCTGGCCACGCGTCACATGCCGCCATGGCGCGTGCTGCTTTGGTTCAAGTTTACGGAAATGGTCCTGCAGTGCCGCCCAAGGGCGATCTGGCGCGTCCTGTTCCACCGTGACGCGGGCCTGCGTCAGGCGATGCGCTGGTACACAAGGATGGGACGCCGGGTCTGGCCTTACGAGATCCGCAACTTCCTGCGCGACCGCCGCCTGAAGGACGGACCGACGGTCGCCGAGTTCTGGAGCGCGCCCCAGGACGCCGAAGAAGAATCGATGTCGGCGCGACCGGAGCGGCGGATCGGGAATGCCGCCTAAGACAACGCTTGCGTTAATCGATATGAGGTTCGCAGAGCCGGCACGTCGTTCGCCGCTTCATTCCCAATAGTGGCAGTCTGGCGCGCCGCACCGGGTGATGATGAGAACTACTTCTACGCAATAACCCTCTAACCCCCTCCTAAATGTAGTAACCGCTGGCTCCGGGCATAAAGACGTCGTGCGGATCGGTGCCCTAGCTCGGCGCAACTATGATTGCGCCTAGCCTCACTCTTGCGCATAATCTTGATTCTTGGGCCCATCCACGTCATTCTTGCGTCTAGATTCTACGCGCAGGAAGGGCCGCTTTGGCAAACCATGTCCCAGAGATAGCTCCGGCAGCAATCGAAGACGCCATGCGGCGCAGCCCCAATGGTCTGTTGGCGCCGGAGATTCTGCGCGCTCTGGAAACCCCCGTCCCGCCGCGCACTCTCCAATATCGCCTCAAACACCTCGTCACCCGGAATCGCCTAATCATGGACGGCGAAGGCCGGTGGGTGCGACACCGGATCCCCGATACGGCGATCGACGCGCCGTCGCGGGAAGACGCCGACGAACCTTTCATTCCGCTCTCTGAAGCAGGGACAGCGATCCGCGACTACGTCCGTCAGGCATTGGAGGCTCGCAAGCCGGTCAGCTACGATCGCAAATTCCCCGACCGCTCTCAGCGACGCCAAAAGAGGTTAAACCATCAAGTCAATAGGAGTTTCGCACACCGTGGGACAGGCCCGTGATTCGATGTCGGGCGCGAGTTAATGCGCTTGAGGTGTCCCGGCGGTTCTCGCGTCATGCTTTGGTAATCTTCGCATTCCTCCATTCGGCGGAGGTAGGGGTTAGGTAATGGAGGATGAGTTTGCCGCCGCGCTTGAGGCGTGCGCGACGATCGATGCGGTCAAAGCCTTGTTTAAGCGGCGCATCGCAGCCCACGGCTATACCGCCAGCGCATGCGGCGCTTTCCTCCCGGCCGACAAGGGCCCGGAGCCGCATTTCTTCTTCCAGGACTGGCCGCCGGACTGGCTCGAACTCTATGTCAACCGCAATTTCGTCGCCGCCGACTATGGGGTCGCCGAGGCGCGACGGCGCATCGCGCCATTCACCTGGCGGGAAGCGAAAGCCGAGCGCACCCTGTCGCGCGCCGAACAGGACATTTGGGATACGGTCGTCGAATGGGGCTGGACGGACGGGCTGTCGGTGCCGATCCACGGCCCGGGCGGTTATTTCGCGATCGTCACCATGGCTGGCAAGGAGCAACCCATGCCGCCCGCGCTGCGCGGCAAACTGCAACAGCTTGCTTTCCTGACGCATGAACGCTGCCGCGCTTTGACTGGTCTTGCGCCAGTGACCGATCCGCAGGCGACGCTCACCCATCGGGAGCTGGAATGCCTGCGCTGGGTGGCGGCCGGCAAAACGGATTTGCAGATCGCCCGCCTGCTCGGCGTATCGCAGACCACAGCGAGGACTCATATCGATCAGGCCCGCCGCAAGCTGGGCGCTAGGACGCGCTCGCAGGCGGTCGCGCGCCTGGTGCTAAGCGGACTGTCGTAATCCGCGAGGGAACGGGCGGGGATGTTTTTTGTCACTCCTCCTCGTGTTCGAGGAGAGACGCGGCGCTGAAAACCCGCGACTTTGAGCCGAGATTGTTTGCGAGTTTGATTTTTGGGAGCGTGCGTTGCGAAACATCGAGGAGGGCGAAGACTGTCCGGATCTAGTGGGAAAGCAGAGACGCTCGGGCCATGCGGGCGCCCGACGCCGTCCTGCTGGCAGCGTCGGCGCTCTGTTCGATGGCGGCGCTCGCTGACCCGCTGGCGGCTTCGGTCGCGAGAGCATGCCGCGCTCGCTTTGGCGCCTCGACGAGCCACGCCGGACAAGTCGGGCTCAGGATCGCTTTTTGAGGAGGGAGCACATTATGCGCATCGTTCTGAGGCAGGCGGAGAAGCCTGACTGGTCTCAGGATGCTAGCGGCTTTTCCTCGGCTTTCGAGGTCGGCGCATCGCTTGAACTCGCGGGCGTTGCGGACAAGTTCACCGTCGCCAAGTGGACGATCGTCGTCGACGCCGACGGTGATGCGCGACTCGAAGTAACCCTGAAGAGCACCCGCCGCTGGTTCACGTGGCTCGACGAGCGCGCCAGGACCAAGGATATTCTGTATCCGCTGGCGGGCTTCGCGATGTTCGCCGTCTTGATTTTGCCTTGCGCCGCACCGTTCTGGTTTTTCTCGCTAAACGCTGAATTGCGTATCGCATGGGGCGGCTATCTGATCGCCCATGCACTTTGGCCCATCATCATCGGCGTTATTCTGGCGGTGCAGATCGTCGCCGGCAGGGCCGAACGCCATGTCGGAAAAGCCCTTGGTTTTGGCATTAGCATGGCCGGCGTGCCGCTCGGCGTTGCCATCGCCCTTCTCTGGCGCTGGCTTTTCCTACCCGACACCGAGCCGGAATGGCCCGCCGGCTATGCGCGCCTGGCGCGTTCGTTCTGGGAGAGCACCGGCGCGATGTCCGCCGTCGCGCTGGCCTATGCGCCGCTTGCGACGGCCTTGATCAAATGGGATTGGGTGGCGGTGCTGACGTCCCTCTTGACCCGGAAGAAAGCCGCCTGATCCGTTCGCCTGTATGGCTGAGGCGCGCAGGCGACGCGCGAGGGGGCGAAACGTCGATCAACGCACGGATTTTTGCGCTCGCCTCCTCGTTTTCGAGGAGAGACATCCCTCTCGAAAATCGCGATTTTGATCCTCGTTTTATGGATTTGATTCCAGGGGGTGTAAATGTCGGCAAGGAGGGGGCGGGTAAACGGCCGTAAATGCCGATTGCTGAAGAACCGCCGACGACCGCGACCACATCATCATCCCTTAGTTACCGTAGTCGACTGCGCGTCTGTCGCCTTGGGTGACGTGCGTTGTTTCATGATCAAAGGGCGAGGCGATGGCTACCTGTTATTATTGTAATGGCTCCGCGCGCTGCGCCGGGTGCAGCGGATCCGGGGTTCAAGCCGACGGGCGTGTGTGCAACCTATGCGGCGGCAATGGCCGATGCCAGCATTGCACGAACGGCGTGATGCGCGCTGGAGAACGCGCGGTCGCCCCCAAGGGCGCAACCTGTGATCCTGCGCGGGCGGGCGCCATGCTGGCAGGCGCATCCTTGCTAGCGCTGAGCGCGCCACCATCCTCGGCGGATTGCTCTGGATGGCCGACAAGCTCCAAAGCGATGTGGGCAAACGGTCGCGGGCGCTCCGGCCCGCGAAGGGGAAGCAGGCGTTCTGGAATGATTGAGAGCGCGCCGCCTTTAAGTAGAGGTGATAATATTTTCAGGAGTATCGCCGCGCGCTTGGTGCATCGTCTAGAAAACGTACGGTTGTCTACGAGTTGGCGGAAACAGCCAAACTTCCAAAGCTCGATCCGGTATCTAGCGAGAACAACTGGTTGCACGATCACACGGGTAAGCCAAGGCTCATGTCACGTATCAAGTGTCGGTAGTGTCCCCCGAATTTTCCGCTCTTGGCAGTGGGGATCGCTTGCATTTGCCGAGAGCGAATCGCAGCTTTGGACGCTGAGGAAGCGCTCTGCCTCATATTTCAATACCAGGACGAATATGAAGGTTCCAGCAGATATTTCTTTCGAGACAATCCGACGGTTATTGGTCGCGACCATTGAGCGCGGGCGGCTGCTCTCGATCACCCTTCTGAACGGCATTTTTCGCTGTGCGCCGAGCACTTTGTTCCGTCGAGGCTTTTTGATCAGTACCGCACTATGCGGCGCGGCTTTGGGCGCGGACCCTGCGCGAGCAGCGAATTTTACGATCACGAACACAAACGACTCTGGCGCCGGATCGCTGCGTCAGGCGATCATCGACAGCAATGCAACGCCCGGCAGCAATACCATTGTGCTTCAGGCGGGTCTGATCGGGAATATTGCGCTCGCAAGCCCCCTGCCTGCGATCGTCGTTCCAGTCTCCATCAATCTGAAGAACAGCGCTCTCGACGGGATTGCGATTGGCGGAAATTTCGGTCTCAGTGTCGCAACGACAGGCGCCGTCACGCTCAGCAACGTTACAGGAGTCTATCTCGGCAATACGACCGTTACGTCAGGGACAGTGAATTTCGGCGGGCTCGTTTCGGGCGATCCCTTGGTTGCGCCAAGGTCGTTGCTAGTGACCAATCCTGGCACCACCGTCAACATTGCGGCTGGAGGCGCGAGCGTCGCGAATCTGTCGGGTGCGGGTACTATCGTGAACCATGCTAATCCGTCCACGTCTTTTACTCTCTTTGGCGGCGATAGCGCGCCGCGAACGTTCGCCGGCACGATCTCAGGGTCGGGCAACTTTGTAATGTTCGGTGGAGGCCAAAATCTAACACTCAGCGGGGCGACGACGTATACGGGGGGTACCTTCTTATTTGGGGCATCAGGGGGGCCCTCATTCACGCTCATGCTGCAGACGGGCGCCGCCAACGTGCTGTCGCCTAATTCGCGCTTTACACTGAATGGAGACACCACGTTGAAGCTCAACGGCTTCAACCAGACGATCGCCTCGCTCGACAGTTTCACGTCCTTCGCATTCCTCCCTGGGGCGCTTCCGACCATAGATCTCGGCGCAGGTACGCTCACGATCGGCGGCGATAACCAGAATGGCACTTATTTCGGTTCGATCATCGGGACCGGCGGACTGACCAAGACCGGGAGCGGGACTCTGACGCTACAAACCTCAGGGAGTGGTTTCAGTTCCACGATCAACTATAGTGGCGCGACGCTGGTTTCCGCCGGCGTGTTGCAGGCCGCGAATGCGAACGCCTTCTCGGCTAATTCTGCCCATACGGTGAATGGCGCTGCAACGCTCGATCTCAATAATTTCAACCAGGCCATCGGTTCGCTCGCTGGCGCCGGCAATGTCACGTTAGGCGCCGGCACTCTGACGACAGGAGCCGATAACGCCTCGACCACGTTATCGGGTACCATCGGCGGCTCCGGCAGCATGACCAAGGTGGGGACGGGCGTTTTCCGTCTGACCGGGACCAATCTTTACACTGGCGCTACGACGATCAACGCTGGCACTCTCGTGGTCGATGGCTCCATCGCCACTTCGGCGCTGACCACGGTCAGTTCGGGCGGCATACTTGCCGGTAGCGGCACCGTCGGCTCGACCACGGTGAACGCCGGCGGTACGATCGCGCCGGGCAACTCGATTGGCACACTCAACGTCACCGGGAATGTCACATTCGCGCCTGGCTCGATTTACGAGGTTGAAGCCAACGCAGCAGGTCAAGCGGACAAGATCCTCGCCACGGGCACAGCAATGATCCAGGGCGGGACAGTCAAGGTGCTGGCCAGCGCCGGAAACTATGCGCCGGCGACCACCTACACCATCCTCACCGCCACTGGTGGGCGCAATGGCAACTTTGCCGGCGCCACCTCGAACTTCGCCTTCCTGACGCCGGTCCTCACTTACGATCCGAGCAATGTTTATCTGACGTTGAACCGCAACAGCACCGACTTCGCCACGATCGGCGGCACGCGCAATCAGCGTGCCGCGGGCGGTGGGGTAGAATCGCTGGGTTGGGGCCATCCGATCTATGCGGCCGTCCTGCAACTCGACGCGCCTACCGCCCGCCGCGCCTTCGATGCGGTTTCGGGCGAGATCTATGCCAGCGCCAAGACGGCGCTGATCGAGGACAGCCGCTTCGTGCGTGATGCCGCGACCGACCGCATCCGCTCGGCCTTCGCGGATGTTGCCGCATCCTCTCTACCGGTGATGGCCTATGGTCCCGGCGGCCCACAGGCTGTCGCCCCCACCGGCGACCGCCTGGCCGTCTGGGGCAAGGGCTTTGGCTCCTGGGGCCACACCAGCAGCGACGGCAATGCCGCACGCCTCGAGCGCTCGACCGGCGGTTTCCTGATCGGCGCCGACACACCGGTGTTCGAGACCTGGCGGCTCGGCCTCATCGCCGGCTATAGCCGCACCAGCTTCAATGTTCGGGACCGCCAGTCTTCCGGATCGAGCGACAACTATCACCTTGGCCTTTATGGCGGCACGCAATGGGGGGCTCTTGGTTTGCGCACCGGCCTTACCTACACATGGCACGATATCTCGACCAGCCGCTCCGCCATCTTCCCCGGCTTCGCGGATAGCCTGAAGGGCAAATACGATGCCGGCACCTTCCAGGCCTTCGGCGATCTCGGCTACCGCATCGACACGCCTGTGGCTTCGTTCGAACCCTTCGCTAATCTGGCTTATGTAAACCTCAACAACGGCGGCTTTGCCGAACAGGGCGGCGTGGCGGGGCTCCGCGCCAACGGCCAGACCATGGATACGACGTTCACCACGCTTGGCCTCAGGGCCTCGACTGGCTTTGCTCTCGCCGACATCAACCTGACCGCGCGCGGCTCGCTCGGCTGGCGGCACGCCTTCGGCGACACCACGCCTCTGTCAATGCAAGCCTTCTCCGCTGGCAACCCCTTCACGGTCGCCGGTGTGCCGATCGCAAGAGATGCCGCAATCATCGAGACTGGGCTTGATCTCAACCTTACACCCGCCGCGACCCTCGGCATATCCTACAGCGGCCAGTTCGCCCCCAGCGCCAGTGATCAATCGGTTCGCGCCAATCTCAGCGTGAGGTTCTGACCGATCATACAGCGAGGACGATTGCGGCCTTGAGGAACACAATCGATTGCGTCAAGAAACAGCGAAGTCGCCAGTTCACCAGCGCATCGTCCAATCCCGCCGCGATAGGTCGGGCTCAGGATCGCATTTTGAAGCGCGGCGACGCCATCCGCATCGTTCGCAGCGGGTGAGCATCGAGCGGCGCAGCATTTGTGAAGGCGCCTGCGCGCGATGCTTCGGCAGCGATCGCAACGTTCCGGTTCAAAGGAATAGGTTCAGCGATGGACGATGAATTCGCCGGCGCGCTTGCGGCCTGCGCGACGATCGATGCGGTCAAGGCGTTGTTCAAGCAGCGGATCGCTGTCCATGGCTATACTGCCAGCGCTTGCGGCGCCTTCCTGCCGACTGATATGGGACCGGAGACGCATTTCTTCTTCCAGGACTGGCCGCCTGACTGGATCGAGCTCTATGTTAGGCGCAATTTCCTCGCCGCCGATTACACCGTAGCCGAAGCCAGACGGCGCATCGCGCCCTTTACCTGGCTAGAAGCGAAGGCCGTGCGCACCTTGTCGCGCGCCGAACAGGATATTTGGGACACCGCTGGCGAATGGGGCTGGACGGACGGGCTGTCGGTTCCGATCCACGGACCGGGCGGCTATTTCGGGCTCGTCGCCATGGCGGGCAAGGAGCGACCCATGCCGCCCGCCCTGCGCGGCGAATTGCACCAGCTTGCCTTCCTCACGCATGAGCGATGCCGCGCCTTGACCAGACTAGCGCCGGTCATCAATCCGCGGGCTGCGCTCACCCATCGCGAATTGGAATGCATCCGATGGGTGGCGGCTGGAAAGACCGATTGGGAGATCGCCGATCTGCTCGGCGTGTCCCAGACCACGGTGAGGACCCATATCGATCAGGCCCGCCGTAAGTTCGGCGCCAGGACGCGCGCGCAGACCGTCGCTCGTCTGGTGCTGGAGGGACTTTCGTAACTTGTGACTGGAACAGCAACCGTCGCGGTGCTTCTTGCTGCATCTGGAAATGCGGTGATCAGGACATCCGTGTTCACGACTTTCAGGCTTTGCACTTCCTGCTCGATGTCTCTCGCCCGGCTCCCGCTGGCGCTCACGCCGGGCAGCGGGCTTAGGGCCAGCCCTCGGCGCACTTCGGAGTGGGCTTCCGCCCAGCTTCGGTCGCTGCGCTCCCTGCAGCCGGTTCCCCGCGAAGCCACCCCTCCGTTTGCACACCCGGTCTCGGCGACGGCCAGGGTTGCAGCGCAGCGCTGCGCTCCAACCCAAGCCCATAGGAGAAAGACCATGACCACCAACGCAAACACCGCTCCCGTCATCGACAATGGCGCGACGGTTTTCATCCCACTCAACAAGCTCAAGAAGCACCCGAAGAACGCCCGCAAGACCCCGCATAGCGAAGCGTCCATCGAGGCGAAGGCCGCGAGCATCGCCGCCAAGGGCATCCTGCAAAATCTGGTGGTGGAGCCCGAGCGTGACGCAGAGGGCGAGCCGACCGGCTTCTATCTCGTCACCATCGGTGAAGGCCGCAGGCTGGCGCAGTTGCTGCGCGTGAAGCGCAAGGAGATCAAGAAGACCGAACCAATCCGCTGCGTGATCGACACAGTAAACGATCCGGCCGAGATCAGCCTTGACGAAAACGTGTCGCGTGAAGACCTCTCGCCTGCGGATCAGTTCGAACGATTCCGCGAGCTTGCGGACAATCGCGGATGGGGCGCGGAGGAAATCGCCGCGCGCTTCGGCGTCACGGCGCATGTGGTGAAGCAGCGGCTTCGTCTCGGCGCGGTCAGCCCCAAGCTGATGCAGGTCTATCGCGACGGCGATTTGACCTTGGACCAGTTGATGGCCTTCGCGATTACCGAGGATCACGCACGGCAGGAGCAGGTTTACGAGAACCTGTCCCATAACCGCGAGCCGTGGATCATCCGCCGCGACCTCACCAAGACCAACGTCGCGGCAACGGATCGGCGCGCGATTTTTGTCGGTGCGCAAGCCTATGCCGAGGCAGGCGGCAACATCATCCGCGACCTGTTCACCGAGGATCGCGGCGGCTTCTACGAAGACGCCGCGCTGCTGGACCGGCTTGTCATCGACAAGCTGGAGCGGATCGCATCGCAGGTGCAGGAGGCGGAAGGCTGGAAGTGGGTTTCGGTCCATATCGATTATCCCCACGCTCACGGCCTGCGCCGCACCTATCCGCAGCCGGTGCAGCTTTCCGAGGATGACGCTGCCGCCTACGACGGCGCACAGAAGGAATATGATCGGCTGTCGTCGGAATATGAGAGCGCCGAAGAACTTCCTGACGATGTCGATCAGAAGTTCGGAGAGCTTGAGGCCGAGATCGAGCGCATCGACGCCCTGCGCCATGTCTATGACGCGCAAGAGATCGCGCGCAGCGGCGTCTTCGTCGTGCTCTCCCATGACGGAGAAACCCGCATCGAACGCGGCTTCATCCGTGCCGAGGACGAGAAGCCGGAGGAAGTCGACACCAGCGAAACCGTCAATGACGGCGTTCGCGTCAGCGGCGATGGCGAGATCATCGAGGACAGCGGACACGACGAGGGCGGGAACCTTGGTTCCGACCTTGAGCCGGAAGACGAGGAAGCGGAGGAAGACGGCAAGCCGCTCTCCGATCTGCTCATCCGCGACCTCACCGCTCACCGGACGCTTGGCCTTCGCCTCGCGCTTGGCGAGCAGCCGGACATGGCCCTGCTCGCCGTCACCCATGCGCTCGCCGCGCAGACCTTCTATCGCGGCGTGGACGCCACCTGCCTCGAAATCCGCCCGACCTCCGCGCATCTTGGCGGACACGCGGACGGCATCGAGGATACGGCAGCGGGCAAGGCGCTGGCGGATCGTCATGCGGCATGGGCGGCGGATATGCCGCGCGACGTGGCGGAGTTGTGGGGCTTCATTGCCTCGCTCGACCATGCCAGCGTCATGGCGCTGTTCGCGCATTGCGCCGCACTCACCGTCAACGCGGTGAAGCAGCCATGGGAGCGCAAGCCATGCGCCCATGAGACGGCGGACAGTCTGGCGACGGCGGTAGCCCTCGACATGACGGCGCATTGGACGCCCACGGTGCGGACCTATCTCGGTCGCGTCACCAAGGCGCATATCCTCGCCGCCGTGCGCGAAGCGGTCAGCAACGAGGCGGCGGACCGCATCGCCGCCATGAAGAAGCAGCCGATGGCGGAAGCTGCCGAGCAGCTCCTTGCCGCAACGGGCTGGCTTCCGCCGCTGATGCGGACCGTGCAGCCCGCATGGTTGACGGACGAGCAGCCGGACGCGCCGCGCGCTGACGCCGAGGACGCTCACGAAGCCAGCGAGCCCGAAGCCTTCGCCGTTGCGGCGGAGTGACGACCGGCCGGGATCGCGTCAGCGGTTCCGGCCTTCCTGCCTCTCGACTTCCAAAAAAAATGTGGTCGCGCGGGGATTGCCCCGCGCGACCGACCGATGACCGCCCGGCCATCGGCATCAGGAGGATGTTGCGATGATCACGCTTATGGTGATGGCGGTCGTGCTGATCGTCGGCCTCTGTGTTCTGGCCTACACGCTCGCCGTCTATGCGTTGCCCTTCCTGCTCACGGTGGAAGCGGCGCGTCTGGCCTACGCCTCCGGCTCCGGCCTGATCGGCGCGGGACTGGTCGGACTTGTGGCCGCTGTCGCCGCCTATGGGCTGCTGGTCGTGCTGTTCATCACGGTGCGCCCGCCGATCCTGCGCCTTGCGGTGGCGCTCGTCGTCGCCGCGCCCGCCGCCGTCGCTGGCTATGCGCTGGTCCACGGCATCACGCGCGAGGCCGTGCCGTCCGAGGTCTGGCGGCAAATCTTCTGCATCCTTGGCGGCGGCTTCGTTGGCGTGTCGGCGCTGGTGCGGCTTCTCGGAACTGTGCAATCGATCGATCAAAGCGCGTGAACTGCATGGCAACTGGCTCTATTGTCTTCGCGCTCCAACTATTTTCGAAATCCATAGAGAGATGCCGTGTTCAAGAGTGCGCTCAACCTGACTGATCCCGATCCCTATTTTGCCGGAACCGCAGGATTTGTAGGGAGCACGCTTCTGGACCTGCACAAGGACATGTGCGCGTTCGAGCTTCCGGAGGCCGTGCCCGAAAGCGTGCGACGGGCGCACAATGCGGTTCGACACGTCTATGTCTACGCCTATTTCTCCTATGATCTTCTGACCTTGGCAGCCAGCCAGACATTTCCCTGTTTGGAATTGGCCCTGCGAGAGCGCATCGGGCATCAATTTGCCGGCAGGGTCGATAAGAGCGGAAAGCCGCGTCCGGCGATGCTCGACGAACTGCTGCGGGTGGCCAAGGAACAGAACCTGATCCTTTCGAAGATCGAGCATCTGAGCCGAATGCGCAATATGTTTGCCCATGGCAGCGACACCGTTCTCAATCCACCGTTGTTTCTGATCCCGTTTGAGATCGTCACGAATATCATTCGAGAACTCTACACCCCTTGATAGCCGAGAACCTTCGACAGTCCCTTTGTCTCGGATGACGTCGCCCTTCGGGCCGCGTTCTTGGCTGCGCCGGAACCACGCCCATGGCGCGTTTCCGCCATTCGGCTTCGACCGCTAACGCAAAGAGGCGCTACGCCATTTCTCCGAAGCCCCGCAGGGGCGGCGCATCTCGCGTTTCGCCTTTGCATCACCGTGCAACGGGCTCATGCGTTGGGCCGTTTCCTCATCGTACTCGACAATGCGGGTTGAGCCGCATGGGAATGTCGGATCATTCAGCAGACAGCAGAAGCGCTCGGCATCAGGCGGGTGGCTCCCTTCCAGATTCGCCAATCATGGCGCCGCCGGCGGCGAGCGAAGATCGGAAGGGCGCGCGCGGTCTCGCCTCGGCAGAGATCGTCTCCTTGCATTGGCATCGAGGATCAGGGTGACGATGACGCGTCTCGATTCAGCCGCGCCGTGTCTGGGGCATGCACCGGCGTCGCCGTTGCCGTGTTCTTCCCGATTTTCCTGTCAGCCGCCCCTAAAGGCGTCCTCGATTGGTTTGGGTCTGACCGAGGACCGGCGACGCTGAAGCATCGCCTCGATCGTCTTCCCGCAACGGCCGTCACCAGCTTTTTTCCGCCGCGCGTGAGCGCGCTTTGCATCGCCAGGCAAAAAAGCCGTCTCCGGCCGTCTTCCACTTCGTTCCGCCCTCCGGGTGCAGGGCCGATCGTCCCCGGTCGCACGACCCGCATCGAGGACGCGATAGGCGCGGCCCGATCGAAAAAGGAACACGACAATGGCGACCATCGGCACCTTCACGAAGAACGACAACGGCACAGCCGGCTTCACCGGTTCGGTCAAGACCCTGACCCTCAACGTCAAGGCCAAGTTCGTCCCCACCGAGGGCGAGAGCGAGCGCGGCCCCGACTTCCGCATCATCGCCGGCAACAGCGTCGAGTTCGGCGCAGCCTGGAAGAAGACTGCCCGCGAGACGCAGCGCGAATATCTCTCGGTCAAGCTGGACGATCCGAGCTTCCCGGCGCCGATCTACGCCAGCCTGGTCGAGACCGAGGACGGCGAAGGCCACAGCCTCATCTGGTCCCGCCGCAGCGGCGACTGAGGCCGGAACCCCAAGAAGCCCCGCTCACCCGAGCGGGGCTTCGTCATGCTCATGGCCGCACGCCTTTCAGGAAATACCGTGATCAGGATGTCCGTGTTCACGGCTTTCAGGCTTGCACATCCTGATCGATGTCTCTCGCCCGGCTCCCGCTGGCGCTCACGCCAGGCCGCGTGCTTAGGGCCAGCCCTCGGCGCACTTCGGAGTGAGCTTCCGCCCAGCTTCGGTCGCTGCGCTCCAACCCAAGCCCATAGGAGAAAGACCATGTATCACCAGCTTGCAACCCGTTTCGGCCGCAACGCGCACCAGATCAGCGGGCGCGAGCCGCTCGATAACGAGGCGCTTTACCGCCACGTCCCATCGATCTTCGCGCGCGAGGCGCATGACAGCCGTTCGGAACGCTATATCTATGTTCCCACCATCGACATCGTGGAGGGATTGCGCCGCGAAGGATGGTTTCCGTTCTTCGCCGTCCAGTCCGTGCCACGCGACGGGAGCCGGCACGGCCACGCCAAGCACATGCTGCGCCTGCGCCGCGATGACGGCATCGGCAAGCCAGAAGCCGCCGAAGTCATCATCGTCAACAGCCATGACGGGACCAGCGCCTATCAGATGTTCGCGGGCATACTAAGATTCGTCTGCGCCAACAGCATGATTGCGGGCGAGCGGTTCGAGGAAGTCCGCGTGCCGCACAAGGGCAATATCCAGCATGACATCATCGAAGGCGTTTACACCGTCGCCGAGGATTTCCCGCGCCTGATCGACGCCAGCGAGACGATGAAGGAAACGCGCCTGTCGCAGGACGAGCAACGCGTCTTTGCTGAGGCGAGCCTTGTTGCCCGTTATGGCGAGGATGAAAGCCCCGTCCGTCCAGACCAGATCATCGCGCCGCGCCGCCGCGAGGATGTCGGGCAAAGCCTCTGGACCACCTTCAACGTCATTCAGGAAAACGTCATTCGTGGTGGATTGCATGGCCGCAAGCGCAACGCCGAGGGGCGCATCCGCCGCAGTCAGACCCGCGCCATCAATGGCATCGACCAGAATGTCAGCCTCATACCAACGGCCCTCACGACTGACCGGTGTGCGCCCAGTCACGCATGCCGATTGAGGTGATTGTCCCGGGCAGCGCGGCGAGCCTGTTCCAGGCCTCGCACGCCGCCGCGATGATCTCGTCGTAGGTCTCGAAGACGCGGTTCGAGAGGAAGTTGGCGCGCAGGAACTGCCAGACCTGCTCGACCGGGTTAAGCTCCGGCGAGCGCGACGGCAGCAGGATCGGCGTGATGTTGGCGGGCCATTTCAACGCGCCGGTGGTATGCCAGCCGGCCCGGTCGAGCAGCAGCACGGCGTGGGCGCCCTTGGCGACGGCGCGGGCGATCTCGTCGACGTGGAGCTGCATCGCCTCGGTGTCGGCGAAGGGCAGCGCCAGAGCCGCGCCGACGCCCCTGGCCGGGCAGATCGCCCCGAACAGATAGGCGCTTTCGTAGCGCTGGTCCGCCGGCTGGCTCGGCCGCGTGCCGCGCCGGGCCCATTGCCGAACCAGGCCGTTCTTCTGGCCGATGCGGGCTTCGTCTTGGAACCAGATCTCGATGGGCTTGCGGCGAGCTATCCGGCCGACATGGGCCTCGAGCGTGCGCGCGAAGTTTTTTTGAACGCCTGGATGACCTCGCCATCCTGCTTCGGATGTCGCGGACGCGCGCTGACGTGCGAGAAGCCGAGCGTCTTCAACAGCTTGCCGATCGTGCGCTCGTGATACTCGACCCCGAAGCGCTCGGCGACCAGCGCCTGGAGGTCGACCCGACGCCAGCGCACCACGCCATGGATGGCCCGATCCGGACCGGTCTCGACGATCGTCGCCAACTCGGCCTCCTGGGCCGCCGTCAGACGGCGTGGCCTTGGCCGCGCGAGATCGTCCTTCAGGCCCTCCGGGCCGTAGTCGTTGAAGCGATGCACCCAGTCGCGCAGCGTCTGGCGGTCCATCCCGCCGATCCTGGCCGCCTCCGTTCGGTTCATCCCGTCCAGCACTGCCGCCAGCGACAAAAGCCGACGGCTCTGGTTCGCGTGCCGCGAGGCGGCCGCCAACCGCCGCAGCTCCGACGCCGTCCAAGTCCCCGTGATCGCGATCGGTTTGGCCATGGCATGGACCCTCCACGCCATCTTGATGATGTGGACGCCCCCGCCCCACCGGCGGCGCTATGGTGCAGATCCGGGTGCCGAAGCAGCGAGAGGAGCGTTCGCATGACGATCAAGACGATTGGACTGGACCTGGCGAAGAGCGTTTTTCAGGCGCACGGCGTCGACGCAGACGGAGCGACGGTGCTGGTGAAGAAGCTGCATCGCAAGCAGATGCTGCCGTTCTTCTCGAAGCTTTCGCCTTGCCTGATCGGCGTGGAAGCGTGCGGAACAGCGCACCATTGGGCGCGAACGCTCTCGGCGATGGGGCATGAGGTTCGCCTGATCCCGCCATCCTACGTCAAGGCATTCGTCAAGCGCGGGAAGAGCGACGCGATCGACGCAGAGGCGATCTGCGAAGCGGTCCAGCGGCGAACCATGCAGTTCGTGCCGGTGAAGACGGTCGATCAGCAAGGCATCCTCATGACGCATAGAGCCAGATCCCTGCTCGTTCGTCAGCGCACGCAGGCCGCCAACGCCTTGCGATCGCATCTGGCCGAACTGGGGCTCGTCGCCAATCCCGGCGTCGCCAATCTGGCAAGGCTCGCCGAGCAGGCGCTCGCTGGTCAGAATGTGCTTCCCTCCTTCGCCCGTGCGGCGCTGGAGATCATGCTTCGCCAGATCGTGGCGCTCGGCCAGGAGATCGCGGAGCTCGACCGCCAGATCGCCGCCTGGCATGCCGAAAGCGAGGCAAGCAGGAGGCTCGCCGCCATCCCAGGCCTTGGCGTGATCACGGCGACCGCGGTTGCGGCCACCGTCACTGATCCCGATCAGTTCCGATCCGGCAGGCAGTTCGCGGCCTGGCTCGGCTTGACGCCACAGCAACAATCGACTGGCGGCAAGACCAGGCTCGGCGGAATCTCCAAGCAGGGAGACCGCTACCTGCGCCGATTGCTCGTCGTCGGCGCCACGGCCGTCATCCGGCATACGAAGGACAAGCCGACGCCGATGGCCGCGTGGATCAGGAAACTGCTCGAGAAAAAGCCCTTTAGGCTGGTCTCGATCGCGCTCGCCAACAAGCTCGCGCGGATCGCGTGGGTCCTGCTGACGCGCAAGGAGACCTACAGACCCCATCAGCTCGGCGCCTAGCAGCCGACAATGGAAACAACCCGAATTGGTAACGGCAGTCGATGATGAGTGACGATCGAGCCAATGACGAGATCAACCCGCGTGATTCAATGCGTTCCTGCAGCGCGTCAGTTTGATAGGGACCTCGTCGGCGGATTTCCATCAGGGCCAGCGGCAGACATTCCGCCGCACAAACAGGCCGGACATATGAAAGCAACCGATCAAATCATCCCGACATAAACGCCTTGCCAAAGGGGGCGTCCACATATGAATCACGATCGAAAGCCGATGGGAATCCCCCGCGAGTCAGCCGTCGCGGCCGTTGGTATCAACCGCGCGCTGTGGACGCTGGCTGAGGGAATGCAGCGCTTGAAGACAGCATGAATGCAAAGCCGTAGAGCCGGGTCTCCGGCTCTACGGTTCCGCGTCTTTCAGGATGTCCGTGTCCGGCATTTTTGTGCCGATCCGGCTTTGCGGATCGGCGCGCGGCCGTGCCCGGAACACGGCCGCCGCTCGCCGGGCTTCGCCCGGCTCGCAAAAACATGCAGACAATGTTAAGAAGAAAATAACCAATATTGATCGCCACGCACGATCAACATATCCGCCTATGGCGGCTACAAACACGCTCCCTTGTCGATGAAACTCTCTGTCCGGGTGTTGGCTTGCATGACCCGGTGAATGAGAGGTTACGCTATGCTCAGCATCGATTGGCGCTCGCCGGCAGCGTATCAGCATGCCGAAGGCATTCCCGCCGCCGGCTTCGCCTGGGAATATCTCCGCCGCGATGATGATTATCATCGCGACTTCCAGAAGATTGAGCGTCTCAGGAAACCGGCCGCGCGTTCGCTGGCGGCATTTTCGAAACGCTGGGGGTTACGATTTCCCGTGTGATCCCGACACGCCGTCAGATCAGCAGTCACTGTTCTGGATACCAAGCCTGCAGCCACAAGCCGTTAGTCTCACTATAGTGCCGCAGGCGATCGACGCGGACGCCGTCACGCCGATCGCTCTGACGCAGCTCGACGGCCTTGATCTGCGCCAGTCCGATGACGGCTGGCACGGCGTCTGGCAGGCCGATGGTGTCACGCATCAGTTCTGGCTCGTCCATGCGCCTTCCGAGGTGGCGACGTTCTACGCCGTCATCTTGCCGTTGGACGCGCTTCTCGAACTGCGCGTGCATGCTGCACGACGGTTCTGGCGCGCGCTCAATGGCCGTGCGCCAGGCCCGGACTTCCGGGCGATGCCGGCGCAGCTTCGGCGGTTCCATATCCTCTCGCTGCGGGCGCTCGACGCGCGGCAGCGCGGCGAGAGCTACCGCACCATTGCCAAAGTTCTCCTCGGCTTTCGCGGCACGAAGGAGGATTGGGAAAACGACCCGCGCAAGAACCAGGCCCGCCGCCTTGTGGCCCACGGACTGAGCATGATGAAGGGCGGCTATCGCCTGCTGTTGCACTATCCGATCAAGCTGCGTCGCCGGTAGGCAAACGCCGCCAAATAGCGCGCGCCGCAAGGGGTGCCGCCAGCACCTTGGTGCAAATGCGGCACGCTCCGCGCCGCCGATCCTTCGCCATGGTTCGCCATCGCGCGCTGTCGCCACCGACAGCCGCACGCATGACGAACCAGAGGTGATCTTATGGCCGACCAGAAGGCGGACCTGCCGCCGCGCCTGTTGCGCACGCCCGATGCCGCGCGCTTTCTTGGAATCTCGCTCCGCACGCTGGAGAAGCATCGCACATACGGGACCGGTCCGGTCTATCGCAAGATCGGCGGCCGCGTCGTCTATGCGATCGAAGACCTGCAAGCCTGGTCCGCGATCGGCGCTCGCAAATCGACGCGCGACACGGATGTCGGCCGCGTGTTTCCGGCGCGTCGCCTGACGCCGACCGAGCGGGGCGAACGCTGAATGCCGCGCGACGATGACCATCGCCGCGAGCGTCAGCGCAAAGCCAGCGAGCGGACCAACCTCGATCCTTTCGTGGTGATCGGCGGCGACGCATCGCCCCGCGACCAGCGCGACCTGATGGAGCGGCCGTTCTTTTCGCTGGCGAAGACGCCGCGCACCCGACCGATCTTCTACCAGGCCGCCGATGTCGAGGTGCGGGTGTTCGGCATGCCCGAGCATGGCATGGCCACCATCTGGGACGCCGACGTTCTGATCTGGGCCGCTTCGCAGCTCGTCGAGGCCGCGAACCGCGGGCTCGCGACCTCGCGCTTCTTTCGCTTCACACCCTACCAGCTCCTGCGCGGTATCGGCCGCCCGACCGGCAACCGGCAATATCTGTTGCTGAAGGCCGCGCTGGCGCGCCTGCAATCGACCGTCATCGCCACAACCATCCGCAACGGCGCGCATTGGCGCCGCCGGCAATTCTCCTGGATCAACGAATGGGAGGAGATGACGACGCAGGCCGGCCGCGTTGAGGGCATGGAATTCGTGCTGCCCGAATGGTTCTACAATGGCGTCGTCGACCGCTCGCTGGTGCTTGCCATCGACCCGGCCTATTTCCGGCTGACCGGCGGCATCGAACGCTGGCTGTATCGCGTCGCGCGCAAGCATGCCGGCCGCCAGCACGACGGCTGGCTGTTCGAGATTGCGCATCTTCACGCCAAGTCCGGCAGTCTCGCGCGTGTCTCCGATTTCGCGCTCGACCTGCGCCGCATCGCGGCGCGTCAGCCATTGCCCGGCTACCGGCTTCAGATCGAACGGGATGACCACCGCGAACTGCTGCGCATCTGGCCCGACAAACAATCCACAGTGCCTGTTGAAAACCATGTGAATGGTATCGGTACATCAGGCGCACGCACTATCGGTACATCAGGCGCAAATCGCGCGGCGCACTCTATAGAAGAATCTAACAGAGAATCTAACTCTTCTTCTTTGACGCACGCGCACGCGATCCATGGTGCCGGTGCCACCCGCCGAGGTGCGCCATGATCGTCGCGCTCCTCAACCAAAAAGGCGGTGTCGGCAAGACGACGCTCGCGCTGCATCTCGCCGGTGCATGGGCCAGCAGAGGACACCGTGTCACCCTGATCGACGCCGATCCGCAAGGCTCGGCGCTCGACTGGTCGCAGCAGCGGAGCCGCGAGGGCCTGCCGCGCCTGTTCGGCGTCGTCGCCCTGGCGCGCGACACGCTGCATCGCGAAGCCCCCGAGCTGGCGCGTGACGCCGATCATGTCGTCATCGACGGTCCGCCGCGCATCGCCGGCCTCATGCGCTCGGCGCTGCTCGCCGTCGACCTGGTGCTGATCCCAGTGCAGCCGTCGCCGCTCGACGGCTGGGCCTCGGCCGAGATGCTGGCGCTTCTCAGCGAAGCGCGCATCTACCGGCCGCAGCTCGCAGCCCGTTTCGTGCTCAACCGCTGCGGCGCGCGCACCATCATCGCCCGCGAGACGGCCGAGACGCTGGCCGATCACGATCCCCCCGTGCTCGCCAGCACCATCGGCCAGCGTGTCGTCTTCGCCGACGCTGCGCAGTCCGGCCGGCTCGCTTCCGAGATCGATGATGACAGTCCGGCCGCACGCGAGATCGCCGCGCTTGCCGCCGAGATCGATCGGCTCCGAATCGCGAGGACCGCGCCATGACCGGGCGCGCCGGCAAGCGCGGCTTCGCCTCCCGCCCGGGCGACGCCGAGAGCTGGATCAAGGCTCCCGACGCGCAGTCCCTGCGCGCGGACGCCACTGCCACCTTCACCGCGCGGCTGACGATCGACATCACGCCGGAGCTGCGCGGCCGCATCAAGGTCGCGGCCTTCCGGCGCGGTGAGACCGTCACCGACATGCTGCGCGCGCTGCTCGCGCGCGAATTCCCACCCACCGAGGGAGAGACCTCATGACCGGCAATGCGGCCCGCCGCATGCGCGGCCGTCCGCTGCCGGACGGTTCCGCGCCCTCCACCACCTTGGTCGAGCTGACCTGGAGCCAAAAGAAAATCGAGAACTGGATCAGGTTCGGCCGCAAGAGCTACGAACAGATTCTCGACCGTCGCCGCATCATCGTCGGCTTCGCGCCCGACAGCATCTTCGCCTTCGTCCGCTGGGCCTCCAACGATTTCGGCACGATCATCTCGCGCATCGACATCGTGCGCGCGGTCGGCCGCGGCGAGCCGTTCCAGACGCTGCCTTTCGTGCGGCCCGGCGGCGACATCCTGCTGCGCCTTGATGGCTGGCCCAGGGTTGAGCGCGTGCTGCAGGCGATCGACGCGGTGGAGGCGCTCGGCCTCGATCCGGCGGACGTTGCGCCGGAGCATTGGCGGCATGTCCACAACCGGCTGAGCGTCGGAGAGGCGCCGCGCACCTACACGCCCGGGCAGCATGCGGCCTGGCTTCGCCGCCGCAGGATCGTGCCATGACGCGCGCCGGCCTCATCATCGCGACGGCTCTCGCGACCATGGGCGTCGGTTATCCCGGCCTCACGCCGATGCCGATCAAACTGATCTGGAACGCGTCGGCGAGCGCGCCGATCGGCTTCTACACGATCGACTTCGACGGCCCGTTCGAGGTGACCGATCTCGTTGCCGTCGACGCTCCCGAACCGCTCGCGACCTTCCTCGCCGATCGCGGCTATCTGCCGAAAGGCGTGCCGCTGATGAAGCGCGTGCTGGCGGTGTCCGGACAAACGGTTTGCCGGACCAACCTCACCATCACCGTCGATCGCGTCGAGGTCGGAACGGCGCTCGAACGCGATCGCGCCGGCCGCGATCTGCCGGTCTGGCAGGGCTGCCGTCGCATCCCGACCGGCGAGATCTTCCTCATGAACTGGCAGGTCCGCGACAGCCTCGACGGTCGCTATTTCGGCCCGACCTCCACGGACCATATCATCGGTCGCGCGGTCCCGCTGTGGACCGACGAGGACGGCGACGGCCACTTCATGTGGCGCGCGCCGACACACTGACTTCGCTTTCCCACCCCCAACCGCAGGAGGCTTACCATGCCGCAGATTGGTCAATTCACCGCCGAAAAATCGGGCTTCGTCGGGCGCGTCCATACGCTCACGCTCTACCGCGACCTCACCATCGTTCCGGCCGAACCTTCGGAGGCCGAGAACGCGCCCGACTACCGCGTCCATCACGGCGCAGAAGACGGACCGGAGATCGGCGCGGGCTGGAAACGCACCGGCGAGAAGGCAGGCAGCTATGTCTCGCTGCTCATCGACGATCCCACTTTGCCGCAGCCGATCCGCGCCAATCTGTTCCGCAATGGCGACGATGAATCCTCATGGTCGCTGCACTGGAACCGCCCGGCTAAGCGCGCCGAGCGGGACTGAAGACGATGCGCCATCCCGTCAGGATCGCGTTCAAAGCCGCCATCCCTTGGTTCGCGGAAAAGCCCTCTCATCCCTTCGTCCCGCTCGACGATCAGACGGCCGGCGCGCGCAGCGAAGGTCAAGGGCGGCCAACGGCCGGCGCTTGTCGCGCACCCTTGACCGCAGCGAGCACGCTGGCAGGCTGGGCTCGAAGCGGAGACAGCGCGGTCTCGCGCTATGCCGTTCTCCTGCTCGCCGGCGTTCTGGCCGTCGGCGCCTTGCCGGGCGCTGCGCCGGCCCAGGCGCGGCCGATCGAGCGTCCGGCGACGGCCGATGCCTATGCCGCTCCGATCGCGGAAGCGGCGCAGCGCTTCCGCATTCCGGCGGCCTGGATCAGGGCTGTCCTGCGCGCCGAGAGCGCGGGCGATGTGCGCGCGATCTCCTCGGCCGGCGCGATGGGCTTGATGCAGATCATGCCCGACACCTGGGCGAGGCTGCGCCTCCGTTATCGCCTCGGCAATGACCCCTATGACCCGCGCGACAACATTCTCGCGGGCGCCGCCTATCTGCGCGAGATGTTCGACCGCTACGGCGATGTCAGCGCGATGCTCGCCGCCTACAATGCCGGTCCCGGCCGCTACGACGGCCATCGCACGACCGGCCGGCCATTGCCTGCCGAGACCCGCGCCTATGTCGCCCAGCTTGCGCCGCTGATCGGCGGCGGCGAAGTCACCGCTCCGGTGGTCGTCGCTGCTGCCGACCCGCAGTCCTGGAGCCGTGCGCCGCTGTTCGTGGCGCGACCGGAGCGCACGCCGAGCGCTGATCCTGTGCCGCCCGGCGAGCACGTCGCCAAGATCTCGGCTGCACCATCGGTGCGCGACGTCTCTGCGATCACGCCGCAACCCGGCGGCCTTTTCGTTTCCCGCGTCAGCCCCGGAGAACCGCGATGAGGACCAAGGTCCAGTGGCTGAACGTGGTCGTTCCATTGTGCAGGTCGGCAGTGTGGGGTCAGGACCGAAGATCGGCAGGAGGGGCAGAACGGGCAGAGAGGCGGGAGGGCAAGATTAAAGCGGACGGCACCCCATGGGGCCGATCTGCCGGGCAAGCCCTTGTCTGCACACTGTTGGGGGTGGCACCCTCGAATGGAGGGCATGGTGCCGCCATCCGGCGGAACGCCAGCCTTTGCAAGGCTCTCGGCGGCACTCTAGCCGGAAATCCCACTCATCGGCAGGATCCGCGCCGATGAGCGACGACGAGAACCACTTCCGCCCACGGCCAGGCCGCATTCGATCGGATGCGCGCGGCGGCGCCAAGACCAAGAGCTTCTTCACCAAGGTCAAGAAGATCGCCCGCCAGCATGGCGGATCGCCATCGCGCGGGGCGCGTGCCGCTGCCACGGGCCGCGCCGCCAAGGATGGATCACGATCGGCATTGGCGAGCGGCCGGGGCGTGAAGCGCGGCCGCGGCGCGGCCTTCGTGCGCGCCCGCAACCTCTCGGATGGCTGGAGCCATCGCCAGCCCGGCAGCCGCCGCGTCATCGTCAAATCGCGCTCCGTCCGCGCCGCCGGCAAGAACGGCCGCGCGGCCGCCCATCTGCGCTACATTCAGCGCGACGGAACCTCGCGCGACGGCGAGCGCGGCCAGCTCTACTCGGCGACCGCGGATCGCGCCGACGGCGATGCCTTCCTCGATCGCGGCAAGGATGACCGCCACCAGTTCCGCTTGATCGTCTCGCCCGAGGATGCGGCCGACCTTGCGGACCTGACCGGCTACACGCGCGACCTGATGAGCCAGGTCGAAGCCGACCTCGGCACGAAGCTCGATTGGATCGCGGTCAATCACCTCAACACCGGCCATCCCCATGTCCATGTTATCGTCAACGGCCGCGACGAGCTGGGCGAGGATCTGGTCATCAACGGCGACTATATCGCCCACGGCGTCCGCGAACGCGCCAGCGCGCTCGTGACGCTCGAACTCGGTCCCGTCACCGAGATCGAGCAGCAGAGCAAGCTCTCCGCCGAAATCGGTCAGGACCGCTTCACCCGCATCGACCGCGCCATGATCGCAGAGGCGCGCCACGGCCTGGTCGATCTTCGTCCCGAGCCCGGCGATCCGCGCGGCATCGCCAGCCGGGCGCTTCGTCTGGCCCGGCTTGGCAAGCTGGAAAAGATGGGGCTTGCCACCGAGCATGCGCCGGGCGTCTGGGAGTTGAGTGACCGACTTGAGCCCACCCTGCGCGAGCTGGGCGAGCGCGGAGACATCATCCGCACCATGCAGAAGGTGCTTCGGGCGGAGGGACAGGAGCGCGATCCGGCCAGCTTCCAGATTCATGACGGCGCGGCAGGCGCGCCGATTGTCGGCCGCGTCATCGACAAGCATCTCGCCGACGAACTGGGCGAGAACATCACCCTGGTTGTCGACGGGATCGATGGCCGCGCGCACCATGTCTCCGGCTTCGATGCGGGTCGCGTCGAGGATGCGCGTATCGGCAGCATCGTTGAGATCGGTCCGGCCGATATGGCGGCCCGGCCTTCGGATCGCGCCATTGCCGTTATGACCAAGGACGGCGTCTATCAGCCGAGCCGCCATCTGGAGCAGGCCCGGTTCGACGGCCGCGTGCCCGGTGGCGACTACGAAGGCTTCGTCGATGCCCATGTCCGCCGGCTGGAGGCGTTGCGCCGCGCCGGCATCGTCGAGCGCATCGACGCCGACCGCTGGCGCATCCCCGAGGATTTCGAGAGCCGGGCAGCCGCCCATGACGCCGGCCGCAGTGTCCGCGTCAATATCCGCGTCCTCTCGGCCTTCGATCTGGAAAGCCAGATCGGGGCGGACGGCGCCACCTGGCTCGACCGCCGGCTGATCGCAGGCGAGGCGTCCGATCTGGCGCCGGCTGGCTTCGGACAGGCCGTCGCCCAGGCGATGGACCGCCGCCGCGAACATCTGATCGACCAGGGTGATGCCACCCGCCAGCCGACCGGCCGGGTGTTCTATCGCCGCAATCTGCTTGCCACGCTGCGCGAGCGTGAGGTCGCGCGCGCCGGCGCCGAGCTGGCGGTGTCAAAGCCCATGCCGTTCCGCGCCTCCGGAGACGGCGAGACCGTGAGCGGCACATTCACCGGCACCGTCCAGCTCGCGAGCGGCAGATTTGCCATCGTCGAGAAGAGCCATGAGTTCACCCTAGTCCCCTGGCGGCCGGTCATCGAGCGCCAGCGCGGCCGCGAGGTTATCGGCGTGGTCCAGGGCGGATCGGTATCCTGGCAGCTCGGGAAACAGCGGGAACTCGGGCTATGACCGCCATAATGCCCGACAATGTCATGACAAAGGAGGCCGAACATGCTATATAGTCGATCAGGAGGCGTCACCATGGCCAATGCAACCCGATCCGAGAAACTCGACCTGCGGCTGACGCCGGAGGCCAAGCGCGTGCTGAACGCCGCGGCCCAAGCCGAGCGACGGTCGGTCAGCGAGTTCGTGCTGGAAAGCGCGCTCATCCGTGCCCAAGAGACCTTGCCGGACCGCCAGCATTTCGGGCTGGACGCGGAGCGCTGGCAAGCCTTCCTCGCCGCGCTCGATGCACCGCCCCGTCCGTTGCCGAGGCTGAAGCGGCTCCTGAACGAGCCCGGCCTGTTCGAGCATCCCGGCGAATAGCCCCGTGGCGCTCCGTATCGAGAAGCTGCGGCGCGAGCATCGCGTCGAGGGGTTCGATTGCGGCAAGGAGCCGCTCAACCGCTTCCTGATCCGCTTCGCCCTGCAAAGCCAGCTTTCCAACAGCGCGCAGACCTATCTCGCCCTCTCGGACGATGAGGTGGTCGGCTATTACACCCTGACCTATGGCGACGTGGCCTATGACGATGCGCCCGGGCGGTTGAAGAAGGGCGTCGCCCGTCATCCGGTTCCCCTGATGATCCTCGCACGCCTCGCGGTGGCCAGCGCCTGGTCAGGCAAGGGGATCGGCTCCGGCCTGCTCAAGGATGCGCTCGGCCGCACGCTCGCCGCCGCCGAAATCGCGGGCCTGCGCGCTTTTGCCGTCCATGCCAAGGATGAGGAGGCGCGAGCCTTCTACGAACATTTCGATTTCATCGCGTCGCCCAGCGATCCGATGCACCTGTTTGTGCTCCTCAAGGACGTTCGCGCCCTGATCGGCCGCTAGCGGAGGGGTTGGGATTTTCGCCCGCCGGTTCGTTTGGGGGCCTCTGCGGTCGATTCGATCTCTTTCAGGATTTCGGCAGCCGAAACGCCCAGCGCCGCAGCAATATCGACGAACTCGATGACATCAATCCGTCGCTCATCGTTCTCATATTTGGCGACAAAGGATTGCGGCCTGCCGAGCGCTGCGGCAATTTCGGCCTGGGTCATACCTTTCGCCTTGCGTGCTTCGACGAGCAGGGACAGGAGACGCTGCTGTCGGGATGTGCGCAAGGACTTCTGCATTCGGAACGGCGCTCCATTGATGAAGGGAGGCCATTTCGGTAATCCTGATATGGGATTATCCCAGTTCAGGATTTTTGGTGCTGTTGGCCCTGAAGGGAGGGCGTTCGATGCGCGTCAGACCCAAGCTTGATCCCGATGTCGATGACGAGGCCCCGAGCGGCCCCGAGATCACGACTTATGACGAAGAGCATTATGTGACCTATCTGCGTTTGCTGGATGCGCAGACGGACGGAGCGGACTGGTCCGAGGTGGCGCGGATCGTGCTGCACCGCGATCCGGTCGCCGAGGAAGACCGCACAAGGGCCTGCTGGGAAAGCCATCTCGCCCGCGCGCAATGGATGACCAAGCAGGGCTACCGCCGCATTCTCCAGCAGGCCGTCGCGGAGGCGACGCAAGAGGCTCAGGGCAAGACACGGCACTAAGCGAACCATCCGATTTCTACGCCATGGTATCCGGCGGCACGCCGATATGTCTTTTCTGTTGAGTCTCGCGAAAACGCCTATTCTCTGATCGGCTCCATCTCTTTTGCCGATTGGAGCCTGTATGCGTGGAGGCCGAATACTCTGGGGTCAGA
Organism: uncultured Bradyrhizobium sp.; assembly: GCA_964609175.1. Lineage (GTDB taxonomy): Bacteria > Pseudomonadota > Alphaproteobacteria > Rhizobiales > Xanthobacteraceae > Bradyrhizobium. The sequence continues at coordinate 67,511 of CAZSRR010000029.1, forward strand.
TCGCCGTTGTCCTGACCGTTGTGCTGTTGACGACATGGGCGGCGACGCAATGGACCGCATGGCGGCTCGGCTTTCAGGCGCAGCTTGGCGCCCCATGGTTCAAACTGGCGGGCTGGCCGGTCTATTCTCCACCGGCTTTTTTCTGGTGGTGGTTTTCGTTCGACGCCTATGCGCCATCCATCTTCCTGGAGGGAGCGGCGATCGCCGTATCCGGCAGCTTCATCGCCATCGCCGTCGCCATCTTCATGTCGCTCATCCGGGCGCGCGAGGCGCGCAATGTGGCGACCTACGGCTCCGCCCGCTGGGCCGACGACCGGGAAATCCGCGCCGTCGGCCTGCTTGGTCCCGATGGCGTCGTGCTCGGCCGGCACATCCAGGATTATCTGCGCCATGACGGCCCCGAACATGTGCTGTGCTTCGCCCCGACGCGGAGTGGCAAGGGTGTCGGGCTCGTTGTGCCGACGCTGCTTACCTGGCCGGGAAGCTGCATCGTCCACGACATCAAGGGCGAGAACTGGACCCTGACCGCCGGCTTCCGCGCCAAGCATGGCCGCGTGCTGCTGTTCGATCCGACCAATGCACAATCGTCCGCCTACAATCCGTTGCTGGAAGTCCGGCGCGGCGAATGGGAGGTGCGCGACGTCCAGAACATCGCCGACATCCTGGTCGATCCCGAAGGCAGCCTCGACAAGCGCAACCATTGGGAGAAGACAAGCCACAGCCTGCTGGTCGGCGCGATCCTGCACGTCCTCTATGCCGAGCCCGACAAGACGCTGGCGGGCGTCGCCAACTTCCTCTCCGATCCGCGCCGGCCAGTCGAAGCGACGCTGCGCGCGATGATGTCGGCGCCGCATCTGGGCGAAGCGGGCGTCCATCCCGTCGTTGCTTCCGCCGCGCGCGAGCTGCTCAACAAATCAGAGAACGAGCGATCCGGCGTGCTGTCGACCGCCATGAGCTTCCTTGGCCTCTATCGCGATCCGGTCGTGGCGAAGGTGACGGCGCGCTGCGACTGGCGCATCGCCGATCTGGTCGGGGACCGGCGGCCGGTCACCCTCTACCTCGTCGTGCCGCCGTCCGACATCAACCGCACCAAGCCCCTGATCCGCCTGATCCTCAACCAGATCGGCCGGCGGCTCACCGAGGAATTGAAGGCGTCGAACAAACGCCATCGCCTGCTGCTCATGCTCGACGAGTTTCCCGCGCTCGGCCGATTGGACTTTTTTGAGTCCGCCTTGGCCTTCATGGCCGGCTACGGTCTCAAGAGTTTCCTGATCGCGCAGAGCCTCAACCAGATCGAGCGCGCCTATGGGTCGAACAATTCGATCCTCGACAATTGCCATGTGCGCGTCGCCTTCGCCGCCAATGACGAGCGCACCGCCAAGCGTGTGTCGGATTCGCTCGGCACCGCGACGGAGCTGCGCGATTCCACTAACTATGCCGGCCATCGGCTGGCGCCGTGGCTCGGGCACCTCATGGTGTCGCGCCAGGAGACGGCGCGGCCGCTCCTGACGCCCGGCGAGATCATGCAGCTTCCGCCCAGCGACGAGATCGTCATGGTGGCGGGCACGCCGCCGATCCGGGCGAAGAAGGCGCGCTATTTCGAGGATGCGCGCTTCAAGGAGCGCATCCTGCCGCCGCCCGATCTTATCGCGCCGCGAGCCGCAGCGACGATGACGGATGAATGGTCGGCGCGTGTGATCGCGCCATCGGCCGCAGCGGCGGCAACCACAACAAGCGACGGCGCCGATGGCGATCCGGCCAATGCCGGCATCCGCCGCGAGCCGGAATTGCCCGAGCATGAAGAGATCGTCCCGGCCGCGCGGCCGCCCGAGCAGGAGTTTGATCTTTTGGACGATGAGCCCGACGTGGACGCCGCCAAGGCGCGAGCGCTGCGCCAGCGTATTCGCATCGTCGCCCGGCAGGCGACGATGGACCCGGCCGACGGCATCGAATTGTAGGAGATGCCGGTGCAGGCCAAGACCCGCATGAACGTCTATTTCGACCCCGGCCTACTGAAGCAGGTCGAGGCGCTGGCGCTCCGGCGCAATGTCTCCAAATCCGCGGTGATCGAAGCAGCCGTCGCGTCCTTCCTCTCGGCCGACGCCTCCGAACGGCTCGAGGCCGTGTTCGCACGCCGCATGGACAAGCTCGGCCGCCAGATCGATGGGCTCGACGAGGATATCGCCATCCTGGGCGAGACCGTCTCGCTGTTCATCCGCTTTTGGCTCACTATCACGCCGCCATTGCCCGAAAGCGCGCAAGCCTCGGCGCGCGCGAAAGGAACGGAACGCTTCGAAGGCTTCATGCAATCGCTCGGTCGGCGATTGGCGACCGGCGACAGGTTCCTGAAAGAGCTTTCGCGCGATGTCGACTCGCTGCGCGACGGCGCAGACCATGCGCTCTTCAAGACAAACGGCGATCCAGGCTGAATATTCAACTCCGCCGATTGCCGCCTTTTCTTCGCCATGGCCGCACGCATCGAGATACTTGTTGAACCGACCCGATTTCCGGCTCTTTTAATCATCCCCGTCAGGGGACTGCATGCCGCGTCCCCGCCAGCACGGGGACAAGATGACGACCACGCACCAGCAATCCGAGGCGATCCAGCGGGGCGCGCGCATGCTGCGCACGGCGTTCGGACCTGCCATCGCTGGCTTCCTGGAAGACCCGTCCATTGTCGAAGTGATGCTGAATCCCGACGGGCGGCTCTGGATCGACCGTCTCTCCAGCGGGCTTGAGGATACCGGCCGTAAGCTGCCGGCAGCCGACGGCGAGCGCATCGTCCGCCTGGTCGCCCATCACGTCGGTGCCGAAGTCCATGCCGGCGCGCCGCGTGTCTCCGCCGAACTCCCCGAGACCGGGGAAAGGTTCGAGGGTCTTCTTCCGCCTGTGGTCGCGGCTCCAGCCTTCGCGATCCGCAAGCCCGCCGTCGCAGTGTTCACCCTCGACGACTATGTCGCAGCGGGCATCATGTCGACAGCGCAGGCCGAGACGTTACGCGAAGGCGTCGCTGCGCGCGCGAACATTCTGGTCGCCGGCGGTACGTCCACCGGCAAGACCACGCTGACCAACGCATTGCTCGCAGAGGTCGCGAAGACCGACGATCGCGTCGTCATCATCGAAGATACGCGCGAACTGCAATGCGCCGCGCCGAACCTCGTGGCGATGCGCACGAAAGACGGCGTCGCCTCTCTCTCCGATCTCGTTCGCTCTTCGCTGCGTCTTCGCCCCGATCGTATTCCGATCGGCGAGGTGCGCGGCGCCGAAGCCCTGGAACTGCTCAAGGCCTGGGGCACCGGCCATCCCGGCGGCGTCGGCACGATCCATGCCGGCAGCGCGATCGGTGCGCTGCGCCGAATGGAACAGCTCATCCAGGAGGCCGTCGTCACCGTCCCGCGCGCGCTGATCGCCGAGACGATCGACATCGTTGCCGTCCTCTCCGGCCGCGGCTCGGCGCGCCGGCTCTCCGAGCTCGCACGCGTCAAGGGCCTCGGCCTCGATGGCGATTACCGCGTCGCGCCGGCCGTCATCGAGGGCACCGGCGGCCCGACCTCGCTCACCCCAAGCCCTGAAGGAGAACGCCTGTGATCCAACGCCTGCGCTCAATGTGCCGGACTCAAGTCCGCCGCCGTCTCGCCATGACCGTGTCCGTCGCCACGCTGTCTGTGATGATGGCCGCGCCCGCCCATGCCTCCGGCTCGTCAATGCCGTGGGAGCAGCCGCTGCAACAGATCCTGCAGTCGATCGAAGGCCCGGTCGCCAAGATCATCGCGGTGATCATCATTATCGTCACCGGCCTGACGCTCGCCTTCGGCGACACATCAGGCGGCTTCCGCCGGCTGATCCAGATCGTCTTCGGCCTGTCGATCGCCTTCGCGGCGTCGAGCTTCTTCCTGTCGTTCTTCTCGTTCGGCGGCGGAGCGCTCGTCTGATGACGGGCGGTGTCGAACAGGGCGGCGATGTCCCAGGCTACACGGCTCCCGTTCACCGGGCGCTGACCGAGCCGATCCTGCTCGGCGGCGCGCCGCGCGCCATCGCCATCATGAACGGGACGCTCGCTGGCGCCGTTGGCCTCGGCCTTCGCCTCTGGTTGGTCGGCATCGCCATCTGGGCGATCGGCCATGTCGCGGCGGTGTGGGCCGCGAAGCGCGATCCGCTCTTCGTCGACGTGGTGCGCCGCCATCTGCGCGTCCCCGCGCACCTCTCGGTCTGACGGGGAGCGCGCCGATGATGAACCTCGCCGAATATCGTAACCGCAACAGCCGGCTCGCTGACTTCCTGCCCTGGGTCGCGCTGGTTGGCGCCGGCATCGTCCTCAACAAGGACGGCAGCTTTCAGCGCACCGCGCGGTTTCGCGGCCCCGACCTCGACAGCGCCGTCCCGGCCGAGCTGGTCGCCGTCGCCGGCCGCCTCAACAACGCCTTCCGTCGCCTCGGCTCCGGCTGGGCGATCTTCGTCGAAGCCCAACGCCACCCTTCGAACCTCTATCCCGACAGCCGCTTTCCCGACGCTGCCTCCGCGCTGGTCGATGCCGAGCGCAGGGCGGATTTCGAGGAGGCCGGCGCGCATTTCGAGTCGAGCTATTTCCTGACCTTCACCTATCTGCCGCCGGCGGAAGACGCCGCGCGCGCCGAATCCTGGCTCTATGAGGGACGGGAGAAGTCGGGCCTCGACCCCAACGAGGTGATCACCGGCTTTGCCGATCGCACCGATCGCATTCTGCGCTTGGTCGAAGCCTTCATGCCGGAATGCCGCTGGCTCGATGACGCGGAGACGCTCACCTATCTCCACGGCTGCGTCTCGACCAAACGGCACCGTGTCCGCGTGCCCGAGACGCCGATCTATCTCGACGCGCTTCTCGCCGACCAGCCGCTGACCGGCGGGCTCGAACCGCGCCTTGGCGCCTCGCATCTGCGCATCCTCACCGTCACAGGCTTTCCAACGGCGACGACGCCAGGCCTGCTCGACGAGCTGAACCGTCTCGCATTTCCGTATCGCTGGTCGACGCGCGCGATCCTGCTCGACAAGACCGACGCGACCAAGCTGCTGACCAAGATCCGGCGGCAATGGTTCGCCAAGCGCAAGTCGATCGCCGCGATCCTCAAGGAGGTGATGACCAACGAGGCATCCGTCCTCGTGGACACCGATGCCGCGAACAAGGCGGCTGATGCCGATCTCGCGCTCCAGGAACTCGGCGCTGACTATGCCGGCATGGCCTATATCACCGCGACGGTGACGGTGTGTGATGACGATCCGCGCATAGCCGACGAGAAGTTGCGGCTAGTCGAGAAGGTCATCCAGGGCCGCGACTTCACCGCGATGGCCGAGACCATCAACGCGGTGGACGCCTGGCTCGGATCACTGCCCGGCCACGTCTATGCGAACGTCCGCCAACCTCCGATCTCCACGCTCAATCTCGCCCACATGATCCCGCTGTCTGCGGTGTGGGCGGGCGAGGTGCGGGACGAGCATTTTGCAGCGCCCCCACTGCTCTTCGGCAAGACCGAAGGCTCGACCCCGTTCCGGCTTTCGCTTCATGTCGGCGACGTCGGCCACACGCTGATCGTCGGCCCGACCGGCGCAGGCAAGTCCGTGCTGCTGGCGCTGATGGCGCTCCAGTTCCGACGCTATGCCCGCGCCCAGGTCTTCGCCTTCGACTTCGGCGGCTCGATCCGGGCGGCGGCGCTCGGCATGGGCGGCGACTGGCACGATCTTGGTGGCGATCTCAGCGATGGCGCCGTCGACAGCGTCAGCCTTCAACCGCTCGCCCGCATTCACGACGTGCCCGAGCGCGCCTGGGCGGGTGACTGGATCGTGTCGATCCTGACTCGCGAGGGTGTCGCGATCACGCCCGAGGCGAAGGAGCACATCTGGACGGCGCTGACCTCGTTGGCGTCGGCGCCCATAGAGGAACGTACCATCACCGGCCTGGTCGTGCTGCTCCAGTCGAATGATCTCAAGCAGGCGCTCCGGCCCTATTGCGTCGGCGGTCCCTACGGCCGGTTGCTCGACGCCGAGCGCGAGCATCTCGGATCGGCCTTTGTTCAGGCGTTCGAGACCGAAGGGTTGATCGGCACCGACGCGGCGCCCGCGGTCCTTTCCTATCTCTTCCATCGCATCGAAGACCGGCTCGACGGCTCGCCGACCCTCCTCATCATCGATGAGGGCTGGCTGGCGCTGGACGATGACGGCTTCGCCGGCCAGCTCCGTGAGTGGCTGAAGACGCTGCGCAAGAAAAACGCCAGCGTCATCTTCGCCACGCAAAGCCTGTCGGACATCGACGGCTCGGCGATCGCGCCCGCCATCATCGAGAGCTGCCAGACCCGGCTTCTGCTGCCGAATGAGCGCGCGATCGAGCCGCAGATCACCGCGATCTACCGGCGCTTCGGCCTCAATGACCGCCAGATCGAGATCATCGCGCGGGCAATGCCGAAGCGCGACTATTACTGCCAGTCCCGTCGCGGCAATCGGCTGTTCGAACTCGGCTTGTCCGATGTGGCGCTCGCGCTCTGCGCCGCGTCGTCGAAGACCGACCAGGCGGCCATCGCCCGCATCGTCGCCGAACATGGACGCGACGGCTTCCTCGCCGCCTGGCTCGATCACCGTGAGGTCGGCTGGGCGGCTGACCTCATCCCCACGCTCATCAACAAGGAGACGTCCCAATGAAACTGCGCAATTCCCGCGCAGCGCGGTTCGCTGCCGCGCTGCTGATCGCTCCCGTCGCGCTCACGCCGATGCTGGCGACGCCAGCTCACGCGATCATCGTGTTCGATCCCTCGAACTATGCACAAAATGTGCTGACGGCAGCGCGATCGCTCCAGCAGATCACCAACCAGATCACCTCACTTCAGAACGAAGCGCAGATGCTGATCAACCAGGCGCGCAACCTTGCGAGCCTGCCGTACTCATCGCTCCAACAGCTTCAGCAGTCGGTTCAGCGGACGCAACAGCTCCTCCAGCAGGCCCAGAACATCGCCTATGACGTCCAGCAGATCGACCGGGCGTTCCAGCAGAAATACGGCAACGTCTCGATGTCGGCGACGGATCAGCAGCTCATCACCGATGCTCGCTCGCGCTGGCAGAACACGGTCGGCGGCCTGCAGGATGCCATGCGCGTGCAGGCCGGCGTCGTCGGCAACATCGACACCAACCGCGCCCAGATGTCGGCGCTGGTCGGCCAGAGCCAGGGCGCAACCGGCGCGCTTCAGGCGACGCAGGCCGGCAACCAGCTTCTCGCGCTTCAGGCCCAGCAGCTCGCCGATCTCACTGCCGTCGTCGCGGCCAACGGTCGGGCACAGGCATTGCAGTCGGCCGAGCAGGCCACCGCTGCCGAACAGGGTCGCGAGCAACGCCGACGCTTCCTGACGCCGGGCTCAGGCTACCAGCCCGGCAATGCGCGCATGTTCCCGAGCAGCGGCAACTGAGGCTGGCGTGATGGACGGCAAGACCCTCGCGCGCGTCGGCGCCATCGTCTTCGTCGCGGTCGCCATCACGGCGACCGCGATCGAGATGAACCGCAAGGACGTTTCGCCGGACGCCCTCGCGACGCAGGGCCGTCCCGTCGCCGCACAAGATCCTCTCGCCGCCGAATTGCTTCGCTGTTCCGAGATCGGCGAGGCTGGCACGAGCGATCCCGGCTGCCTGAAAGCATGGGCCGAGAACCGTCGCCGCTTCCTCGGGCAACCAGCCCAGACATCCTTACCGACACCGGTTGCGCCGACGACGTTGTTTCGGAGTGCGCCGGCGGATCTGGCTGATCCCGCCCGGCCGGAGATCCGCTGACATGGGCGGCACCGGCGTCATCGACCATTTCCTCGAGGTCTTCACACGCTACATCGACGGCGGATTCGGGCTGCTCGGCGGCGAGGTGGGCTTCATCGCCACCACGCTCATCGTCATCGACGTGACGCTCGCCGCGCTCTTCTGGTCGTGGGGCGCCGACGACGACATCATGGCGCGCCTCGTCAAGAAGACCCTCTTCGTCGGCGTCTTCGCCTACCTGATCTCCAACTGGAACAATCTCGCCCGTATCATCTTCGAGAGCTTCGCGGGTCTCGGCCTGAAAGCGTCGGGCACCGGCTTTGCCGTCAGCGATCTCATGCGCCCGGGCAAGGTGGCACAGACCGGCCTCGATGCCGGCCGCCCGCTGCTCGACTCCATCTCCAACCTGATGGGCTACTGGTCGTTCTTCGAGAACTTCATCCAGATCGCCTGCATGTTTTTCGCATGGGCGCTGGTGCTGCTGGCGTTCTTCATCCTCGCGATCCAGCTCTTTGTCACCCTGATCGAGTTCAAGCTGACGACGCTGGCCGGCTTCGTCCTCATTCCCTTCGGCCTGTTCGGCAAATCCGCCTTCATGGCCGAGCGCGTGCTGGGCAACGTCATCTCCTCCGGCATCAAGGTGCTGGTGCTCGCTGTCATCATCGGCATCGGATCGACGCTCTTTTCCGAATTTACCTCCGGGTTCGGAGGCAACACGCCATCAATCGACGACGCCATGGCGATCGTGCTCGCCGCGCTTTCGCTGCTCGGTCTCGGCATTTTCGGCCCCGGCATCGCCAACGGCCTGATTTCGGGTGGTCCGCAGCTCGGCGCCGGCGCGGCCATTGGCACTGGTCTTGCCGCCGGCGGCATGGTCGCCGCAGGTGCGGCCGCCGCCGGCGCAGTCGCCTCGGGTGGCGCTGCGCTAGCTGGCGGTGCTGCCGCCGCGGCTCGTGGAGGCGCAGCCCTCGCGGGCGGCGCCTCCACCGCCTACAGCCTCGGCGCGGCCGGACAATCGGGCGCATCGGGCGTCGCCTCTGGCCTGGGCAATGTTGCGAGCACCGGCGCGAGGGCGGCCGTCTCACCGTTGAAGCGCGCGGCCGGCCGCGCCGCCGACAGCCTGAAGCAGAGCTATCAGGCCGGTGGCCAGGCCGCGACGGAGATCGCCACGGGCGCACCCGGGGCAACGACGGCAACCGCTGCAGAGACCGCATCTCCGGGAGCCGCATCTTCCACCAGCGACGGCCCGCCAGCCTGGGCGAAGCGCATGAAACGCTCCCAGCAAATGTCCCACGGCGCCTCCGCGGCCGCCCACGCCGTGCGCAGCGGCGACAGCCATGGCGGCGGCTCCTCCGTCAACCTCTCCGAAAGCGACTGACAATGTTCAAACGACCATCCACCCACTACGGCAAATCCCCTCAGCCCGAGACGCCTTATCAGCGCGCCGCGCAGGTCTGGGACGACCGGATCGGCTCAGCCCGCGTCCAGGCTCGCAACTGGCGCTACATGGCCTTCGGCTCATTGGTACTCGCGGCCGGTCTTTCGGCGGCGCTGGTCTGGCAGTCCGCCAATGGCTCGATTGTGCCCTGGGTGGTGCAGGTCGATCGGCTCGGCCAGGCGCAGGCCGTCGCGCCGGCGACCGCCGACTATCAGCCGAACGATCCGCAGATCGCCTTCTATCTCGCGCGCTTCATCGAGCAGGTCCGCTCGATCCCGTCCGACGCCATCATCGTGCGGCAGAACTGGCTGCGCGCCTACGACTTCACGACCCAGGGCGGCGCGCTGGCGCTCAATGACTATGCGCGCGCCAACGACCCCTTCACCAAGGTCGGCAAGCAGCAAATCGCGATCGAGGTATCGTCGGTCATCCGCGCCTCGCCGTCGAGCTTCCGCATCGCTTGGATCGAGCGCCGCTATCAGGACGGCTCGCTGGCTTCCACCGAGCGCTGGTCCGCCATCCTCACCGTCGTTGTGCAGCCCCCGCGCGATGCCGACACGCTGCGGAAGAATCCCCTCGGAATCTACATCAACGCCATCAACTGGTCGAAGGAGCTTGGACAATGACACCAGCACTCCGCAAAGCCGCCCCCTGGAGTGCGGGGCGTCCGGCTTTCCTCAGCCGCGCCATGCCGGGTTTCCGTAAATCCGGCTTGCCGCTTCTCCTACTTTGCACATCGGCGCTCGCCGGCTGCGCCACCCATACGCCACCGCCCGAAATTTCCTATGACGATGCCGCGCCCGCCGTCATCGCCGCCGATCCGCCGAAACCCGTGCAGGTCGTAGAGTTGCCGAAACCGCTCCCGCTGCCCGGTCAGTTGAAGCCAGTCGGCAAGGACGGGAAGCCCGAGCCGGAGCCGGTCGATCCCGCCGCGCGCGTCAATCAGGCCAACGCCGCCGCACGCGTCCAACCCGTCCGCAACGGCTTCATCAACTCGATGCAGGTCTATCCCTTCGTCGATGGCGCGCTCTATCAGGTCTATGCCTCGCCGGGGCAGATCACCGACATCGCGCTTCAGCCCGGCGAGCAGCTCGTCGGCTCCGGTCCCGTCGCCGCCGGCGACACCGTGCGCTGGATCATCGGCGACACCGAGAGCGGCGTGGGCACCGCCAAGCAGATCCATATCCTCGTGAAGCCAACCCGCGCCGAGCTGATGACCAATCTCGTCATCAACACCGACAGGCGCACCTATCACATGGAGCTGCGCGCGACGCCCGCGACCTACATGGCGTCGGTGTCCTGGCAATATCCACAGGACCAGCTCATCGCGCTGCGCCGCCAGAACCAGCAGGCGGAGGCCGCGCAGCCGGTGTCGGGCGGCATTGATCTCGCCCGTGTCAATTTCCGCTACGAAGTGACAGGCGATCGTGCGCCATGGCGACCGCTACGCGCCTTCGATGACGGTCGCCAAGTGTTCATCGAATTTCCGCGCGGCATCGGTCAGGGCGAGATGCCACCGCTGTTCGTTGTCGGGCCGGAGGGCGACACATCCGAACTGGTGAACTACCGGGTACGCGGAAACTACATGATCGTCGACCGGCTGTTCGCCGCCGCCGAGCTGCGGTTCGGTGCGGGCAAAGACCAGAAGCGCGTCCGCATCTCCCGCACCGACGGGAGGCCGGCATCGTGAGCGACGAACGCGATCCCGAAAAGGAAGAAGGTCGGGCGCCGGGTTCGACGCCCCAGCCTCAGCCGGCCGACGATGATGACACCCGGCCGCTCACCGGCGAGCCGGCTGTGACGATGCGCCTGCGCGCCGAGCCGCCGCGTGTGACCCGCCTGTCCCGCAAGGTGCTGGCCGGTCTCGGTCTCGCTGCCAGCCTCGGTGTTGGCGGCGCGCTGATCTATGCGCTTCAGACCCGTCACCAGGGCCAGGGACAGGAACTGTATTCGACCGACAATCGCTCGACCCCGGACGGGCTCGCTGGCTTGCCGAAGGATTATTCCGGCGTCCCAAAGCTCGGCCCGCCGCTCCCCGGCGATCTCGGCCGCCCGATCCTGAATGCGCAGAATGGCGCTACAGTCCCGCCGATCAGCGCGCCAGCATCAGGCCCGGTGGGACCGACCCCCGAGGAGCAGCGCCGGGCGCAGGAGCTGGAGGCGGCGCGGACCGCACGGTTGTTCGCCTCGACCGAGACTCGGCCCGCCAGTGCTGGGGCCTTGGCACAGCCCACCGCGACCGCCACGCCGCCGGCCGATCTCGCCAGCCTCGGCCTCGCGCCGCAGCCAGCGACGCCATCCGCGCAGGATCGCCAGCTCGCCTTCCTCAACCAGGCGCCCGACAAGCGCACTGTCGCGCCGGATCGGGTGGCCGCGCCGGCGTCGAAGAACGTCCTGCAGGCCGGCGCCGTCATCGCCGCCGCGCTCATCACCGGCATCCGCTCCGATCTTCCCGGCCAGATCACCGCGCAGGTGACGGAAAACGTCTATGACAGTCCGACGGGCAAGATATTGCTTGTGCCCCAGGGCACGCGCGTCATCGGTCAATATGACAGCGGCGTCGGCTTCGGTCAGCGGCGCATACTCCTCGTCTGGAACCGGCTGATCTTCCCCAATGGCCGCTCCATCGTTCTGGAGCGTCAGCCTGGCGCCGACGGCGAGGGATACGCCGGCCTCGAGGATGGTGTCGATTATCATTGGGGCGAACTGTTCAAGGCCGCCGCGCTCTCCACCATCTTGAGCGTCGGCGCGCAGGCCGGTTCATCGGGCCAGGAGAGCGACATCGTTCGCGCTCTACGACGCGGGGCTTCGGACAGCATCAACCAGACGGGTCAGCAGATCGTTCAGCGCCAGCTCAACATCGCGCCGACCCTGACCATCCGGCCGGGCTTCCCGGTCCGCGTCATCGTCACGCGCGATCTCGTTCTCGAATCCTACGGAGGCTGACATGGCAAAATTGAAGCTTGGGCCGATCGTGGATGAGAAACCTGTAAAGGCGGCGGTGGAACTGCCTGCTTCTCTTCATCGGGATCTCACGGCCTATGCGGAAGCACTCGCCCGTGAGACTGGCCAGCCTGTCACAGACCCCATGAAGCTGATCGTGCCGATGCTGGAGCGATTCATCACGTCCGACCGGGGATTTGCAAAGGCGCGCCGCGCTTCGCGCTAGATCGTGGCCCGACTCCGGGCGAGATCCAGTAGGCCGCGAAGCGCTTTGCTGGAATTGTGCGGCGACCAAATGGCGCTGAACCTTAGCGGCTCCGGTTCGTCGCGCAGCGGCAAGAAAGTGACGCCAGGAAAGGCGGCTTGCGCTGTTGCTTCGCTGCAAAGGGTTATTCCGTAATCGCCCGCCACCATCGAGAGGAGCAAGCAGCGGTCGACGTTGCAGCGTTGCACGCGCGGTTGCAGGCCACGTTCTTCAAAGCGGCGCAAGACATGATCATGCACCTGTGGTCCGGTTCCGTTGTAGCGCACCAGAAATAAATCATCCTTCAGGTCGCACCAATGCAGCGCGTCGCCGCTGGCGCGGAGATCGCGTGTCGACACCGCGATGAACAGGGGTTCCGTCCAAAGCGCCCGGCAGTGGCAATCCGGGACGTCGGTGATCGCAGCGACGAATGCAACGTCCAGGCTGCCTTCGCGCACCCGCAGGATCGCGTCCTTGGCACGTCCGTCGAATAGCTCCAGTTCAACGCCCGGCCACTGCTGACGGTAACAATGGAGAAGATCGGCCAGGAATCCGGCGGCGATCGTCGTCGGCACGGCGAGCCGCACGCGGCCGAGTTCGCCGGTGCCAATCATCCCGGCTGTCTTCACCGCATAGGCAAGCTGGTCTATTCCATCGGCGACCTGCGCCAGAAAGAAGCGTCCAGCTTCGGTCGGCTGGACGCCACGATGCCGTCGCTCGAACAGACGGATGCCGAGCGTCTCTTCCAATGCACGGATGCGCTCGCTCACCGACGACTGGCTGACGCCGAGCGCGGTGGCCGCATGCCGGAAGTTCAAATGCTCGCCGACGGCGACAGCCTGGATCAACGAGGCGAGCGGGATGCGTGTGCCCAGAAGGCGGCACTGCCGGCAGTGCAGGGCGTCGGCTTCCTCCGACCACTTGCAGGGGCGACGCCTCACCATCGTGCTCCCAATGCGGCAGTGCGGTCACAATGGCGTCGGCATCGTTGGCGCCGCGGGCAAGGTTCGGTCCGTCCCAGCGCCCGTCGAGCAGGCAGGGCAGCACCAGCCGTCGCGTCGCCAGCGGCGGACATCCGACGATGCCGGCGGCCGTGGACGGCCTGCGCTGCGTCATCAGCACCTCTTGTCGGACTCACACCGGCGGCTACGGTCACCGAGCAACGGATAAAATCGATGGCGTGATCTCCGTCAGAACCGGTAGCGCAGGCTGGCGCCGAGCTAACGAGCAAGGCAAGCGCGCGGTGCAGGGACGGTTCGATGAGACGGTCCTGCAGTCTGGAACGATCGGTTGCGATCATGGAAGACCGATATTGTCTTCACTGTTCTCAGTCCGCTCTTTAGCGATCGGCCGCTCCAGTCTTTGTTCAGCCCCGTCTTCACCAGCATGCACGCTCCAAAGAATCAAATCCGCGAAAATCACAAACGAAAATCGCGAGTTTAGGACTGCATGTCTCTCCTCGAAAACGAGGAGAGATGACAAAAATCTTGCACGTTAATTGCAGTTTGGCGCGACAATGGCCTTGAAACTCAACGCAGCATTCTTCAGAAACTCGATGAGTTCCGTGTCTGGCGTAGAAATGGGTTGTTCTTTGGATTCTTGCTTCGCGCGATATTGCCATGATGAACCGATCGCGCGTCCGTCGTCATAAAGGCCGTCCCCAGCATCCCGTTCCCGGCACGCTGCCTGACGATCTCTATGACTATTACAGTGATGCGCCGGCGGCGCATCGCGACTCGCCGACCAGAAACACGACCAGAACCTGGCGCGTCGACGACGACTGGCCCGAGCGTGTGCCGGTCACAGAGGTCGAGGTTGACATCTTCGAGCGCTACTTCGGCGATGTGCTCGACCGACTGTTCGGCCCCATCGAGAACACGTCCCCGAACGCGGACTTGCCACCATTAACATCTGATGTTAACGATAGGTCGTGAGCGAGGATCACGACCCGACCCTCGACACGCTCTTCGAGCCGCCTTCGGGCAGGCGGTGGATGTGGTGTTGAAGGAGCGAGACATTTTATGAAGACGCTGCAGGTCGGAATCGCCGACTATGAAGAAATAAAGGCTCGCACCATGCGGATCGCACGCGGCGACGAAAAGCCCGCGCCGGACGATCCGAAGGTGTGGTTCACCTCCACCGAATCCTTCGCGCAAATTCTCTCCAGCGGAAACCGCGAGTTGCTGCGCGTTATCGACGAACAATCGCCCGGATCGCTGGAGGATCTGTCAAGAATTACTGGGCGAGCCAAGTCCAGTCTGTCTCGAACACTCAAAACGATGGCGAACTATGGCCTTGTCCGAATGGACCCCGGCGAAGGTCAGAAAGTTGTGCCCACGGTGCTGTATGACCGCGTGACCCTGGAGTTGCCGTTGATCGAGCGCCGCAAAATGAAGGGAGGCAGGCGATGAATATGCACAGTCCCGATGTCGCCCAGCGCGCCGCCCTCTACCTGCGCGTCTCCACCACGCGGCAGGCCGAACACGACGTATCGATCCCCGATCAGCGCAAACAGGGCGAAGCCTATTGCGCATCGCGCGGCTATCGGCTCATCGAAACCTTCGTGGAAGCCGGCGCCTCCGCCACCAACGACCGCCGCCCCGAATTCCAGCGTATGATCGAAGCGGGCACATCGAAGCCCGCACCCTTCGATGTCGTCGTGGTGCATTCCTTCAGCCGTTTCTTCCGCGACCACTTCGAGCTTGAGTTCTACGTCCGCAAGCTGGCGAAGAATGGCGTCAAGCTCGTCTCCATCACGCAGGAGATGGGCGACGATCCCATGCACGTCATGATGCGCCAGATCATGGCGCTGTTCGACGAGTATCAGTCCAAGGAGAACGCCAAGCACGTCCTGCGCGCCATGAACGAGAATGCGCGGCAAGGCTTCTGGAATGGCGCGCTGCCGCCGATCGGCTATCGCATCATCGCAGCCGAGCAGCGCGGATCGAAGACCAAGAAGAAACTGGAGATCGACCCGCTGCACGCCGATACAGTGCGGCTGATCTATCGGCTGTTCCTCGAAGGCGATGGCAATTCCGGTCCGTTGGGCGTCAAAGCCATCACCTGCCATCTCAACGAGCGGCGCATCTTCACCCGCGACGGTGGACGCTGGGGCCTCGCACAAATCCACTCGATCCTGACCCGCACGACCTATATCGGTGAGCACCGATTCAACACCCGCTCGCATAAGAACCGCGAGAAAAAGCCCGAGAGCGAGGTCGCAGTCATGGCGGTGCCGCCGCTGATCGACCGCGAGACCTTCGATGCGGTTCAGGCGAAGCTGAAATCCCGCAACCCCATGCTGGTGCCGGCTCGCGTCACGAGCGGTCCCACCCTCCTTACCGGTATCTGCTTCTGCGCCAAATGCGAGGGCGCAATGACGCTGCGCACCGGCAAGGGCAGCGCGGGCGGCATGTATCGCTACTACACCTGCTCAACCAAGGCGCGTCAGGGCAAGACTGGCTGCGAGGGACGATCGATCCCGATGGACAAACTTGACGATCTGATCGCGAGCCACCTGGAAGAACGGCTGCTCCAGCCGGAACGTCTGGAAACTATCCTCTTCAGCCTCCTCGACCGCCGACAGGAACGCGCCGAGCGCCGCCGTGAACACCTCGCTGAACTCAACCGGCGAATCACCGAGACCGACCAGCGGCTCAACCGGCTCTATGACGCCATCGAATCCGGCGTAGCCGCTCTGGACGATTCAGCGCTGAAAGAGCGCATCGCCGGCCTCAAGGCGCTTCGGGATCAGGCCACGGCCGACGCCGAACGCATTCAGGCAACGCTCGACAGCGCAGGCAATCAGGCGATCACCCCGGACATGATCGAGACCTTCTCCAGCGCCGCCCGCGCCGGGCTGCGCCTCGAAGGCGGCGGTTATCGGCGGGATCATCTGCGCGCCTTCGCGCAGCGCGTTGAGGTCGCAGACACCGAGGTTCGCATCACGGGATCGAAGTCGGAGCTGCTGAGAACCCTCGTTGCCGCTTCGAGCGTAAAATCGGCGGCTTTTGGCGTTCGCAGTTCTGTACTGAAATGGCGCACCCGACACGATTCGAACGTGTGACCTTTGCCTTCGGAGGGCAACGCTC
>CAZSRR010000030.1:0-83908 GCA_964609175.1 uncultured Bradyrhizobium sp.
GCTCGCCGAGCCCGTTCAGCGTGCCCTGGATCTGCCGCGCGCCGGCGCGCACCGCGGCCAGCGTATTCGCCACCGCCTGCTCGGTGTCGTTATGGGCGTGAATGCCGACATGGCTGCCGGGGATGTGCTTCGTCACGTGGCCGACGATGGTCTCGATCTCGTGCGGCATGGTGCCGCCATTGGTGTCGCACAGCACGACCCAGCGCGCGCCGGAATCATAGGCGGCCTTCGCGCACGCCAGCGCGAACGCGGCATCTTCCTTGTAGCCGTCGAAAAAATGCTCGCAATCGACCATCACCTCGCGGCCCGCCGCCTTGGCGGCAGAGACGCTGTCGCGGATCGAGGCTAGGTTTTCCTCGTTGGTGGTCTCCAGCGCCACCCGCACCTGATAGGCCGAGGATTTTGCGACGAAGCAGATCGCATCCGCCCTCGCCTCGATCAGCGCGGCGAGCCCCGGATCGTTGGAGGCCGAGCGGCCCGGACGCCGCGTCATGCCGAACGCGGTGAACTTCGAATGCCGGAACTTCGGCTTCGCGGAGAAGAATTCGGTGTCGGTCGGGTTGGCGCCGGGATAGCCGCCCTCGACATAGTCGATGCCGAGTTCATCCAGCATCTGTGCGATGATCCGCTTGTCATGCAGCGTGAAATCGACGCCGTTGGTCTGCGCGCCGTCGCGCAGCGTGGTATCGAACAAATAGAGGCGTTCGCGGCTCATGGCTGCGCTCCCGGCGCCGTAGCTTCGCCCAGCGCCTTCTGCATCGTGGTGTTGGCGAGCCATTCGCCGTTGAGCGAGACGGTATTGCGCTGTTTTGCCGTGTAGCCGCGCTTTCGGAACAACGGCTCGGCGGTGTCGCTGGCATCGACGGTGAGGGTTTTTGTCCCCCGCGCGCCCGCGAGCTTTTCCAGCGCATCGACCAGCATCGAGGCAACGCCCTGCCCCGCCACGCTCGGATGCACGAACAGCATGTCGATATGGTCCGCGCCCTTCAGCGAGGCGAAACCGACCGGCGCGTTCTGGAGGGTCGCGATCAGCGTCAGCTGCCCGGCGAGTTTCTTGCCGAACGCCTCTTCGTCCTCGGCAGCCTGCGCCCAGGCCTCCTGCTGCGCCTCGCTGTAGTCGTCGCCCGTCAGCCCTTCGATGGCGGCAACGAAGATCGCCGCCAGCATCGGAACATCCGCCGGCAGGAACGGCCGCAAGCCGGGTTTGGGCAATGCCTGTCCCATCACGTCACCACAATCCGTACAGCTTGGTCGCCAGCGCCACCGCGCCGGCGATCAACACCATCTTCAGCGCGATATAATAGAGCCAGTGTCTTGGAAACGGCGTATCGGGCTTTTCCATCACGCAACCTCCCATGTAGTCACCGGCTTTCCGTCGGCGTCCTTGCCATCCTTGATGGCAACGCCCATCGCGGCGAGTTCGTCGCGGATGCGATCGGACTCCTTGAAGTCCTTGCGGGCACGCGCGGCGGCGCGCTCGGCGATCAGCTCATCGACACGCTTGGCATCGATGCCGCTGGCCTGCTGCTTGCGTCCTTTCCACGCCGCGGCGCTGATCGAGAGGAAGCCGAGCAGCCGGAGGGAAGCCGCGAACGTGCCGCGTTCGGCCGTCCCGCCGGACGCCGCCGCGTTGCGCAGGCCGTGCAGCACGGCCATGGCCTGCGCCGTGTTGAGGTCGTCGTACAGTGCCTCGACCATTGCCGAGGACGGTTCGCCGCCCTCGGCATCGGCCGCAACCGCATACCAGTCATCCAGCGTCTTCGCGCTTTCCTCCGCGCCCTTTAGCGTCCAGTCGAGCGGAGAGCGATAATGCGTCTTGAGCATGTTGAGGCGCAGCACCTCGCCCGGCCAGTCCGCCAGCATGTCGCGGATCGTGAAGAAGTTGCCGAGCGACTTCGACATCTTCTCGCTTTCGATCTGCAGGAAGCCGTTGTGCATCCAGACATTCGCCATGCGGTCGGAATGAAACGCGCAGCAGGTCTGCGCGAGCTCGTTCTCATGGTGGGGAAACACCAGGTCGATGCCTCCGCCATGGATGTCGAACTTTTCGCCGAGATGCTTCCAGGCCATGGCAGAGCATTCGATGTGCCAGCCGGGACGCCCCTCGACCTTGATGCCGGCCGGCGACGGCCAGGACGGCTCGCCCGGCTTCGACGGCTTCCACAGCACGAAGTCGGTGTTGTCGCGCTTGTAGGGCGCGACATCGACGCGGGCGCCGGCGATCATCTCGTCGAGCGATCGCTTCGACAGCGCGCCGTAGCGCGGCAGCACGGAGTTGGCTTCGTTCATCGCCTGCGGCGAGAACAGCACGTGGTCCTCCGCGACATAGGCAAAGCCGCCCGCGACGAGCTTCTCGATGATCGCCCGCATCTCGGGAATGTGCTCAGTCGCGCGCGGCTGAACGGTCGGCGGCAAGCAGCCGAGCGCGGTGACGTCGTCCTGATACTGCTTGTAGGTCTCCTCGGTGACCTTGCGGATCGCCTCGTTCAGGGGCACGCCGGGATAGTCGCGTGCGGCGCGCACGTTGATCTTGTCGTCGACGTCGGTGATGTTGCGAACATACTTGACGTGATCGGCGCCGTAGCGATGGCGCAGCACACGGAACAGCACGTCGAACACGATCGCCGCGCGGCCGTTGCCGATATGGGCGAAGTCATAGACCGTCGGTCCGCACGCATACATGCGTACGTTTGCCGGATCGAGCGGCACGAACGGCCGCTTCTCCTTGGTCAATGTATCGTAGAGGCGCAATTCCATGGGATACCCATACCTTGACCTTGCGGCCGGGCGTCCAGTGATCTCAGATTTTGAGAAAAGACGGCCTCAGCCAGCGAATCGCTAGCTAATAATCTCGCGGCAAATGGCGCAGATGGCGAGGAGACCGTTCATGGTTCCACCATTGCGGTATCGGGCTGGAATCGTCAAGGCCTTGCTCGTGCCTGATTTGGGGGCGATCACCCCGATCGAACCGCTCCGTCCGCCGCCGCCCCGAAACGCTCCTGGTTAATCATTATTAACACTTTGGGCCTATGCCAGCGGACGTCCCCTCATCCTCCGGTACCCCCTTCCATGCGCCTTTCTTCAGCACTCCTGGCCAGCGCCTTTCTGTTGGGCGCATCGGCGGCCTGGGCCGACAGCCGCGTCTTCATCGTCGCCAACCAGGCGGACGGGTACGGCGTCGACGAATGCCTCGCCAGCGGCGAAAAATGCGGTGCCCACGCCGCCCGCTCCTACTGCCAGTCACGGGAATTTGCCCAGGCCACCCGTTATCGCCGGGTCGAGCCCGACGAGATCACCAACGCGGTTCCCGGCGGCGGCGAGCGGTGTTCCGGCCCTGGTTGCGGCGAGTATGTCGCCATTACCTGCGAGCGCTGATACCCCGCGCGGCGGAATACCGGTGGTTTGGCCGCCACACCGGCGCCCCGGAAACGACGTGACGCTGCCCCGAGAAGCGGCTATGGGATGCAGGCTTGGCCGCAGCATGCAGCCCAGACCGCGCGTGACAGCCTTCGGGCCGCGTGGATCAGCCCTCAATGACGGGATATGCTGAAAATTCGCAACGCGCCCTTCCTTCGGATTCTGACCTGCGCCGTACTGCTCGGGTTCGCCGCCACCGGTGCGCCGGCGCGGGCGCAGTCGAACCCGGATGCCAGGATGGATGCTTTGGCGCAGATGGGCCAGGACAATCCGCAGGCCCAGAGCAACCCGATGTGCATCCGGCTCGAAGGACAACTGGCGGCGATCGACCGCGGCGCCGGCACCGGCGACCCCGCCAAGGATGAACAGATCCGCCGCTATGCGGAGGCGCAGGCCAGGCAGCAGGGCGAACTCGACCGCGTCACGCAGCAAGCCAACCGGATGGGCTGCGAAAGCTCGGGCTTCTTCTCGCTGTTCAACGGCCGCTCCGCACAATGCGGCCCGGTCAACAACCAGATCCAGCAGATGCGCGCCAACCTCGACCAGATCACCTCGAGCCTGGAGCGGTTGCGCAGCGGCGGCATCGGCGGCGCCGACCGCGAAAACCAGCGCCGCTCGGTGCTGATGGCGCTGGCGCAGAACAATTGCGGCCCGCAATATGCCGCGGCCGCGCGCGGCCCCGGCAATTTCATCGACAGCCTGTTCGGCTCCCCCAACCAGTCGCTGCCGCCGCCCAGCCCCGACCTCGGCGCGCCATCCGGCACCTTCCGCACCGTCTGCGTCCGCACCTGTGACGGTGGTTACTTCCCGGTTTCGTTCGCGACCTATCAGGCGCGTTTCGGCGACGACGAGCGGACATGCAAGGCGCTGTGTCCTGCGACCGAAGCGACGCTGTTCACCTATCGCAATCCCGGCGAGGACATCAATCAGGCCGTCTCGATCAACGGCCAGAGCTACACGTCGCTGCCCAACGCGTTCAAATACCGCACCGAGTTCAACCCGTCCTGCGCCTGCAAGGCCGCCGGGCAAACCTGGTCGGAAGCGCTGAAGTCTGTCGACGACCGGGCCGGCCTCGAACAGGGCGACATCATCGTGACCGAGGAAAGCGCCAAGCGGATGCAGCAGCGGGCGCAGCCAAAGGGGGCGCCGCAGCCCAAGAAGGGCGTCGCCGCCGCGCCGGCTTCGCCCAACGCGCCGGCCGAGACGACCGCGATCGCCCCCGACAGGGATAAGGTGCGCACGGTGGGGCCGACGTTTATTCCGCCGCGGCAGTAAGCGGTTCGTCTCTCGGCGCCAGCGAACGCTCTCTCCAACTATCTGAAGAAGAGTCGATTTTCTCGTCATGGCCGGACTTGTCCCGGGCACGACGGAGAGAAGCCGCAAAGGCGCGATTCCGTTAGCTACGGTTGCGTCAGAAACGCAGCAAGCTTAGCCCTCGAACGCTTCGGCCGAAGCACGGCCGGCGCGCGCGACCAGCTTGTCGTCGGGCTCGGGCAACGCCTTGCCGTTGTCGCGAAAACGGTTGGTGATGGGATAGCGGCGATCGCGGCCAAAATTCTTTTCCGTTACCTTGACGCCGGGCGCCGCCTGCCGCCGCTTGTATTCGGCGATGTTGAGCAGCCGGTCGATCCGCGTCACGACGTCAGCGGGGTAGCCGGCCGCGATGATCGAGGCCAGCGGCTCCTCGCGCTCCACCAGCCGTTCGAGGATGCCGTCGAGCATGTCGTAGGGCGGCAGCGAATCCTGGTCGGTCTGGTTTTCGCGCAACTCCGCGGTCGGCGGCCGGGTGATGATGTTGACCGGGATCACTTCTCCCGATGGCCCCAGCGCGCCGTCCGGCTTCCATTGGTTGCGCAGGCTCGACAGGCGGAACACCTCGGTCTTGTAGATGTCCTTGATCGGATTGAAGCCGCCGTTCATGTCGCCATAGATCGTGGCATAGCCGACCGACATTTCCGACTTGTTGCCTGTGGTGACGACCATCGCGCCGGTCTTGTTGGAGAGCGCCATCAGCAGCGTGCCACGGGTGCGCGCCTGCAGGTTTTCTTCGGTGATGTCGCGCGGCAGGCCGGCGAACGGCTTCGACAGGATCTTTTCGAAGCCGTTGACGGCGTCCGCGATCGGCAACACCTCGTAGGAAAAGCCGAGCGCCTTCGCGAGTTTCGCCGCGTCGTCGAGCGAGACCTGCGCGGTAAACCGGAACGGCAGCATCACGCCGCGAACCTGGTCGGCGCCGAGCGCATCGACGGCGATCGCCGCGCACAGCGCGGAATCGATGCCGCCGGAGACGCCGAGCAACACGCCGGGAAATCCGTTCTTGCGAACGTAATCGCGCAGGCCGAGCACACAGGCGGCATAGTCGCCCTTGTCGCCTTCGAGCAGCGGCGAGACCGGCCCGGAACAGCGCCAGCCGCCGTCGGCCGTCTTGATCCACTCGAGCGTGGTGATGTTCTCCTCGAACGCCGGCAACTGGGCGGCGACGGAAAGGTCGGCATTGAGCGCGAACGACGCGCCGTCGAACACCAGTTCGTCCTGCCCGCCGATCTGGTTGAGGTAGACCATCGGCAGGCCGCTCTCGGTGACGCGGGCCACCACGATCGACAGCCTGAGATCGTTCTTGTCGCGCGCATAGGGCGAGCCGTTCGGCACGACGAGGATTTCCGCACCGGTCTCGGCGAGGCATTCGACGACGTTTTCGTATTCTTCGGACTCTTCGAGCCAGATGTCCTCGCAGATGGGAACGCCGACCCGAACACCCCTGACGGTGACCGGACCGGAAGCCGGACCGCGCGCGAACAGCCGCTTTTCATCGAACACGCCGTAGTTCGGCAAATTGGCCTTGTAGCGAAGGGCCGCGATGCGGCCCTGGTCGAGCAGCGCGCAGGCGTTATAGAGCTTGCCCTCCTCGACCCAGGGCGTGCCGATCAGCACCGCCGGACCGCCGCCCGCGGTCTCGCGGGCCAGCTCTTCGACCGCCGCGCGGCAGGCGGCCTGGAAGGCCGGCTTCAGCACCAAATCTTCCGGCGGATAGCCGCAGATGAACAGTTCCGGCAGCACCAGCAAATCGGCGCCGTCGGCGCGGCCCTTGTCGCGGGCGGCACGGGCCTTGGCGGCATTGCCGGTGACGTCGCCCACGGTCGGATTGAGCTGGGCCAGCGTGATCTTGAAGGTGGCTTGGGTCATGGAAGCAATGTTGCCTTGCACAAGAGCAAACTGCAAATGCTCGTTCGCCGGTCAGGACGGCGTATCTAGAACGCCCCTATGCGCTCGGCGATGGCAAACAGCCAGAACGCCCCGACCATCAGCAGCGCGACCCCCACCGCCGCCGAGCCCATGTCCTTGACGCGCCCGATCTGCGGGTCGTGCTCGGTGGTGAGGCGGTCGGCGAGCTTTTCGATGGCGGTATTGAGGATCTCGACGACCAGCACGAACGCCACCGCGGCGACCAGTTCGACCCGGCGCATCACGGTGGCGCCGACCAGCCAGGCCAGCGGCACCGAGATCGCCAGCGCCAGAAGCTCCTCGCGGACGGCCTGCTCCGAACGGATCGCGAAAGCGAGCCCGTTACGGGTGTTGATGGTGGCCCGCCAGAGTCGCAGCAAGTCACAGCCCCGCGGCGGCCGGCATCGGCTTTTCCTTAGCCCCGCGTTCCTGCTTGAGCAGTTCGGCGATCAGGAAGGCCAGGTCGATCGATTGTTCGGCATTGAGGCGGGGATCGCAGACCGTGTGGTAGCGGTCGTTGAGATCCTCGTCCGAGATGGCGCGGGCGCCTCCGATACATTCGGTGACGTCCTGCCCGGTCATCTCCAGATGCACGCCGCCGGCATGGGTGCCTTCGGCGGCATGGATGGCGAAGAACGACTTTACCTCCGACAGCACGCGATCGAACGGCCGTGTCTTGTAGCCAGAGGTCGAGGTGATGGTATTGCCGTGCATGGGATCGCAGGACCACACCACGACGCGCCCTTCCCGCTGCACGGCGCGGATCAGCGGCGCCAGATGGTCGCCGATCTTGTCGGAGCCGAAACGGTTGATCAGCGTCAGCCGCCCGGGTTCGTTGTCGGGATTGAGGATATCGATCAGCTTCAGCAGCTCGTCCGGCTTCAGCGACGGGCCGCATTTCAGCCCGATCGGGTTCTTGATGCCGCGGAAATATTCGACATGGCCGTGATCGAGCTGGCGGGTGCGGTCGCCGATCCAGATGAAATGGCCGGAAGTCGCGTACCAGTCGCCGGTGGTGGAATCGACGCGCGTAAAGGCCTGCTCGTAACCCAGGAGCAGCGCCTCATGGCTGGTGTAGAAATCGGTGGCGCGCAGTTCGGGATGGCTTTCGAGGTCGAGGCCGCAGGCGCGCATGAAGTTCAGCGCGTCCGAGATGCGGTCCGCGAGTTCCTTGTAACGGCGCGACTGCGGGGAATCCTTGAGGAAGCCGAGCATCCACTGATGCACGCTTCCGAGATTGGCAAAGCCGCCGGTGGCGAAGGCGCGCAGGAGATTCAGCGTCGCGGCCGATTGCCGATAGGCCATCAGCTGGCGCTGCGGATCCGGGATCCGCGCTTCCGGCGTGAATGCGATGTCGTTGATGATGTCGCCGCGGTAGCTCGGCAGCTCGACGCCGTTGATCTTTTCGGTGTTCGACGAACGCGGCTTGGCGAATTGCCCGGCGATGCGGCCGACTTTCACCACCGGCAGCGCGCCGGCATAGGTCAGCACGACGGCCATCTGCAGCAGAACGCGGAAGAAGTCGCGGATGTTGTTGGCGCCGTGCTCGGCAAAGCTCTCGGCGCAATCGCCGCCCTGCAGCAGGAAGGCTTCGCCAGCGGCCACGCGCGCCAGCGCCTTTTTCAGATTGCGCGCCTCACCTGCAAACACCAGCGGCGGGAACGTGGCGAGCTGCGCCTCGACATCGGCCAGTGCCTTGGCATCGGGATAATCGGGCACCTGCAGCACCGGCCTGGTGCGCCAGCTATCGGGCGTCCACCGCTCGGACATGACCAAAACTCCTGAGCAAAAACCGTGACTTGTCCGCCTCCCCTCAAGCTCGTTCGGCGGGACGTCGGAGAACCCGCGCAAAAACCTTCGGCATGGCCGGGCAAGCGATTGTGACGGCCGCCTTATACACAGGGCGCAAGCCTGCCGCCAGTTAGATTTCCGATAGTTCGGACAAGGCCTTGCGGCAAAAGCCGATTCCGCTCTTGCCAGGCAAGGCCGGTAAAAGCGGTAGCCGGTTTTCGGAAAGATCGTGCTGAAACAAAAAGATGCGATCATGATGCGACTTGCTCACATCGCATCACGATCCAAGCCGTTCGCAAGTGCTGGCAGGAGAACAAGAGTGTCCGGGCCGGGGGACGACGTATTTTGCGACGATATCACGGTGCCCGCGACGGACGGATACCCCTTGACCGCGACGTTATATCTCCCCCGCGGAGCCAAGCGCCGCGCCGTCCTGATCAATTCGGCCACCGCCGTTCCGCGAAAATTCTACCGCGGTTTTGCCAGTCATCTCGCAAGGCGCGGCTGCGCCGTGCTGACCTACGACTATCGCGGCACCGGCGACAGTCGGCCGAAGTCGGCATCCGGCAACGGCCAACCGAAATCGCTGGCCGGCTTCAAGGCCTCGATGTCCGACTGGGCGCTGCGCGATGTCGCCGCCGCCGTCGGCTGGATGCGCGAGCGCTACACGGAGCTGCCGTTCGCCTATGTCGGGCATTCGTTCGGCGGACAGGCGCTCGGCCTCCTGCCGAACAATGTTGAGATTTCGCGGGCGCTGCTGATTGCGGCGCAGGCCGGCTACTGGAGACTGATGGCGACGCCGGAACGCTACCGCGTCTATGCGATGCTGAATTTCGTCGGCCTCCCCCTCACCCGCACGCTCGGCTACATGCCGGGCAAGGCCGGCCTCGGCATGGACCTGCCCAAGGACGTGTTCCTGCAATGGGTCTCGTGGGTGATGAGCCCGCGCTATCTGTTCGATTCCCGGCTGGCCGAATTGCGCAATTTCCCGAGATACCAGGGCGCCTTGCGCGCGGTGTGCCTGTCCGACGATCCCTGGGCGACGCGGCCCGCCGTCGAACTGCTGTGCTCCGGATTCACCGCCATCCGGCCCGAGATCATGACGGTGACGCCGGCCGAGGCCGGCGTCACCCACATCGGGCACATGGGCTTCTTCCGGCCCGAACACCGCAACACGCTATGGCGGGAAGCGGCGGAATGGATCGAGGCTGGAGGGTGGTTTCATCCCGGCTTGCCCATGACATAAGGCTTCAGCACGGCATGGAGCATCGCGTGCGTCGGCGTCGGGACGCCGAGCTGCCGTCCGAGTTCCACAACCTTTCCGTTGAGCCAGGGCAGTTCGAGCCGGTTGCCGCGATCGAGATCGAGCGCCATCGAGGCCTTCATGGCCGCGGGCGCGTGGCCAATGAACTCGATAGCCTTTTCGACCGCATCGGCCGGCAGCGCCACGCCCCTGGCCTTGCCGACTTCGTACACCTCCCGCACGGCAGCCAGCATGACCGGACGGATGTCGGGATCGTCCCGCAGTTCGCCGAGCGGCCGGCGCGTCGCCGCCGTGATCCCGGCATTGGTGGTGAGCGGGATGAACTTCATCCAGAGCTCGGTGAGGATCTCCTCGCTCAAGGTCGCGTCGAAGCCAGCCTTCTGACACAGCGCCAGAAAAGCCTCGGCCCGTTGGCTGCGCCTGCCGTCGAGTTCGCCGAAGATCATGCGCATGAAGGTGCCGACCTGCTGGATCACGCCGGGTGCGACAATGGAGGCGCTGATCTGCGCAACGCCGCCCATGACGGCGTCGCCGCCCAGGATCGGCCTCAGACGATCGGCCGCGTCGATGCCGTTCTGCAGCGGGATGACGGCTGTGGCAGGCCCGACCAGCGGCTTGATCGCCTCGCCTGCGCTTTCAACGTCCCACAGCTTGACGCAGAACAGCACGATATCGACGGCGCCAATCTCGGCCGGATTGTCGGTCGCCTGCGTCGGCACGAGATGGGTATCGCCACGCGGGCTCTGGATCTTCAAACCGTCCTGCTTCATGGCCGCAAGATGCGAGCCCCGCGCCACGAAAGTGACATCGGCGCCGGTCTTTGCCAGCGCTGCGCCGAACCCACCTCCGACACCACCGGCGCCGATTACCGCAATGCGCATGATGTACCTCAGTTCGTGGGGTGGGCTGAGGGAAGCGAGCCCACCATTCGAGCCCCGTGCTGATAGACGGTGGGCACGTCGCTACGCTCCCTTGCCTACCCTACCCGCAGCCTCACTTCCCGTAGCTATAAAACCCCTGCCCGCTCTTGCGGCCGAGATGTCCGGCGGCGACCATTTCCTTCAGCAGCGGCGCGGGGCGATACTTCGGGTCGTTGAAACCTTCGTAAAACACCTCCATCACCGACAGCATGGTGTCGAGACCGATCATGTCGGCCAGCGCCAGCGGGCCGATCGGGTGGTTGCAGCCGAGCTTCATGCCGGCGTCGAGGTCTTCGGCGGTGGCGATGCCTTCCTGCAGCGCGAAGATCGCCTCGTTGATCATCGGGCACAGGATGCGGTTGACCGCAAAACCCGGGCTGTTCTTGGCCGTGATCGCCACCTTGCCGACCTTCTTGGCGAAGGCTTCCGCCTTGGCGTGGGTGTCGTCGGAGGTCTGCAGGCCGCGGATCAGTTCGAGCAGCGCCATCAGCGGTACCGGATTGAAGAAGTGCATGCCGATGAAACGGTCGGGCCGGTCGGTCGCCGCGGCAAGCTTCGTGATCGAGATCGAGGACGTGTTGGTGGCGAGCAGCGCCCGTGGCTGCACTTTCGAGCAAAGGTCCTTCAAAATCTTGACCTTCAACTCCTCGTTCTCGGTCGCCGCCTCGATCACGAGGTCGCAGGTCGAGAATTTGGCGGTGTCCGTCGTCGTGGTGATCCGCGCCAGCGCGGCCTGGCGGTCGGCGTCGGTCATCTTCTGCTTGTTGACCAGCCGTTCCAGGCTGTTCGACACCACCGACATGCCGCGGGCGAGCGCGGCATCGGATATATCGCTCATGACGACGGGAAGACCGGCGGCGGCGCACACTTGCGCGATCCCGTTGCCCATCGTGCCTGCGCCTACGATACCGATTTGTTCGATCATGATGGGTAACTCCGTTGCTTGAGGTCTGGACGACATCGTTAGCAGAGCCAAACATGTGCCGGTAGCCTGTCGCGTCGGATGACAAGGGTTCGCGCCCGGGGCCCAAAATTAGGGCACGCGTCCGGGCTTCGGTCCAGGAACAAACAGGGGGAACGAGCCTTACCTAGTCAAGCCCGACAATTCAGCCCACGAGACAAATCCATGGATACGCTTCCCGTCGATCGCACGCTCAGCATCTACGAAACCCTCGCCGATCGTTCAGTGGTCAAGGGTACGCGGGAGCGCCTCTCCAGGCACCTGATGAAGAAGTATCTCGAAGGTGAAAAAGACCCGCACCGGCTGACCGTACACGGGCTATCCTATCTGCGCGCATTCTACCGCGAGGTGGATTCGCGAAATTGAGCGATTGGCGCCAGCTAGGCCGCGAGAAATTGTTAGCCTTTGAGCGCTTCGAGCGCTTCGCGCTGTTTTCGTAGCGAATTCCGGCGGGAGATTTTCGCTTTTACGGCATCGACGAGCTGCGCCCTGGTCAGGCGTTTTCGCGGTGTGCGGGCCAAGGCCTTCGCTCCATCCCCTGCGCACGGCATCAGCGGCAGGGTCGGCTGCATCGTACCAAGTTGCAGCGGCTGGGTTCGCATCGGGCCGGCAGAGGATGAGCGTGGTTTCGCCATGCCGGACAACGCGCCGGACAGGGTTTTGTTCAAGGGCACCCGCATCAGCGGAGCGAAAGCCGGGAGAGGCCACCCCGGATGTCACGGACCCTGTCATCGGGCGCGCATTCGAACGACCCTTTGGCTGGTCCGGGCTACTTGAATACCTTACTCCGCCGCCTGCCGCACATGCCGCGCCGTCGGCGTCCGCATCGTCACCAGTTCCTCGGCGGCGGTCGGGTGCAGCGCGATCGTGGCATCGAAATCGGCCTTGGTTGCCTTCATCTTCACGGCGATGGCTACCGCCTGGACGATTTCGGCGGCGGCATCGCCGACGATGTGGCAGCCGAGCACGCGGTCGGTCGTGCCGTCGACCACGAGTTTCATCAGCACGCGGGTGTCGCGGCCGGACATCGTCGCCTTGATCGGCCGGAAATCGGCCTTGTAGATGTCGACATGGGTGAACGCGGCACAGGCCTCGGCCTCTGTCAGGCCGACGGTGCCGACCTCCGGCTGCGAGAACACCGCGGTCGGAATCGTGGCGTGATCGACCTGGACCGGGCGATTGCCGAACACCGTGTCCGCGAAGGCATGGCCCTCGCGGATCGCCACCGGCGTCAGATTGATGCGGTGGGTGACGTCGCCGATCGCATAGATGTTGTCGACCGAGGTTTTGGACCAGCCGTCGACGGCGATTCCACCGTTCGCCGGATTGATGGCGATGCCGGCCTTTTCAAGCCCGAGATTGGCGACGTTGGGGTGCCGCCCGATGGCGAACATCACCTTATCCGAAGCGATGCTGGAGCCGCTCGACAGGTGTGTGGTGAACTCGTGCCCGTGCCTGTCCACCTTCTCGATGGTACAGCCGGTGATGATGGTAATGCCCTTCTTTTCCATCTCGGCGCGCACATGCTTGCGGACGTCCTCGTCGAAGCCGCGCAGGATGTTGTCGCCTCGATAGATCAGCGTCACGTCGGAGCCGAAGCCGGCAAAAATGCCGGCGAATTCCAGCGCGATGTAGCCGCCGCCCTGGATCGCGATGCGCTTCGGCAGTTCGGGGAGATGAAACGCCTCGTTGGACGAAATTACGTGCTCGATGCCTGGGATCTCGCGGCCGTGGTTCGGCGCGCCTCCCGTGGCGATCAGGATGTATTTCGCGGTGACCTTCTCGCCCGTCATCAGGCGGACCGTATGGGCGTCTTCCAGCACAGCGCGGGTCTTGACGATGCGCGCGCCGGTCTTCTCGACATTGGCGGCGTAGATGCCTTCGAGCCGCGCTATTTCCTTGTCCTTGTTGGCGACGAGCGTCGGCCAGTCGAAGGAGACGTTGGGGACGGTCCAGCCGAAACCGGCGGCGTCCTCGAGGTCGTGGCGGATGTGGGAGCCGATCACGAACAGTTTTTTCGGCACGCAGCCGCGGATCACGCAGGTGCCGCCCATCCGGTATTCTTCGGCGACCATGACCTTCGCGCCGTAGCCGGCCGCGATGCGGGCGGCGCGAACGCCGCCGGAGCCGCCACCGATGACGAAAAGGTCGACGTCGAACTCAGCCATGGTCAATTCCGATTGCTGCGAATGGTGAGCGGCGAATAGCGAATGGTTAAGCTGGCTTGGTTGCACCCTTCCATTCGCTACTCGCTATTCGCCGGTTTAGATGTCCTTGCCGCGCTTCTTCATCTCGGCGCGGAACTGGCCGTTGATGGTTTCGGCAAAGGCCTGCGCCCACTGATTCATGTAGGACATGCTGAACTGGATGGCGCGGGGTTCGCTGGCCAGCAACTTCTGCCCGAGCGTGGACTTGTAGAAAGTGACGAGATCCTTCAGTTCCTGTTCGGTGAACTCGTTGGCATAGACCTGCGCCATGCCGTCACCGATTTCCTTTTCGCGGCCCGCCAGATTCTTGGCGACGATCTCGGCGACCTCGTTGAGATCCTTCTGATAATTCAGATTGCTCTGCAACAGCACATTCTTGGTCTGCTGAACGAGATTGGGAACGGCGTTGGCGTACATCGCAGCCGCGTTCTTCATCGTCAGAATTTCCTTGGCGGCAGCAATCGCTGCCGGCGACGCCGGCTTGAGCGGCACCGTCGCGGGCGCGGGCGCATTCTTCTGCTGCGCCTCGGCCGGAATGGCGGTCAGGGCCAGCCCCATCGCAAGGCCGGCCGCCGACAAAATCCGTGAAAGGCTCTTCATTCCGATTCTCCTCGATTTCCGGCGCTACCGCCGCTCAATTACGCGAATTCCCTGGGCACCCGCCAGGATGGCGGTGCTGGCCAAGCCAATGAACAACCCGTGTTCGACGACTCCCGGGATCAGGCTCAGCAATCCCGCCAGACGCGGCGCATCCGCGATGCGCCCCAGATGGGTATCGACAATCCAGTGGCCGCCATCGGTGACAAAAACGTGGCCGTCCTTGCCCTTGCGGAGCTCCATTTGCCCGGAAACGCCGCTTTGGGCGAACGCCGTTTCCATGGCGCGCCGGGTGGCCGCGAGCCCGAACGGAATCACTTCCACAGGGAGTGGGTAGCGGCCGAGCGCATCGACCCATTTGGTGTCGTCGGCGATCACGATCATGCGATCCGAGGCCGCCGCCACGATCTTTTCCCGCAACAGCGCCCCGCCGCCGCCCTTGATCAGGTCGAGCGCGCCATCGATCTCGTCGGCGCCATCGATGGTCAAATCGAGACGATCGATCTCATCGAGGGTGGTCAGCGGAATCCGGCAGGCTTCCGCCTGCGCGCGGGTCGCTTCCGAGGTCGGCACGCCCACCACTTTCAATCCGCCGGCGACCTTCTCGCCGAGCAGATCGACAAAATGCCGGGCGGTCGAGCCGGTGCCGAGCCCGAGCTTCATGCCGTCCTGCACATGCGTCAGCGCCTGCGCCGCCGCCTGTCGCTTCAACTGGTCCATGTCCACGCGCCGAGACCTTCCGAAAATCCGTCGATTCCGCGGCGCATGTCTAGCGTCGTTTGAACCCTGGGAACAGTATTTAAGGTGTAAGGTAAGCAGGATTATGGGAGGCAAACCCGGTCAATCGCGGCCAAAATCGCGGCCAAACGGCCCCGACCTCGGACCGCATGCCGGGACCTGCCGGGATTTGAACTCCCTGCTTGCACGATGCCCCGCCTGCCGCTAGCCAATTCCCATGATCATTCCCCGAACCATCGTATTCGATCTCGACGGCACCCTCGTCGACACCGCGCCGGATTTGATCGCCGCGCTCAACTACGTGCTGGACCGCGAGGGCATGGCACCGCTGCCGCTGCAATTGGCACGCAACATGATCGGCGCCGGTGCCCGCAAGCTGATCGAGCGCGGACTGGAGGTCGAAGGGCGCACGATGAGCGTGGCGGACATCGACCGTCTCCAGAAAGACTTCATCGAGTTCTACGCCGCCCACATCGCCGACGCCTCGCGGCCGTTCGAGGGTCTGGAAGCCGCGCTTGACGACCTTGCGTCGCAGGGCTGCCGCTTCGCGGTATGCACCAACAAGCTCGAATGGCTGTCGAAGCGCCTGCTCGACCAGCTTGGCCTAAGCGGCCGGTTTTCCGCCATCTGCGGCGCCGACACGTTCGGCGTCTCCAAGCCGGACCCCATCATCCTGCAGCAGACGGTGGCCCGCGCCGGCGGCGACATGGCGGCAGTCATCATGGTCGGCGATGCCGGGCCCGACGTCGGGGTGGCGCGGAGGGCCGGCGTTCCCGTGATCGGTGTCGAGTTCGGTTACACCGATGTGCCGATCGCCGAATTGAAGCCGGACCGGCTGATCGGCCACATGAACGATCTGCCAGCGGCGGTGGCGAGCCTTATCAAGGTAGTTTGACCATAACCATATGACTTAGCTTGCCTATTTTTCGCCCAACCGGTTGGCCGTCCGTGCCGCCGATCCTCAGTGGCCCACCGCGCGCCGATCCGTTACGGCTGGCAGCTGGCGGATTGTAGCGAACCTGGAAGCTGCCTAGATTGAGCCCGTGACGTCGCGGGCTCCCCGCGCCGAAACCGGCAAGGCAGGTCATGAGCGGTTCCTCGTTGATTTCATCCGACCAGCGGCTCCAGCCGATGGTCGATCCGTTCGGGCGGCATATCCGCTATCTGCGCGTCTCGGTGACCGATCGCTGCGACCTGCGCTGCTTCTATTGCATGTCCGAGGACATGACCTTCCTGCCGAAGAAGGATCTGCTGTCGCTGGAAGAACTCGACCGGTTGTGCTCGGCCTTCGTAGCCAAGGGCGTGCGAAAGATCCGCCTCACCGGCGGCGAACCGCTGGTCCGCCGCAACGTGATGGGGCTGGTGCGCTCGCTGTCGCGGCATCTCGCCAGCGGCGCGCTCGACGAACTGACGCTGACCACCAATGCCTCGCAACTGGCGCGCTTTGCCGATGAACTCGCCGACTGCGGCGTCCGCCGCGTCAACGTCTCGCTCGACACGCTCGATGCGGAGAAATTCCGCGCCATCACCCGGTGGGGCGATCTCGACAAGGTTCTGGCCGGCATCGAGGCTGCGCGTAGCGCCGGGCTTGCCGTCAAGATCAACGCGGTGGCGTTGAAGAACATGAACGAGGACGAAATCCCCGCGCTGATGCAATGGGCGCATGGCAAGGGCATGGCGCTGACGCTGATCGAGGTGATGCCGATGGGCGACATCGGCGAAGGCCGCATCGACCAGTACGTACCGCTGTCGCTTTTGCGCGCGCGCCTCGCCAAGCACTACACGCTGACCGACCTGGACGACGACACAGGCGGACCCGCGCGCTACGTCCGTGTCGCCGAAACCGGCGGCAAGCTCGGCTTCATCACGCCGATGACGCATAATTTCTGCGAGTCCTGTAACCGGGTGCGGATCACCTGCACGGGAACGCTGCACACCTGCCTCGGTCACGAGGACGCCTCCGATCTGCGCAAGCCGCTGCGGGCCTCCGCCGACGACGATCTGCTGTCGGCGGCGATCGATCGCGCCATCGGCCTGAAGCCGAAAGGCCACGACTTCATCATCGACCGCCGGCATAACCGCCCCAGCGTTTCGCGGCATATGAGCGTCACCGGCGGCTGAATTCGCCCGCCTGTTTTGCGGGCAGCGGGAAGGCGGATTTATCAGGCCAACCAACGAATTACTCCCGCGTCAATCTGTCCATTTTCCGATTGACGCCGCCGCGGCGCGCTGAAATGGTGCGGCTGCTTCACGCCAGCACGGCCGGGAACAGGCCGCTGCACCCCCTCCAGGTTGCAGTTCAAGACGGCGGTTGCGCAGGACGGGGGAGGATGATCGTTGCAATCGCTTCTGCGACTAAGTTGTGAACCCGCGCGTTTTTTGCGCGGGAACGGGCCTGCACGTTTGGTGCAGGACGTCAGGTCCAGCCGTCCGGCGCGCGATGGCAACGAAATACCAATGAATTCATCCGGTACGCGTCGATGACGCGGCCGAGGAGAGTGTAATGCGCCCATTGCTGGCATTGAGTAATTCCATCGACTGGCTAAACGAGAAACTAGGCGGCGTCTGCAACTGGCTCGTGCTTGCGGCCTGCGTCGTGAGCGCCGCCAACGCGATGATCCGTTACGCGTTCGGCTATTCATCCAATGCCTGGCTCGAACTGCAGTGGTACATGTTCGCCGTGTTCGTGATGTTCGGCGCCTCCTATACGTTCAAGAAGAACGAGCATGTCCGCGTCGAAATTCTCTATCTGATGCTGTCCGAGCGTGGGCAATTGCGGCTCGACCTGATCGGCACGCTTTGCTTCCTGATCCCGTCCTGCCTGTTGCTCGCCTACCTGTCGTGGCCATTCTTCATGCAGGCCTACGTCGTCAATGAAATGTCGAGCAATGCCGGCGGCCTGCTGCGCTGGCCGATCAAGCTCGTCGTCCCCGTAGGCTTCGTGTTGCTGGCCTTGCAGGGCGTCTCCGAAGTGATCAAGCGCATCGCTGCACTGAAGGGCTATGTCGTGATCGATGCGAAGTACGAGAGGCCGACACAATGATCACGCTGGAGATGATGCCGCCGCTGATGTTCGGCGGCCTGATCCTGGCCATGTTGATCGGCTTCCCGGTCGCCTTCACGCTGGCCGCGCTCGGCCTGTCGTTCGGCTTCCTGTCGATCTATCTCGGCTTCTTCGACCTCAACTTCCTGCAGGCGATCCCCGGACGAATCTTCGGCGGCGTGCTTTCCAACGAATTGCTGCTCGCAATCCCCTTCTTCACCTTCATGGGCTCGGTGCTCGAACGATGCGGGCTCGCCGAGGACATGCTGGACTCGATGGGCCAGCTGTTCGGCCCGGTGCGCGGCGGCCTCGGCTATTCCGTCATCATCGTCGGCTTCATCCTGGGCGCGATCACCGGCACGGTGGCGGCGCAGGTGATCGCCATGGCGCTGATCTCGATGCCGGTCATGCTGCGCTACGGCTACAACGTGCGCTACATCACCGGCGTGCTCGCCGCGTCCGGCACCATCACCCAGTTGGTGCCGCCCTCGCTGGTGCTGATCGTGATGGCCGACCAGCTCGGCAAATCGGTCGGCGACATGTATCTCGGCGCCTGGGGCCCTTCGATCCTGCAGATCGTCCTGTTCGCCGGCTATACGTTCTTCCTCGGTATCTTCCTGCCTCATCACGTGCCACCGGTGCCAAAAGAGGCGCGGACGCTGATCGGTTGGGCGCTGTGGAAGAAGTGCCTGATGGGCATCATTCCCTCCGCCGTTTTGATCTTCGTGGTGCTCGGCACCATGATGCTCGGCCTCGCCACGCCGACGGAAGCCGGCGCGATGGGCGCGATCGGCGCCATCGTTCTCGCCGCGATCCACCACAAGGATCTAAGTGACAAGGGCCACAAGATGCTGCTCGTCGGCATTGCGGCCACCGGCGTCGCCGTAATCATCGGCATCCTCGTCGGCGAAGGTAAACTGCTGAAACTGTCGTTCGCGGTGCTCTATCTCGCCGTGGTCTGGCTCTGCCTCGAAGCCGTACGCATTCCCGACCTGCGCAACCTGATCAAGCAGGGTTACGAATCGACGATGCGCCTCTCCACCATGGTGGTGTTCATCCTGATCGGCTCGACCTGCTTCTCGGTGGTGTTCCTCGGCGTCAATGGCGGCGTCTGGCTCGAACACCATCTGACCTCGATCCCCGGCGGCGTCTGGGGTTTCCTTATCTTCATCAATCTCTTCGTCTTCTTCCTGGCGTTCTTCCTCGACTTCTTCGAGATCGCCTTCATCATCCTGCCGATGGTGGCGCCCATCGCGCAGAAGGTGCTGGCGCCCGTGGTGGGTCCGGATGCGGCGCTGATCTGGTTCGGCGTCATGCTCTGCGTCAATATGCAGACCTCATTCCTGCATCCGCCGTTCGGCTTCGCTCTGTTCTACCTGCGCGGCGTCGCGCCAAAGGAAGTGAAGAGCTCCGACATCTATTGGGGCGCCCTGCCCTGGATCGGCCTGCAGGCCATCATGGTCGCGATCGTGATCGCCTTCCCGATTGTGGTGACGGCGCTGCTCGACAAGCCGATCGATGTGGACCTTTCCAAGGTCAAGATCGAGGTGCCGCAGATCGAACTTCCGCCGCTGGATTTCGGCGGGCCAAAACAATAGCGGGGCGGCAGACCCCAAAGAAAGAAACCCCGGAGCCTTCACTCCGGGGTTTTGTTTTTCTCGGACGGATCCCGCGGCCTCAGCCCTGCGGATTGCGCGCCATGAAGCTGTCGTAACCGAGTTCGGCGACCTGGAACCATTGGTATCCGTTGGTCGTGAAGCTGTTCATCGAGTCCAGCACCTTCTTGAAGTTCGGATTGCTGGCCGACGTCTCGGCGTACAATTCCCTGGTCGCCTTCAGGCAGGCCTGCATGATCGGCGGCGAGAAGCTATGCAGCTTGGTGCCGCCCGCCAGCAGCTTCTTCAACGCCGGCGGATTACCCTGGTCGTACTTGGCCATCATCCAGCTATTGGCTGCCAGCCCCGCCTGCTCGATGACGCTTTGATAGCTTTTCGGCAGCGAGTTCCACTTCTCCAGATTGACGATGCCGAGCAGCATCGGCCCGCCCTCCCACCAGCCGGGATAGTAGTAATGCGGCGCGACCTTGTTGAAGCCGAGCTTCTCGTCGTCATAGGGTCCGACCCATTCCGCGGCGTCGATCGTGCCTTTTTCGAGCGCGGGATAGATATCGCCGCCGGCGAGTTGCTGCGGCACCACGCCGAGCTTCTGCATCACGCGCCCCGCGAAGCCACCGATCCGCATCTTCAATCCCTTGAGATCGTCGACGGTGTTGATTTCTTTGCGGAACCAGCCGCCCATCTGGCAGCCCGTGTTGCCGGCCAAGAACGAGGTGACGTTGTAGCTCTTGTAGAACTGATTGAGCAGGTCGCGTCCGCCGCCCAGCATGTACCAGGCTTGGTTGAGGCGCTGGTTGGGACCGAACGGCACGGCGGTGCCGAACGCGAATGTCGGATCCTTGCCGAAATAATAGTAGGACGCCGTATGCCCCATCTCGACGGTACCGTTCTGCACGGCGTCGAGCACCTGCAGGCCCGGAACGATCTCGCCGCCGGCGAACGTCTGGATCTGGAACTTGTTGTCGGTGGCTTCGCCAACGTGCTTGGCCATCACCTCGACGGCGCCCCACAGCGTGTCGAGCGATTTCGGCCAGCTTGCCGTCAGGCGCCATTTGAGCTCCGGCATCGACTGCGCGATGGCCGGGGCCGAAATGGTAGCGGCGCCCGCCGCGCCAATACCCGTTACCTTGAGAAAATCCCTTCGCTTCATCTGGTTTCCATCCCTGCTGATTGAACGTGCGATGTGTCCGCGACCTTCTTGGCGAGGTCTTTGCCGGCCAGCATGGAACATCCGGTTCCGGATTTCCATCCCTGTGATGCTACACAATGAAAAGCCCGGCCTTCGTGCGAAGGCCGGGCCAGCCTCCGGAAAGTTAGGCCGATCAGCCGCGGGTGCGCGAGCGGATCATGAACGTGTCGTAGGTGTATTCGGCGACCTGCCACCACAGATACTCGTCGGAGCGGTAGGCCTGCATGGCGTCGATCGACTTCTTGAACTCGGCGTTCTTGCCGGAAAGTTCGGCCCACAATTCGTTGGTCGACTTCAGGCAGGCTTCCAGCACCTCGTTGGTGAACGGACGCAGTTGCGTACCGCCGGCCACCAGTCGCTTCAGCGCCGCCGGATTCTGCATGTCGTAACGCGCATTCATCCAGCTATTGGCCTGGGCGCAGGCGCTGGCCAGGATCGACTGGTAGTTCTTCGGCAGTGCGTTCCACTTTTCCAGATTGGCGAACGCATGGACCATCGGTCCGCCTTCCCAGAACCCCGGATAGTAGTAGTACTTGGCGACCTTGGCGAAGCCGAGCTTTTCATCGTCGTAGGGGCCGACCCACTCGGCCGCATCGATGGTGCCCTTCTCGAGCGCCGGATAGATGTCGCCGCCGGCAAGCTGCTGCGGCACCACGCCGACCTTCTGCAGAACCTGTCCGGCGATGCCGCCGATGCGCATCTTGAGGCCGGAGAGATCGGCAACCGTCTTGATCTCCTTGCGGAACCAGCCGCCCATCTGGGTGCCGGTGTTGCCGCAGGGGAAGCCGATCACGCCGAACTTCTTGAAGAATTCGTTGCCGAGTTGCTCGCCGCCGCCCTGATACCACCAGGAGTTATTCTGGCGGGCGTTCAGGCCGAACGGAACCGAGGCGAAGATCGCGAAGGTCGGGTCCTTGCCGACGTAGTAGTAAGAGACGGTGTGGCACATCTCGACGGTATTGTTGGAGGTCGCGTCGAGCGCCTGGAGGCCCGGAACGACTTCGCCGGCAGCGAACACCTGAATCTGGAACTTGTTGTCGGTCATCTCGGCGACGTACTTCGACACCTGTTCGGCGCCGCCATAAATAGTGTCGAGCGATTTCGGGAAGCTTGACGTCAAGCGCCATTTGACCTCGGGCGACGACTGCGCAATCGCCGGTGCGGCGATGGCCGTCGCAGCAGCACCGGCCGCTGAAACCTTCAAAAAATCACGACGCTTCATTCAAGTCTCCTTCAGACGGGGGCGTTTCCCAATTTCCTCGAGTGCGTCCTCCGGCGGGTGAATTCACGTCGTCCGGGGGGCTCTGGCGGCGCGGCTTTAACACGGAAGCCGGGCGCCGAAAACGCGACAAAGGCATAACTACGATGATTAAACCAAAGTCTTAAAGGACGCGGATAAGAGCTCGTCAGGCCGCGGCGATAGCACCTTGGAGCTGGTCTCGGACCTTGGCAGCGATGATCCGGTAGATGGCAGCGTGCGGGCCGTCCGGATCGCTCGCCACCACCGGGTTACCGTCATCGGAGGTGGTCCGGATCGACATATGCAGGGGGATCTCGCCGAGGAACGGAACCCCAAGCCGCTCGGCCTCCTGGCAGGCGCCGCCATGGCCGAAAATGTCCGAGCGGGTTCCGCATTCGGGGCACTGGAAATAGCTCATGTTCTCGACGATGCCGAGCACGGGAACGTTGACCTTCCTGAACATCGCAAGCCCCCGCCGGGCGTCGATCAGCGAGAGATCCTGCGGCGTCGAGATGATCACCGCGCCCTTCAGCGGCACATTCTGCGCCAGCGTCAATTGCGCATCGCCGGTGCCGGGCGGCATGTCGACGACGAGAATGTCGAGCGCACCCCACGCCACGTCGCGCAGCATCTGGGTGATCGCCGACATCACCATCGGCCCGCGCCAGATCATTGCGGTGTCTTCCTCGACCAGAAATCCGATCGACATGATCGGGAGACCGAAACGCCGGATCGGAATCATCTTCCTGTTGTCGTCGAGCTGCGGTTTCTGGTTGATGCCGGTCAGCCGCGGCACCGAGGGGCCGTAAATATCGGCATCGAGCAGGCCGACCCGCAGGCCCAGATCGCGCAGGCCGAGCGCCAGATTGAGCGCGGTGGTGGACTTGCCGACACCGCCCTTGCCCGAGGCAACCGCGATGATTGCGGCGACGCCGGGGATATCGGCCTGTTTCGACATCGGCGACGGCGCGCCCTGCGGCGGGCGATGCGCGGAAGCCGGCTGCACGCCGGAAGACTGCGCACGGCCATGCCTGTGCGGCGCGGGCGCGGCGGACGGCGATCCAGGCGTGCGCTCGGCCGTCAGGGCGACCATCGCCGCGGTGACGCCGGGAATGGCGCGCACGGCGGCCTCGGCCTGCGCGCGCACGCCCTCCCAGGCGCGGGCCTCCGCGGCGTCGACATTGATGGAGAAGAACACCTTGCCGTCGGTGACCGAGATCGCCGACAGCACGTTGGGATTGGTCAGGGGCACCCCACGCGGCGAGGCCACCCGGCCGAGGGAATCCAGAACCTGCTGCTGCGAAACGCTCACTTGCACTTCTCCCGAACCCGCTTCGGCAATGGGCGCGAAGCGAGTTCCAATTTATTGGTTTGACGCGTTTTCTCTTTGCGCCAACACAATCTGCCGCTGATCGGCATCGCTCCGATGCGGACCCATAGAGCGGTTCAGCGCAAAAGGCTACCTCGCGCCGACGTCGTCCGTGCGCATGGTCGGCGCGGCGGCGCCCTGCTCCTTGGCGGCCTCGTAGTTCAGTTCGATCATGACACCGTTGGGATCATTGACGAAGATCTGCCAGAGGTCGCCGCCCGGCACCTGCCGCGACTCATAGGCCATGCCCTTCTGCTCAAGCCGCCGCTTCATGCCGTCAAAACCTTGGCTGGCGAAGGCGACATGGTGGACGACGCCGGAATCCGGCTTTTGCGCCTCGTCGGTGCTGGCGATGTCGACGAGGTGCACCACCGCCTTGCCCTCGCTGTACATCCACGCGCCCGGAAAGGCGAAGTTCGGCCGGGCACCCTTTTCCAGACCCAGAATGTCCTCATAGAACCGGACCGTATCGGCAAGGTTGCGGGTCCGGATGTTGAAATGGTCGAGCACGCCCACGCTGACGCCCATGCGATGTCACTCCCTTCTTGTAGTGTTATTCGGCCTGTTACCTTAGCACAGTTGCGGCGCCGCCCGCCAAACGAAGGCGTTGCCCTGCCCTGCGCAGCTAGTATGGTGCGGCTCCCCATGAACTCCCGTCCGGCGAACCCGATGTGCCGGCAAACTTCAAGGTAATCGCACATGGCTAAAGTCGCTTTTCTCGGTCTCGGCGTAATGGGATTCCCCATGGCGGGACATCTGGTGAAAAAAGGCGGCCACGAGGTGACCGTCTACAACCGGACCGGCGCCAAGGCCAAGGAATGGGCGGACAAGTTCGGCGGCAAGACCGCGGCGACGCCAAAGGCCGCCGCCGAGGGCCAGGATCTCGTCATGTGCTGCGTCGGCAACGATAATGACCTGCGCTCGGTGACGATCGGTCCCGACGGCGCGTTCGCCGGCATGAAGAAGGGCGCGATCTTCGTCGACCACACCACCGCCTCCGCCGAAGTGGCCCGCGAGCTCGACGCCGCCGCAACCAAGGCCGGCTTCAAGTTCATCGATGCGCCCGTATCCGGCGGCCAGGCGGGCGCGGAAAACGGCGTGCTGACCGTGATGTGCGGCGGCAAGGCCGACGATTATGCGGCGGCCGAGCCGGTCATCTCCGGGTCCTATGCGCGGATGTGCAAGCTGCTCGGCCCCGCCGGCGCCGGCCAGCTCACCAAGATGGTCAACCAGATCTGCATCGCAGGCCTCGTCCAGGGCTTGTCCGAAGGCCTGCATTTCGCCAAGAAGGCCGGGCTGAACGTACCGGACGTAGTCGAGACCATCTCCAAGGGCGCGGCGCAGTCCTGGCAGATGGAGAACCGCTACAAGACGATGAACGACGGCAAGTTCGATTTCGGCTTCGCCGTCGAATGGATGCGCAAGGATCTTTCGATCTGCATCGCGGAAGCCCGCCGCAACGGCGCCAATTTGCCGGTGACCGCGCTGGTCGACCAGTTCTACGCCGAGGTCGAGAAGATGGGCGGCAAGCGCTGGGATACCTCCAGCCTGATGGCCCGGCTGGAGCGCTGAGTTAAAAAACCCGGTTAAGATTGCAAGGCGAACCCCGTATGTTTTTCCGTCAAATACGGGGTTCCGCGTGCCCGACAGGTTAATTTCAACTTCCGATTAACGAATATTTTTAGCGCTTTAAGTCATCGCTTAATGATTTGGCCCCACAGATAGACAATGCAAAAGCCCGCGCGGTTCGCGGGCAGGATTTGTGTTGTTCAATGAGTATCGCCGCAGAAAAGCCCGAGGTTGTCCAGCTTCCGGCGGAACCGCCGGTGGCACAACCGGCCAACACCCGGCGCGTGGCGGCGCAACGGGTACGCGAGGCGCGGGACCGGCTGACATCATCGAGCGGCACCCGCCCGGCTTTCGACACCGAACTGCTCCGGCAATACGCCCAGACCCGCGTGTCGGCCTCCTTCGTCGTCATGCTACTGGTGGTTGCGACCGGCGTGCTGTTCGGCCTTTGGAAGTACGCCTTGCCGGCCGCGGTATGGACCGTCGGCATGCTCTGCATCCATGCCGCGATCATTCGCAGTTGCCGCCGCTTCCTCGGCGAACAGCCGACGCTCGCCGCGACGCGCAAATGGCAAACCCACTTCGTGCTGCTGGACCTGCTCTACGGACTGTGCTGGACCGCGATCCTGCTGCACCCGGCGGGTCTCGACGTCGTCTCGAACACGATGATGATGTTCTTGATGCTGCTGGTGGTCGCGGTGTCGAGCATGCTGGCGGCGACGCTGCCGATCGCGGCGATGGCGGCGACCGCGCCGGTGACGGCGGCGATCGCGCTCAATTTCATATTGGGCGGCACCTTCGACAATTACGCACTGGCGCTGCTGGCGGTCGCCGCCGAAGCCTATTTCGCCCTGCTCGCCCATCAACTGCATTCGACCACGCTGGCCACGCTCGAAGCGCGCGCCGAAAAGGACGCGCTGATCGGCGAGCTCGAACAGGCCAAGGCGATTTCCGACGAAGCGCGGCACCGCGCCGAATCCGCCAACGTCGCCAAATCCCGCTTCCTGGCGCAGATGAGCCACGAACTGCGAACGCCGCTGAACGCCATCCTCGGCTTCTCCGAGGTGATGAAGAGCGAAATCTTTGGCGCGCATACCGTGCCGGTCTACAAGGAATACTCCGCCGACATCCACAATTCCGGCGTTCACCTGCTCAATCTCATCAACGAGATTCTCGACCTGTCGCGGATCGAGGCCGGCCGCTACGAATTGAACGAGGAAGCGGTGTCGCTGGTGCACGTGGTGTCCGACTGCCACCATCTGTTGAAGCTGCGCGCAACCAGCCGCGGCATCACCATCCACGAGGTGTTCGAGCACGGCATGCCCCGCCTCTGGGGCGATGAGCGCGCCACGCGACAGGTGGTGCTCAACCTGTTGTCCAACGCCATCAAGTTCACCCCGCAAGGCGGCGATATCTGGCTCAAGGTGGGCTGGACCGCTTCCGGCGGACAATATCTGAGCGTCAAGGACACCGGTTCCGGCATCGCCGAGGATGAAATCCCGATCGTGCTGGCCTCGTTCGGCCAGGGCTCCAACTCGATCAAGTCGGCCGAACAGGGCGCGGGCCTCGGCCTGCCGATCGCCAAGAGCCTGATCGACATGCATGGCGGCACGTTCACGCTGAAATCGAAACTGCGCATCGGCACCGAGGTGATCGTCACCTTCCCGCCGGAGCGCGTGATGAGCGCGCTGGCGCCGCTGACCGAGGATACCCCGCCGCTGCAGCCGGAACCGGCCGCCGCGGCCGCCGACGACAAGCGGCGCGCGCGCCACAAGTCGATCATGAGTGCAGGAACCGGGCTGTGACCGAAGCGCTTGCGCCAAGCGACGAAAACCATTTCACTATCGGTAGATGAGTAAAGAAACGCCGTGTATCGCAGTCTGCATGATCGACCCCAGGACCAAACTCTGCTTCGGCTGCGGACGGACGCTTCCGGAGATCGCACGCTGGCCGCGGATGGAGACTGCGGAACGGCTGGCCGTGATGGAAGGACTTGCCGCGCGCATGGCCGAAGCCGGACTGGAGCCGATGGCGCCGCGCACCGCGCGCGACTGATTGCCGGCCGGATCGACGGAGGCGCGCTGTGATCCGCCTTCTCCTCGTTGCGGCGATGCTCACCGCTGGCGCCGTCGTCGCCTATGGCGATCGCGACCGGATCGCGCACGCCGGACACTCGGTGACCAGGATGCTGCGGCAACAGAGCCTGGCACCGCCGCCACCGGTGCAGATCCCGCGCGGGAGGGCCGGCGAATTCGCGCTGCATGCCAGGATCAACGGCGTCAAGGCGCCGATGGTCCTCGATACCGGCGCAACCTCGGTCGTGCTGACCTGGGAGACGGCCAAGGCGATCGGATTGCCGATCGAGATGCTCGAGTACAATGTCGACGTCGAAACCGCCGGCGGCTACACCAAGGCGGCGCGGCTGACGCTCGACCGCCTCGCAGTCGGCGGCCTGGTCGAAAAATCGGTGCCGGCGCTGGT
The DNA here is from genome assembly GCA_964609175.1 of uncultured Bradyrhizobium sp. Classification (GTDB taxonomy): domain Bacteria; phylum Pseudomonadota; class Alphaproteobacteria; order Rhizobiales; family Xanthobacteraceae; genus Bradyrhizobium. The sequence goes on from CAZSRR010000030.1 coordinate 27,625, forward strand.
GGTGCCACGCGGCCAGATGAAGACCAATCTGCTCGGCATGAGCTTTCTGGATCGGCTGGAAAGCTGGGGCGTGAAGGCCGACAAGGTGCTGCTGCACGGCTATCCCGAGGTCGCCACCAACAGCAAGCGATCCCGCTCGGCGACGAATTAGCGCCGGCAGGCTCGGCCCGGCCTCGAATGATTCAGGCGGCAACCAGCGCCCGGTCCTCGACCCGCGCGATGGCGTCGCGCAGCACCTCGACGCCGGCGCCCGACTTCACGCCGTTCTCCGCCAGATGGCGGCGGAAGGCGCGCGCGCCGGGCACGCCGTGGAACGCGCCGACGAAATGCCGGGTCATCGCATGCAGTTTTGTGCCCTGCGCTAGCTGCGCCTCGATATACGGCTCCATCGCCGCGAAGACGCCCTTCATCGTGCGGTGCGGCACCGCCTCGCCGAACAATTCGCCATCGACCTCGAGCAGCCGCCACGGCTCCTGATAGGCCGCCCGTCCCAGCATCACGCCATCGACATGGTCGAGATGCCCTTTGGCTTCCGCAATGCTCGCAATGCCGCCATTGATGATGATGGGAACATCCGGCAACGCGGCCTTGAGCCGGTAGACCCGATCGTAATCGAGCGGCGGGATGTGGCGGTTTTCCTTCGGCGACAAACCGTTGAGCCAGGCTTTTCGTGCATGCACGATCAGCGCGTCGGCCCCCGCCGCGACCACGCCGCGCGCCAGCACGTCGAGGGCAATTTCCGGATCCTGGTCGTCGATGCCGATGCGGCACTTGACCGTAACCGGAATCTTCACCGCGCGCTTCATCGCGGAGACGCCTTCCTCCACCAGCGCCGGTTCGGCCATCAGGCAGGCGCCGAAGCGACCATCCTTCACGCGGTCAGACGGACAGCCGACATTGAGGTTGATTTCGTCATAACCAAAATCCTCGCCGATCGCAGCCGCGGTCGCGAGGTCGGCCGGATCCGAGCCGCCAAGCTGCAGCGCGATCGGATGCTCGGCCGGGTCGAAGCCAAGCAGCCGGTTCCGGTCGCCGTGAATGACGGCACCGGTCGTCAGCATCTCCGTATAAAGCCGCGCACGCCGGGACGTGTGACGGTGAAACACGCGGCAATGCCGGTCGGTCCAATCCATCATCGGCGCCACAGAAAATCGATAGCTTTGATATTTCAATTACTTATCATATCCCTTCAATGGGCTGGACTATGAACAGTGCACACATGTGCACTCCAAACTAGCCCAAATCCATCGCTAATTTGGCTACGCTTTCCTGGGATATTTTTCGCCAAGTTTCGTGCGGGATCGTACCAGTTCACAACTGGCTGGTGTCGCCGACAGGGCGTCGGCGACCTCGATCGGCGGATCTGTCTCACACGCCGACAGACTGCGCGCGCATCACGGTCACGCTAGCGTCGGCGGGCACCTCGGCGCTCGCAATTCTTCGATCAACCCGCGGCGCGGCATGACGCCTCGTCGGCTACTCTGCCGCAACGACCGTCGGAGATAGATCGAGGATACGCCGGAACGTCTGGATAGTCTGGATCGTGTGCGGCTCCATTTCCTCGAGCGGACCTGCGACCTCTTCGACCGCAGCAAGCGCCCTGCGACGGGACTCGGTGTCGGGAAGCAGCTTGGGAAGTGCCTCGATCGCGCGCTCGCGTTCGAATTCGACGATGATGGTCTGCTCGTGAATGGCGGCTGCGCGCGCGGCGGCCCCCATGGACGCGAAGGGCTCGTCCATGGTCAGCATCCGGGACGAACGCTGCAATCGGTCCCGCCGCACGGATCCGCGGGCGGCCGCCAAGAGAATCAGCATGCGGATGGTCGCTTCGGCATAACCGCCGCGATCGATGCTGAGCAGGTGCGCCTGGACCTCGGGCAGGAAGCGCAGCTCATTCGGATCCTTGCGCGTACGTTCGAAGCTGTAGTCGCGGCCGACATAGGCGGAATAGGGCGAGACGTACAGGCCGAGAAACGCCGTCTCGTAGCAGGCATCCCGGAAGTCGCGGAAGAAATCGACGGATTGTTCGATCGCGCTGGACCACAGCCGCTCGATCTGCCGAAGCGGATGATCGGCCGCGACCGCGGTGCGGTGTTCACGCGCATTCTGGGCCAGGGCCGCGACCGGACGAATGAGCGGGTTGCGATCCGACATCATGGCCCGCTGCACGCGGAGCGGATGGGACGCACGAATGGCCGCAGCAACAGGCGCCGAAACGGCCGATTGCACCAGCGGACGCAAGGTCAGATCGTAGACATTGCTGCCGAGTTGCGAAAGACGGTCGACCGTACCGAAGCCTCTCTCTTCGCGCCGATGGCGATCGATCTCCGCCAGGTCGCGCATGGTGCGAGAGTGGAAGCTCACGAGGAAATGTTTATCGGCGCCAACCCCCTCCTCCTGCTCGATACGCATCTCGTAGAGGCCCGGCGCGAGCGCCTCGATCGTTTGCAGCGTCGAGGTCATCTCGGTATGTTCCTTCCTCGCCACCGAGGAAGACACGAAAATCCCTAGATGCCCGACCCTGTCGTGCACCAGGTAGACGATCCGCTGGCCACGGATCTTGATCTCGTCCTCGTCGGCGTAGGTATCCGGGATCCAGTTCAGCGCCTGCTGCGGCGGCGTGATGTTGTCGCCGTGGCTGGCGAACACGATAATCGGCGAGCGGATGGACTTCAGATCGACACGCCGTCCATGCTCCAGATAGGCCTCGCCGCGCGCCAGGCGGTTTCCGACGAACAGCTGCTCGACGATCCAGCGGATCTCGGCCTCGTTCATGAAATGGAAGCCACCCCACCAGCGCTCGAACTCGAGGAAGCGTTCACGGCCATCCTCAGGGTTCTCGTAAAGGTCGAAATATTTTCCCCAGTAGTTGCGCGAGGGATTGAGCATCTCGAAGTTCATCACGAGGTGTGCGCCGTCGAACTCGCCATGACCGAGATCGCTGAACAGCAGCGCCGGCACCATTCCGCCGAGCAGCCCGCCATTATAGCGCATCGGATCCGAGCCCAGCGGTCCGGACCAGTAGGCAAGCGGCGCTCCGTTGATGACGAGGGGACCCGTGATGTCCGGATTGGTCGCGGCGAGTAGTAAGGTCGCCCATCCGCCCTGGCAATTGCCGACGACGATGGGATTCGGCGCCTTCGGGTGGCGCCGCGCAACCTCGCGCACGAATTCGGCTTCCGCTTTGGTGACATCGGCCAGAGTCTGGCCGGGTTGCGGATGTGGCCCGAAGGCGATGAAGTAGACGGGGTGACCCGCGCGCAAAGCGACGCCAACCTGGCTGTCATCCTTGAATCCGCCGATGCCCGCGCCATGGCCAGCCCGCGGGTCGATGATGACGAACGGTCGGTTCTCATCCTTCACCACCATCTCTTGCGGCGGATTGATGCGCAACAGCCGGTAGTTGACGGGGCGCTTCATCGTGGCGCCGTCCATGACGATGCTGTAATCATAGACGAGCACGGGCGGAGTGCCGGCGGCTTCGTGCTCGACGTCGACGTTGCCGCGCTCGCGGAGTACGTCGAGGGTCAGCGCCATGCGCTGTCCGGCGTCCTGGGCGTAGCTCGTGAACAATTCCAGCGCATGGCCCTGCGCCGCCTGTTGCTGAAGGCTTTGCCATGCCGTCCGCGCGGATTCGAACCATTTTCCGGCCCGCTCGTTGTGGTCGCGGCTGCACCGCTCCACGTGGCGCGAAAGCGCAAGGCTCACCAATTGTTGCTGATTTGCGAATTGCTCGCCCATGGTGATGGTGCGATCGAAAGCGCGTTCGGGGGCAAAGAACGGTTCCATGATACATTAATCCTTCTTGCGAGCTGCCCGTGCTGCAGCGGTGCCGAATTCACAAATCGCACGTCCGCGCCAAACGCACGTGCTTGATCTTCAAGGTTCGGAGCGAGGCGGCTTTCCCGGCCGCAGTCAAACTTTCCAAACAGTCACCCTCTCGAAGCCAGTCACCATGTCTATCGCTCATCTGCGCCGTTAGCGTCTCAGGCGGCCCGCGCAGTGCCTTCCACTCCGACGATCTTGGCCGTGTGCCGCGCGATCATGAGTTCTTCATCTGTTGGAATGACGAGAGCCCGAACCCGCGACCCCGCGGCTGACACGATTTGTGCACCGGCGTCATTCGCCTTTGCGTCGAATTCGACACCGAGCCAGCCGAGGCGTTGCAGGACGCTCGCACGAACCATTCGCGAATTCTCACCGATGCCGCCTGTGAAAACGATCGCATCGATCCCTTCGAGCGCGGCAACCAGCGAGGCGGTCTCCCGACAGACCCGCATGACAAAATAGGCGATGGCTTCGCGCGCTTCGGCACGGTCGGAAGCTTCGAGTTCGCGCATGTCAGCCGAGACGCCGGACAGCCCGATCAGCCCGGACTTGTGGTAGAGAAGGTCCGTCAGTGCCGCGCAATCCATTCCCTTCTGCGACATGAGATAGAGCAGAACGCCCGGATCGATCTGTCCGCAACGCGTGCCCATCGCCAGGCCGTCGAGCGCCGTGAAGCCCATCGTGGAGGCGATGGATCTGCCGTTGGATATGCCGCACAGCGACGCGCCGTTGCCCAGATGGGCGACGATGACCCGGCCTCCAGCAATGTCGGGCGCGATCCGTTGCAGACGCGACACGACGAACTCGTATGACAGCCCGTGGAAGCCGTATCGGCGCACGCCTTCTTCATAGAAGTGCCGCGGAATGGCGAATGCATCCGTCACGAAATCGTGTCCGCGGTGGAACGCGGTGTCGAAACAGGCAACCTGCGGAACCGCGGGGAAGGCATCGCGCGCTGCCTCAATGCCGGCCAGATTGTGCGGCTGGTGGAGCGGCGCCAAGGACACGAGCTCGCGCAACTCCCGAACCAGCGCATCGGTGATCAACGACGGCGCCGAGTGATGCGCACCGCCATGCACCACGCGGTGACCGACAGCAGCCACGTTCACGGAGACCATGTGCCGGCCGATCCAGTCGAAGATCGCTTCGATCGCCTCGCGATGGGTGGCTGACGAGTGCGGCAACGCAATCGCATCCGAGCCATGTTCGCCGGCAACTTTCGCCTTCAGGCGCGGTTCCTGCGCCAAGCTCTCGACCTGGCCGCCTGCGATTGCGGCGGGTTCCTCCAGAGATGCGTCGATGATAGCGAACTTGACCGACGATGATCCGGCATTGAGGGTAAGAACGACGTCGCGCATGGCCGCTACTCCGCTGCGATCGCCGGCTCGGGCTCGATTGCGATCGGCTCGCCGGTTCGTCTGAAATGATCGTAGTGCTGCGCCAAAGCGCAGGACGCGAGCCGGGCGCGATCATTGTCGGCCCGGCTCGTCAGGATCACGGGCACACGTGCGCCGACGACGAGACCCGCCGCCTCGGCCCGCGCGATGAAAGTGAGCTCCTTCGCCAGCATGTTGCCGGATTCGAGATTCGGAACGATCAGGACGTCGGCGCGCCCTGCCACGAGCGAGGCAATGCCCTTCGTCCTTGCCGCCTCGACGTCGATCGCATTGTCCATGGCAAGGGGCCCATCGACGACGGCGCCGGTGATCTGACCGCGATCGGCCATCTTCGACAGGACTGCCGCGTCGATCGTCGAGGGGATGTTGATGTTGACAGTCTCCACGGCGGACAGGATGCCGACGCGAGGTCGCGCGACCCCGCATGCCCGCGCAAGATCGACGGCGTTCTGCACGATATCGACCTTCGTGAGGAGATCGGGCGCGATATTGATGGCCGCATCCGAAATGAACAGGAAGTTGTCGAGCGTCGGCGCGTCCATGACAAAGACGTGGCTGATGCGCCGGGCACCACGCAGTCCGCCGTCCTTCTTGACCACTTCGGCGAGCAACTCATCGGAGTGGATGTTGCCCTTCATGACCGCTCCGGCTTCGCCCGCATTGACCATGGCAACCGCCTTGACAGCGGCGGCATGATGATCCGGAGCATGAACGATCTGGATACCGGCCAGATCCTTGCCGATTTCGTCGGCCGCACGGCGAATGCGGTCGGCATCGCCGATCAGAACCGGGGTGATCAATTGCTTCTCCGCGGAGAGCAGCGCGCCTCCGAGAGCGTTGCGATCGTCAGGACACACGACCGCGGTCACCAGCGGCGGCAGCCGCGACGCGCGCTCGATCAGGCCGGCGAACAGGTCGCCCCGGTCCAGGATCAGGCCCGGCAGTTTCTCGAGTTCGGCCTCGATCGGCTGTACCGGCGCCTCCACTTCCGCGACACCCTCGCAGATCTTCTGTCCGCCGATCCGCTCTACCCGTGTCTCGAACGTCACCAAAGGTTTCTCGCCCTTGGCCGAACAGCGCACGCTGATTTTGAGCCTGTCACCGACATGGACCCGATCAAGAAAGCGCAGGCTTTGCGATCGATAGAGAGTGCCTGGACCGGGCAGCAAATTGCCGAGAACGGCAGAAAACAGCGAGCCGACCCACATCGAGGGCGCCGCTGCCGCGTGATCGACGTTGCCATCCTTGGAAATATACAGGGTTGCCGGATTGAGATTTCCCGACACGTGCGCGAACAACACAACGTCCTGCTCCGAGCAGGTGCGTTCGATCGCGGCTTCCGCTCCGATCTGGAGATCTTCCCAGATGGTGTTCTTGATCTTGGCTGATGAGATCATGATCTCGGTTCCGATCTGGATCGTAAATTCGCGACTTAACGAGTCGATGACGGATATGTCGTGGATACGTTACCCGACTTATCCGAACACCTTTCTCGATAACGCCTCGTAGGTGCCGGGCCGGCCCGGGTGCATGTGACCGATCGATACGAAGCTACCCAGCGCATTGCGCCTCCATTGAAGAGAACCAGAACGCTCACTCGGCGATCGCCATTTCCGGGACCACCTCTGGTATCACCAGACGGGCCGATGTTGCTTGCCGGATCGTATCGACGGTCACGCCCTTGCCGCGCTCGCGCAGGCAAAGCCCTGATGCCGTCGGTTCGATCACGGCCAGTTCGGTGACGATCAAGTTGACGCGGCGGATCGCGGTGATGGGCAGGGTACACTCGGGAACGATCTTCGGCATTCCGTTGGCCATGTGCTGCATCGCTACGATCACGCGCCGTGCCCCAGACACGAGGTCCATCGCGCCGCCCATGCCAGGCACCATCTTCCCGGGCACCATCCAGTTGGCGAGGTAGCCCCGCTCATCGACCTGCAGACCGCCGAGCACGGTCACGTCGAGATGACCGCCGCGGATCAGTCCGAACGAGAGCGGACTGTCCACCGTGGCGGCGCCGGGCACGGACATAACGAAACCTCCGCCGGCGTCGGTGAGATCTTGATCCTCCATCCCTTCCGGCGGACGCGCGCCCATGCCGACGATCCCGTTCTCGGACTGGAACAGGATGCCTGCATCATGGGGTACATAGTGCGCGACCCCGGTCGGCAGGCCGATGCCGAGGTTGACGAGGTTGCCTTCGCGCAACTCGAGCGCGACGCGACGCTGAATGATCTCCTGCGGGCTCATCATGCGGCCCTCTCGATCAGCAGGTCGACCAGGATGCCGGAGGTGGTCACGGAATCGGGGGGAATGACTCCGACGGGGACGATCTCGCGGGGTTCGCAAATCACGGTTTCGGCCGCCATGGCCATCACCGGATTGAAATTCGTGGCGGTCAGTTGATAGGTGAGATTGCCGCTGTGATCCGCCCGGTCGGCATGGATCAACGCGAAGTCGGCGCGGAGCGGCGGAGCATAAAGCCAGCGCTCGCCATCGATCTCGATCACCCGCTGCCCTTCGGCAGCGCGAGTTCCGAGCGCCGTCTTGGTCAGAACGCCGCCAAGCCCGAACCCGCCGGCCCGGATGCGTTCGGCAAGGGTGCCTTGCGGCACAAGCTCCACCTCGATGTCGCCGTTGAGCATGCCCTTCTGGGTCAGCGGATTGAGACCGATGTGCGAGGCGATGACGCGGCGAACGAGACCGGCGGAAATCAGCTTTCCGATACCAACGCCCGGACGGGCGGTATCGTTGGAGATGACGGTGAGATTGCGCTTGCCGGCGGCGACGATGGCATCAATGAGGCGATGTGGCGAGCCCACGCCCATGAAGCCGCCGACCATGAGCGTCGCGCCGTCTGCGATCATTTCGGCGGCGCTGGCCGAAGAGATGGATTTTTTCATCGGCCGATACCTTGGTCTCAGGCCACCACGTGCAGGCCGGCGTCGACGTAGATCGTGTCGCCGGTCATGCCCGAGGCGCCTCCGCCGACCAGGAAGGCGACGACGCGTCCGACTTCCGCGATGTCGACCAATCGATGGCCGGGGCTGCGGGCGACGGCTGCGTCCACGAGTTCGTCAAAATGGGCGATGCCGCTTGAAGCCCGCGTCTTGAGAGGGCCAGGCGAGACCGCGAAAACACGAATGCCCTTTTCGCCAAGTTCGGCGGACAGATAGCGCGTCGTCGCTTCCAGCGCCGCCTTGACCGGCCCCATGACGTTGTATCTGCTGACGACTTTTTCGGCGCCGTAATAGCTCATCGTCAGCAGCGCCCCGCCCTGCGGCATCAGGGGCTCCGCCAGGCGGGCCATCTCGACGAACGAATAGCACGACACGCGCATGGCCTGCTGGAAACCGTGTAGCGAACAATCCGTGAGCCTGCCGTGGAGGTCCTCGCGCGGGGCGAAAGCGATTGAATGAATGACGAAGTCGATCCTGCCCCACTCGGTCCGAATGCGGTCAAAGACGGCATCGAGCTGTCCGGGCTGTTCGACATCGAGCGGCATGACCAGATCGGCCTGGAGCTGCTCGGCCAGCGGCCGCACGAAGCGCTCGGACTTTTCGTTCAGATAGGTCACGGCAAGGTCGGCGCCAAAGGCTCTAAGCTTTGCCGCGCAGCCATAGGCAATGCTGTGCTCGTTCGCGATGCCAACAACCAGCCCGCGCTTGCCGCGCAACATGTCGCCGATGCGACTCTCGGGATCCCAAACCTTGGGGAGAGGATCAACAGCGTTCATATCAGCCTCTCCTCAATGACCCGGCTCTACCAACACGACCGTTGCAAGCGCGATCGCTCACACGAATAAACCGCGCCGTCGACGTTCCCTTTGCGTTAAGTCAAATTCCGGGTTCACGACAATGGATGTCATGAAAATTTCATCTGCCACGGATTGCAGACGATAAATCGGCAGGCGAAGATCGGCTCGCGCGTGCTGCCGGACTCCACGGCGGCCTGCACGATGATGCAATGTTGCGCACGGACGTACTTCCGGCGCCAGTGTTGCGCATCTTCAAGCGCGCCGTGTCGCGTGGCCAGCACTGGGCATCATTCGGACGCATGCGGATTCCGCGATCGACAATCGCGCCATCGGGCCATGCACGCTCAGCGCACGCTGCGTTCATATCGCGCGACGATCAAAGCGCCGCCGCGATCTGGCCGACGATCGTAGCTGCGTCGGGATGACCGCAGCATCCGGCGGACGCGGAGAACGTCATCGTACTGTCATCAATCGAAGGCTTCTCGCCGACGACGTCCTTGACCAATCGCAAAGTCATGCAGGCCACGGAAGTTAAGGTGGGCAATGGGGATTGCGCTATTGCGGCGTAACGATCGTCAGGAATTTTGCATGCTGTCGGAAACAGGAATTTGCGTGGCACCCGGTGCCGACACCCAACCGCAACCCAGTAAGATCAGGAAACCTGCTGTCGGCCTGCACAAGGTCGCGTCTGGCTTTGCATCGGGGCTTGGCACATGATGGACAACGACATCTTCACCGCGCAGGGCCACACCTCGCTGCAAAATGCGCGGCGGTACTGGGACGACAGCTTTGCTCAGCTCCAGACACTCATCAGATTGAGCTTCCTGCATGGCGAGAGGCTTGCATCCGACCAGTTTCGCGCTGGGCGGACAACGCTCGACTCGCTCGAGCAACTGTTGCCCGGCATCCTGAGCTTGGGGACCAATACGGGGTTCTCAGACTACCTCCTGGATGCAGGTCAGCGTTGGATCCTCTTTCTCGACACGTTGTGTCGCCGCGGGGACGAGGCGATTGAACGCGAACAAGAGGAATTCAAGCCGGCGCTTGCGTTCGACTATCACGTAGTCATAGACGGCCGAAAGCTTCCTCGTCCTGTCAATTACGCGCTGGTGCGTGTCGAACCGCCGCCGGGGATGAACCAGACTCGCGCTGATGCTCGGCCCTGGGTCATCATTGATCCCCGCGCAGGACAAGGTAGCGGCATTGGCGGCCTGAAGGGCGAGTCCGAGGTCGGCGTCGCGCTGAGATACGGTCATCCCGTCTATTTTGTCATCTTCTATCGCGATCCGGAGCCCAACCAGACATTGGCCGATGTCTGCGACGCCGAAGCCCGGTTCCTGCGCGAGGTCCATTCACGGCATCCGAATGCGCCAAAACCGCTTGTCACCGGCAATTGCCAGGGAGGATGGGCAGCGATGATCCTCGCTGCCACCCATCCGGACCTGATGGGACCTGTGGTGATCGCCGGCGCGCCACTATCCTATTGGGCCGGTCATCTGGGACGAAATCCGTTCCGCTATTTCGGGGGACTTGCAGGAGGTGGAGTGCCAGCCGCGGTCATCTCGGATCTTGGTGGCGGCAAGTTCGATGGCGCCAATCTGGTGCTCAATTTCGAGATGCTCAATCCCGGTAAAAACTGGTTTCGCAAGAACTTCGATTTGTTCGCCAATGTCGACAGCGAATCCAATCGCTTTCTGGAGTTCGAGAAATGGTGGTCGGGCTTTTACCTGATGAATGCCGAGGAGATCCGCTGGATCGTTGAAAACCTGTTCATAGGCAACCGCTTGACGCGCGGCGAAGCCGTGCTTGACGATGGCATAAGGGTTGACCTCAACCACATCGAAGTGCCTGTGATTGTTTTCGCTTCACACGGCGACAATATTACGCCGCCATCGCAGGCCCTGAACTGGATCTGTGATCTCTTCTCCTCCGAGAAGGAGATCGAGGCGAGTGGCCGCATCATCATATATACATTGCACGACAGTATCGGCCACCTCGGCATCTTTGTGTCGGCGCAGGTTGCCAACGAGCACCACGAACAGATCGGCTCGGTGGTCAAGACGATCGAATCACTGGCGCCCGGTCTTTACGAGATGCTGATCGAAAGCGGCCGCGAAGGTACCACCGTTTCCTTCGAAGCCCGCAAGATGTCAGATATCCTCAAGTTCGATGACGGCCGCGACGAGGAGATCGAGTTCGCAGCAACCTCGGGCTGGTCGGAATGGGCGGTCAAGACCTACGAACTGAGCCTGCAGCCAATGATCCGGTCGATGGTAACGCCGGCACTGGCCGAGGCTCAGCGACACCTGCACCCGATGCGGCAGCAGTATTATTTCTATTCCCGGCGGAATCCACTTCTGGCCAGTATCGGCGATCTGGCCAACGAAGTGCGTCGACGGCGCGAACCCCTGTCAGTCGGCAACACGCTTGTGAAGCTCGAACATTTTGTTGCGGATCAAATCGAGCGCAGCCTCGATACCCAGCGCGAAATTCGTGATGCCGGCATCGAGTTTGCATTTCATTCGCTCTACGGAACGCCGTGGATGCGCGAGCTGGGAAAAGCGCGCGGCCCGCGGCATCAGTCGCGCGATACTGCCAGGCTGCCCCATGTACAGGACGTGCTCAAGCGCGCGAATGTCGGCGGCTACGCAGAGGGCATCATCCGCATGCTGGTCCTGCTCGCGCGCACGCGCGGTTCGGTACGTCGCGATCGCCTCGAGAGATCGAACCTCCTGTTGCACTCACGTCGACCGTTCAAGTTGATGAGCCCGGAATTTCGCAGCCGGCTGATCTACGAGCAGTCTCTGATCGTGGAATTTGCAGGAGATGACGCCGTCTCCACACTCGCCGACATCCTTAGCGACCCGGTCGACCGCTACAATGCATTGAATCTCGTGCTTGAGATTGCCGGTCCCATCCAGGAGATGGATGAGTCCACCATTGCCATGTTCCGCCGATTTCAGAGTGCGCTACTGACAATGGCACATGAATGGCGCGATCCGGACCTCGGTGACGGGCGCGCCCCTGGCTTCGCGAGGAACAGCAGCTCGCCATAGCGAGGATCTCGTGCGCTCGGTTCTGCATTCCACGCCGCGGAGCCCGCCAAGCGAGGTGACCAAGGGCCCCAAGGCGGGACTGCGTGATGGCGTCCCGCCCCGTTCGTTCGATCGCTAACCGCCACACTTTGGCAGAAGATCGGACACGGCTCGAACCAGTTCCGGCATGACCTGCTCCGCCGTACGCCTGCCTGTCACAAGACCTTCGATGTGATGCTTGATCACCTCGATGATCTTCAGCGAATTGTCCCCTGGAAACGATGCCCATTCCGTCAACAGCGGCAGTTGCTGGATACTGGTCATGTGGTTGGGGCTCTTCGCGTAGAAAGCGCCCAGCATGTCCGGCGTCTTCACCGCGATCTCGTTGCCCGGCATATAGCCGGTCAGATTGACCATGGCGGTCTGGCCGACCGGCCCGGTGACGAACTTCACATACTTCCAGGCGGCCTTCTGGCGTTCGGCGTCCTTGGCGAAGACCATGGCGACGTTGCCGCCTGCAGGAAGGCGCCCCTCGGCCGCGGCCAGAGGGAAAGCAACGGTCTTGAACTGAAAGCGTCCGCCGATCTGCCGCTCCGCCGCTGCCACATAGGACGTGGAGTCCGCGAGGATCCCGACATTGCCGGCGACGAATGACTGGCGGGCCTGCCCGAGTGCAAGATTCGGCATACCCGATTTGCCAAACGCCTCAAGCGTCTTCAGCGCCCACATGCCGTTGGCGTCATCGAAGGCGATGCTGCAGCCGTCGGCCTTGAGAATGCGGCCGCCCTTGCTCGTCACGAGCGACTGGAACAGCCAATTTCCGGTCTGCTCCCACTGATAGTAGAAGCCTGTCGTGCCGGAGCCCACCTTTGCCTCGACATCCTTGCCCAGCGCCACCAGTTCCGGCCAGGTCTTTGGCAGCGTGGTCGCATCGGCGCCGGCCTTGGCCATCAGGTCGGCGTTGACGTAAAGCACCGGCGTCGAGACGGCAAACGGCAGCCCGTAGAGCTTGCCCTTGTAATTTCCGAGCGCTGCCAGCGTCGGGTAATAGCCGAGTTTGGCAAGGCCGCCATCTGCCGTCGCGAAGGGGTCCAACGGCGCGCCCAGTCCCCGATCTACGAACAGGCCGATCTGGTTGATCCCGTTGAAGGCGACATCCGGCAGGCGGCCGGTGATCTGGTCGCGCAGTATCTGCTGTGCTGCCTCCTCGTAGCCCGCGACCGGATTGCGGAACTTCACCTTGATGTCGGGATTCGCCTCGGTGAAGCGCTTGGCCAGTTCCTGATGCAGCGCATTGAAGGTGCCAGGCGTAGTGTAGAGCACATCGAGGGTGACTTCGGCCCGCCCCGCGGTCGCGCTGGCGGACATGATAGCAAGGCCGGCAAGCGCCGAACACAGCCGGGATATGATTCGATCAGACACGAGCGTTCTCCATCTTGGACTACTTCATGGTGGTTACGGCGAGGCCGTCAATGAACCGGCGCTGCGCGATCAGGAATGCGAGCAGCAGCGGAGACACGATGATCACGGCCCCGGCCATCAGCGGGCCGAGGGACTGCCCGGTTTCATCGTCGCGGAACAGCAGGATTCCGAGCGCGGGCGTCGATATGTCCGCGCTCCGAACCGCAATCAGTGGCCAGAACAGGTCGTTCCAATGGGCCACGACCGAAAAGATGCCGAAGGCGGCCAGCGCCGGTACCGTCATCGGGATCATGATGCGCCAGATGATCTCGAACTCGGCGAGCCCATCCAGACGCGCGGCGTGGATGATCTCGTCGGGGATCGACCGAAAGAACTGGCGCAGCAAGAAAATTCCGAACGTGGAGATCGCCCACGGCAGGATCAGCGCGGCGTAAGTGTCGAGCAGCCCGAACACATACAGCAGCACGAAGTGCGGAATGGCCAGCGCTTCGGCCGGCAGCAGCAGGGCAACCAGCACCGCCGAGAACAAGCTATCCCTGCCGTGGAAGCGCAGCTTCGCCAGCGCATACGCGCAGGGAATGCAGACCAGCAGCTGCAGCGCAAAGATCGCCGAGCAGACCAGAAGTCCGTTCAGCAGGAAGCGAAACATCGGGGCCGCGGTCAGCGCCGCGCCGTAATTCTTACGGCCGTGAAACACCGTCGGCCAGAGGTGGAAATCGGCCTGGAAAATCTCTTCCGGCGGCTTGAGCGACAGGCTTACCATCCAGACGAACGGCAGCAGCGCAAATGCCGCGGTGAGCATCAGGACGGCATGCCGCGCGGCCTGGGCGGCGAAGCGCCGGTATCGAGGGCGGGCAATCATGAATAATGCACCCGCCGTTCGAGAAGCCGCGCCTGCGTCAACGTCAGCAGCACGATGATGGCGAGATAGACCACGGTGAGCGCCGCGCCGTATCCCATCCGCAGAAAATCAAAGCTTTCGGTATAGAGCCGGTGCAGCAGCACTTCAGACGCGTAATTCGGCCCGCCCTGCGTTAGGACGCGGGCGCTGTCAAAAACCTCGAATGAGCGTTTTGCGGTCAGGATGACCACGAACATCGTGACCGGTCCCAGCATCGGCAGCGTCACGAAGCGCAGGCGGTCCAGCATGCCGTCGGCGCCATCGATGGCGGCGGCATCGTAGAGCTGCTGCGGAACAGCCTTCAGGCCGGACACGAACAGCACCATCGCAAAACCGACGCCTTGCCATATGCCGATCAGGGCCAGCGCCAGCAACGCGGTCCGCTCGTCACGCAGCCAGTTCACGCCGGAAATGCCGATCGCGCCAAGGGCGCGGTTCACCAGTCCGATCGTGGGATGCAGCATGGTGCCCCACACGATCGCCATGGCCGACATCGTCGACATCACCGGGAGGAAATGCGCGGCACGGTAGAAACCGCGCAGGCCGGGACTGGCCTCGATGAGTAGTGCCACGATGAGGCCGAGCAGCACCGTTCCCGGCACCACGATGGCCGCATAGATAACCGTGTTGGTCAGGGCCTTCCAAAAGGTCGAATCGGCGACCAGCGTCCTGAAATTCGCGACGCCCACGAAATTGAAGGTGGATGATCCAAGCTGCCAGTCGGTCAGGGAAAAAACCACCACGGCGGCGATCGGACCGAACAGCAGGCCGATCAGCAGCAGCAATGCCGGCGATACGGCAAGCCAGCCGGATGCGTGCTCGCCGGAACGCCTTGCAACATCCGGCTTCGCGACGCCGCTGCGACGGCGCCCCTGGTCGAGCGTCGTCACGCCGCGGCCTCCACCTTGTCGGAGCGGCGGAGCCGCATCCCCGTGCGGTCGAATTGCAGCAGGGACGCCGGTTCGACCTGAAGGCCGACCGGGCGACCCGGCTCGAGACGCGCACCATCGGGATGAGTGCGCACGACCACGGCGCCGCGCCCCTCTCCAAGAGTCACGTTGACAAAAATGTCGGAGCCGAGATTCTCGATGCTGGCAACGACGCCGTCGAGCCTTCGATCCCCCGGCGCGGTGATTCCGACGGCCTCGGGACGGAACGCCAGGTGCGCGGCGTCCTCGTCGACGATCGGCGGCAGCGACGCGCCGAGCGACCTCCAGTTCGCGCAGGACACCACGTTGATCTGCGGGCTGCCGATCATCTCGGCCACGCGAAGATCCTGCGGATCGCGATAGAGCTGCTCGGGCTTGCCCACCTGCAGCAGTTCGCCCGACGCCATCACGGCAACGCGGTCGGACATCGTCATGGCTTCCGCCTGGTCGTGGGTGACGTAGACAAAGGTGACGCCGAGGCGGCGATGCAGCGCGGTGATTTCAGCGCGCATCTGCACCCGCAATTTGGCGTCGAGGTTCGACAGCGGCTCGTCCATCAGGAACACCGCCGGATGCCGCACCATCGCGCGGCCCAGGGCGACGCGCTGGCGCTGGCCGCCGGAAAGCTGGCCCGGTTTGCGGTGCAGGAGATGGGCGATATCCAGCATGGCGGCCGCCTGCTCGACCTCCGTGCGGATCGCCGCTTCAACGCCGCCGCGTCGCGGAAACACCCGGCCGACGAACGGCAGCCGCTGCGCAAAGCTCAGACGCCGGGTCCGGAGCGGCAGCGCGAGATTGTCGAACACGCTCAGATGCGGATAAAGCGCGTAGGACTGGAACACCATGGCGACGTCACGCTCCTTGGGGCGCTTGTCGTCGACGCAGCGGCCGGCCACCAAGACCTCGCCGCCATCCTGCGCCTCGAGGCCGGCGATGATCCGCAGCAGAGTCGACTTTCCGCATCCGGAAGGACCGACCAGCGTGAGAAACTCGCCGTCGCGGATGCCGAGCGACACCTCCTTCACCACGGCGGTTTCGCCATAGCTCTTTACGATATGGCGAAGTTCGATCTCAGCCATTGCGGCCTCCCGGCACGGTCTGCAGCGGACGTCCATCCATCCCTGACGCGGGAAGCCCGAGATGGGCGAGAATGGTCGGCGCGATATCGGTGATGCAGGAAGGCTCCTGCCTCATCGCGCCGCGGATGAAGCCTGCCCCGTCGATCATCAGGAACGGTGACTGCTCCCCTGCACCGAGGCCGCCGTGCTGGCCGCTGCCGAGAACGTCGGCCTTGTCGCCGGCGCGCTCCGCGACCAGGCTGGTGCCGGCCACGCCATAGGCATTGGGTTCGTCGCTCGCGCGCATCGATACCGCGAAAGCAAGGCCATGATCCCGGCCCTGTCCCACCGAGGCCAACGCGCTGCCGTCGAAGACGGTTTGCGCCCATGCACGGCTGGCCAGGAATTCGCCGACGAGCGGCGTGCGCGCGACGAATTCCGGGTGGACGTAGAGCAGCGCCGAGGTGCCGTTCGAGGCGACGACCACGTCGGTCGATTCGATGCTTTCCTTCAATCCGGCGCGGACGAGCTCTTCGTCGATGTCGATCACGCCTGAGACGGTCTGGTGGCCGTGATCCGATCCGACCAGCAGGAGAACATCGTCCCGGTCGGGGAGCGTGGCAACGGCGTCCATGACGCGACCGGCATTGCGGTCCGCCTCTGCCAGCACTGCCAGATGGCCGGGCGACCCCATCGGCAAGGCGTGCTGGGTGGCGTCCGGCTCGCCGAGCCACAGTACCGCGAGCGCGGGCGGGTCGGACTCCGGCAAGACCGCTTCTCGGATGAAACGCTCGGTCATTGCGCGATCGCCTTCGACATCCTTGGTGATACGGAGCTGCTCGTCTTCCGGAAGCGGGACACGGTCCCGGCCGAAAGATCCGGCGCGGTGATAGACCCGGCCAAACCCGTCCGGATCGTGCGCATAGGCCGCGCCCGGCGATACGTTGCTGAAGATGATGGCGCCGCCGCTGCCCGTCAGGCGCTCCGCCAGTGTCGGCACGGCCAGCGATCGACCTGTGACACGCCTTTTGTGCTGTAGAAAATCCGGCTGACCCGCGTCGTGCCTGACGAGACGGCCGTCTTCCATCAGCGCCATGGTATTGCCCTGCAGGCCGTGGCGCACCGGATGGCAACCAGTCGCCAGGCTCGCCGAGACCACCCGCGTGCAGGACGGAAACACCGTGCGATGGGCCGCAAACTGCTCGGAGCGGGCAGCGAAGGCGGCAAGACGGGGCGTGGTCTCCTGCGTGACGAGATCGCGGCGCAGACCATCGAGGATGACAAGAATAGCACGAGGCATTATCAGGCTTTCACTTCATTGAGCAGGACCGAAAAAACATCGTAGTTGCGGAGCGGCGTGCCTGCCCCGCCCTCAACCCGTCCGGTTTTCAACGGGTGAGAGATGATGAAAGGCACCACCTGTTCGGCGAGCCCGCCGTGAGAACGCAGCCGCTCCCCCGACAATTGCGAAAGATCGTGGTCGCGGGCGTGGGCACCGAGCGCGACGCCCGATCGCGCCACCACGGCGATGTCGCCTTCGCGATCTTCCGGCAGTTCGAAGCGCAGGCATGCTTCCTCACGCGTGACGGCGAGGCCGACGCCCGGTATCTGTCGAATGAAGTTCAGCACCTCGGCGCAGGAAGGTTCCGTCTTTTGCAGGTGAACACGAACGAAACCGCCGAGCGCGCCATGATGACGCACGAAGGGATCGGTGATCGGGCAAATTACGCGGGTTGCGCCCACCCCGAAGGCCGCGTCCAGCAAGTCGCCGAGATAGACGACGTTCGGCGTCCCGTTCGGGTCGGCCATGTCGCTCATGCCGTGGTCGGCGACGATGCCGAGGCAGGCGCCGAGCGCGATCAACGTCGCCAGCCGTTCGTCGACCGCGCGCATGAAGGCGATCGCTTCGGGCGCGTCGGGGGCATGCTTGTGCTGCACATAGTCGGACAGCGACAAATACATCAGGTCCGGCCGGCAGGTTTCGAGCAGGCGAATCCCGGAATCGAGCACGAACAGGGAGAGATCGGCGGAGTACTGGTCCGGCGCGCCCCGTCCCACCAGCGTTCTGACGGCGGAAATGCCATTATCTGCATCGGTCGCCTGGTCGGCCTTCTCGGCGGAGAAGGCGATGCCGTCGAGCCCTTGGCCTAGCGCCTTTCGCAGCTTGTCCTTGGCGGTGACGGCGGCAACCCTGGCGCCGGCCTGCGAGAACGCCGCCAGAATGGTTGGCGCCCGGACCGGCGTGGCGTCGACCATCATGATTTCCGCGCCGGTCTCGCGGTCGAGATAGAAATTGCCGGAGACGCCGTGAACGGCCGGTGACACGCCGCTGACGATCGACACGTTGTTGGGATTTGTGAATGTCGGCATCGCCGCGAGCGCCGGGGCGGCAAACCCCTCTCGACGCATCCGGTCGATCGCAGGAACCGCCCCGACCGCACTGGCCGCCTCGATATAGGCGGGATCGCAGCCGTCGAAACAGAGAACGATCGACGGCCGTTTCGGCCACGCATAGTCCCGCCCATTCACGCGTACAAGCGTGTTCTCCGCGTGATGGGACGCGGCATCGTTCAGGCTTCGGTCAAGCTTGTTCATGAAAGGACACATCGCTGGGGGTTGTTGTTGCATCGGCGAGCCACGCGCCCACGCGCAGAAGACTGCGGTCGCCGCCCCGGCGACCAATCAGTTGAACACCGATCGGCAGGTCGCTCGCCCCGCGCAGCAGCGGCAGCGAAAGCGTCGGCAGTCCGCACAGGCTCCAGGGCATCGACATGACGCCCGAGCCCGGTCCCTCCTCAAGGCGTGTGGCCTCGCCCTGCGCGGAAAGCGTGATCAAGACGTCATGATCGATGAACAGCCGCGCGGCGTGCACCGACAGCCGGTCAGCCATGGCGTCGAACTTGAGATACTCCGTGGCGCTCAACGCGCGGCCGGTGACGACGCCCTGCTGCAGCGGTCCGCAGTAACTGCGGAAGGTCTGCTCCGGCGAGGAACCGAAGCGATATGCCAGATGGGCGTTCAGAAGGCCGTGCACGGCCTCGATCGCCGCGTCGAAGTCCGAGGGAAGTTCGACGGCGGCGACCGCGGCGGGCAATCCGGCAAGCAGGCGATCGAGGCCCTCGCGCGCATCCGTGCTTGCCGTCTCCCAACCCGGCCCACAGACCATGCCAAGCCTCGGCGGACCATCCATCGGATCGAGTTCGGCGAGCCGGCCGTCAAAGGCGCCGGCGAACAACGCGAGGTCATCGACCGAACGGGCCAACAGGCCAATCTGCGCCATGCGGGGCACCAGCACGTTGGATCCGCGCATGCTGGCAAAGCCGAACGACGGCTTGAACGCGAACGCGCCGCAGAACGAAGCCGGCAGCGTCGTAGACGCGGTATGCTGGGTGCCGAGCGCCAGCGGAACCATTTTGTCGACGACGGCCGCCGCCGATCCAGCCGACGACACGCCTGGCGAGCGCGAAAGATCCAGCGGATTATGCGTCGGGCTGGGATGATACATCCCGAACTCCGACGTCGCAGTCTTGCCGATGATCAGCGCTCCGGCCCCGAGCAGCACGCTGACCGCGTCGGCGTCTTCCGCCGGCCTCCGCCCGCGCAGGCTTGCGCTGCCATATTCGGACGGCATGTCGCTGGTATCGAAAACGTCCTTCACGCCAACCGGCAGACCATGCAGCGGCATCAGCGGAAAACCCGCGGCCTGCCATTTATCCGCCTGCCGCGCGCGTTCGCGCGCCAGACCGGCATCGAGGAAACTCCACGCCTTCACCTGCGGTTCACGCGCGGCGATCCGCTCCAGGCAGGCTTCCATCACCGCCGCCGCCGTCAGCCGGCGATCGCGGATCGCGCCGACGATGGTGCGCGCCGGCCATTCGTTCAGTGGCTTGCTGTGCAAAGCAAGCACCGGCTTCCTTGCACCCGACATGACGCTCATGGGCCGACGGCCTCCATGGTCCTTGCGTAGCCGGCGGTCCTGGGCGTCATTCCATTGCGAAGGTTTGCGGCGAGCGCCCGGGCGTGGGGCAACAGCCCGTCCCGGAACAGCAGAACGCAAAGCACGAAGATGGCGCCCTGAATGGCCAAGATCCAGGCGCCGAACGACGACAGGAAATGCTGCATCGTCACCAGCACCGTCGCGCCGATCAGCGGCCCGTCGAAGGTGCCGATGCCGCCGATCAATGCCATCAGCACCGCCTCGCCCGAAAGATGCCAGTGAGCGCCGGACAGCGTGGCCAGCTGGTATTGGACCTTCGATTCATTTTCATCCGGTCTCGACCGGAGGCGCAGCAGTTGCAATCCCCGCACGTTCTGCGGAAGCGCCGTGCGGATATTGTCGGCGACGGAGAGGTTCGGGAAAATCGAGCAGATCTGAAACGAGCGGGCGAGCCCGAGACCCGCCAGCCGGTCGGGCGAAACCGCAGTCACATCAGCACCGTCGAGATGCACCCTTCCCGAAGTCGGCGTCGTAAAGCCGCTGATCGCGTTGAACAGCGTGGTCTTGCCCGCGCCATTCGGCCCAATCACCGCGTGAATCGACCTTCCGTCGAGATCGATCGAGACATCGCGCAGCGCCGCCAGGTCGCCGAAGCGAACCGTCAGGTCGCGGGCCTTCAGCGACGATGTCGCAACGCGGCGCCGGACATCGGCAGCAACCGGCGCGGCTGTCTGTTGCGGAAGGTCGATGACGCCCGCCGTCATCGAACACCCGGCGCAGCGCAGCCGGCGGTATCGGCGGAACGGAAGGCGGTGTCGGCCGGGACCGTAGCGATACGCTCATAGTCCGCGGTGAGAAAATACCACGACTTCAGATCCTGTTGCACGAGCGCGGCAGCGGTGCCGCGCGCGAGCGAATAGGTGTCATCCGTCCAGTGCGTCGCAAAGGGCGAACAACGCCCGCCGGTAATCTCCAAGCTGGCGGCGCCGGATATCATCAAGGAACGCTTTTTTTCGGTGGCGATGGCCATCAGCCCGAACACCACGCCTGAGTGCGGCAGGTCGGCCACGACATCGACGCCGCGCCGGTCGAACCATTCGCGCGTGATCGCCGATGCGACATCGGGTTTGTTCTGGTGGTCGGCCGTGACGATCTCGATCGGGACGCCGCCCGCACTCCCGCCGGCATCCTCGACCGCCATGCGGGCTGCCAGGATCGATCCGGCCCCGCCGACGTCGGCGACGACGCCATTTTGATCGCCCATCACCCCGATGACGATCTTGTTGTCGGAAGATTGCGCGAGGGAAAATGTCGCCCAGCCGCACAGCAACAATGATCCGATCAGCCGCCGAAACATGGACGATCTCCGTTCCCAAGCTCGGCGCACAGATAGATTCAGTCCTTAACACATTTGTGACGGATAGGGTACATTTGTGCATAACGCTATATGCTGTGGAAAATTAAGAAGATTTGCCACTTTGGTTGCGGAAGTGGCAAACAGCGGTTTTCGGAGCCGGATTGGAGGATGGGTTTGACCGTGGTAGCGCAGGCCACACCGAGTGAGGGCGAAGCCAGCGACGGCCGGACCGAGGCTGCGTTGGTGGCCAAGATCTGCTGGTATTATTTCCGCGAGGGGCAGACCCAGGACGCAATCGCGCAGCGGCTGAAGATGACCCGCAAGCGCGTCAACCGGATCCTCGGAGAAGCCCGCGAAAGCGGCTTCGTTCAAATCACGATTGCCGATCCTTCGGGCGAACGCACCGAGCTTGAAGAAGAACTCATCCGCAAATTCGATCTGCGTCACGCCATCGTGGTCCCGGTACCGATGGGCGGGATCGACGTGCGTACTTTCATCGGAGCCGCCGCCGCGCGGTATGTCGCGGCCTGCCTTCCACCGTCGGGTTCGCTTGGAATAACCTGGGGCGGAACCATCAACGCCGCGGCTCAGAACCTGCCGCAGCGCTCCGGCGACGGCACGCGCGTGGTGCTGATGACCGGCGGATTGGCCGAAAGCGCGCCGGTCAACCCATATGACAACGCCACCATGATCGCCCGAGCGCTCGGCGCGCGGTGCTATTATCTGACCGCGCCGATGTATGCCGAGACGGCCGAACTCAGGGATATCCTGGTCGCGAGCGAACCGGTTCGCTCCGTGCTCGCCATGGTGCCCGCCCTCGACGTGGCGCTGCTGAGCGCGATCGACCTCTCCGAGCAGTCGAAGGCGCTCGAGTATGAGGTCATTTCGCGCGAGACCTGGGTGTCATTGCTTGAAGCCGGCGCCGTCGGCGAGATCTGCGGCCACTACCTCGATGCGGCAGGCAAGCCGCTTCGTCATCCCCTCGTGCAACGCACGATCCACCCGCCGATCGAACACGTGCTGCAGATCAAACGTCGCATACTCGCCGCCGGCGGCAAGCACAAGGTCCCGATCATTCGCGCCGGTCTGCTGGCCGGTTTGGGCCAGGTCCTGGTGACCGATGAGGCGGCTGCGTCCAAGCTGCTGGATTGAGGCCGTCTTACCACGGCAGCGAGTAGGTTTTGATGTTCGTGAAACTCTTCATCGCTTCCAGCACGCCTTCCTTGTGACCGAGGCCGGAATCCTTGATGCCGCCGAACGGCGTCAGTTCCGTCCGGTATCCAGGGACTTCCCACACGTTGACGCAGCCGACGTCGAGGCCGTCGACAAAGCGGGTGATGCAGTCCAGCCGGTCCGTGCAAACGCCCGCCGAAAGGCCAAAGGCGGTGGAATTGGCAATGGCGATAATCTCTTCGATGTCATTGGGGCAACGAATGATCGGCAGGACGGGACCGAACGTTTCCTCCCGCACCAGTTCACAATCCGGTGGGACTCGATCCACCAGTGTCGGCGGGTAAAGCGCGCCTGTTGACGTATTGCCAAGCAGAAGGCGGGCGCCCTCTTCAACCGCGGCGTCGACGCGCTTGGCAATGAGCGACGCGGCCCTCGCATTGATGACCGTTCCGACATCCGTGTCGGGGTCCATGGGATCTCCCGACTGGAGGCTTTTCATCAAAAGCAGGGCGGCTTCGGCAAAGCGGTCGGCGACGCTTTCGACCACCAGCACCCGCTTGACGGCGGTGCAGCGCTGCCCGGAATTCTTGGTGGCGCCCTGTACCGCCAGCCAGGCCGCGCGGTTGATGTCGGCGTCACTCATCACAATCAGCGGGTCATTGCCGCCGAGTTCGAGTACCAGTCTTCGGTAACCGACGCGCTCGGCGATGTACTTTCCCGCACGCACCGATCCGGTGAACGTCACCAGATCGATATCAGGATCGTTGATCATCGCATCTCCCAGCGCGCGCGGCTCGCCCGTCACCACCGATAACATCTGCGGCGGCAGGCCGGCCTCATACAGCAGTTGGGCCAGCGCAAGCGCAGTCAACGGCGTTGCCTCCGCCGGCTTCAACACGACCCGGTTATTGGTCGCGATCGCCGGTGCGAGTTTGTGGCTCACGAGATTGAGCGGGTGGTTGAAAGGGGTAATTGCCGAGATCACGCCGAGCAGCGGCGTCCTGGTCGAAAATATTCGTCTTGCCTGTGCTGCGCCGCCGATGTCGCCCGCGTAGCAAGCGCCGTCATCGTGGAGAACGGCCTGCGCCGCGAACGCCCAGACATCCCTGGCGCGACTCGTCTCATGCAGCGAGTCTTTTAGGCACAGGCCGCTTTCGAACGTGATGAGATACGCAAGCCGATCGCGGTTGGCCTCGATCGCATCGGCCGTGGCCTGCAGGATCCGCGCCCGCTCACGCCTTGTGAGCCGGGGACGGAACGCCCGCGCGATCGAGAAGGCCCGGCGAATGTGTCCGACCTCCGCCTGCGGCACCGACGCGATCACCTTGTCCGTATACGGGTTGCGAACGTCGATCGTCGAGTCGGAACAGACGTCCTCCCCGGCGATCTTCATCGGATGATAGGGACGCGTTACATCCAGCATCGCTCGTCTCCATGGGGTGTTCACTGCCGGTCGCAGGTTTCGCCAGATCGTTCTCGCGTCGCGCAGCGTCTGTTGCGAGAGCCCCGCGCCAGACGAAAAATGCCAGGCCGGTCGCCATCATCAGATTGAATACGAGAGGCCAGGCAAGTACCGGGACCTGCGTCCAGTCAAGCCGGCGTTCCATGGCCAGCGACGCAACGATGACGATCGCACCAGCCGTGGCCAGTTGAAAGACGGCGCGACACCATCGATCGAGATCGCCAGGGCTGCGTTCGCGGACCGTGGTTGCCAGCGCCCAGTTGAACACCGCCATCGACAGCAACGCGAGGCCTGGCAGATCATGCGAACCGGTGACGGGCGCAAGACCCGAGCCCAGCAACCCAAGACCGAGCAAGCCGCAGTTCATCGCCATGACGTCGACGATCGGCTGCGTCCGGCGACTGCTGGTCCATTCCATCGTGACGAGCCACGACGGCATCGCATAGAAGATCGAGGTGCCGGTCCCAATGTCGAGATATCGCAGGCCGGCAAAACCCGCCGCGAAGGCCAGGCTCGTTTGCAGCAGGACCACGGCGACATGCCACCTGCTTCCGCCGTGGTCGGGGGAAGTGCCGAGGCACAGGCCGATGGGACCGACAAGGATGGCTGCGCCCAGCAGACAGATGCCAACGAACAATAACGGCGGTGCCGACAGCAAGACATGTCCGGCCACGCTTCCGACCATGCCGCCGACAATGGCGGCGAGCAAAACGCAGTGTAAGCTCGCCACCGCCTGATGTTTCACCGGCCTGCCCTCGCCGCTGCGGCTTGCAGCGTCCGCGGCTGTCTCAGCGCGGCCTGGAACGCTTGCTTGTTTTCTTCCGGGCTATGGCTGGAGGTAACGCGGGGCAGCGACTGCGCATGAAATTGATTGACCTTGCAGAGCAGAAAGTGCGGTCCCTCGGTCGAAAGGCTTCGTACGATCGCCTCGCTGAGTTCCTCCGCGTTCAGGCAGCGGCTGACGGCACGATAACCGCAGGCCATGGCGACGGCTTCGAGCGAGGAATTAACCGACGTCGATTGCTGTTTGCCGGTCGAGACGTAGCCCTCGTTATCCAATACGATGTGCAGGAAATTCGGCGGCGATGCATGCCCGATCGTCGACAATACGCCCATATGCATCAGTACGGCGCCGTCGCCGTCCAGAGCGACCACGCGGCGCGACGGATGCGCAAGTGCGACGCCCGCAGCCACCGCGCTGCAATGGCCTAGTGATCCCTGCATGTAGAAATTCGACGGACGATCGCTGAGGCGAAATAGCTCGCGCGAGATGAACCCGGTCGTCGAAACTACAAGATCTGTCGGGTGCAGCGCTTCACTGACTATCTCCAGCGCAGATCCGACGCTGAGCGGATAGCCCTCCGCCTGTTGCCTGCCGTCGGTGACGACGCCGAGGCTCGCGGAAAGCTGACCTTTCCGGACCAGGATTGCGAACGACTGCGAACGCTTGAATGCTTCCTCGGCCTGCAGCAATGCCGCCACGAAGCCCTGTGAAGTTGCGTCAAATTCGCTCCAGGGGATTGCGAGTTGATCGAGCAGGGCATGGGTGCTGGCGCCCATGATGCGATGCTGCGGCTCGTCCTCCGGCTCTTCGACATGCCCGCGCACCGAGACCAGAAGCAGTGTCGGGACGCCGTTGACCTGCACCAGCGACGTCAACGGGTTGATGATGTTTCCAAGCCCTGAGTTCTGCAGGGCGACGACGCTTCGCCATCCCGCCAGTGTGGCACCGACGGCAAATGCCAGCGCGCTGCCTTCGTTCGCCGCCGGGACCGACGCCATATCGCGGTCCCGCGATACCTGTTCGAACAGATCGGCGAAATTGGAACACGGCACGCCGGAAAAGAATTGATAGTTCCGCTGCTTCAGCAGGTCCAGGAGTATCGTTGTCGACAAGGTCATTCTAGCTGTCCTCATGTTTGTGTCGTGCCGTGTCAGCCAACGCGAACTGTTCGGGGCCATCAACATCGACGACACCGGGATCAGGGCGGCCGCCTGCGAGAAATCTGCAGTCTGGACGAAGCGCAGGCTGAGTTAGGCCCGGGTCGCGGGCTTGCGCGCCGTGATGAGGCTTCGGCTGCAGATCGACTTGCGGTAGTCGACCTGCTGGAAGCCGGCGCCTTCCATCAGCGAACGCATGTCCTCAAAACTGTAGCAGCACCCTTCGTAGCTGGAGGTGAGCAGGACCGAGTACTCCGCCTCCTCGACGGGCGCAGGACCGACCCGGTCATCCGGATGGCAACTGTAAACCGCCACCCGGCCGCCGGGCGGCAGACCGCGGAAGGATTTTTCGAGCAGCAGCCGCACTTTCTCCGATCCCCAATTGTGCAGGACGTGCGAATAGAGATGGAGGGACGCAGTATCGGGAAACGGATCGACGAACATGTCGGCTGCGATCACGCGCGCTCTTGCCGTTGGCAGCCTGCGCGCGGCGAGGCATTGTCTTGCGAGTTGGTCCACCGGCGGGCGCTCCAGTACCATCGCCGTGAGATGGGGATAGCGGTTCAACAGGTATGCGGAGTAGATGCCCGACCCTCCCGCCACATCGAGAACTGCGGTATCATGCGAGCAGTCGAGCAGCCGCACCAGATCGGGCGCAAAAATCCGGCCGCGCTCTTCCATGCCGCGCGTGTTCAGATCGGCGAAATCGTCGGTCTGCATCAGCATGTCGAAGTTCGACATGTCGCCCCGCTCGACATGCCAGGTATGAGACGTGTCCAGGCGCAGGATGTCGTAGATCTCCCGGACCGACGATTTGTACTTCATGACGGCGATGTAGGAGGAGATGTTTTCGCTGGAATTGCGGCTGAGGTACAGCCGCGCGGACGCGCTCGCGAGCAGCTTGCCGTCGATATTGTCGAGCAACCCCCAGGACTCGAACAGCCGGATCATCGTCCGCGTCGGCCGCGGCTTGATCTGGTAGTGCGCGCACAGCTCCGCTTCGGTCGCGGCGGTCTCATCGAGATAGGTGAAGAGATCGAGCCACGATACCGCGGCAATGTACAGGTCGGCCGCACAGGAACTGTCGCGCCATCGGATTACCTGGGCGATGTCAGGCCCGGGAAACCGGCTTTGCAGTGAGGCAGCTAGCGATGATTGAAGCATGGCATATCTCCGCGTCAGAAGCGCTCTGCGCTGTGGGAACTGGACCGTGGTGGATCGTGTTGGAAAAGATCACGCCTTGGCGTGACCATTTCCGCCATGTGTCGGCAGATATCGCTCCTCGGCGGCAGCGAGTTCGCCGTAACGCAGCAGGCCAAACACCTCGTCGAGCGTGGCGACTTCGCCCTCGATGCCGGCGATGCTCTCCTCGGCGATGATGCGCCCGCAGATATCTCGCATTCCGGCGATTGCCGCTCGCATCGAATGATTGGCCCAGATCACCGTCGAGATGCCGGCATCGCGATAAGCGGAGACCGGCGTTCGATAGTATTTGGTCGGGACGATCACGACGGGAAGCCGGTTCTGCCAGGCGCCGGCGAAAGCGAGAATCTCGTCCGCCACGCTCTTGCGCGAATGAATCAGGATGGCGTCGGCGCCGGCCTCGGCATAGGCATGCGCGCGCTCGAGAGCCTCCTCAAGGCCGTGCCCGGCGATCAGCGCCTCGATGCGGGCGACGAGGATCAGGTCATCACCCACCGTATCCTTCACGGCGCGCAGCCGCCCTGAGAATTCACCGGTGTCGGCAAGCGGGTGCCGGTCGCCGACGAACGAATTCATCTTTGGAAAGCCCTTGTCTTCCAGCGCGACGCCCGCGGCGCCACGCTGCTGCAGCTTGCGCGCCAGCAGCCGCGCGTTGTTGAAATTGCCAAAACCGCTGTCGCCATCGACGAGCACCGGAAGATCGGTCGAGTCCACCATGCGCTCGACGACATCGACTAGTTCGGTCCAAGACGCTTCGTTGGCGTCGCGGTAGCCGAGCGAACACGAGATTGAGAGGCCGGAAGCCCAGAGCCCCTTGAATCCAGCCCGCTCAGCGATGGCGCCCGACAGTCCGTCGTGGGCTTCCATCAAAAAGGACAGTTCGTGATTGCTGGCAACCTGGCTTCGAAGCCTGTCCGCCGCTCGCGACGCGGTGTGATGGGATCGTTCGTTGACGACGAATGATTGTTCTTGCGACTGCATACCCAACTCCGTGAGTTTCCCGTCTGCATCACCATGGTGAAGACCACCAATAGTTGTCACTAATCGTCGTTCGACGTCAATATCTAATTATGGTTGTCAGGCAAAATATCTAATTTTGGTTGATGCGGTGAAGACGACCTCGAAGATGTGGATGTTTCGGCTGTGCTTCCGACCACGTGCCGCATTCACCACGCAACCCATGAGGGATGTTTATCAAACTTTCTCGCGATCGACGGCGGACACGGCCGCGTCAGGCTGACGCAACGCGAACACAGCGTCACCAAAGCGTGAAGCCGATCGTCCTTGGAATTTTGGTGTGCTGTTAAGCGGAATGTGGCTAAAGTGGCGCCGCTTCGCCAAACAGAAGAGCTGACGGACGACTTTGCTCCGGGTTGACGGACGAGGGTCGCATGAAAACTATCGTTCTGGATGACCACGGTCGCGCGTGGGACGCGCGATCTCCGGCCCTGAGGAGTTTTCTACACTGCTCACTGCCCGACTTCGATTTCCTCAGTTACCTGATCGGAAATCTCGGGTTTGTCGCGGTCACGAAAATTGCCCCCGACGCAGCACGCATCCAGTTTCGGCCCGAAACGGTGTCACAGACCAGCATCGCCGCCGCGCTATACTTGCTCGCCGACATGGGAATCGAACGCGCGGTCGTCTGCCACCCGGACAAGTTCATCGAGAAGATGTTCCCCAGTCTCGCGCAGACGATCGCCTATATCGCCGAGCATGTTGTCGCGAACAATCACCCGCCTTCTACAGTGTTCACGAGCATGGAGCGTCCGCTCGAGACGCTGGCGAATTCCGACGAGGCGCTTTCATCCCTTTTCACGCACTGGATCGGCTCGAAGCAGGCAACCACGCTCGCCGGCGTATTGCCGGAACCGCTTCGTGCCCGCTTCATCGTCATCGAACCCATCGACGAGCGCCTGACCATTACCGACCTTGGCTCCGGTTTCGAGATTTTTGGCGAGACCTGGCAGGGTCATGCGCGAGGCCTGCCGATCGAAGAAATGCCTGATTACGATTACGGAAGATGGGCGCAGGGCATTTACCGCAACGCCCTTGAAACTCGGCTACCGCGCCTGGACGAGGTGGACGCCACGATCAAGCGGCCACACCGCAATGATCGCATTCACCTCCGCTATCGACGCCTGATCCTTCCGTTCACAACTAAAGTGCATGGCACACCCTGCCTTCTCGGCGCATCGGTGATCGACTTCAGGGAACAACAATCCGGTCCGGACCACATGGCGTGCGGCCAACGCCCGGCATGAACGTCGACGTGCGGCGCCCCGCATCTCCTTGCGGCGTCAAGGTTTGATGTCTTTCGCGATCTTGGCCGTGGCGACCCTGGCACCCTCGCGGTCCATGATCGCAGCGAGATCGGCGAGGAGTTCGTCGGGTTGCATCCAGCCCAGCGCGAAGCGTAATTCGCCGAGTGGCGCTGCCACGAGGTCGATGCAGCTAGGCACGAGCCTTGAGTATCCGACCCGCTCCGCCATGCCGCCGGCGATGACGCCGTCGGCCATCAAGCCGATCGTGAAATCGTTGTTCCAGCGCGTGAAAGCATAGGCCCGCGAGATGCGCGGCAGGATCATCGCAAGGTCCTTGCCCCTGAAATCGCGCCGGAACCAAACGGCGCCGGAGAAGACGACACGCCCCTTAATCGTTTCAGCGACCGGCGCGACGATCTTGCAGCGATTCCCTTGCGCGCGCGCGGCTTCAGGATCGGCATAGAACATCCGCATGGAAATGGCTTCGTCCTTGAGCGAGGTTGCCGGCCAGTGATAGATGCGTGCCGCCTGGGTTGCTACAATCTCGCCTAATTTGTTGCGGCCGATCAGCACGAACGCCGTCTCTGGCGTCACGCCGCCCAGGGTCTGATTGAAAACAGGAACGAGCGGACGCCAGCTATCGGAATTGTTTCTGTTGGCTTCGAGCAATTCCTGCAGACTACCGAAGGACAGCGTTACCCCGCGATCCCTCGCGGCAGTATCGGCCCACAGGAAGAACCGTCCGAGAAGGCCCGCAGGGCCATATTTGATCTGGAGACGGGCAGGCAGGCGCCCCGAGCTCGGAAGGGGTTCGTGCATGGAGTATACGTTGCCCCATAGTTACACCGTGAGATTGAGGCTAATAATCCGTGCATTTGTAACCTGCATGACATAATTCTAGTTGATATTGCCGTCCAGGAGTTGATATGCCATTTTCATCCAACCAGTTGATTGTGCCGAGTAGAAGTTCAACCGCGGTGTTTGATGGCTTCTGAACCATCCGAGAAGAGATCGAAATCCGTTCCAAGCCGACGAGGCGGCAAGATGCGCGTCTCCTCGAAGAAGCCGACGCATGTCGACGAGCATGTCGGCAAGCGACTGCGTCTCAGACGCAACCTGCTCGGACTGAGCCAGGATGAACTCGCAAGGCGCCTCGGCCTTACGTCGCAGCTCATTCAGAAATACGAGGCCGGAGAAACCAGAATCAGCGCATCGAGGCTGTACGGCATCGCCACGCAACTCGCCGTTCCGATCACGTGGTTCTTCGACGAACTGGAAGTCAAGAAGCGGCCTTCCTCGGAGTCCAGGCAAGACACCGAGGCCCGAAACTGGAGCGAGCTCGTCACCAAGCGAGAGTCGCGTCAGCTGCTCGAGCTCTATTTCGGTATCACCGACGAACGCCTGCGCCGAAAGCTGATGGAAGTCGCGCAGCTTCTGAAGACGACGGGTACAGCGTGAGCTGTCTGATCGGGGATGGTTTCGAAATGCGGGGTGGTACCCGGCAAACGTTGAAATTCGGCGATCGGGTCTCGTCGATTAAGCCGCCGGCATTTCTCCAATCCTTTCTCGTTTCCTCACGCGTTCCTCTGGCCGCCCTGCTCGCCGGACTTCCGGTCTGACCGTCACCGCAGCACGACCTCGCTCTCGGTCCAGCGCAGATAGCGGCGCGGCGCCGCGCCGAGTTCGCGGCGGAACATCGCCGTGAACGCGCTCGGGCTCTCGTAGCCGACATCGAGCGCGACGTTGGTGACGGATTCGCCGGCGCCGAGACGGGCGAGCGCTTCCAGCAAACGGACGCGTTGCCGCCATGCCGAAAAGCTCTGGCCGGTTTCGCGGCGGAACATCCGCGTCAAGGTGCGCCGGCTGATGCCGCTGCGGTCGGCCCAGTCGTCGAGCGTGAGGTCGGCGCTCGTGTCGGCGATGACGGATTCGCAGATCTTGGCGAGCCGCGGATCCTGAGGGATCGGCACGTGCAGCGGAATATCAGGCATGCGGCCGATCTCGCCCAGCAGGAGATCGACCATTTTTCCGTCGCGCCCGGCCTCGTCGTAATCGACCGGCATCCGGACGGCTTCGTCCATCAGCGCCTCGAGCAACGCCGACGTGCGAATCAGGCGGCAGGTCGCGGGATAGTTCGGTACTCGCTCCCGCTCGACATAGATGGTCTGGACATCCGCATCGCCCCAGGCACGCGACTGGTGCACAACGCCTGCAGGAATCCAAAGGCCATGGCCCGGCGGAATGACGAAGTTGCCCCGTTCGGTGATCATCGAGGTAACGCCGGCGGTCTGCAGTATGAATTGGCCGCGCCGGTGCGCGTGCCGGGTGCTCATGCTTTCCGACGGATAAATCGCCGCCATGGCGACGACCGACCGCTTCTGGGTCTGCAGATGGCCGGCATAGGTGGCCGCCGCCTGCGCCCCGCGCCGCTTGCGGCAGAGGCGTTCAAAACCGGCGTCTTCGGGAGGTGTGGTGGGTACTCTTACGTTAATATTCATCTGAACCCGGGATCGGAGGTGCCTGTTCTCCTCATGGCCGCATGCATCTTCCGGGCCAGTTGGCCCGATCGCGATGATTGCTGTCCCCTTCCCGGTAGCACGGAACTGGCGGCTCAGTCACGATGTGCGCATCCTAAACCGAAGGGGTTGGTCAATGAACAGGCGCGAATTCACTGCTGCGATGCTGGCCGCGGGGGCGGCGATCCCGCTTGGCATTACAAGAGCCGCCGGCCAGACCAAGGGCGGCACGCTCAACACCATCATCCAGCCCGAGCCGCCGATCCTGGTGACGGCGTTCAACCAGCAGCAGCCGACGCTGACGCTGGGCGGCAAGATCTACGAGAGCCTGTTGAAATACGGCGCCGACCTGAAGCCGATGCCGGGCATGGCGCAATCCTGGGAAATCTCGCCCGACGGCCTGACGTATACCTTCAAGCTGTTTCCGGGCATCACCTTCCACGACGGCAAGCCGATGACGTCCGAGGACGTGGTCTTCAGCTGCATGAAGGTGCTGACCGAAACCCATCCCCGCGCCCGGCAGAATTTCGCCCGCGTCGCATCGGCCGAGGCGCCCGATCCACTGACCGTGGTCTTCAAGCTGAAGCAGCCGTTTGCGCCGTTCATCGGCTGCTTCGATTGCACCTCCGCGCCGATCGTGCCCAAGCACATCTATGAGGGCACTGAATTCCGCAAGAACCCGATGAACGACAAGGCGATCGGCACCGGCCCGTTCAAGCTGAAGGAATGGGTGCGCGGTTCGCATGTCCATCTGGTGCGGCACGACGGCTACTACCGCAAGGACGAGCCGTATCTCGACGAGATCATCTACCGCATCATCCCGGACAGCGCCTCGCGCGCGCTGGCGCTGGAGAACGGCACGGTGCAGCTCGTGCAATGGTCCGACATCGAGTTCTTCGACGTGCAGCGCTTCAAGTCGCAGAAGAATCTCGAATTCACCACCAAGGGCTATGAATATTTCGCGCCGCACCAGTGGCTCGAAATGAACAACCGCGTCGTGCCGATGAACGACAAGCGCTTCCGCCAGGCGGTCATGCACCTGATCGACCGCGAGGCGATGAACAAGCGCATCTATTTCGGAAATGCCAAGATCGCGACCGGCCCGATTTCCTCGAAGACGCGATTCTACGACGGCAAGGTCAAGCGCTACGAATTCTCGGTAGAAAAGGCCACCAAACTGCTCGACGAGATGGGGCTGAAGCCCGGCGCCAACGGCAAGCGCGCCGAGATCAAATATCTGGTGCCGCCCTATGGCGAGGTCTATCAGCGCGCCGGCGAGTTCTTCCGCCAGAGTTTTTCCAAGGCCGGCATCGATCTGGTTCTGGTCGGCACCGACATGGCGGGCTGGGCCGAGAAAGTCGGCAACTGGGATTACGAGATGACCCAGAATCTGCTCTATCAGCTCGGCGACCCCGCCCTTGGCGTCGCCCGCACCTACATTTCGTCGAACATCAAGAAGGGCATCCTGTTCTCGAACACCCAGGGCTATTCCAATCCCGAGGTGGACCGGCTTTTTGAAGAAGCCGCCGTCGCACTCGACGAGGCCAAGCGGCAGGAGCTCTATTCGAAGGTTCAGCAGATCCTGGTAGAGGACGTCCCGGTCGCCTGGACGCTGGAACTCGAATACCCCATCATCTACGACAAAGCCTTCAAGAACATCGTGACGACAGGGATCGGCTCCCACGAGACCTTCGGCTCGGTCTATAAATCGTGACGGGGACGACGGGCGCCGCGCGGATCGCGCTCCTGATGATCACCTGGGTGGCGCGGCTGGTCGCCGTGATCCTTGTCATCGCCACCTTCAACTTCGTGCTGGTGCGCGCGGCTCCAGGCGACCCCGCCATGGTGATGGCGGGGCAATCGGGCAGCGCCGATCCCAAGATGCTCGACGATCTGCGCAAGGAATACGGACTCGACAAGCCGTATGTCGTGCAGCTCGCCAGCCATCTCGGGCGCGTGCTGACGATGGACCTCGGGTACTCGTATCGACAGCGCCGGCCGGTGCTCGACCTCATCCTCGAACGGCTGCC
This sequence comes from uncultured Bradyrhizobium sp., assembly GCA_964609175.1. GTDB lineage: Bacteria > Pseudomonadota > Alphaproteobacteria > Rhizobiales > Xanthobacteraceae > Bradyrhizobium. Next base: position 61,835 of record CAZSRR010000030.1, read on the forward strand.
GGCGACGCTGCTGCTGACGCTGACTGCGTTCTGCCTCGCGCTTTTGATCGGCACGACGCTCGGCGCGCTGGCGGGACTGGCCGCCGGAAGCATCGTCGATACGCTGTTCACGGTGCTGTCGCTGCTGCTCTACGCCACGCCGGTGTTCTGGCTGGGGCTGATGCTGGTGCTCGTGTTCTCGGTGACACTCGGCTGGCTGCCGCCATTCGGCTACGAGACCATCAACGCCAAGATGACGGCGATCGAACGCGTCTTCGACATCGCCAAGCACATGATCATGCCCGTGATGTCGCTGGCCGCGATCTATCTGGCGATCTACGCGAGACTGATGCGCTCCTCGATCATCGAGGTGTCGCACCAGGACTTCATCAAGACGGCGCGCGCCAAGGGCCTTGCTCCAGGGCGCATCGTCGTCGGCCACATGCTGCGCAACGCGCTGGTGCCGGTCGTCACCGTCGCCGGCATGCAGGCCGGCGCGCTGGTCGGCGGCGCGGTCGTGATCGAGACCGTGTTCGCCTGGCCCGGCCTCGGCCGCCTCACCTTCGAGGCCGTGCTGCAGCGAGACTATCCGGTGCTGCTCGGCATCTTCCTGATCCTGTCGATCATCGTGATCGCGCTCAACCTCGTCACCGATCTGATCTACCGCCTGATCGATCCGCGCATGACGACGGAAGCCGCCTGATGGACGCGCTGAAAGCCTTCTTGCGGCACCCCAGCGGAATGGCGGGGCTCGTCCTGCTCATCGTCGTCGTGCTTGTTGCGATCACGGCGCCCTGGGTGTTCCCGGTCTCGCCGTGGGAAATGACCGGCACGCCGTTCACGCCGCCCGGCGAGGACGGCATGTGGCTCGGCGGCGATACGCTCGGCCGCGACGTCGCGGCGGGCGTGGCCCACGGCGCGCGGGTTTCGCTGCTGATCGGCATCGCCTCCGCTCTCGCGGCCATGACCATCGGCGTCGTGATCGGCGCGATCTCCGGCTATTTCGGCGGCAAGGTCGATCTGGTGCTGATGCGGGTGACGGAGATGTTCCAGACCGTGCCGGCATTCATCCTGGCGATCCTCTTGGTTGCGACCTTCAGCCCGTCGCTGCTCACCATCATCCTCACCATCGGCGCGGTGAGCTGGCCGCCGCTGGCGCGGTTGACCCGCGCCGAATTCCTGAAACTGCGCGGGCGTGAGTTCGTCGAGGCGGCCCTGTGCCAGGGCGAAAGCACGGCCCGCATCGTGCTCGGTCACATCCTGCCGAACGCAATCTCGCCGATTCTCGTCGTCGTATCGCTGACGGTCGCGACCGCCATCCTGCTGGAAAGCGCCCTCTCCTTCATGGGGCTCGGCGATCCCAACCTGATGTCCTGGGGTTTCATGATCGGCGCCGGACGCACCGTGATCCGGCAGGCCTGGTGGATGAGCGTCTTTCCTGGCCTCGCGATTCTCTTCACCGTGCTTGCGATCAACCTGTTCGGCGAGGGGTTGTCCGACGTGCTCAACCCCCGTATTTCGAGGCGACGCGCATGATCGACAAAGCCGCACAGAACCCCGCACCCGTGCTCGCGGTCGAGAATCTCTCGATCGCGCTGCCCGAGGGCGGCGACCGGCCGTTCGCGGTCGAGCAGGTCTCCTTCGCGATCAAGCGCAACGAAGTGGTCTGCCTGGTCGGCGAATCCGGCTCCGGCAAATCGATGATCGCGCACGCGATCCTCTCGCTGCTGCCGAAGGGCGTGGATATCGTGTCCGGCGCCGTGAAGGTCGCAGGCCAGGATACGGCAACGCTCGACAGCCGTGCGCTGCGCAAGCTGCGCGGCGGCGAGGCGGCGATGATCTTCCAGGAGCCGCTGTCGTCGCTCAATCCCTTGAAGCGCGTCGGCGAACAGATCGAGGAGACGATCCTCACCCACCAGCGTCCGTCGCCGTCGGCTGCCGATATCAAGGCCCGCGTGCTGGAGCTTTTGACCCAGGTCGGCCTGCCGAACCCGCCGCAGCTCGCCAACAGCTATCCGTTCGAACTTTCCGGCGGCCAGCGCCAGCGCGTCATGATCGCAATGGCGATGTCGAACCAGCCGGCGCTCCTGATCGCGGACGAGCCGACTACGGCGCTCGACGTCACCACCCAGCGCCAGATCCTCCGCCTGATCGACGATCTCCGGCGCGACCGCGGCATGGGCGTGCTGCTGATCACCCATGATTTCGGGGTCGTCGCGGACGTCGCCGATCGCGTCGTCGTCCTGCGGCACGGCAAGGTGGTCGAGCACGGCACCGTCGAGGAAGTGCTGCGCCACCCGCGCGAAGCCTACACGCGCGAGCTGATCGACGCGGTTCCGAAGGCGCATGTGAAGCAGCGCGAGAGCGCCGCGCAGACCACGCCGCTGCTCGACGTCGTGGGTTTGCGCAAGACATTTCGTGTCAAGCGCGGCTGGTTCCAGCCGCCGCGCGAAGTAGTCGCCGCCGACGGCATTTCGCTGACGCTGCACGAAGGCGAAACGCTGGCTGTGGTCGGCGAGTCCGGTTCGGGCAAATCGACACTTGGCCGCATGGTGATGCGGCTGACCGAGCCGGATGCCGGCGCGATCCGGTTAGGCGACGAGGACCTGCGGCAGTTGCGCGGTGAGGCGCTGCGGCAGGCGCGCCGCGGATTGCAGATCATCTTCCAGGACCCGTTTTCCAGCCTCGATCCCCGCCAGAAGGTCGGCGACGCCGTGGCGCGCGGACCGATGGCCTATGGCACGCCTCGCGCCGAGGCGATGGCGCAAGCGCGGCAATTGCTGGCGCGCGTGGGCCTGACGCCCTCGGCCGCGGATCGCTATCCGCACGAATTCTCCGGCGGCCAGCGCCAGCGCATCTGCATCGCCCGCGCGCTTGCGCTGCGACCCAAAGTGCTGATTGCCGACGAAGCCGTCTCCGCGCTCGACGTCTCGGTCCAGGCCCAGGTGCTGGCGCTGCTCGCCGAATTGCGGCGCGAGATGCGGCTGGCGATGATCTTCATCACGCATGACCTGCGTATCGCCGCCGAGATCGCCGACCGCGTCATCGTGCTGCAGCATGGCCGCATCGTCGAGGAAGGCCCGACCGCCGCGGTATTCACCTCTCCCCGTGAGCCCTACACGCGCGATCTGCTCGACGCGATCCCGGGCCGTCGCTTTTTCGACCAGCCGGGCCTGGCGCGGCAGCGCGAGGCGCTGGCGTGACGCGGACGCTCCGCATAAGCTCTGATCGCATTTCCGTTCGAAGATCCAAGGACTGATCCGTGCCGCAAAGCAACATCATGCCCCTCCCCGCCGGCGCCCGCGAGCGCATCGAAGCCGCGGTCGATGCCGCCTTCGAGGCGCAGCTCGCGACGACGATCGCCTTCTCGGCGATCCCGAGCACGCGCAGCCAGGAGGCGCCGTGCCAGGACATGATGGCGCGCCTGCTGCGCGAGCGCGGCTACGAGGTCGACGACTGGATCATCAACCAGGACGACCTCAAGGACCTGCCCGGCTACGGCCCGGTCGAGACCGACTTTAGCCGTGCCCGCACCGTGGTCGGCACCTATCGGCCAACTGAAGAGACCGGCCGCTCGCTGATCCTGCAGGGCCATTGCGACGTCGTGCCCGCCGGCCCGCTCGACATGTGGAAATACCCGCCGTTCAAGCCGACCATCGAGGACGGCTGGCTCTACGGCCGCGGCGCCGGCGACATGAAGTCCGGCACCATCGCAGCGCTCTATGCGCTCGATGCGCTGAAGGCTGCGGGCCTGAAGCCGAAGGGCCGCATCCATTTTCAGTCGGTGATTGAAGAAGAAAGCACCGGCGTCGGCGCACTTTCTACGCTGCAACGTGGCTATCGCGCCGATGCCTGCCTGATTCCGGAGCCGACCGACGGCAAGCTGATGCGCGCCCAGGTCGGCGTGATCTGGTTCCGCCTGAAAGTGAAGGGCCTGCCGGTTCACGTCTCGCGCGCCGGTACCGGCTCGAATGCGATCAAGGCGGCTTATCACCTGATCCAGGCCATCGAAGGGCTGGAAGCCGAGTGGAACGAGCGCGCCAGGAGCCATCCATTTTTCGGCAAGCTCAACCATCCGCTCAACTTCAACCCCGGCATCATCAAGGGCGGCGACTGGGCGTCGAGCGTTCCGGCCTGGTGCGACGTCGACTGCCGCATCGGCATCCTGCCGGGCTGGAAGATTCCCGACTGCCAGGCCGAGATTCTTGCTTGCGTCGAGAAGGCCGCCCGGACCCATCCGTTCCTCGCCGAGAACCCGCCCGAAATCGTGTGGTCCGGCTTCCTGTCGCCGGGCTACGAGGTGACCGGCGCGCAGGACAGCGAGGCGGTGCTCGCCGCCGCGTATGAGGAAATCTTCGGCAGTCCGCTCGAGGAAGCGAGTTTCACAGGCCTGACCGACGCGCGCTTCTACGGGCTCGACTACGACGTGCCGGCGTTCTGCTTCGGCGCCAGCATGGAAGGCGCCCACGGCTTCAACGAGCGGGTCGACATCGAATCCGTCAAGAAGGTCACCAAGACGCTGGCGCTGTTCATCGCCGGCTGGTGCGGGGTCGAGGAAACGTAAAACAACGACACGGGAGGTTTGCGATGGAAGGCAGCGGTGCGGGCGGAAAGCCCCTGGTGCAGACGCCGGACGATCTGCGCGCACATTTCGGACAGGTCAATCCGCTCGCCGAGAAGAAGGTGCTCAACCATCTCGACAGGTTCTGCCGCGACTTCATCGCGCTGTCTCCCTTCCTGGTGCTCGCGTCGAGCGACGGCAAGGGCAACGCCGACGCCAGCCCGCGCGGCGACGGGCCGGGCTTCGTCGCCGTGCTCGACGACAAGACGCTGCTGATCCCCGACCGGCGCGGCAACAACCGGGTGGATACGTTCGGAAACATCCTGGCCTCGCCCGGCATCGGCCTGATCTTCTTCGTGCCCGGCATCAACGAGACGCTACGCATCAACGGCAAGGCCGAGATCAGCCAGGACCCGGCATTGCTGACGCCGATGACGGTGCAGAACGTCACCCCGGTGATCGGCCTCAAGGTGACCGTGGATGAATGCTACTTCCATTGCGGCAAGGCGTTGATGCGCTCAAAGCTGTGGAATCCCGCGGCGCAGGTCGAGCGCCACAGCTTTCCGACCCTCGGCCGCATCATCGCCGAGCAGACCGCGGCGGTCCCGGTCGATGTCGCCGAGAAGACGATGGAGGAAGCCTACCGGACGCGGCTGTACTGATCTTCCGCGACGAAAATCCCAGCCAGCCCTGCGCCAAACCGGCTTGCGTGTCGTTCAAACCTGCCTAAGGTTGAAGAAAACAACAGAGGCAGGGAGGGCGCAGTGGCGAAGCAGTGGATCGCGGCAGCCGTGGTGCTGGCGCTGGCCGGAGCGAGCGGCGCAAAGGCCGAGGACTATCCCGCGCGAACGGCGACGGTGATCGTGCCCTTTGCAGCCGGCGGGCCGGCTGACATTACAGGGCGGCTCGTCGCCGACATCTTCTCCCGCCACTTTGGCCAGAAGTTCGTAGTGGAGAACGTCGTGGGTGCCGGCGGAACGACGGGCGCAATCCGCGCCGCCCGGGCGCCTGCGGACGGTTACACCATCCTGTCCGGCCACCTCGGCACCAACGCGCTGGCGCCGGCGTTCTACCCCAACCTCGCCTACGATCCGCAAAAGGATTTCGAGCCGATCGGGCTCACCGCCGAATATCCGGAATTGCTGGTCGTGCGGAAGGAGTTTCCAGCCAACAACCTCAAGGAATTCGTGGCTTATGCCAAGGCCAATCCGGAAAAGCTCAATGTCGGGCATGCCGGCCTCGGTTCGGTATCCTATATCGGCTGTCTCCTGCTGCATTCGGCGATCGGCATCAAGCCAACCATGGTTCCATTCACCGGCACCGCGCCGGTGCTGAACGCCATGCTGGCGGGCCAGGTCGATTATGAATGCGACCCCGTGCTCGGCACGCTGAGCCAGGTGCAGGCCGGCAACGTCAAGGCGCTGGCGGTCGCCGCCAAGAAGCGCAGCCCGCTCTTGCCGGATGTGCCGACGTCGCACGAGCAAGGCCTGCCCGAATTCGACATTGCGCCGTTCTACGCGGTGTTCGTGCCGACGGGCACGCCGCAGGCGATCAAGGACAAGCTCGCGGACGCCCTGAACAAGGGGCTCAACGAGGATGCCGTGAAGAAGCGCCTGGCTGAGCTCGGCGCCGAGAGCGTGGAGCCGGAACGACGCGGGCCGAAAGCGCTTGCCGACCTGGTCAAAGCCGAGACCGAGCGGCTGATGCCGATCCTCAAGGCCGCTGCGGCGAAATAGCCGCAGCGGGATATCGCGCTAGTGTCCCTTCGAGAAATCGGCGCGCACCGGCGCGGTGCCCGATGGCGGCACGTCGAGACGAACCGCAATGCCCTCCAGCGCCGGCGTCGGCGCCGGATAGAGCTTCATCACCAGCGGATCGTGCCCCGGCACGATGTGGCTCTCGTCCGGCGCCAATGCGAGCAGCTTTTCAAAACCTTCGAGCATCTCGCCGATGTGCAGCGCCGTGGTGAACGGCCGCTCGCTCGCCATGTTCTCGTAAAAGTGGCTGACATCGGAGGCAAGCACGACGTAACCGCGGCGGGTCTTGACCCGGACGAATTGCAGCCCGGCGGAGTGGCCGCCAGCCGCGTGGATGGTCAGGCCGGGCGCGACCTGGGCATCGCCGTCATAAAACATCACGCGGCGCGCATAGTTGAGCCGCACCATGCCGCAGATATCCTCGACCTCGAAGGAATGCGACAGCCGCGGATATCGCATGTAGCGGCCCGTGGCATAAGCCATCTCGCGCTCCTGAAGGTGGAAGCGCGCGTTTGGAAAGCGGTCGAAATTCCCGGCGTGGTCGTAGTGCAGATGCGTCAGGATCACATCCTCGATCGCATTCACGTCGATGTCGAACGCACCGAGCGTCTCGACCGGACAACGCAGGAACGTGCGGTTGCGCTTCTTCGAGACGTCCGCATTGAAGCCGGTGTCGATGACGAAGGTGCGGCCGCCGCCCCTCGCCACCCACATGAAATAGTCCATCGGCATCGGCCCGTCATGCGGATCGCCGCCGATGAAATGATCGCTGCGCCGCGCCTCGCGGGTCGCATAGCGGATGGCGAAAAGTTCGTACTCCGGCTCGGCCATGCGACAACGCCCCCGATGATGCCCGCTATTTGGCTTCCGCCTCGTTGAGCGCCTCGCGCGCGTTGCGGAACGCGTCGATACCGGCCGGCACGCCGCAATAGACGGCGACCTGCAGCAGGATCTCCTTGATCTCCTCCTTGGTGACGCCGTTCTTCAGCGCGCCCTTGACGTGCAGCTTCAACTCGTGCGGCCGGTTCAGCGCGCCGAGCATGGCAAGGTTGACGATGCTGCGGGTCCGCCGGTCCAGGCCCGGCCGGGTCCACAGCGCGCCCCAGCAGAACTCGGTCGACCATTCCGCCATGGTGCGGGTGAATTCGTCCGCGCCCGCGATCGACTTGTTGACGTAGTCCTCGCCGAGCACTTCCTTGCGGACCTTCAATCCCTTGTCGAACAACTCGCTCATCATCGTTTCCTTTCGTTATTTGGTGAGTGTCTCAGGACGGTAGATTTTTTCCACGCACCCCCATCAGCGCCCAACACATCCGGCAGCATGTCAAGCCGCCGGAAATGATCGATAGCACGATCGACGTCTCAATCAATTCCACCCGCCGTGCTTCATCACGTAGTTTCGCCTCGATGCCGCGGCCCGCTCCTCACAGACTGACGGTGATCCCGCCATCGACATAGAGCGTGTGGCCGTTGACGAAGGAGGACGCCGTGCCGGACAGGAACACGGCCGCGCCGACCAGTTCCTCGACATTGCCCCAGCGGGCGGCCGGCGTCCGCTTTTCCAGCCAGGCCGAAAAATCGGGATTGTCGACCAACGCCTGGTTGAGCGGCGTCTTGAAGTAGCCCGGCGCAATGGCGTTGACCTGAAGGCCGTGTTTCGCCCAGTCGGTGCACATGCCGCGGGTCAGGTTCCTGATCGCACCCTTGGTCGCCGTGTAAGGGGCGATCCCTGGCCGCGCCAGTTCGCTCTGCACCGAGGCGATGTTGATGATCTTGCCCTTGCCCCGCGGGATCATGTGACGGGCCACCGCCTGGCCGACATAGAACGCGCTGGAAATATTGGTGGCGAGCAGTTGCTCCCATTTCTCGACGGGAAACTCCTCCAGCGGCGAACGGAACTGCATGCCGGCATTGTTGATGAGGATGTCGATCGCGCCGGTACTCTTCTCGACCGCATCGACGCCTTCCCTGGCTGCCTGCGCGTTCGTTACGTCAAAACCGGCCACCGACACCTTGTGCCCGGCGTTCGTCAGTCTGGCGGCGGCCGCCACAAGCTTGTCGGTGTCGCGGCCGTTGAGGACGATTTCGGCGCCATGTTCGGCGAGCCCCTGCGCGAGCGCAAAACCGATGCCTTGCGACGACCCCGTGACCAGGGCCCGCTTGCCCGTCAGGTCGAACAGTTCAAATGCCATCTTCCGTCCCGCCCGCTCCCCACCCTGCGTCTCACAAAAGCAGAACCATCCGGGAAAAGATAGAACCCCGCTGCCGCGATAAGGGCCCCGAAATTGCATGGAGCCATCCGGCGGGCGGCACTGAGCAATCGTCGCAGGGCGACAGATACAGGAGTACGGCGTGACTGAAATCCCGGCGATGAACAAGACATCCGATCCGCGGCTGAACTGGACCGCACTCTCGCAGGCGGAGCGCGACGCCGCCTATGACAACAATGCGGCGGTGAAGAACAGCGCGGCGCTGATCGCCGAGCGGAACCAGCGTTCCGAAGCGCTGCGCGCCAGCCGCAAGGCGTTTCTCGATATTCCTTATGGCGCACGCGAGCGGACGAAGATCGACATTTACCCGGCTGACGACAAGGCCGCGCCCTGCCTGGTGTTCCTGCATGGCGGCTACTGGCAGCGCAATTCGCGCGACGTGTTCGCCATGCTGGTCGAGGGCGTCGCAGCGCATGGCTGGTCGGTCGCGATTCCTGGATACTCGCTGGCCCCCGAGGTGTCGCTGACAGACATCGTGACGGAGATTTCGCAGTCGCTCGACTGGCTGGCGCAGAATGGCGATTCTTATGGTGTCGCCGGGCCTGTCGTGCTCTCGGGCTGGTCGGCCGGCGGCCATCTCGTCGCGATGGCGCTCGACCACCCGCGCGTTGCCGCGGGGCTGGCAATTTCGGGTGTCTACGATCTGGAACCGATCCGCGATACCGGACTGAACAACGCACTGAAACTTACCGACCGGGAAATCGAGACGCTGTCGCCGCTCCGCCTGCCGGTGATCCAAAAGCAGCTTGCCATCGCCTACGGCGCGGCCGAGTTGCCGGCGCTGGTGTTCGATTCAATAGGGCTTCATGAAAAGCGTATGGAAGCGAACGCGCCGGGCGGTCTGTTCCCGATCGCAGGCGCCGATCATTTCAGTATCCTCGAACACCTGCGGCGGCCTGACGGTGCGCTGGTCGACATCGCCTTGAAGCTGGTTTAATTCGGCTGCGCCTTGATCGCGTTGGCGTCCATCCAGACCTGATCGTCCCTGACCTTGACCGGGAACAGCCGCAACGGCCGCCCCTGCCAGCCATAGGACATGCGGCCGTCGCGGAGATCGAACGAGACGGGGTGACGGGGGCAGAACAGGCGGTCGCCCGCCAAATGTCCACGGCTCAAGTCCGCCTGTTCGTGCGGACAGATCCGTTCGCAGGCGACCACCCGTCCTTCGCTCCAAATCAGGATCGCATCGATGCCGGTGACGCGGACGCAGACGATGCTCTGCGAGATTAGCCGGCTGATCCCGCAGACCGGCATCCATTGCTCATTGTCCGTCGCCGTATGGGGCTGCTTATCCACCGAGATAGGCCTTTCGTACATGTTCGTTCTCGATCATGTCCGTGCCCGGTCCGGACAGCACGATGCGGCCGCCTTCCAGCAGATAGGCGTGATCACACATTTCGAGCGCGGCAAACGCGTTCTGCTCCACCAGCAGCACCGTCGTTCCGGCATCGCGGATGCCGCGGATGATCGCAAACGTCCGCTCGACGATGTTGGGCGCTAAGCCCAGCGACGGCTCGTCGAACATGATCAGGCGCGGACGCGACATCAGCGCCCGGCCGATCGCCAGCATCTGCTGCTCGCCGCCCGACAGCGTGCCCGCCGCCTGCTTTCGCCGCTCGGCCAGACGCGGGAATTCAACGTAGATCCGCTCGCGGTCGGCGGCGACCTCGGACGCGTCGCTGCGTAGATAGGCACCCATGTCGAGGTTCTCCTCGACGGTCATGTGGGGAAATACCTTTCGTCCCTCCGGGCAATGCGCGATGCCGGAGGCCACCACGCGCGGCGGCTTGGCGCCGGCGATGTCCTTGCCCTCGAAGCGCATCGATCCTGAGCGCGGCGCGACAAGGCCGGAGATCGCACGCAGCGTCGTGCTCTTGCCGGCGCCGTTGGCGCCGATCAGGGCGACGAGCTGCCCGGCCTTGACTTCCAGCGAAATGCCGCGCAACGCGGTGACCCCGCCGTAGCCGCAGACCATGTCGCGGATCTCAAGCACTCGCCGCTCCCTGCCCGAGATAGGCCTCGATCACGGAAGGGTCGTTCCGGATCACGTCCGGCGTGCCCTCGGCGATGATGCGCCCGTAATTGAGCACGACGATGCGGTCGGACACGCTCATCACCATCGGCATGTCGTGCTCGACCAAAAGGATAGTGACGCCACGATCCCGGATGTTCCGCACCAGTTGCACGAATCCATGGGTTTCGGACGCGTTCATGCCCGAAACCGGCTCGTCCAGCAGCAGCATCGACGGCTCGGCAGCCAGCGCCAGCGCGACGCCGACCAGTCGCTGTTCGCCATACGATAGAGAACCGGCCAGATCATGGGCGCGGCGTTCGAGGCCAACCCACTCGACCAGCTCGCCGGCGCGCTCACGCAAGCGGCGCTCGGACGACCGCGCGTTGGGCAAGCCCAAAATGCTTTCGAGCAGATTGACCTTGCTCTGCCGGTGCAGTCCGATCAAGAGATTGTCGTAGACGGTGTCGTTGGGAAACACGCTGGTGCGCTGGAACGTGCGGGCCAGGCCCAGTCCGGCGATCTCGTGCGGCTTCAAGCCGTTCAGCGCGGTTCCGCGGTAACTAACTGCACCGCGTGTCGGCTGCAGAAAGCCGGTTACGACGTTGAACGCCGTGGTCTTGCCGGCGCCGTTCGGACCGATCAGGCTGACGATCTCGCCCTCGCCGACCGTAAAATTCATGTCCGAGAGCGCGACGAGCCCGCCAAAGTGCACGGCGACTTTTTCGACCGTCAGGGCAGCTTCCCTCATCACGCATGCTCCTTGGCATCGCGCTCGGCGAACGCAACCGTGGCCGCCGCGTGCGCTTCGGCCCGCTTCCGCCGTGTCGCAAACCGCAGCGCCAGCGACGGCACAATGCCGCGCGGCAGGACGAAGAGGATGGCGATCAGCACCACGCCGTAGGCGATCCACTGCGCCTCCGGCGCCATGATCGGTCGCAGGAACACCGGCAGCAATCCGAAGATCAAGCCACCGACCACGGGACCGGCGAGCGATCCCTTGCCACCAGTGATGACCATGATCACCATCGTCACGGTGTTGATGAAGGCAAACACTTCTGGATCGATGATGCGGATGTAATGCGCGTACAGACTGCCGGCCGCGCCGGCAATGCCGGCCGAGATCACCGCGGCCAGCGTCAGCGACCTGGTCACGTCGATGCCGACCGACACCGCCAGTGTTTCGTTCTCCATCAGCCCGCGCATGGCACGGCCGAAGGGCGAATGAACGAGGCGCGCAATCAGGACATAGGTGAGGACCGCCACCGTCAACACGAGGTAGTAATTCTGCAGCTTTGTGCGAAGGGTCAATTCCCCCAATCCCGGCAATCCGACCGTGATCGAGGGGATATTGGTCAACGCCAGCGGACCCTGCGTGAGTTCGACCCAGTTCAACGCCACCAGCCGGACCACTTCCGCAAAGGAAATCGTCACGATCACGAAGTAGGCTCCGCGGACGCGGAACGACAGCAGGCCGACGAGGTATCCGCAAAATCCGGCGACCACGATCGCCAGCACGAAACCTGCGATCGGCGGCCAGGGTTCGTGAACGACGCGCAACCCGAACGGCAGGCCGACGTCAAACCCGAGCGACGTCAGCGCGCTGACATAGGCGCCGATGCCGAAGAACGCGATGTGACCGAGGCTGAGCTGGCCGGTGAACCCGAGCAGCAGATTGAGGCTCATCGCGCCGATGATGAAGATCCCGGTCGTGATCAGTGCGTTCATCAGATAGGGATCGCGCAGCCACAGCGGCACTGAAGCGAGTGCGGCGACCGCGATAATGCCGACAGCCATCTTCATCCGACGCGCTCCGAGCGTGCAAAAAGCCCGGTCGGCTTGAAGATCAGCACCGCGATGATGATCAGGAACCCCATGGCATCGCGGTAGCCGGACGAAACGTAGCCCGCGCCCAACTCTTCCGCGAGCGCCAGGATGAAACCGCCGATCACCGCGCCGGTGATGTTGCCGAGGCCGCCGAGGATCACGATCGCAAACGCCTTGACGGCGGCGAGATCGCCCATCTGCGGGAAGATGACGTAGACCGGGCCGAGCAGCGCACCGGCCGCGGCGGCGAGGCTCGATCCGATCGCAAAGGTCGAGGTGTAGATCAGATCGACATTGACGCCCATCAGCGAGGCGGTGTCCTGGTCCTGGAACGTCGCGCGCATTGCTGCACCGAGTTTCGTCTTATTGATCAGAATGTATGTGACGACGATCAGCATCGCAGCCGACGCCAGCACGAACAGCCGCAGCCAGGACACCGAGACCGGTCCGAGCACCAGCGGCGACTCGGGAAACGGCGTCGCCACCGATTTCGCCACTCCGCCCCAGATCCATAGCGTGCCGGACTGCATCGCGATCCAGGCGCCGATCATCACCAGCATGGTGGTGTCGATATCCGAGCCGCGCAGCGGCCGCAGCAACGTCAGCTCGATCGCGGCCCCCAGCAGCCAGCCGGCCACGACGGCCAGCGGCAGTGCCAGGAAGAAATTGACGCCGAGCTGGTGCACCACGATGAACATGATGTAGGCGCCGAACGTGTACAGCACGCCATGCGTGAAGTTCACCACGTTCATGATGCCGAAGATCAGCGTCAAGCCGATGCCGAGTAGCGCATAGGTGCCGCCCAGCACCAGCATGTTGATCAGGTGTTGCAGAAACTGGCTCAAGGTCGCTCCCGAAAAACATGGAACGGGCGAGGTCCGCGGATCTTCGCGGCCCTCGCCCGCGTGACGTCAGAGCGTCTTCATCCCGATCTTGCCGTCGACGATTTCGATCAGGTAGACGTTGGGCTGGCTCTGCCCGCTTTCCTTGCCGGTCGGGCCGGACTTCTTGAACACGATGTCGCCGTTCAGGCCCTTGATGTGGATGTCCCACAGCGCCGCCTTGATCGCCGCCGGCTCCGCCTTGCCGGCCTTCTCGATCGCGGCCGCTGCGGTGCGGATGCCGTCATAGCCGCGGAAGCTTTCGGTGCAGCCGGCGAAGTCGAAACCGCGCTTCTTCCATTCCGCGATGAAGTAGTTGGTGGCTTCGGGATTTGGCGTCTTGTCGGGGAACCAGGGCAGAAACGTCGTCAGGTGCATGGTGCCGTTGGCGGCGGCGCCCGCCTGCGCGATGATCTGGTCGGGATTTTGCGAACCGCCGGTCGTGATGATGCGCTTCTTCAGACCGAGGGCCGCGGCCTGCTTGAAGATCAGCGTGAGCTGATCCACCGCGGTCGTCACGATGATGGTCTCCGAATCGGTTCCCTTCAGCTTGGACAGCTGCGCGCTCATGTCCTGCGCGCCTTGGTCCATGGTCTCGACGGAGCCGACCGTGATCCCCTTCTCCTTCAGCATCTTGCTGAAGTCCTCGGCGGTGCCGCGGCCCCAGTCATTGTTGATGACGAGGAAATCGACCTTCTTCAGTTCGAGCTTGTCGACGATACCCTTGAACGCGGCGGCCTCGATCGCCGACGGCGGCGAGATGCGGAAGATGAAGGGGTTGCCGGTCGTGGTGATCTTGCCCGACGAGGAGGTTTCCACCACCATCGGTACCTCGTATTCCATCAGCTTGGGCATCACCGCCAACGTCAGGCTCGAGCCCCACGCGCCCATCATGACAGGCACCTTGTCGCTGGTGATCAGCTTTTCCGCGACAGCGGCGGCCTCGGTCGGATTGCTCTTGTTGTCCTCGATCACGAGTTCGAGTTTCTTGCCGAGGATGCCACCCTTGGCATTGATCTCGTCGGCCGCGATCTTGGCACCGTTGACCACGTAAGTGCCGGACGCGGCGAACGCACCGGTCAGGGGCTCGTTGACGCCGATCTTGATGGTCTGGGCATGAGCAACCCCACCCATGACGGCAATCGCCAGCGCGATCACCGGAACAATTCTGGAAGTCCGTTTCATATTCTTCTCCACTGTCACGCTGTTAATCCAAAGGCAGTCCAAACCCCGTCATTCCGCCGCGCGGCCAAGCCATCGCGCGACCCGCGCGCGCAGGAAGCCGAACACCAGTGCCATTCCGTTCAATTCGGCTGGCGCATCATTGGCCGGCCCGCCTGACAGAAGGCGATCGAGATTGCCGGCGAACTCGGCGATCAATCGCGCTGCGAGATCGCGCACCAGTCCCGGCCTGCCGACTTGCGCCAGCATCCCCGTAAGCGTGTAGCCGATGGAAAGATCGACGCGCGTGCCCTGCCCCTCCCGCACCAGCCGGTAGCGGATTTCGCCTTGCGTCGAAGACCGGCTGCGACGATCGTTGCCGATGCCGACGATGCGCCCGGACATGTCCGCGGAGTTGCGTTCGATGCGCGCGGCTCCCTGAAACGTCGCGGCGATCGGGCCGATCTTCACTCGGATCGCGCCATCGACACGCTCGGGCGCCGGCGCTGCCGTCAAAGACGCGCCAGGCAGACAAGCGGCGACGGCGGCGATGTCGCCGAACATCGCAAACACTTCTTCGGGTGGGTGCGCGACGGTGAAATGCTGTTCCAGAACGGTGGCGGGAGCAAAATCCGGGATCGACGAGATCGAACCGGCCGCGTCGGGCGATATTGCCTCGCCATCAGCCGACTGTGTCGGTGCGATCCGGTTCGCGTTGCTTCGACCCGAACCGACAGGACCCAAAACCTTACGCCCTCCGTCCGGCTCCGGCGCAATGTTACGGCCGCGGCGCGCCTCGATCACGGACTGCACCGCCCTGATGATGCCGACATAGCCGGTGCAGCGGCAAAGATTTCCGCTCATCCCGACCCGGATGGAGCGCTCATCGGCGTTCGGCAGACGCAGCACGAGATCGCGCGCGGAGACCAGCATGCCCGGCGTGCAGTAGCCGCATTGCAGCGCATGCTCGCGGGTGAAGGCGGCGCGAAGCTCCGCCGTGATGGCGTCCTCGTCGAGGCCTTCGATCGTGGTGACTTCGGCACCTTCGCAGGCCACCGCATAGGTGATGCACGAGCGCGCCGGCACGCCATCGACCAGCACCGTGCAGGCGCCGCAGACGCCGTGCTCGCAGCCGAGATGCGTCCCGGTCAGGTCGAGCTTTTCGCGGACGAAATCCGCCAGATTGGTGCGTGGTTCCGCCACTATCTGTACTGCGCGCTGGTTGACGCTGAGTTCGATCATGCTCATGCGGCAGCCTCACCGACCGCACGCTTCAGAACGGTGACATGGACATGGCGATGCGCTGCATCCGCGACGCCTGCCTCGGCCAGAATGCCTTCGGCGACACGCGGATCGAAGCGGTCCTTGTAGTCCCCGGCGATGCGCCCGCCGAACAGCCTTTCCGCATCGGTGATGACGACCGGCGCGGCATCGATCGCACCGATCACGATGCGGGCGGTCCCGGCGCTCGGATCGATCAACACGGCGCCGATCGCATGCGCGAACTCGCCGGTCTTTCGGCAGCTCTTGACGTAGCCCCAATGCGCCGACGCCGGCCTCGCCGGCACGTGAATCGTCTCGACGATCTCGCCGGCGCGCAGCGCCGATTCGAGCGCGCCGACGACAAACTCCTCCATCGCAACCGTGCGGCTGCCTGCGTTGCTCCGCAGCGTCAATTTCGCGCCGAGCGCCGCGAGCGCCGAGACCCAGTCGGCCGCCGGATCGGCATGGCTGAGCGATCCGCCCACCGTGCCG
The DNA here is from genome assembly GCA_964609175.1 of uncultured Bradyrhizobium sp. Lineage (GTDB taxonomy): Bacteria > Pseudomonadota > Alphaproteobacteria > Rhizobiales > Xanthobacteraceae > Bradyrhizobium. The sequence goes on from CAZSRR010000030.1 coordinate 78,037, forward strand.
CGATTGCGCACCGCGCGATAGGCGATATTGGCGGCGACGCGCTGCATCGCGCCGCGGGTGACATCAGGGGTTCGTGCATCCTCGATGTCGGCATGGGTGACGCAGGCGCCGAGCACGAGTTCATCGCCGCGACGCTCGGCCTGCTTGAGTTCGGCAAGCGCGGTGATGTCGACGACGAGTTGCGGCTGGACCAGCCGCAGATTGAGCATCGGTCCCAGCGATTGCCCGCCGGCGATGATCTTCGCGGAGTCGCTCGCCTGGCTCAGCACGGCGAGCGCAGCCTTCAGATCGCGGGGGCGTTCATAGCCGAAGGGCGCCGGTTTCATGCCGCCGGCCTTTCTGCATCGCGCGCCGCCAGAATAGCTTCGACGACGCGATACGGCGTCACCGGCGACTGCATCAGTTCGACGCCGAGCGGCCGCAGCGCGTCGTTGAGCGCGTTGACGATCGCGGCCGGCGGCGCGATGGCGCCGCCCTCGCCGATGCCCTTCACGCCGAACTGGGTGTAGGGCGACGGCGTCTCCATGTGATCGAGCCGCGGCGACGGCACTTCCGTCGGCCCGGGCAGCAGATAGTCGGCGAGCGTCGTTGCCAGTGGCTGGCCGGATGCGTCGAACGGCATCTCCTCGTAGAGTGCGGTGCCGATGCCTTGCGCCAGGCCGCCAAAAATCTGGCCGTCCACCACCATCGGATTGACCAGCACGCCGCCGTCCTCGACGATGACATAGTCGAGGATTTCGACTTCGCCGAGATCAGGATCGACCGCCACCACTGCCGCATGGGCGGCATAGCTGAACGTCCCGGTATCGCGCTGCGGCTTGTAGCCGGACGTCACCTCCAGCCCGCCCGGGTCGACATCGGGGGGCAGGTCCTGCGGGCGGCGATACCAGGTGTGCGCGATGGCCTGCAGGGTGACGCTGCCGTTGACGCCGTGCACCTCGCCGTTCTGCAGCACCACCGCAGCCAGATCATGCTGCAGCAGCTTGGCGCCGATCTTCCTGACGCGTTCGCCCAGCTCGCGGCAGGCAGTGGCGACCGCGCCGCCCGCCATCACCATTGATCGCGAACCCCAGGTGCCGGTGGAGTACGGCGTCATCGCCGTATCGCCCAGGATGATACGCACCTTGGCGACATCGACGCCGAGCATTTCATGCGCGACCTGGGCCAGTGTCGTCTCCATGCCCTGCCCGTGCGAGTGTACGCCGACGCGAAGCTCGAGCCCGCCGTCCGGCGTCAGCCGCGCGGAGGCCTGTTCATGGCCGGGTACCATCGGTATGCCCCACCCGGAATAGACCGACGTGCCGTGTGCGGCCTGTTCGCAATAGATCGAGACGCCGACGCCGATCCGTCGCCCGTCGGCCTCGCCCCTGCGTTGACGCGCGCGTACGCGGTCAACGTCGATGGCCGCGAGCGCCCGCCGCATCGCCTCGGGGTAGTCGCCGCTGTCAAAATGCTTGTTGGTGATGTTGTCGAAGGGCATTTGCTCTGGGCGCACCAGGTTGCGGAGCCGCACTTCGCCCGGCTCCAGCCCGGTCTCCGCCGCGACCAGATCGAGCATCAGTTCCAGCGCAAAACAGACGCCGGTGCGGGCCACGCCGCGATAAGGCAGAATGGGACATTTGTTGGTCGCGACCGAAAACGTCCGGCAGCGATAGGCCGGCATCAGGTAAGGCCCCGGCAGGATGCTGGCGACCTGCGCCGCCTCGAGACACGCCGAGAACGGATAGGACGAGTAAGCGCCGGAATCGACGGTCGCCTCGCAGTCGATGCCACGCAGCCGGCCGTCGCGATCGGCATAGACCGTGATCTTGTAGTGGTGCTCGCGGCAATTGGCGCTGGCGATGAGATGCTCGCGGCGATCCTCGGTCCAGCGCACCGGAAGGCCGCACCGCATCGTCAGCCAGGAAAGACAGACCTCTTCGGGGAGCAAAATGCCCTTGTGGCCAAAGCCGCCGCCGACGTCGGGCGAGACGATGCGGATGCGGCCCTGTTCCATGCCAAGGCATTCGGCAAGGCCGCTGCGCGTGATATGCGGCATCTGAGCCGAGGAATACAGCGTGAGCTGATCGAGCCGGTGATCGAAGGTCGCAACCACGCCGCGGCCTTCGAGCGGCGACATGCACTGCCGCGCCGTCGATATTTCGCGCGTCACCTTGATCGGCGCATCGAATGCCTTGGAGATATCGACCTCGAAATTGGTTTCGAGAAAGACGTTGTCGCCCCAATGCTCATGCACCAGCGCTGAACCCGGCTGGCGCGCCTTGAGCATGTCGTGGACGGCCGGCAACTCGTCCAGATCGAGCGTCACTGCGGCTGCGATGTCCTCGGCTTCGGCGCGCGTCGGTGCCACGCACATCGCAACGAGTTCTCCGACCTGACGCACCTTGCCGGTGGCCAGCACCGGCTGCTCCGAAATCTTGAATCCCTGCAACCCCGAGACCGCGCGGATCGGATGGACGCCGGCGAGATCCGCCGCGGCGAAGACGCGGCCGCGAAAACGCTCCGGAACGTGGATGCCGCGGATCAGCGCATGCGCCAACGGACTGCGCACGAAGGCGACGTCATGCAGGCCGGCAAGGCGGATGTCGGCCACGAACTGGCCGCGACCCCGCATCAGCCGGTCATCTTCCTTCCGCGGCAGCCGGGCGCCGACGCCCTGTCCGGCGCCCGCCCCAGCGGAAGACAACTCGCGCTCGTTGCGCACGGTGACGTTCCCTTCGATCGAGCCGCTGAGTTCCCTATGCCGCCACGGCTTGCGGCAGAATGGGCGCCACCGCGTCGTATCGAACACCTGCGCGGAGGCAGAACGCCGGCTGCAACAGGCGTTCGGCAATGACTTCGTTCTTCTCGTTGTCGGCGAGAACGAACTGGCCGGCCTTCTCAGCAAGCACCGAGACATCGGCGTCCATGCCGACTTTCAGCGCGCCGATCTCGTCGGCGCGACCGAGCATCTTTGCGGGATTGGAGGTGACCATCGGGACCACCTGTTCGAGCGTGAGGCCGAGCGCCATCATCGAACTCATGGCCTGGACGAGACTGAATTTCGCCTGCCCTGCGAACGGATGGTTCTCGTCGTCCTCGTGCTGGTCGGGCGTGCCGGCGGGCGCAGGCACATGGGTGTTGTAACCGTGGATGTCGGCGCCGAGCGTGGTCGGAATGATGCCGGCGGCAATCGCCTTCTTGGCGAGCCGGTAGGAGAAATGACTGCCGTGACCGACGTCGACCTTCAGGCCGCGGTCGAGCGCCGCCTGGATCACCGGATGCACCTCGCCGTCGCGATTCACAAAGCCGCCGGGATGACGCGTGAACGGATGCGCCAGCACGTCGCCCTCGCGCAGCAGCGGGATCACACGCGCGAGAATCGTATCGACGTCCTCGCCATTGGTGCCGCTTTCGGGCAGCCCCCAGAGCTGGCCGAAATGCACATAGACCGGCAGGTCGGCGCGGCGCCCGATCTCGGCCGCCATCTCGATTACGCGAATGCCCCAGCGCGCAAATCCGCCGATCTCGGCATGGGCCTTGATGCCGCGCACGATGTCGAGATTGGCGGTGGCAGACTTTACCGTCGCTTCGATATCGACGCCGTCAGGGCTGTAGAGTTGCGGATAATAATGTCCTTCCAGCCCGCCGACGAGATACGCCGACAGGAACGCATAGACGCGCGACTTCGCGGGTTCGGCGATGTAGTGCCGGAAGCCCGGCAGCGTCATGCAGGACGGACCGCCCTGATCGACCAGCGTCGTCACGCCCGACTGCACGCCGACCATGTCGGGATTCATGCCGAAACGACCGGAGACATATTGATAGACATGCGCGTGGGTATCGATCAGCCCCGGCAGCACCAGCTTGCCGCTGACGTCGACCACTTCCCTGGCGCTGGTCGGCAGGATGTCCGCCTGCACCGCCGCGATCTTGCCGTTGCGGATGGCGACGTCGCGGATGCCGTCAATGCCGGAAGCCGGACAGATGACGCGGCCGCCGCGCAAGAGCTGGTCGAAGGTGGCGCTGATGGACATGAACACTCTCCTCTATCCCCCACCGGCGGCGCTTGAATCCATCCGCCAAAATGCGAAGTATACTTCGTATTTACAAAAGCAAACTTCGTGCCATGATCGTCCCGTGGCGGGGATGATCGAATCGAGCTATTCGCTGTGACGTTTCGGGGTTTGGAGATTGGGTTGCGGAAGGCAACAAAGCGTCGCGGTGAGAGCGGGCACTGCCCCTGGCCGCTGTCGCAGCGGCCCGGATTTCTGATCCGGCGGTTGCACCAGATCCATGTTGCTCTGTTCCAGGAGACATGCGGCAAATTCGAGATCACGCCGCTGCAATACAGCCTGCTGTCCGCGCTGGCGGTGCGGAAGACGGCCGATCAGACCACGTTGGCCGCCGATATCGCGCTGGACCGGACGACGACGACCGGCGCGCTGAAGCGGCTCGCGGCGCGCAACCTTGTCGAGATCGCCGTCGATGACGCGGACCGCCGCGCCCGGCTCTGCAAATTGACGCCGGCGGGTGCGGCGCTGCTGGTTAGGATCGAGGCCTCGGCGCGCGCCGCGCACCGTGCGACGCTCGATAATCTGAGCGAGCAGGAGCAGGCCGTTTTCGTCGACATGATGCAGCGTATTGTCGCGGCCCACTCCGATAGCGACAGCGCGGCTTCCGTACTGGATTGACCGTCGCGGCGCTCCGCCTGCTCTCTCTTTAGGTCGGGCTGCATATTTTGTAGCCACCGGTTGACGCCCGAGCGGCTGGATCGGATGACAGGCAATGGCACCGGCTGACTGAATCGAACAGTCGACATCGGGTTTTGGAGGCCCGCGTTCTGCCACTGAACTAAGCCGGTATCTGGTCCTGAGTATCTGGTCCTGACTGGGAGAATCGAACTCCGCGTCTCCCGGTCCACAACCGGGCATCCTTCCATTGAACGAAGTCAGGAAAAGAGCGTTTTCGAGCGAAGTGGGCAGCGGTTCGCGTCAAGAAAGCGCGTCAAAACAGGAATCTTGAGCCCGGTTCTGATTCAATCAGAACCGAAAAGGCTCTGGTCGCGGGTGCGGGGGTCGAACCCGCCGCGCCGGCCTTATGAGAGCCGGTCCCTTCCCTGCCGAGGCCCGCGTGAAATAAAGAGTGGTCCTGCCAGCGGGAGTTCAACCCGCGACATCAGGCGTTGAAAGCGCCTTACCCTTTGGCTCCAGGCGATGGCAGGCTGGCGCGGGCGGCCGGGATCGAACCGGACACCTCCTGTTTGGAAAACAGGCACGCAGCCCACTACGCCACGCCCGCAAAGAAGAACGGATCGCTCGCGCGATGCGCGTGATGGCGGAGAGTACAGGGATCGAACCTGTGCGTCCGTGAGGACTCGACGCGTTAGCACCGCGTTGCCTTGCCGCTCGGCCAACTCTCCAATGAGATGACGGCATGATGGAAGCCCCGGCCGGTGCTGCCCCGGCTCATGGCGGTTTTGCAGACCGCCGCGTTCCTGTTTCGCCACGGGGCCAGAGTATGACCCGGAAAAGCATGCCGTCGGGCCACGACCCGATGGTTGGAATCCGGTCTTCCGTAAAGATCAAAGCAAACTCCAATTGGCAGCGCGCACAGGAATCGAACCTGTCTGAACGGATTCAGAGTCCGTCGCCTGACCGCTCGGCCAGCGCGCGATGATTGGTCAGCGTGGGTGGATTCGAACCACCGATCCCCTGCTTCCAAGGCAGGTAGGGACGGCCAGACTCCCCTACACGCTGCTACTGGTGCCCACGGCAGGAGTCGAACCTGCATGCTCCAGTTACGGTCCTTGTGCTTCGTAAACACAGCCGGTTACGTTGAGCGGCCCGAGACATAGGTGACGAAACGTACCGGACACATGGGTTACACTTTC
>CAZSRR010000031.1:0-82240 GCA_964609175.1 uncultured Bradyrhizobium sp.
TGAAAATTCGCGGTGACGTTGATCGCCATCACGTCGTTCCACGGCTTCAGCTCGATATGTCCGAGCGGCGACGAGGGACCGGCGATGCCGGCATTGCCGACGAGGATGTCGAGCTTGCCGTGGCGTTCATGCAGCGCTGCGCCGAGCCGTGCGATGCCGTCAAAGTCAGTGAGGTTGAGCGGTACCAGCGTGGCGCTGCCGCCGTCCTTGCGGATGTCGTCGTCGAGTTCCTCCAGCCCGCCTTGCGTGCGCGCCACCGCTACGATGTGCGCGCCGCCGCGGGCCAGCGCGCGCGCGGTGGCATAGCCGATGCCGCGTGAGGCGCCAGTGACGAGCGCGATCCGGGAGGCGAGCGGTTTGGTCATGTCGTGCCACTTTCGTCATGCCCGGAATTGTTCAGGGCATCCACGTCCTTGCGGCGGGGTTTTACAGACGTGGATGGCCGGGACAAGCCCGGCCATGACGGAAAATGACTTCAGTTCGACGCTTCGTATCGCCCCGGAATGACGAACGTGTCAGCTCGCCTCCGCCAGCAGCGACAATTGCCGGGGTTGTGGCTCGGTCGGGTTCTGGTCGGTGAGATGGGTCGGATAGGCGCCGGTAAAGCAGTGATCCGAGAATTTCGGGTTGGCGGGATCGCGGCCGGGATAGCCCATGGCGCGGTACACGCCGTCGATCGACAGGAACGCCAGCGAATCCGCGCCGATGATCTCGCGCATCTCTTCCACCGAATGCGTGGCCGCCAGCAGGCCGCCGCGGTCCGGCAGGTCGATGCCGTAATAGTCCGGATAGAGGATCGGCGGCGAGGCGAGGCGGAAATGCACTTCGCGGGCGCCGGCGTCGCGCATCATGCGCACGATCTTCTTCGAGGTGGTGCCGCGCACGAGGCTGTCGTCGATCAGGATGATGCGCTTGCCCTCGATCGCGGCGCGATTGGCCGAGTGCTTCATGCGCACGCCGAGCTCGCGCACGCTCTGCGTCGGCTGGATGAAGGTGCGGCCGACATAGTGGTTGCGGATGATGCCGAGTTCGAACGGCACGCCGGAATGCTGGCTGTAGCCGACGGCGGCAGGTACGCCGGAATCCGGCACCGGCACCACGACGTCGACCTCGGGATGGCTCTCGCGCGCGAGTTCCGCACCGAAGGCTTTTCGTACGTCATAAACGGGGCGGCCGCCGACGATGGAATCCGGCCGCGCGAAATAGATGTATTCGAAGATGCAGGGCCGCGGCGGCTTCGGCGGAAACGGCTTGTGGCTGTGCGCGCCGGCATCGTCGAACACGATGATCTCGCCGGGTTCGATGTCGCGGACATATCTGGCGCCGATCATGTCGAGCGCGCAGGTCTCTGAAGTGAGGATCGGGCGGCCGTCGAGGTCGCCGAGCACCAGCGGACGGATGCCGAGCGGATCGCGCGCGCCGATCAGCTTCTTGTTGGTCAATGCGACCAGCGCATAGGCGCCTTCGATCGCACGCAGCGCCTCGATGAACCGGTCGATGAAGCGGGCGCGGCGGGATTGCGCGACCAGATGCAGGATGACTTCGGTATCGGTGGTGGACTGCATCATCGCGCCGCCCTTCACCAGTTCGCGACGCAGCGTCAGCCCGTTGGTGAGGTTGCCGTTGTGGCCGACTGCAAAGCCGCCGGCATTGAGCTCGGCGAACAGCGGCTGCACGTTGCGCAAAATGGTGGCGCCGGTCGTGGAGTAGCGGACGTGGCCGACGGCCATGATGCCGGGCAGGCGCTCGATCACCTCGCGGCGCGAGAAGGTGTCGCCGACCAGGCCGAGGCGGCGTTCACTGTGGAAGCGGCTGCCGTCGAAGGAGACGATGCCGGCGGCCTCCTGGCCGCGGTGCTGAAGGGCGTGCAGGCCAAGGGCGGTGATCGCTGCGGCCTCGGGGTGGCCGAAGATGCCGAACACGCCGCATTCCTCGCGGAGCGTGTCGCCTTCGAGATCGTCCTGCAACTCGATACCAGGATTCAGGTCAGGATTCGGATCGAGCTGGTCGGAGGGATCGGAAGGGTTTTGCATCGCGTCCATCGCCTCTCTATCTTTGGCCAGTTTGCGGCCGCTGGATCAGCGGCCTGCCGGTTTGTCGATCAGCTTTTTAAGGCCGTCGCGGGCAGGCTTGCTGTAGCCATCGCCGGATCCAGGGGCTGCCTGGTCGGCGTCAGTCTGGTCGTCTTCAGGTTTATTCTTCTTGAATCGTTTTAAGATGGTGTTCTCGGGGTCGTCAGGCAAGAGCGACATTAACCAATCCCCGGTTCCTTGCAGGACAACGCGGGATTTTGCACCGGTTATCCAGTCCGGGCGCTGCTTGTCCGGTACCAGCCAGGTGAAGAACAGAAATGCGACCACAACGATCAAAAGGCCGCGGCCCAACCCAAAGAGGAATCCGAGCGTGCGGTCGAGCGCGCCGATTCGCGAATCCAGGATCATGTCCGAGATCCGCACCGTGATGACGGACACGATGATCAGCGTACCGATGAAGGTGCCGGCGATGACCACAACGGCCGCGATGGTGTCGCTGCCGAAATAGGCTTTTGCGGTCGGCATCAGTTTCGAGAAGGCATACAGCGTCACCAGCGCGGCTGCGCCCCAGGCCGCGATCGACAGGATCTCGCGCATGAAGCCGCGCACCATGGCCAGCAGCCCAGAAACCAGCATCACTCCGAGCAGGACGAGATCGAGTATCGTTATCGGCATCGGCTGGTCAGGGTCCGCTCGCAAGTCCTCAAAGCAGCGAATCGGCGGCTCAGGGACACCCCCGAGTAAGGGGCATCCGGCGCGCATCCCACAAGGCCGGATACCGCGCCATTCCACTTGGCCTTTCGCGCGCGTTGTATAGCGGCGGGGGCGGGGCGCGTCACGCCGCTTTAGCCGGTTTCACGACGGAATCGCGACGGTGTGGCATTTTTCTCCGTCACGGCCTCGCGATTGGCGTTCCGCTCGGCGCCTGTAGCCCTTGGCGTGCCGCGCGCCGCGATATCGGCGACGAGGCTGGTCAGGCCGCCGATGCTGTTCAGGACAAGCCCGCTGTCGGCGCCGACGTCGCCGCGGGCCGATTCGGGCAGGACGGCGCGGCCGAACCCCAGTTTCGCGGCTTCCTTCAGCCGGGCCGACGTCTGCGCCACCGGGCGGACCGCGCCCGATAGTGAAATCTCTCCGAAATAAACCGCGTCCGTCGGTAAAGGCGCGTTCACCAAGGATGAAACCAGCGCGGCGGCCGCCGCCAGATCGGCCGCGGGCTCCTGGATTCGCAGCCCGCCCGCGACGTTCAGATAGACGTCGTAGCCGGACAGTTTTACCCCGCAATGGGCCTCAAGCACGGCCAGCACCATCGCCAGCCGACTCGTATCCCAGCCCACCACGGCGCGTCGGGGCGTGCCGAGCGTGGTCGGCGCCACCAGCGCCTGCAGTTCCACCAGCACTGGGCGGGTGCCTTCGATGCCGGCAAACACGGCCGTGCCGGGGCTGCCGAGGTCGCGTTCTGACAGGAACAGTTCCGAGGGGTTGGTGACCTCGCGCAGGCCGAGGCCCGTCATCTCGAACACGCCGATTTCATCGGTCGGCCCGAACCGGTTCTTCATCGCGCGCAGGATGCGAAAATGCTGCGAGCCTTCGCCCTCGAACGACAGCACCGCGTCGACCATGTGTTCGACCACGCGGGGACCGGCGATCTGCCCGTCCTTGGTCACATGCCCGACCAGGATGATCGCGGCACCGGATTTCTTGGCGAATCGAATCAGCGCCTGCGCCGAGGCGCGGACCTGAGTGACCGTTCCCGGCGCCGATTCCACCGTGTCGGTCCACATGGTCTGGATCGAATCGATCACGATCAGGCGCGGCACCGCGCCCTCCGAGAGCGTCGAGACGATGTCCTCGACCGAGGTCTCGGAAGCCAGCTGCACCGGCGCGTCCGCCAGCCCCAGCCGCCCGGCGCGCAGCCGCACCTGCGCCACGGCCTCTTCGCCGGAGATGTAGACCGCGCGATGGCCCGCACGCGCCATCATGCTTGTCGCCTGCGTCAGCAGCGTCGATTTGCCGATGCCGGGATCGCCGCCGACCAAAAGGACCGAGCCGCGCACGAAGCCGCCGCCGGTGACGCGGTCGAGCTCACCCATCCCGGACGACAGCCGCGGCGCGTCGTTGCTCTTGCCGGTCAGCGATTCCAGCGCAAACGTCCGCCCGCGGCGCTTGGAGCGGATCGACACCGGCACGTTGCCGGTCGTGTCCTCCTCGGCCAGCGAATTCCACTCGCCGCAGGACTCGCACTTGCCCTGCCAGCGATTATACGCCGCGCCGCAGTTCTGGCAGACAAAGGAGAGGGTGGATTTGGCCATGGGGGGTGAGTCTCGCGGAACGAGCAGAACTCATATCACGAAAAGAAACAACGCATCAGGACGCCCCCCCACACGTCCATATCCCGACCGGCTGCTCAAGCCCGCGAATGCTCTGCGCCGGCCGTTCGACAAACGCCGCAAACTCCTCGCTGGAATGCCCGGCCTCGGTCCGCGCCCGCTGCACCAGCGTGTCGCTGGCAATTATGGCGCAGCCGAGTTCGCGGGTCAGCGCCTCGAGCCGGCTTGCGGCATTCACCGTAGTGCCGATCACGGCGAATTCGAGCCGGTTGCGGCCGATGTCGCCGAGCACGACCTCGCCGTAATGCAAGCCGACGCTGACCTGGATCGGCGGCTCGTTGCGGCGGTGGCGTTCTTCGTTCAGATGATCGATGGAGGCGATCATGCCTCTGGCGCAGCGTAACGCGTTGAGCGCATCGGACTCGCCGGCGAAGGGCGTGCCGAACGTCGCCATCAGGCCGTCGCCGAGATATTTGTCGAGCGTGCCGTTGTGGCGGAACACTTCGCGCTCCATCCGCTCGTGGAACTGCCTGAGCGTGCCGATCACTTCTGCCGGGGCTCGGCCGTCGGCATAGGCGGTGAAGCCCACGATGTCGGCGAACAGCACCGCGACATCCTGGGTGTGCACCCGCGTCAGCGGCTCGTCATTGATGGACAGTTGCTCGACGACGTTGGGCGAGAAATAACGCGCCAGATTGGCGCGTTCGCGTTCGATGCCGGCGTGGCTGATCAGAAGCGCGTTGGAGCGACGCACCGCCAGCGCCAGGATTGCAGCGACGATGATGAACACGATGACCTGCTGGAAGCGGTCGCCGAAGCCGATCGCGGAAGGATCGAGGATCGCGAACATGCGAATGTCAGCCCCGATCGCCTCCCTGATGCGCCCGGACAGCGCGGCATGGGTTTCGGGTTGCAGCCAGGCCCAGCCGACGGCGGCGGCCCACAACGCCGCCGTCCACCAGCCCATCGCCAACACCGTTCGCCAGGAATAGGCCAGCGTGGCGGTCGCCAGGAAGATGAAGAAATAGATGAAGCTGTCGAAGCGGAACTGCATCCCGATCGGCCAGTCGACGCTGCTCCAGGGATTGGGCACGACGGTGAGAAAGGTCATTAGCGCGAGATCGCAGATGATCAGGAACACTTCGAGCGGCGAACGGCCGACCTTGCCGACCTTGAGCTGGGCCCAGCCGATCAGGGCAAAAACGCCCAGCATCAGGATGTAGTAGATCACGTCCCAGTTCGGGTTGATGATCGGCAGGGTGACGGCCGTAATCGCCAGCGCGGCCCAGCGGGCCCGGACGGCGAGCAGAAGGCCCTGGCGCTTGCTTGCGGTAAGGGCCGCTTCCGCGAACTTCTGCGTGTCTTGCGGTATGTCGGTTCGCCCGGCCCGCCGGTCGCCGGAGTATTGAATATCGGTTGCTTCCGCCATCACGCTCAAGACACATCTCCCGAGACCGGACCATGCAAGTCTGCCCGGAGCTATATAGCCGGAAATTCAGGCAAACGCCGTCCATAGCAGCGAAATGCCGGCCGCAATCATGATGGCGTCCATCAATAGCCGGAACGTTTCGGGCTCGAGCCTCAGCACGAAACGCTTGGCGATGAAGGCGCCGAACATCAACGAGGAGCCGGCGATCAGGCCCTTTAGCGCAATGTCTGCCGTCAGTGCGCCAAACCGTTCGAACGTGACGGTTTTGCTCAGATAGAGCCCGAGCGAACTCGCGGCCTCGGTGGCGAGAAAGGCGCCCTTGTTCAGTCCGTAGAACAGAAACAGCGGCACGCTGAGCGGACCGGTCGAGACCACGATGCCGGTGAGATAGCCGATGACGGCGCCGCCGACCGCCAGGTGCCAGAGCTGCGCCTTCAGTTGATGACGCGCCAGCCAGTGCCGCACCGGCACCATCGCGATCAGAAACAGCCCGATCGCGATATCGACGGCGTGTGGCGGCAGCACCAGCAGTGTTCGCGCGCCGAGCGCCGCCGCCGGAATTCCCATCGCCGAATAGGCGAGGCACGCCCGCCAGTCGATTGCGCGCCACCAGGCGAGGATGCGGGAAAAGTTCGCCATCACGGCCGCCACCGCCATGATCGGCACGGCCTCCTTCGGCCCATAGTGATAGACCAGCACCGGCATCAGCATGATCGACGAGCCGGTGCCGACGATGCCGGAAATGGTGCCGGCGAGCAGGCCGACGATGAGGACAAAGAGAAAGCCCAACTTGCTGCCTTCGGCGAATCGCTGAGGCCGGCATCATGGTTTCAGCAAGCCCGGCCTGCTAGGTCCGAAAATTCATGCCGCCTGTCGGTTGCTGGTTCCCCCAACGCACGGCTCGCCTCGCTGGACGGCAAAGCAAGGCGCGACCGCATCGCACACCTGCCGTCTGGCGGTGGCGGCCAAAGCTGTTAGGATCGCGCCAAAATAAAACGGAGGATCGCCATGGACGCCGTGACCCCGAAGGGCGCGCAGACCGCTGACACGCATTCGCATCTCGTTCGCCCCGCCAGCATGGAGTGGCAGAAGACGCGCTTTCCCGGTTGCGAGGCCAAGACGCTGCTGTTCGACCGCAAGACCGGGCTGATGACGGCGCTGATGAAGTTTGCGCCGGGCGCGGTGCTGCCCGACCACGAGCACGTCAATATCGAGCAGACCTACGTGCTCGAAGGCTCGCTGGTCGACAAGGAAGGTCCGGCCCAGGGCATCGAATGCAAGGCCGGCGAGTTCATCTGGCGCGAGGAGGGCAGCCGTCATGTGGCCTGGTGTCCGCAGGGCGGGCTGATGCTCGCGATCTTCCAGGTGCCAAACAAGTTTTTCGAGGCCGATGGCCGCGTCATCGACGCCGCGGGCGAGGATTGGGACGCGGCCTGGGGCCACACGCGGAAGGGCTGACTTTCCGCCGCTGTCCCCGGCAGGGTAACGTTTACCATGACCGCCGCGGCAGGCGCCCGCGTGATTAAGCCTTGTTTAGGGGCGGCCCGATAGCGTGCCGGCTTTCACGCGCCGGGGAATCGATGTCGCTCTTCCATGCTGCGGACCGCGATCGGCGGGCGACGGACGCTCGGCTGTTGCCATGGCTGTACGCCCTGACGCTGTTCGTCTCGGCGCTGCTGCTGTTCTCGATCCAGCCGATGTTCGCCAAAATGGTGCTGCCGAAACTCGGCGGCGCGCCGGCGGTGTGGTCGGTCGCGATGGTGTTCTTTCAAACCGTGCTGCTCGCCGGCTATGCCTACGCCCATCTGCTGAACCGGTTGCTCACATCCCGGCGGGCGGCGATGCTCCACATGGCGCTGGTCGGGCTGACCGCGCTGGCGCTGCCGATCGCGGTCGCCCCAGGCTGGCTTGCGCCCCCGTCCGAAGGCACGGCGCTCTGGCTGTTCGGATTGTTTGCGTGCTCGATCGGCCTGCCGTTCTACACGCTGTCGGCCAGCGCGCCACTGTTGCAAAGCTGGTTTGCCGCGAGCGGGCATCGCCAGGCGGGCAATCCCTATGTGCTTTACGCCGCGTCCAATCTCGGTTCGTTTGCTGCGTTGTTCGCTTATCCTATGGTCATCGAGCCGCTGCTCACCTTGAAGGCGCAAGCCGCCGGCTGGTCGATCGGATTTGCATTGTTCGTCCTGCTGCTGGCCGTCGCCAGCCTGTTCGCATCAGGCGCGGCGCCGGTTGCCGCGCAGACTTCGGTGCGGGAGGAAGCCGGTGCGGGCGCAATGGAGCGAATGCGCTGGGTCGCGCTGGCCGCGGTCCCCTCCGGTCTCGTGATCGCGGTGACGGCGCATCTGACGACCGACATCGCGGCCGCGCCGTTCCTCTGGGTGCTGCCGCTCGCGATCTATCTGCTCACCTTCGTCGCCGCGTTTCGCGAACGGCCGTGGATCGCGCACGCCAGCGTGGTCTGCTTCGTTCCCTTTGCCGTGGCGCCGCTTGCGGTGAGCCTGATCGGCGGCGACAAGGTGTTCTGGCTGACGATGATTGCCCTCAATCTCGTTGCCTTCGCGCTCCTGACGCTGATGTGCCACGGCGAACTCTATGCGCGTCGTCCGAGCCCGCAACGGCTGACGGAGTTTTACCTCTGCACGTCGCTCGGCGGCGTGATTGGCGGTGCGTTTGCGGGCCTGCTGGCGCCGCTTCTGTTCAACGGCAACTACGAATACCCGATCCTTGTCGCGCTGGCGGTGCTGTGCATGCCGGGCCTTTTCGCCGGCGGCCTTCGCAAGGCGGCGGCTGAACTCTGGCCATGGCTTGTGCCCAGCGCGGTCCTTGTCGTTGCCTGGTACGTCCTCCGGCCGCAACTGCCGGCGACGCTGGAACTGCCGTTCCAGGCGGTGCTCGCGCTGCTGGCGGCCGTCATGCTGTTCCTGTGGCAGAACACTGCGCGCTTCTTCGCGCTCGTGGTGCTGAGCTTTGTCGTCACAGGTCTCTGGCGGCCCGGCCTGGCGCCGATCGAGACGGCCCGCAGTTTCTTCGGCGTCCACCGGGTGGCGGAAATTGCCGAAGGCAAGGCCCGCATTCTCTATCACGGCACCACGATTCACGGCGCCCAGCGCCTGCGCAACAACGACGGTACGCCCGTCACCGGTTCGCCGCGACCGCTGACCTACTACTACCCGGAAGGTCCGCTGGCCGAAGCGATCAACGCTGCACGCGAGGCCCATGCTGCGCTCGGTCGCGTCGCCGTGGTCGGGCTCGGCACCGGATCGCTGGCCTGCCATCGCAAGGCCGGCGAGCACTGGACGTTCTTCGAGATCGACCCCGAAGTGATCCGCATGGCGCGGGATCCGCGCCTTTTCACGTTCATGTCGAACTGCGCCGCCGATGCGCCGGTGGTGGCCGGCGACGCGCGGTTGACGCTGGAAGCCTCGCCCGAGCGTTACGACCTGATCGTTCTCGATGCTTTTTCGTCCGACAGCATCCCGGCACATCTTCTGACCCGCGAAGCGCTGGCGGGATACCTCGCCAGACTGTCGCCCCGCGGCGTGATTGTCGCGCACATCTCCAATCGCCACCTCGATCTCGCGCCGGTGCTGGCCAACGTCGCGCAATCCCAGGGCCTGGTCGGTTTCCTGCGCGAGGATGACCGCGCGGGCGCCTTCATGACGACACTCGCGACCGACGCCAGGGTCGTTGCCATGGCGCGCGCGGCCGATGATACCGGAAGCGTCGCACGACAATGGACGCCGCTGCGGCCCGATCCCGCGAGCGCGGTGTGGACGGACGACTATTCCAACATTCTCGGCATCATGCTGCGCAAGAAGTTCGGCTGGTAAGGCGGCGCGAGCAGGCTATTTCAGTACGATCCACGCCGGCGCGTGATCGCTGGCGCCTTCCTCGCCGCGCACTTTCCGATCGACGCCGGCTTTCAGCAGGCGCGGCGCGACCTCTGGGCTCAGCAGCAGATGATCGAGCCGCAAGCCGGCGTCGCGCGGCCAGCGGTTGCGCTTGTAGTCCCAGAACGTGAACATCGGCTTTGACGGGTGCAGCGTGCGGATCGCGTCGGTCCATCCCTGGTCCACCAATGCCTTGAACGCGGCGCGGCTCTTCGGCTGGATCAGCGCATCCTTGTCCCATGATTTCGTCGGATAGATATCCAGCGCGGTAGGCGCAACATTGTAGTCACCGGCCAGCACCACGGGGACGTTTTGCTTGAGCAGTTTCGCGGCATGCGTGCGCAGCCGCTTGAACCAGGCGAGCTTGTAGTCGAATTTCGGACCCGGTTGCGGATTGCCGTTCGGCAGGTAGAGGCTGGTGACGATGATGCCGTTGACGGCGGCTTCGATGTACCGCGCTTCATGGTCATCGCGGTTGCCGGGGAGGGCTGTTCGCGTCAGCACCGGCTCCGTCTTGCTTGACAGAATGGCGACGCCGTTCCAGGTTTTCTGTCCGCGCCACACCGCACCATAGCCGGCCTTCTCGATCGCCGCGATCGGGAACTCCGCGTCAGTGGATTTCAGTTCCTGCAGGCAGACGACGTCGGGTTTGGCCGCGCGCATCCAGCGCAACAGGTTCGGCAGGCGGCGGTTGATATTATTAATGTTGAACGTCGCGATCTTCATGTAGAGCTATCGCCGTGCCCGTTGATATCTGGAGTCTCCATGTCGAAACTGCGCCTCGCCATTCTCGTGATCGCCATTGGATGCTCCGGATCTGCATACTCACAAAGCGGAGACGGGCGCGGCGCCTGCAAGGCCGATTATGACAAGTTTTGCGCCGGCACGATGCCCGGCGGCGGTCGCGTCGTGGCGTGCCTGAGCAAGCAGCAGAACCAGCTCAGCGACGCCTGCAAGCAGGTGCTGGCCAGCCGCAAGGCGAAGTAGGCGCACGCGCCTCTTGAGCACGCGCCGCTTGAGGACGAGTGTTTTTTCTTGTCATGGCCGCGCTTGCCCCGGCCATCCACGTCCTTCTTGTGCAGCCAAAGACATGGATGCCCGGTCAGGCCCGGACATGACGCAGAGCTGTCGCAAGAGTGCGCGGACCCGTTGTGCTCTTCAGGTGCCACGATGTGAGACTACGTGGACTCGGCCGCCGGCTCCACGGGAGGCGGCGCAACGGATTCTACCTTGGCGTCGCCGCCCTTGTAAATCCGCGCGTACCGCCGGCCCAGGCTGGTCATCACTTCGTAGCCGATGGTGCCGAAATGATGGGCGAGTTCATCCACCGTGATGCCGTCGCCGAGCAGGGTCACCATGTGGCCGCGCCGCACGAGAGTCTTGTCGAGATCGGTGACGTCGACGGCGATCAGGTCCATCGAGACGCGGCCGGCGATCGGGCATCGCTTGCCGGCGACCATCACCTCGGCGCCGCGGGTGCCGTCATTGGAGCTGGCGGCGCGGAAATAGCCGTCGGCGTAACCGGCAGACACGATCGCGATCCGGGTCGGCCGCCGCGCCGTCCAGGTGCCGCCATAGCCGACGGTCTCGCCGCGCTCGATGTTGCGGATCTGCACGATCCGGGCCTTCAATTCGACGACGGGTTGCATCGGATTGTCGGCTTCCGGCGTCGGATTGATGCCGTAGAGCGCGCAGCCCGGGCGCACCAGGTCGAACACGAATTGCGAACCCAGAAAAATTCCCGACGAATTCGCCAGCGATGCCGGCACGCCGGAAAACGCGCTGGCAATCTCGCGGAATGAAGCGAGCTGCCGCGCATTGGCGGGATTGTTGAGCTGTTCCGCGGAGGCGAGGTGGCTCATCACCAGCGTGATGCCGTGGTCGCCGGCCGTGATGCGCGGAATCAGGCCCTGCGCCTCCGACATCGTCATGCCGAGCCGGTTCATGCCGGTGTCGATATGGATGGCCGCGCCACCCGACCAGCCCGAACGGCGGCAGAACACGTCCCATTCGGCGAGCTGGTTGAGATCGCCGATCACGGGCTTGCAGTCGATCTCGGCGTAGGTCTCGCCGCTGTTCTGGAAGAAGCCGCTGAGCACGTAGATCGCAGCCTCCGCCGGTACCGCGGCGCGAACCACGCGCGCCTCGTCGGTGGTGGCGACAAAAAACGTCTTGCAGCCGGCGCGCGACAGCGCCCCGGCGACCTGCGCGGCGCCGCAGCCATAGGCATCCGCCTTGACGACGCCGGCACATTCGGCCGGCACCGCGGTTTTTTCCAGCTTGCGCCAGTTGGCGATGATGGCGTCGAGGTCGACCGTCAGCACGCCGGTGGCGGTCGCGGGCACGACCGCCTGGTTTGCCTCGGGCGAGAGCGGCGTGCCTTGCGGAATCGATTTGGGGTCGGGAGCGATGTTCATCGCCACATGTTAGGCGGAGGGACGCCGTGGTTCAACCGCAGCGGAACCCTAAAATCACGGCGTGCGGTAGGGCAGGTTGTCCTCTTCGATGAGGTCGCTGAAGCGCGTGTATTGCCCTTCGAATTGCAGCGGGACCGTGCCCGTCGGCCCGTGGCGCTGCTTGGCGATGATAACTTCGGCCTTGCCGTGCGCGAGCTCCATGTCGAGCTTCCACTTTTCGTGCTCGGGCGTGCCCATCTTGGGCTCTTTGTTCTGCAGGTAATATTCCTCGCGATAGACGAAGAGCACGACGTCGGCGTCCTGTTCGATCGAGCCGGATTCACGCAGGTCGGACAATTGCGGATGCTTGTCGTCGCGATTTTCGACCTGGCGCGACAGCTGCGAAAGCGCGATCACGGGAACATTGAGTTCCTTCGCGAGCGCCTTCAGACTGGTGGTGATTTCCGTGACTTCCTGCACGCGGTTGTCGGTGCCGCGCTTGCCCGAGCCTTGCAGCAGCTGGATGTAGTCCACGACGATGACGTCGAGGCCCCTTTGCCGCTTCAGCCGCCGGGCACGCGCCGTCAATTGCGAGATCGACAGGCCGCCGGTCTCGTCGACGTAGAGCGGCAGGTGCTCCAGCTCGATCGTGTAGTCGCGGATCTTGTCGAACTCCTGCTGGTTGATGCCGCCGCGGCGGATCATGCTGGAGGCAATGCGGGTTTGTTCGGCGAGAATACGGGTGGCAAGCTGTTCCGCGGACATTTCGCAGGAATAGAAGCCGACAACGCCGCCATTGGCGGCCGTCGTGGTGCCATCGGCCTTGGTCTCGGGCTGGTAGGCCCTGGCGATGTTGTAGGCAATGTTGGTCGCCAGCGAGGTTTTGCCCATGCCAGGACGGCCGGCCAGGATGATCAAGTCGGACCGCTGCAGGCCGCCCATTTTCGAATCGAGATCGCGCAGGCCTGTGGAGATGCCGGACAGCTTGCCGTCACGCTGGTAGGCATTGGCCGCCATGTCGAGCGCGACTTTCATCGCCTGCGAGAAGCGCTGGAAGCCGCCTTCGTAGCGGCCGGACTCGGCAAGCTCGTAGAGCTGGCGCTCGGCGTCCTCGATCTGGGCGCGCGGGGCAAAATCCACCGGCGCGTCGAAGGCGACGTTGACCATGTCCTCGCCGATCCGGATCAGGTCGCGGCGCAGCGACATGTCATAGATGGTACGGCCGTAGTCCTGCGCGTTGATGATCGTGGTGGCCTCGGCCGCGAGGCGCGCGAGGTACTGGCCGACCGTCATGCCGCCGATGTCGGTGTCGGCCGGCAGGAAAGTCTTCAGCGTGACGGGGGTGGCGACCTTGCCCATCCGGATCAGGCTGCCGGCGGTCTCGAAAATGGTCTGGTGGATCGGCTCGAAGAAGTGCTTCGATTCCAGAAAATCGGAAACCCGGTAGAACGCGTCGTTGTTGACCAGAATCGCGCCCAGAAGGCTCTGCTCCGCCTCGATGTTGTGAGGTGCGCTCCGGTAGACCGGAGTTCCAGCATCGGGAGCGAGTTTCAGGACGTTCGAATCAGTCAGAGCCATGGCGTGAGGTTATGCTCGTGATTTTTGGTGTTGCCAGCATTTTGGAAGCGGGGCGGGGATAAAGCGCCTGTCGCATGGAAAGCGGAAGCGAAAGCTCGGCGCTATGCACCGTTCTTCTAAAATGTGGATGACTCCGGCGGGCCCGGGGCACCGCGCTTGACGCGCTTTCGGCAAAAACGCGGCGAAACCCGCGCAAATTTGCGCGAAATGCCGCCCGAAATCTTAGGAAAGCCTGAACCGTACTGCGACTTCGACAGACCTATCCGAACATGCGGGGAGTTTTCGTCTGCATCTTAAGCGTTGGTCAAACCAGCATCAGGTAGACGAACGCGAACACGGTGGCGCCGATCCCGATCGCGATCAGGGCATAGTCGATCCTGATGTCGGAATCGAACGGCGCTGGGTAAGTCTGCTGGTTCATGGCGGTAATTTTAGGGTGCCCCGCCGGGAACCTCTGTGAAGTAGATCACATCGAGCGTGGTTTACTTCGCCGCAGAATGGAGTGGTTAGAAAATCGGGAACGGGATGGCGACGGCCGAGTTGCCAAGGATAACGGGCCGGAAGGGCAGTCGATGAGTCAGCAAAACCAGGGATGGCGATCGGCAAGCGGCCAGCGTTCGTGGCTGTTGCGGCTGATCGACACGATGGAAGCGATTTCCCGTCCGGAACTGCGCGCCGTACCCTGTGATGACCGGCTGCTGGCCACTGTCCGCGCCCAGCTCGCGCGCCCGGCATCGGCTCGCGCGCCTTATTCGTCGTCCTACGGTTTACGGAACTAGTCCAACCCCTCACGTGGCGTATTTGCCCGGCCCATTGCAGTCCTTCCAATGGGCAGTCGTGATTGCAGATCCCTGGCTGCGCTCAAAATTCTGCAATCACAGCCCTGATTATTCCCATGCGATATGATCGATGATGCCGCTGCGCTACAGCGTTGGATTAAAAGCGGATATTGGTGACTGCGATCACGCACTTGGGCGATAAGCACGCTTCCATTCGCGTCACAATCGGCTAAAAGGTGACCCCGCCGCCGGGTCAGGCCACGTGGTGCCGGCGGTATTCCGCGAATTGGAGAGGCAGGGAATGTTGAGCCGAGCGCTCAGTATAGCGACGGTGACGCTCCTGATCGGCTGCCTCGCAGCAGGCGCGGCGAGGGCTGAAAATCTCGACGCTGGTAAGACTCCGTCCCAGATTTTCTCCAGCACGTGCAGCGCCTGTCACAAGAGCCCGCGCGGCCTGTTGAAGAACACATCGCCCTCGTCATTGCCGGGCTTTCTGCGTCAGCATTATACCACCGGCATCGACATGGCCTCGGTGCTCTCGTCCTACCTGATTTCCAACGGGGCCGCCGATCCGCGGTACCAGGGCAGGGATCAGTCCAGGAAGGACGCGCGAAGGGACGCAAGGCAGGACCCAAGACAAAATGCACGGCAAGACTCTCGGGAAGCAAGACCCGAGCAGTCCGAACGGATCGGTCGCCGTCGGCCGCAGGAGGCCGCCCGGTCGGACGCCGACGCACGGCCGCCAAGCGATGGCGCGCGTTCCGGTCGCGACGGCAGACGGTATGGGCGTCCGCGCGTTGCGCCGGATGTCGAAGGTCAGGCGCCGGTGCAGGCCGCGACAGAAAGCAAGCCGCCCGGTCGGCAGAAGCAGGGACGGCGCGGCAGGCCGGTGGCTCCTCCCGAAGATCCGCCGAGGACCGAGCAGGTTGTTCCCGGTAATACCGCGACGGAAGACGACGCGTCGCGCAAAGTCGGAAGGTCCGAATCCGCCGCAACGGGTTCCGCCAAACCTGTAACGACAAGGACGGATTCCGATTCGGCCAGATCCGATCCGTCCAGTGCCGACGCCATCGGTACGGGTGCCCGCGAAATGCGGCCCGAGAGTTCCATGGTCGATGCGGTCAAAGACATCAGCGAGCCCAACCCGCGGCGGCCCGATCCGGCGATCTCCGCGCCGGCTTCCGCGACGGCCGATTTCCAGAGCGCCCCGGCTACCACCGCAGCTCCGGTGACGACCTCGCCCTCCGATTAGCCGGCGCCGCCGATCTCACATTGACATTGCAGGTTTCTCCATACGCCCCGCAGTCGCTTGACCGCTTCTAGAGCATTACTCTAGAGTGCTGATCTGGTCGTTCGGGGAGTACGCTTTTGACCACGGCGCGTGAGGATCTGCTGGCCGCAGGATTGGCGGTGTTCGACCGTGACGGTTTTGAGGGCGCCACCGTCGCCGCCATCCGAACCCGCGCGCGAGCCTCCAACGGCAGCTTCTTCCATTTCTTCGGCTCGAAGAAGGAACTGGCCGGCACGCTGTTCCTGGAAATTCTCGCCCGCTACCACGCAGCGGTCATTGCCGCCCTGGACGAATCTTGCAGCGCGCAAGAGGGCGTGGCGCGACTCATCCGCGCGCATCTCGACTGGGTCGTCACCTCGCGGCGCGAGGCGCGCTTCCTGTTCGAAATCTCGCGCAGCGAATGGACCGAGGCGATCCGCGGCGCCCAGCGCGCGCAGAACACGCGCCTTGCCGAAGCGGTCCAGCGCTGGCGGGCGCCGCTGGTCGAGCGCGGCGAATTGCTGCCGATGACGCCCTCGGTGTTCTTCAGCCAGATCATCGGCCCGGCGCAGATTTTCTGCCGTGCCTTTCTGTCCGGCCGCGACCGCGCCGATCCGCGCGAGCAGGCCGACGTCCTGATCGCCTGTGCCATCCGCGCGGTGGTCGCGCCCGCCCCATCCATAGACCGGGAGAAACCGTATGAATGCGAATGACGATCCCGACTTCGTGCCGATTGCGACCCGCATCCGTGACAATGTCGGCCGCCAGGGCTTCATGGGCCATGTCGGGGCCGAACTGTCGGAATTGACGCGCGGCGCCTGTACGCTGGCGGTCGACCGCCGGCCGGAATTGCTGCAGCAGCACGGCCTGTTCCACGGCGGCGTCACCGCGTTCCTGGTCGACAACGCGACGACGATCGCAGCCGCAACGTCGCGGGGCCAGCCGGCGCTGACGGCGGAATACAAATTGAATTTGCTGTCGCCGGCGGTCGGCGAGCGGCTGATCTGCCGCGCGCGCGTGATCAAGCCCGGGCGCCAGGTCGCGGTCGTCGCGGCCGACGTGTTCTGCGTGACCGACGGCGTCGAAAAACACACGGCCACCGCGCTGGCGTCGATCGCCATGCTCGACGAAAAAGCCGCGGCCAAAATCCCAAGCCCGGCCTGAGCGGCCGGGTTTTTGCGGCAACTCCGTCATGGCCCGGCCTTGTGCCGGGCATCCACGTCCTGAACCACAAGCCAGGAGGACGTGGATGGCCGGGCCTTCGCCTCGCCGAAGGGGCTCCCGCTGGCCGGACAAGCCCGGCCATGACGAGAAGCGACCGTTACTGGATCCTACTTCTCGCTTGCCGGCGCCGGCTCCTCTTCGTGCTGGGCATCCGGATCGAAGAACTCGCCGGCGGCCGCCAGCGCCTCGGCGGCGGCGTCCTGGTCTTCCTGGCGGGTCGAGATGTCCTCGCCGCGGTTGATGCGCTCGGCCTCGTCGGCACTGCGCGCGACGGTGACGCTGACATTGACTTCGACTTCCGGATGCACGGCGATCGCGATCTCATGCTTGCCGATGGTCTTGATCGGCGCGTCGAGCAGCACCTGGCTGCGGCTGATGGTGACGCCGTCGGCCTCGAATGAGGCGATGATGTCGCGCACGCTGACCGAGCCGAACAGCTGGCCGGTTTCCGAGGCCTGGCGCAGCACGACCACGTTGCGGCCGTCGATCTTCTCGGCGACCTTGGTCGCTTCGCCCTTGGCCTTGAGGTTGTTGGCTTCGAGCTCGGCCTTCATGCCGTCGAACTTGGCGCGGTTGTCGGCGGTGGCGCGCAGCGCCTTGCCGCGCTTGAGCAGAAAGTTGCGGGCAAACCCGTCCTTGACGCGGACGACTTCGCCCATCTGGCCGAGTTTGGCGACGCGTTCCAGCAGAATGACTTCCATTTTCGTTCTCCTTTTCAAATATGCGTTTCGAGTGGATGGGGTGAAGTTCAGGACACAGGCAGCGGCGGCGGCCGGCTGCGCAGGTAGCGTTCGCGAAATCCGAACATGGCGTCGGCGAGGCCGAGAACGACCATGACGGCCAGCGGCCAGAGCAGCGTCAGCATCACCACATAGGTGATGCCGAGCCACACCGCGCGGCCGGGCGCTGCCAGCGTCAGCGTGTGCAGCACGGCAAAGCCGGTCAGCGCATAGGCCATCAGCAGCGCGCTGCTCGCGACCTGCGCCACCAGTGCCAGCAGTCCGCCGGAGAAGCTGAAGGCCAGCGTGACGCACAGCGCCACCATCGTCATCGGCGGCAGCGTGGTGCTTCGGATGTCGGGCCAGGAACGGTTCAGCCGGCCGGAGGTCTGCGCGATCTTGCCGGCGAGCCACAGATTGACCGTGAGCATCTTCATGATGCCCATCACCATGAACGCCGGCACCGCCGCGACCAGCAGGTTGACCACGCGCTCCATGTCGGCCGAGGCCTCGAGGCCGCGCGCCTTGAGTGCCGCGAGCAGGCCGTCCCGCATCGTCGCCTCGACCGCCGCCGGATCAGTGCCGAGCGGCAGTAGCGCGACCATGGTGGTGAGGAAGCCGAAGCCGGCGATCCAGAGCAGCAGGCGGCCGGTCGGATACCATTCCATCGCGGGCTCGGCCGGCGCCGCGCCGTTGCCGGCAGGGGCGTCATGCGCGACCGGACGGCCGAGCATCACGAGGTGGCCGAGCCACCACGCCGGCAGCGCCGCCATCAGCACATAGGAAATCGCGTAGGGAAACCCGAACAGCAGCGCGATGCCGCCGGCCGCGGCAACGCCGCCGATCGCACCGGCCATCGGCCCCCAGCCGATCGAAGCCACCATCAGCGGCAGCGGCGCCAGATAGAGCAGCGCCAGCGACACCCGCACGCGCGAAACCACCGATGCGTACATCAGTGCGGAAGCGCAGCCCGCGGCAATGGCGATGGCGATATTGGCGATCATCAGCTGTCCCGCCCCTTTCGAGCGGTTAGAGGTCGTCCCGACCCCAACCATCGGCGACCGGACGACCCGGAAGCCTTATGAAAAATCGAATAGTCAGGTCCGCGGCGCGAACGCCGCGGACCAAAGCTTCTTAGCGGATGACGTAGGGCAACAGGCCGAGGAAACGCGAGCGCTTGATGGCGCGGGCGAGTTCACGCTGCTTCTTGGCGGACACGGCGGTGATGCGGCTCGGCACGATCTTGCCGCGCTCGGAGACGTAACGCATCAGCAGCTTGGAGTCTTTGTAGTCGATCTTCGGCGCGTTCGGACCCGTGAACGGGCAGGTCTTGCGACGGCGGAAAAACGGACGGCGTGCACCAGCTTCAGCCATGATTCTTACTCCTCTCCCGCTGCGGCGTCGTCGTCACGCGGACGGCGCGGTCCGCGGTCGCCGCGGAAGCCGCCGCCTTCACGATCGCCACGGAAACCGCCGCCTTCACGGTCGCCGCGGAAGCCACCGCCGCGATCGTCGCGCTCGCGGTCGCGGTCGGCCTTGCGCATCATCGCCGACGGGCCTTCCTCGTGCTCTTCGACGCGGACGGTGAGGTAGCGGATGACGTCTTCGGAGATGCGCTCCTGCCGCTCGATCTCGGTGACGGCAGAGGAGGGCGCATCGATGTTCATCAGCACGAAGTGAGCCTTGCGGTTCTTGTTCATGCGGTAGGTGAGGGAGCGCACGCCCCAGTTCTCGGTCTTCGTGACCTTGCCGCCGGCACTCTCGACGATGCCGGTCATCTGGGTGGTCAGCTCTTCGACCTGCTGGGTGCTCGCATCCTGGCGCGCGAGAAATACATGCTCGTAAAGAGGCATGGGTGTCCTTTCCTGTGTTGGCGCGGTCCCGGCGGCAAGCCCTTCGAGGCCTTCGGAAAGGACTCGATATTGCTCAGAAGGCGGAAGCACGGGACGACGGGCCGACTGGCCCTGCCACATCAAAAACGCCTGGATAGGAGTGATTGCTGAGACCGTCCGTTCAGCTCCCGGCCGGGATCCACGGATGCGCGCGTTATAAGGATTTTCGGCCGCCTGACAAGGCTTCTTGCCAGAATCGGCCACGGTTCTTGGGCCGCGCCACAGGACCGGAGCGAGGCACCTCCGCCATATTGACTCATTTGTTTGTATGACATACAAACAAGATCGAGAGGCAAAATGGCTCCCAAATCCGCGCCCATAGCGCCCGAGCTCCCGTCCGGCGACCCCAAGCACGCGGCCCGTGCGACGCGTTCGGCCGGGCGCCAGATGCGCTCGCGGCTGCTGGACGCCGCCAGCCGGCTGTTCAAGGAGCGCGGGCTCGCCGGAACCTCGATCTCGGACATTGCGGCTGCCGCCGACGCCTTTCCGAGCCAGATTACCTATTACTTCCGCACCAAGGAAGCGCTGTTCGTCGAGGCCGCCTGCCGCGACGTGCTCTATGTCGCCCGCGCCGCCGAGCAGGCCGCGTTGCAGGCCACCACGCCCGGCGAGTATACGCGCGCACTGGTGGAGACGGTGACGACGACGGATTCGGTTTCATTCTTCGCCGAAGCGCTGACGCTCACCCGCCGCCGTCCGGATCTCGCGCCGCTGGTCGAGCGTACCATCGAACGGCTGCACGGCGAGGGGATGCGCGCCTATGCCGGCCAGATCGAACGCCACGGCTGGAAGAGCCTGCGCGATCCCGACGCCAGTTCGCGGCGGTTCTGGGCGCTCGCGATCGGCGTCACGGTCGAGGGCCATGCCATGGGCCGCTCGGCCGAGGAAATGGCCGCCGAAATGCTGCGGGTGCTCGGCGACCAGGCGACGGCACGAACCGGCGACGCCGCACGGCTGCATCTCGTCGGCGAGCGCAGCGCATCGAATTCATCCGATGGAGAGGCATCATGACGGCGCTTCGCATGCGGGCCCGCGATTTTCTGAACGAAGATCAACTGATGGCGGTGCGCGAACGCGTGACGTGGAAGGGCGTTGCCCTGATCGCGCATGCCTGGACATTGATCCTGGGCTCGATCGCGCTCGTGGCATGGTGGCCCAATCCGCTGACATTTCTGCTCGCGGTCGGCATCATCGGCTCGCGCCAGCTCGGCCTCGCCATCCTGATGCATGACGGCGCGCATGGCTGCCTGTCGGCGGACGAGAAGGTCAATCTGACGCTGAGCCAGTGGTTCTGCGCCTATCCGATCTTTGCCGAGACCCGCGCCTATCGCCGCTATCATCTCAAGCATCACGCCCACACCCAGCAGAAGGAAGATCCGGATCTCGTGCTGTCGGCGCCGTTTCCGATCACCGGCATGAGCTACCGCCGCAAATTCCTCCGCGACATCACCGGGCAGACCGGATACCAGCAACGCAAGGCGCAGTTCCTGAATGCGCTCGGGCCGAAAGAGTGGCCGCTGGCGCGCCGTGCCGCGCATTTTTGGGAAAAGCTCGGCCCGCAGCTTGCGACCAACGCCGTGCTGTTCGCGGGCCTTGCCGCCGCCGGCGTGTGGTGGGCCTATCCGTTGCTATGGCTGCTGCCGCTCATGACCTGGCAGATGGTCATCACGCGTATCCGCAACATCGCCGAACATGCGGTGGTTCCCGACTCCAGCGATCCCTTGCGCAACACCCGCACTACGCGCGCGAATTTTCTCGAGCGTCTGTTCATCGCGCCCTATTACGTCAATTACCACCTCGAGCATCATCTGCTGTTCTACGTGCCCTGCTACAATCTTCCGCGCGTGCATCGCATCCTCAGTGAAAGCCGCTACGCGGACCGCATGGAGGTGCAGCCGAACTACGCCGCCGTGATGCGGCTCGCCACCGCCCGGCCCAGCCATGAGGACCGTCCGGGCGATGTGGCGAGCGCTTCCCGCCGCGCCCGGGCCGGCAAGGAGGTCGGCGGCGACCAGCAGGCGGGCGGCTTCTAGATCCGCGGCTTCCTTCAAATTGTGGCCGGGAAGAGGTCCCGGCGATTCCGCAGCGCGGCTTGACATCCCGGCCTTGGTCAGTGTCTTACGACCCCCAATTGAATGAGGGGAGCGCCGATGACGGCTGCATTTACGTTTCCGGGACAGGGCTCCCAGGCGGTCGGCATGGGCAAGGCGCTGGCGGAGGCCTTTCCGGCCGCGCGGGCGGTGTTCGACGAGGTCGATTCGGCGCTCGGCGAGAAGCTGACGGGGATCATCTGGGAAGGCCCGTCCGAAACCCTGCAACTCACTGAAAACGCGCAGCCGGCCCTGATGGCGGTCTCGATCGCGACGCTGCGGGTGCTCGAAACCGAGGCCGGCTTCTCCGTCGCGCGGGACGCGGCCTTCGTCGCCGGCCACTCGCTTGGCGAATATTCCGCGCTGGCTGCCGCCGGCAGCCTCAGCGTCAGCGATACCGCGCGGCTGCTGCGCACCCGCGGTCTTGCGATGCAAAAAGCCGTTCCGATCGGCGTCGGCGCGATGGCCGCGCTGCTCGGGCTGGACTATGAGGCGGCGATGGCCGTTGCCGGCGAAGCGGCGCAGGGCCAGGTCTGCCAGGCCGCCAACGACAATGGCGGCGGGCAGGTGGTCGTTTCCGGCGACAAGGCGGCGGTCGATCGCGCCGTGGAAATCGCCAAGACAAAGGGTGCCAAGCGCGCGATGCTGCTGCCGGTGTCCGCACCGTTCCATTGCAAGTTGATGCAGCCCGCAGCCGAAGCGATGGCGCAGGCGCTGAGTGGCGTCACGATCAAACCGCCGGCGTCGCCGCTGGTGTCGAACGTGCTGGCTTCTCCGATCACCGATCCCGACGAGATCCGGCGACGCCTGATCGAGCAGGTCACCGGCACCGTGCGTTGGCGCGAATCGGTGGCCTATATGGCGTCGCAAGGCGTGACGCGCTTCTTCGAGATCGGCGCCGGCAAGGTGCTGAGCGGGCTGGTCAAGCGCATCGCCGACGGCGCGGTCGGCGTGTCGGTCGGCGGACCTAACGATATTGCGGCGGCCAAGGACGCTTTGGTGGCTTCGGCCTGAACTGCCGGAAGGAGAATTGGATGTTCGATTTGACGGGCAGGACGGCGCTGGTGACCGGCGCGACCGGAGGCATTGGCGCGGCAATCGCGCAGGCGCTGCACGGGCAGGGTGCGACCGTGGCGATCTCAGGCACGCGCCGCGAGGTGCTTGATTCGTTCGCGGCCAGGCTGGGCGAACGCGTTCACGTGCTGCCGTGCAACCTTTCCGACAGCACGCAGGTCGAGGCGCTGGTGCCGGCGGCCGAAGCCGCGATGGGGCAGGTCGATATCCTGGTCGCCAATGCCGGCATCACGCGTGACAATCTCTTTGTGCAGTTGCGGGATGAGGACTGGGACGACGTCATCCAGGTCAACCTGACCGCGACCTTCCGCCTCGCCCGCGCTGCGACCAAGTTGATGATGCGCAAGCGCTTTGGCCGGATCATTGCCATCACATCGATCGTCGGCGTGACCGGCAATCCCGGCCAGGCCAACTACACCGCGTCGAAGGCCGGCATCATCGGCCTGATCAAGACGCTGGGGGCCGAATATGCCAAGCGCAACGTCACCGCCAACTGCATCGCACCGGGTTTTATCAAGACGCCGATGACGGATGCGCTCAACGACAAGCAGCGCGAGACCATTTTGGCGAAGGTTCCTGCGGCGCGGCTCGGGACGCCGGAGGACATCGCGGCGGCGGCGGTCTATCTGGCTTCCAACGAGGCGGCCTATGTCACCGGCCAGACGATTCACGTCAACGGCGGAATGGCCATGATTTGAGCCGGTTATCACCCCCAGCGGGTGCGGCTAAGGGTGGTCTTCCGGGTGGGTAGGCTTGTAGTCAAGGCTGGGGAAGTATGATAACCGAACCCCCGACGGATGGGCAAACAAGGCCATTGCAGGATTTTGAAACCCTGTATATTGGCGTGGCGACACCTGCCGTTCGCCGGGGCTTTGTCGGCTATCCCACCGGGCCGATCCAAGACTATGCGCGATAGCGAAGGAAGTTTAACGACCACGATAGCTCGTAGCGTCTTGATGCGTCTTGAAGTCATGCGTCTTGGGGTCGGGTCCAATGGAACAAGGACGAGGTTGAACGATGAGTGAGATTGGCGAGCGGGTTAAGAAGATTGTGGTCGAGCACCTCGGTGTCGAACCCGACAAGGTTGTCGACAACGCGAGTTTCATCGATGACCTCGGCGCCGACAGCCTCGACACCGTCGAGCTCGTCATGGCATTCGAAGAAGAATTCGGTTGCGAAATCCCCGATGACGCCGCCGAGACGATCTTGACCGTCGGCGACGCCACCAAGTTCCTCGAGAAGAACGCGAAAAGCTGACGTCCCGGGCGGGTAGCGACAGAACCGGACGGGCCGTTTTCCGCGGTCCCCCGGTTTCTTGTTGTTTGGCCGCCGTTTTCGCGTTGGAGTTTCTGATATGAGACGTGTTGTCGTCACGGGGCTGGGCATGGTTACGCCGCTCGGCTGCGGCGTTGACGCAACGTGGACGCGTATCCTCAACGGCGAAAGCGGTGCGAAGAAGATCGACACGTTCGAAGTGGCCGATCTCACCAGCCAGATCGCCTGCGTGATTCCGCGCGGCGACGGCAGCAATGGCACATTCAATCCCGACCAGTGGATGGAGCCGAAGGAACAGCGCAAGGTCGACGACTTCATCATCTTTGCGATGGCCGCGGCGCGCCAGGCTCTCGACGACGCCAACTGGCATCCCGAGACCGAAGAAGACAAATGCGCCACCGGCACCCTGATCGGGTCCGGCATCGGCGGCCTGTCCGGCATCGCCGACACCGCATTGCTGCTGAAGGAACGCGGACCACGGCGCGTGTCGCCGTTCTTCATTCCCGGTCGGCTGATCAATCTCGCCTCCGGGTATGTCTCGATCGAGCACGGCCTCAAGGGACCGAACCATTCCGTGGTGACGGCGTGTTCGACCGGCGCGCACGCGATCGGCGACGGCGCGCGCCTGATCGCGTTCGGCGACGCCGACGTGATGGTTGCGGGCGGAACGGAATCGCCGATCTGCCGGATCGGCATGGCCGGCTTCTGCGCCGCACGTGCGCTCTCGACCGGCTACAACGAGACCCCGGAAAAGGCCTCGCGGCCGTACGACAGGGACCGGGACGGTTTCGTGATGGGCGAGGGGGCCGGTATCGTCGTGCTCGAGGAATATGAGCACGCGAAGAAGCGCGGCGCGAAGATCTACGCGGAGGTGGTCGGCTACGGCCTGTCGGGCGATGCTTACCACATCACGTCGCCGGCCCCGGACGGCGACGGCGGCTTTCGCAGCATGAGCGCGGCGATCAAGCGCGCCGGGATCACGGTGTCTGATATCGACTACATCAACGCCCACGGCACTTCGACCCAGATCGGCGACGAGATCGAACTCGGTGCGGTGGAGCGGCTGCTCGGCAACGCCGCGTCGCGGGTTTCGATGTCGTCGACCAAATCGTCCACCGGCCATCTGCTCGGCGCGGCCGGCGCGATCGAGGCGATTTTCAGCATCCTTGCGATTCGCGACAATGTCGTCCCGCCCACCATCAATCTGGAAAATCCGTCGGTGGAAACGGCGATCGATCTGGTGCCAAAGACGGCGCGCAAGCGCAACATAAACGTGGCGCTGTCGAATTCCTTCGGTTTCGGGGGCACCAACGCCTCGGTGATCGTTCAGCGCGTGTCGGACTAGCAGGTGTTTCTGACCACTCCACCGTTTTGCCGTATTCGGCGATGACTTCTACATGCGGGCGCAGCATGATCCGGGTAGGGAAAACCGTACCGAAAGATCATGCTTAGGCAAAAAGATAGATCATGATGCGATTCCTTCAGATCGCATCATGATCTATCCTGCGGGCAAGGGATTGTCCGGCAGCGATTGAACCGACAGGATTCATGTTGCATCGATGAGTGAGAGGCCGCCCATTTCACCACGAAGCCCGCGCGCCGCGCTGGAGCCCGAGCGGGTGCCGCCGCCGCCGCGACGGTCTGAACGCGCGCGCAATCCCTTCGTGGTGGTCGGCAATGCCATCTTCACCATCCTGATCATTCTGATGATCGGGGCGGTCACGGTCTACTATTACGGACGGCAGATGCTGGAGACGCCGGGCCCGTTGCAGGAAGACAAAATCGTCAACATTCCCTCGCGCGCCGGCAAGCGCGACATCGCGGACGCGCTGCTCCGCGAGGGCGTGATCAACGTCAATCCCTGGGTCTTCATCGGCGGCGTATTTGCGCTCAAGGCGAGTTCCGATCTCAAGCCCGGCGAATATTCCTTCCAGAAGAAAGCCAGCCTGCGCGACGTCATCGCTACCATCGTCGAGGGCAAAGTGGTGCAGCACTCCGTCACCATTCCGGAAGGCCTGACCTCCGAACAGATCGTGGCGCGATTGACCGAGAACGACATCTTCTCCGGCAGCGTGCGGGAAATTCCGCGCGAAGGGACGCTTTTGCCGGAAACCTACAAATTCCCGCGCGGCACCACGCGCGAGCAGGTGATCCAGCGCATGCAGCAGACCCAGAAGCGGGTGCTCGCGGAGATCTGGGAACGCCGCAATCCGGATGTTCTGGTCAAGACGCCGGAGCAACTCGTCACGCTGGCCTCGATCATTGAAAAAGAAACCGGCCGGGCCGATGAACGCAGCCGCGTTTCGGCGGTATTCAGCAATCGCCTGCGGCAGCGAATCAAGTTGCAGTCCGATCCGACCATCATCTACGGACTCGTCGGCGGCAAGGGAACGCTGGGCCGGCCGATCAAGCGCAGCGAGATCACGCAGCCGTCGCCATACAATACCTATGTCATCGAGGGCCTGCCGCCCGGGCCGATTGCCAATCCCGGCCGGGCCTCGCTGGAGGCCGCCGCCAACCCTGCGCGCACCCGCGACCTGTTCTTCGTCGCCGACGGCACCGGTGGGCACACGTTCACCGAGACCTACGACCAGCATCAGAAGGGCGTCGCCAGGCTGCGGGCGCTCGAAAAGCAGATCCAGAACGACACCGTCGAACCATCGGAGGACGCGCCGCCGCCGACCGCGGCGGGAGCGCCGGTGGATGGCAACCCGACGGCAACCACGCCGCGGGCGGGGTCCGCGAAAAAGCCGCCGGCCCGCCCTGCGGCGCCTGCGCCTGCCGCGGCGCCGGCCCGCCAAGGCGCCGCGCAGTCGAACACGACGTCGCCGGTACTGCAGCGCTGAGCCCCGGCGGATCATTAAGCCGGCATTTCCGCTACTGCGGGAACGCAATTCCACTTCGGCGGAAATCGGCTTAAGGTCGCGGCGACCCCTTTCGAGTCTCGAATCCCCGTCTTTTGGAGTGTGTTACGCGATGGCGCTATCGAGCATGACCGGTTTTGCCCGCAGTCACGGCGCGAGCGGCCCCTACACGTTCGAGTGGGAACTGAAGTCCGTCAATGCCAAGGGTTTCGACCTGCGCTTGCGGCTGCCGCCCGGCTGGGATGAGCTCGAGGCGGTCGCCAAGAAACGCGCAAGCGAGGTGCTGTCGCGGGGCACGGTGTACGCCAACCTCATCGTCAAGCGCGCCAATGCGACCTCAACCGTGCGCATCAATGAAGACGTGCTGGCTGCGGTCGTGAAGGTCGCCGGCGAACTCGCCGGCAAGATCGACGCGGTGGCGCCGAGCATCGACGGGCTGCTCGGCATCAAGGGCGTGATCGAGGTCGTCGAACCCGAAAGCGACGAGGCGGAGGACAAGGCGGCGCGCGATGCGGCCGCAACGGCCTTCGAACACGCGCTCGCGCAACTGCTCGAGATGCGCCGGCGCGAGGGCGTCACGCTCGGTCAGGTCCTGATCCAGCGCATGGATGAAATCGAAAAACTTGCGAAGCGGGCCGAGGCCGCGCCCGGCCGCAAGCCGGAGGCGATCAAAGCGCGACTGGCCGAACAGGTCGCGGCGCTCCTGGAAACGTCCGAACGTTTCGACCCCGACCGGCTCAACCAGGAAGCGCTCCTGATCGCGACCAAGGCCGACATCCGTGAAGAGCTCGATCGCATCGCCTCCCACGTCGCCCAGGCCCGCGATATGATCGGCAAGGGCGGGCCTGTCGGACGGCGGCTTGACTTCCTCGCCCAGGAATTCAATCGCGAGGTCAACACCTGCTGCTCCAAATCCAACGACCTGGAGCTCACGCAGCTCGGGCTTGAGATGAAGAACGTGGTCGAGCAGTTCCGCGAGCAGGTCCAGAATCTGGAGTGACCAATGGCGGCTTCCGGTTTCCACGGGGTTGAACGGCGCGGGCTGATGTTCGTGCTGTCGTCGCCTTCGGGCGCCGGCAAGACCACGCTGTCGCGCATGTTGATTGCAGAGACACCCGGCCTGCAGATGTCGGTCTCAGCGACCACGCGGCAGAAGCGGCCCGGCGAGGTCGACGGCAAGGATTACTTCTTTGTCGATCACCCTCGATTTGAGGCGATGGTCGTCCATGGTGAACTGCTGGAATGGGCGACCGTGTTCGACAACCGATACGGTACGCCGCGTGCGCCTGTCGAAGCGGCATTGTCGTCCGGGCAGGACGTATTGTTCGATATCGACTGGCAGGGCACGCAGCAGCTCCGCGACAAGTCGCCGAAAGACGTGGTCAGCGTCTTCATCCTTCCGCCGTCCGTCTCGGCGCTGGAACAACGGCTGCACACGCGCGCACAGGACTCCGAAGAGGTCATTCGCGGCCGCATGCGGAAGGCTGGCGACGAGATGAGCCATTTCGATGCCTACGATTACATCGTGGTCAACGACAATATCGGGATCGCCTTCGAAGCCGTCAAATCGATCTTGCGCGCCGAACAGCTGAAGCGAGAACGGCAAGTGGGGTTGTCGGATTTCGTTCTCGGACTGCGGCGCCAGCTGGAAAAATAGCTGGCGTTCCTCTTGGCCGACCTCTTGGCCGATCTAGCTATGCGCGGTGCGCGCGAGCCGCGACAGCATTTCCGTCACCTGCCGTTCGCGGTCGCGATCCTGAGGCGCGCGATCCTGTGACACGCGCTGTTGTGGCGCCATACGATCCTGCGGTGCGTGCCGGCGTTCCTGGGGCGCGTAGGGACGTTCCTGCTGTGGCCGCTCGCGCGGCGGACGCGTGGGCGGCGCCATGCGGGCCTGGGTCTGGGGAACCGCAGCGGTAGCGGCAGCTGCAGCCGCGCGCCGCAGCACGGCATCCTCGTCGCGGAACATCGGTTGCGGTTGTACTTGCGGTTGCGAAGCGCGCCGCCTTGTCTTCGCGGCCTTGTTTGCGGTCTTGGCGGCATCCCACATCGCGCGGCGCTTGCGACGCATGGCACGGCGCGCCCGGATGCGGCCGATCCGGACGATCGCGCTGACCGTGAGCCCGGCCAGCGCCAGCGCTGCAGCCATCACCAAGAACAGTTTCTGCAGCGATGCGGTCGGCTTTGCCGTCGTTGCGTCCATGGCGGGCGCGTACTGATCGATGGAGGTCTGCCGCGCTTCCTCGGCTCGCGGCAGCTCGGCTGCGGGCGGGGTCGCGGCGGCGAGCTGAACATTGGGGGGATTGACCGATGCCCGCGCAGGCGCGGCGTCTGCCCGCGCAGGCGTGGCTTCGTTCCATCGTATCGACGACAGCGGCGCTGGCGCCAGCACGTTTGGCACATCGACGCGCGAGCTGCTCGACACAACGGGCGCAGGACCGGCCGCTGCTGCCGTGCGCTCGACGCGCGCAGGCGGGCCAACCTCGGCGCGGGGCTGCCATTCGGCACGCGCTTCGGAGATCGCCTTTTCGGAGATCGTCTTTTCAGAGATCGCCTTTTCGGAAATTGACCTGCGGGTGGTTCGCGGCGGGGGTGCAGCTTCGTCGCCTGCCGACGCGGAGGTGGGCGGCGCTGCGCGGGCAAACTTGTCATCCGTAGCGTCGCCCTCTTCCCGCAGATACCAGCATTGACGCTTGGTCACGCGGTCGAGCCGGTAGTACCAGTGGCTGCCCGGCGGTGTCGCTCCCTTCGGGGCGGACCGACAAGCGTCGGCGGCCACTTGCGGAGCCTGGATGGCGGCTTCCGCCGAAGTCGTCAGCACCTGGGCCGTGAGGTCCGTTGTAGTGGCCATGTTGCCTCCGGCCACCACAACGGCAAACACCGCCGGTACGAACTTCCCGTAACGGATCGACATACGCATCCCCGACGCAACGCACGCAACGCAACGCGACTCTACACCGTGCCAATTTGGTCAGAGACTTGGGTCGGAATGAGCCGCAATTTCGGATCATATGGGGTTTAATTGAGGCCAGTCGGCCGTCTCAATTCGAGTGGCCCTAAGTGCAGGAAAAACCAGCGAAATTCGGCTGGCCTGGCGGTGCTTTCGGGCTACTGTTTAGAAGCTGTCCAATGTCCGGTGCAGCCGTCCGACCGCACGAAGGAACCCGAGCCGCTGCGGCCCGAGAAACGCCCCGTGCTGGTCCAGTTCAGACCCTGCACCGAGCCGCCGCTTCGGGTGGCGCCATTGGGGCTGACCGATCCGGAACTGAGCTCGCCTGAAAGCGAGCCGCCCGAGATCACAAACTGCTCGGTGCTGCGGCCGCATGGCGTGCCGGTGGCAACGGCAACCCACGTGCCGTCGAAACCGCCGCCGCCGTTCGTGCGCGCCGCCCGGCGCGGTCCGCCGGATTCCGGCCTGGCACGGCGCGCCGGCCGGGAAGATTCGACCTTGCGCGGATTCTCGCGCGAGCCGGAAAGCGATTTTTCATCGTTGCCGATGCTGCCGCCGGCGCTTCCGGATTGCGCCCGCGCGGCCTCGGCGGACATCACGGCGGACATCAGCAATGGAAGCAGCGCAACTCTAGTCGCCCGTCGAATTCTGTTCTGCATGATGCCCTGCCTTGCGCCGCTTCTATTGCTTGGCCGCCGTCCATCGTCCTGTGCAGCCATCCGATTGCCGGAACGTCCCGCCGCCGCTGCGGCCGGACAGGCGGCCAGTGGTGATGATCGTGATGCCCTGGTCGGTGGACGTTCCATACACCTTTCCATCCGGACTGACGGTGCCCCTGGCTTTCTGGCCGATGATCTTGCCGCTGGTGACCACGACCGCATTGCTGCTGGAGCCCTGGCAGGTAACGCCCACCGCATTCACGATCCATGCCCCGTCGAAATTGTTGCTGCCGCCACCGCCGCCTCTCCGCGATGCGCGGCGCGGTTCGTCGGCCTCGGGCTGGCTGCGCCGCGCGGGCCTTGCGGACTCGTTCGTGCGAGTGCCGGACAGCGATTTTTCGTCATTGCCGATGCTGCCGCCCGCGCTGCCGGATTGCGCGTGGACAAGCGAGGCGCCGCACATCAGCGACATCGACAAGGCAAGGAGCGGGATCGAATCCCGGAGCGTTTTTCTCATCGGCAGGTGCTTCCAAATATCTCGAACGAAAATTCAGCGGCCGGAGCCGTCGGCGCAGACCCCGCCGATTATCCGGCAAGATTTGCCAGCCTTGCCGCACTCGTCAAGTGCGGCCTTCCTGGCCTGCTGCGCGGTCTCACGCTGGACCAGCGACCACGACTCGTCCGAAATCGCGAACGCGCCGCATCGCGCGCCGTAGAAACTCAACTCTATCGCGCATTTGCTGCCGCCGCATTTGCCGCGGGCATCGTCGATCGCGGCCCGGCGCGAAACGTGATTCCAGGACATCCCCCATTTGTCATCGTCCGGGCCGTAGACGATCGAGGCCCACGGCTTCAGATCTTCCATCTTGCGCAGCCGCGTCAGCACGCCTTCGGTGGCCTCGCCGTTCGGCGTCATCCGGACTTTTTCCTGAAACTTGCTGATTGCCACCCGCATCCCGTTCTTGGCGTCGGGCGTTTCCGGATCGTAGTTCAACTCGAACAGGCGATCGCTCAATTCGCGCAACAGCACGGGATCCCTGATCGGAATCCGGTCGGGGTCGGGACGCAGCGTCGAGGCTGGCGGGGCGGGCTGCGGCGCCACCGCGAGCTGTTGCGGCTCGGCGGGGGCCACGAAATAGAAATTGCCGTCGATCGGCGACGACGACACCCAGGGCTGTTGCGATCCGCCGGTGGAGCGTTTCACGGCGAGGCCGACCTGGTTGAAGGTTTGGAATATATCGAGCCCCGCCTGCTTGATGGTCCCGGCCAGCGCCCTGGTATAGGGGCTGTGGCCGTCGGTGCCGTCGAGCGCGACATTGCCGGGCTGCGTCGCGTAGGAGATCAGCGTGCCCTCCGGCGCGCGCATCTGTGCGAGACCGCCGTCGGAGGCGCGCAGGCCGCGGGCGCCGAACGGGTTGTTCCGGCAGGCATCGAGGATCACCATGTTGAGGCGCGTGCCCGAGCCCTGCATCTGGCGCAGCACGAGGTTGACGTCGACCATCTGGAAGTCGACATCGGCCTCGCGCGTGGGATTGGCGGTGATCGGCACGAGATAGTTGGCGCCTGACACCTGCACGCCATGGCCGGCATAATAGAACAGCGCGACGTCGGCACCCTGGACCTGGCGGCCGAAATTCTGCACGGCCAGATCCATTGCCGGCTTGTCGAGATCGAGCTGGGCGCGGCCGCCGACCAGCGTGAAGCCTAGGCTGGCGAGTGTCTCGGCCATCAGCGCGGCGTCGTTGCGCGGATTGTCCAGCCGCGTGACGTTCTGATAGGCGGAGTTTCCCACGACCAGCGCGATGCGCTTGTCGGCGGCGGCGGGGGAGGCGAACAGCAGCGCCATCGCGAGCAACAGCGCCGAATAGCTCCAGCCGCGTTCAAATATCCGGCGCATTCCGCATCAAACCCATCATCAAATGACTGGAGATTATCAGGCCGGGCGCAGGGCGAAAAGCGCCCGGGAGTGGTAAACCGGGACGGGCTGGGGATCGAGCGGGCTCGTCCATGCATGCAAGATGGGTACGACATCGCGATCTCGCGGCGCGGCCGGCGCCCGAAGCCTTGCTATCGGCGTTGCCCTCGGATGAGCGAGGGCGCAGGGAAAGCCGGGTGCCCATGACACCCGCAGTCGTGTGCAAGATTGCACACGGTGGACCGCAGGTGCGCCGGAACACCCGGCCTTCCCTGCGCAGTGGTTTACGGCTTATGGCGCGCTCTTCCCGGAGCCGAATTCTTTTGGCCTCCGTCGCCGACGGATTGACGATCGATCGAAACCCGGTCGGGCCCGGCGATCTCCATCGGCTTGACACCAGCAACGGGTGCCGGAACCACACGCTTTTGCCGTCCGCAGCTTCCTCGAACCATCCGCTTCGACCGGTCCGTATGCCGCCGGAAGAAGTTTTGGCCGAGGCGTTTAAGCGCCGGTCGTCTGCGCGCCGTTCGATCGCTCACGGGCCAGGCCCGCCCTGCCATCACGCGCGCGCCCGACGCTGCTGCGTCCACCGCATTCCGGCCCACGTCCGTGACGCTCGCGAGACGCCCCTCGTGACGGGCCGGAACGGACGCGCTTGTACGGCTGATTTGGGCCTGGCGCGAAGCGGTTTATTTTTGCGGCGAGGGCTGGACGCGATTTGCTGATTTGCCCGTCGTGCCGGTTTGTCGCAGGCTTTTCGCGCGGGATTTACTGGACAGGCGGGTTGTAAAAACGCGCAGGTGATTTGCCCCGTCGGCAATGTAACGATGCTCAAGTGAGGCAAGTGGCGCAACCTCATGCGCTTGTTGCTTGCGATATAGGATATAGGACAGCCTGAATGCGTGGCGCGCCTGCCTTCGTCAGGATCTAGCCGTCGTCCCTTTGATAGCGTGCCTTCACGATCTCGCCGCCGGCCTCGACGGCTGCACGATTTCGGTAGCGGTACTGCAGAACGCCGAAAATCAGCGCGGCCAGCAGCACGGCTGCGCCAATAAAGTACACGATCTCCATCAGCATGCTCCTTCACGGTCGATTGCCCGCGGGTAAGCGCGAGCCGCCTCGCTCAATGCGTGTTCGTTTCCTGCCACTTGTCCGGATCTGATTTTTTCGTGCCTGACCGCTGCTCTTTTTCCGGATTGCCCTTCCAGGGCTGGTCGGTCTGCACATGCGAACCCCAGTCGGATTTCTGCCGGGGATCGTCTTTCGGCGTCTCTTTGCTCATCAATGCCTCCGCGGCGGATGAAACGGAACGAGCCCCGGCGCTAACGCCGGAGCCCTTCCGCGGTGAGCGTCGCACGGGGAGATGCGACCTTTCACCAATCCGCTCCGATATCGATGTTACGATCAGCGCCCGCCGGGTTGCGGTCCGCTGTTGTTGTTGGTGCCGGGGCCGACATTGCCCGAACTCGAAGGTGCGCTCGATCCGCTGTTCATGCCGGTGGTTCCGGCTTTCGCATTGCCGGGAGTGTTCTTCATCGCCGTTCCGCGCTCGCCGGTCGTGCTGCCGTCCATCGAGTCGCCGGTGGTGGTCTTGCTGGCCGCAGGGCCCCCTGCCTTGGAGCTGCCGCCGGCCGTATCACCGGCGGACTGCGCCAGCGCAGCCGTGCTGGTCAGCGAAAGAACGGTCAGGATCGCGATTGCCTTGGCTTTCATGGATGATGTTTCCTTTCGGTTGCCATGGGGAGGCAATCCTGCCGCGTGCCGGTCGTTCCTAAATTGTGAGCTTCGCTGCGGTTCCTTACTACCTGCGGGCAGACAAGGCATGTTGATGCTCGTTGTTTCGCCACCGGCTCCGTTGTCTATCCAGGATGGAATCGCATAGCGTTCGCGCGGGGTAGCGAAAGAAAATTGGAATGGAACCATGAAGATCCATGTCCTGGAACGAGCCCTGACTGCTGCCTGTATCGTCGCCGCGATCGCCGTCGTTTGGTGGGGCATCAAGATATTGTCCGCGTAGAACGGATGGGCGTGCCCCCGGCGCGTTGCGCCATGGCCGCGGATCGCCGTGGCAAGAAAGACTCACTTTGTCGCGCAAGGCATAGACCGCCAAAATCCGATTGACGGGGATTCCGCACTGAATCAAGGTTACGAATCTGCGATCAAGTTAACGTCTGCTTCCGCGTAATCCTCTTCTCAATTCAGGGTAACGCGGCGATGAACTATAATTTCTACCTGTTCGCGATTGCGCTCGTCATCATGGCGGGCCACTTGGCTCTTGCGCTGTATCAGATGGCAAGCCTGCTGTTTCTGTCCTGAGCGATGCGCGCCGGCAGGCCGCGGCGCGCATGATATTGATCGCCAGGTCGTAACGGCGAGGGTCGTAACGGCGAGGGTCGTAACCGCG
The DNA here is from genome assembly GCA_964609175.1 of uncultured Bradyrhizobium sp. Lineage (GTDB taxonomy): Bacteria > Pseudomonadota > Alphaproteobacteria > Rhizobiales > Xanthobacteraceae > Bradyrhizobium. The sequence continues at coordinate 34,772 of CAZSRR010000031.1, forward strand.
CGCGGCCTCAGTTCTTCAGCACGATGCGCCCGACGACCTTGCCGGCACGCAATTCGTCGATCCATTTCTGAACGTCGGCCATCGGCTCTTCCCTCATCGGCGTTGGCTTGATCTTGCCGGCGCGGGCGAGCGCCATCAGTTCCTTCGCCTCGGCGAGCGTGCCGACCATGAAACCTTCGACGGTCATGCGCTTGTAGACCCATTGCACCATCGGCAGGGTGAAGCTGCCGCCCATCAGGCCGGAAACCACGACCTTGCCGCCGCGCGCCACCGTCGATACCGCGAACTGCATCGACTTCTCATTGCCGGCGAAGTCGACCACGCCGTCAAAGCCGCCTTCGGTCTCCTTCAGGATGCGCCTGACGATTTCGGGTTCGGACGGATCGTAGGCGGCCGAGGCGCCGTTCTTCAGCGCGGTTTCGCGCGCCGCAGGGGAGAGATCGGCAACCGTGATGTTCTGCTTGAACATCGCCTGCGCGAACGCCAGCCCCATCATGCCGACACCGCCGAGCCCGATCAGCAGCAGGTTGCGCTGCCGCGGACGGTCGACCAGCCGCTTCAGCGCGCCATAGGCGGTGACGCCCGAGCACATCAGCGTCGCCGCCTGGTTCACCGGCAGCGGATCGTAATCCAGCAGGTATTTTGCGTCGGGCACCAGCACGTGGCTGGCAAAGCCGCCGTCGATGGAGACGCCGAGGAAGCGCTGCTTGGTGCAAAGGTTCTCGTCGCCATTGGCGCAGTCGCGGCACTGGCCGCAGCCGATCCAGGGGAATACAGCCACCTTTTTGCCGATCAGTTCCTTCGGCGCATCGGGCCCCACTTCATCGACGACGCCGGCGATCTCGTGGCCGAGCGTGAACGGCAGCGTCATGCCGCGCGTGGTGTCGAGCTTCTTGCCGCCGCCGAGATCCGCATAGCCGTCCTGGATGTGCAGGTCGGAATGGCACAGCCCGCAGCGCTCGATGCGGACGAGGACTTCGCGGCCCTGCGGCTTAGGCGTATCGACGATGGTTTCGCACAACGGCGCATCGAATTTGACCAGCGACTGGCGACGCATCAGCGCCATGGCAACATCTCCCTTGAACGGAACGTTTCTTCAGTGTGTTTCGGTTTTTGCGCTTCGTATATCGGCCAATTCGCGGGCCATGGCAACAAAGCCGGACACGGGCACGGTCTCGGCCCGCCGGGTGGGGTCGACGCCGGCGGCTTCAGCCAGCCGCGCCGGGTCGGCCGGCAGCGATTTGAGGCTTTGCCGCAGCATCTTGCGGCGCTGGCCGAACGCTGCGGCCGCCACCATTTCGAGCGCGCGGCGGTCGCAGGGCTCGGGCGAGGGGCGGGGCACCAGCCGCACCACCGAGGAGGTCACCTTGGGCTGCGGCACGAAGGCGGCCGGCGAAATGTCGAACAGGATTTTCGTCTCGGCGCGCCAATTGGCGAGCACCGCGAGCCTGCCATAGGCCTCGTCATTCTCGCGCGCGACGATGCGCTCGGCAACCTCGCGCTGGAACATCAGCACCATCATGTCGTACCAGGGCGGCCAAGGCTCGATCGAGAGCCAGTCCACCAGCAATTGCGTGGCGATGTTATAGGGCAAATTGGCGACGATCTTCGCCCGTTCGCCGGCCAGCATCGGCCGCGGATCGAAGCGCTGGGCGTCAGCGTGCACGATCTCGAGCCGGCCGGGATAGCGCTTGGCGATGTAGTCGAGCGGCGCCAGCGCGCGCTCGTCGCGCTCGACCGCAATCACGCGCCTGGCACCGAGCGCCAACAGCGCCCGGGTCAGCCCGCCGGGGCCGGGACCGACCTCGATGACCGTCGCGCCCTCGAGCGGGCCTGCGGCGCGCGCGATTCGCGCGGTGAGGTTGAGGTCGAGCAGAAAATTCTGGCCGAGGGATTTTCGCGCCGACAGGGAATGTTCGCGAATGACCTCGCGCAGCGGCGGCAGGTCGTCGATCGCGCTCATGAAGGTTTGGTCGCCGCCATCCGCGCGGCGAGCCGCAGCGCGGCGGCAAGGCTCGACGGGTTGGCCTTGCCGGTGCCGGCAATGTCGAATGCCGTGCCGTGGTCGGGCGAGGTGCGGATGAACGGCAGTCCCAGCGTGACGTTGACGGCGTCCTCGAACGCAATGGTCTTGATCGGAATCAGCGCCTGGTCGTGATACATGCAGATCGCGCAGTCGTAGGTCTTGCGCGCCGCGGGGTGGAACATGGTGTCCGCCGGCAGCGGACCGCGGGCATCGATGCCGTCAGTGCGCAGCGCCTCGATCGCGGGCGCGACGATCTCGATTTCCTCGCGGCCGAGCGAGCCGTCTTCGCCGGCATGCGGATTTAGGCCCGATATAGCCAGCCGCGGCCGGGTGAGACCGAAATGCGCCCTCATGTCGGCCGCCGCAATCCGCGCGGTCGTCACGATCAATTCGCTGGTGAGCGTGGCCACGGCCTCGCGCAGGGCGAGATGGATGGTGACGGGCACGACGGCGAGCGCCGGCGACCACAGCATCATCACCGGCTGTGGCGGTCGGCCGCCATCGGCGGCCAGTTCGGCGAGAAACTCGGTGTGGCCCGGATGACGAAAGCCTGCGCGGTAGAGCACGTTCTTGGCGATCGGGTTGGTGACGACAGCCGAGGCCCTGCCGCGTCTCACATGGTCGACGGCCTGACGGATGGAGGCAAGCGCGGCCGTCGCGCTGCTGTCGTCGGGCTGTCCGGCGCGGGCGGTCGCGATTTCGCCCGTCGCCGCCACGGGCAGCGCTCTTGCGAACGCCGCGACCGCTTCTTCCGGAGCGACATCGGCGAATTCAACCCGCAATCCCAAAGTTTTCGCACGTTCGGCGAAGAACGCGCGGTCGCCGAGCAAATAGAACGGAGGGAGGTCGAGTTCGTCGCGCCGCAGCCACGCCGCCAGCGCGATGTCGGGGCCGATGCCTGCCGGTTCGCCGGAAGTCAGGGCGAGGGGCTTGGTTTCCAGAGTCTGGCTCTTGGCAACCTCGGCCATCAGAGGGTGGCCATCAGCGACACTCGATCATCGCGGCTTTGCGGATGTCGGCGAGATAGGCTTTCTGTTTCGCCTCGTATTTCTCGCTGAACATCTTTTCGCGGATTTCCCGCTTCTTCGGCGTGTCGACCTTGGTCGGCTTCCGTTCGCACAACGCCACCATCTCGACGCCCTGCTTGGTGATCTCCGGCGGAGTCAAACGGCCGACCGGCGTCTTGTCCAGCAGTTCGCGAAGCGGGCCGGGGATGTCGGCCGAAGTCTTGGTGATGACGTCGCGGATCGCCGCGTTCTGCATCGACTTGAAGTAGTTGGTGGCCTGCTCGCAGCTCTGCACCCGCTCGCGCAGGCTTTCCGCCTCCTTGCGCCGCTGTTCGACCGAAATCGAAGTCGAACCGCGCGGCACGATCAGCACGATCGGCCGCAGCTTGTACTCGAACGCCTCGACCTGGGTCGGCTCGCCGCTTTTCTGAGCGGCGTCGGCGACGTCCTTTTCGCCGACCTGCAGGCTTTCCTTGAAGCGGCCGCGCACCAGACTGCCCCAGACCATCTCGGCCTTGAGACGCGCCTTCAGCGTTTCCGGCCGCACGCCCTGGCTTTCCAGCGATTTGGCGAGTTGTTCCGGCGACAGTCGCATGCGCTGGCTCATTCCGGCAAAGGCCTGGTCGACGTCGCTGGCGGTGGGGTCGACGCCGAAACGCTTGGCCTCCTTCAGCTTCACCTTCTCGTTGATCAGTTCGTTGAGCACTTCCTGCTTCGGCATCTGTTTGCGCGTGGTCAGGAAATTGAGCTTCGCGCGCTGCTCGATGTCGAGGGCCGTGATCGGTTCGCCGCCGACCATGCAGGCAATCGATTGCGCCGGCAGCGGCGAAACCCCGCCAGCCAGCACGATGCAGCACACGGCCATCCTGGACCACAGCCGGCGGGAAAGGAGCTTGAAGGCGGTCATCGTCATGTCAGCCGTATCAACCAATTCGTACCGCGTCACGCTGGGTACTGTCCGGCACGGTTAGGGCCTCACGCTACTGGACACCGTTGCTGCCGGCCGTCGAAGAGGAGTTTGCCAGCGTCCGCAAGCCGATCTGCAGCATGAAGGCGTGGCTGAGCACCGGCGGGGTGGTTCCGGCGGAGTAGCTGTAGGACGTCACGTAGTTGGCCGCCAGCACGAAGCAGTCGTCCACATAGCCGGCGCCGACGACGTACTGGTTCAGCTTGTTGGCTTCCAGATCCCAGCGTGCCGAGCCCGACACCACCCAGTTCGACGCCAGCTTGACCGAGGCGCTGCCGAGCAGGCCTTCGCGCTTGGTCAGATAGCCGAGTTCCGGCTGGGCGGCATAGTTGCCGTAGATCATGCTCACCGACCAGCGGTCGAACGCGGCGCGGCCTTCGGCTTCGAAGCGGTTGATGTTCTGCGTCGCCTCGTCCATGCGCGAGCGGACGCTGAACGTGTAGGTCCGGTTCGGCGAATAGTTGACGCGGGCGACGTAGTCGGAGCGCGGGTTCTGCAGTCCGGAATTGAGCGCCGTATTGGTCGCGTCCACCACCGCAAACGAGTTCAGGCCGAACAGCTGATAGGACTGGCCGAACAGCACGTTGACGCTGCCGCCGCGGTCGAACTGCGTGGTCGCCTGCACGCCGACATTGGCGCGTCCGCCGCCTTCGACGCGGTCGTAGCCGGAGAACTTGTCGATTGCAAACAGGTTGCTGGCGTCGAACACCATGCTCTGGGCGTCTTCGTTCGGCAGCCGCCCGGCATAGGTCTCGTTCGGCCGCGCGATGATCTGCGCGATCGGCTCGATCGTGGTGGTGCCCCAGGGCTGAACGTTGATGAAGGGATAGCGATATTCAAGACCGACGGTGGGCATCAGGCGAACCGCCTGAGTGTCGCCGACCGGCAGGAAGTTGGAAACGCCGGGCTGGTTCGAGATCGAGGCGTCGATGGCGTCGGCGCGCATGATCGCAAACGGCGTCCAGATCTGGCCGATCGGGTCGGTGTACGATTTGCGCCACTGCGCCTCGGCGGTCAGCCGCGTATAGGTGCCGGGCATGCCGCGCAACAGGCACTGCGAGGGCAGGCGGGCCAAGGGATCTGCCGACGCGCTCAGGCACAGCCCGCTGGTATTGGCCACCGTCGTGATCGGGTCGAACGCCGCGGTCGTGCGCGACAGACTGGTGAAGTTGGTCTTGTAGCTGACCTCGCCGCCGAGGATCGGGTGGTTGATGACGTTGTTGTAGTCGATCACCGGATGGATCACCGGCACCTTGTCCTGGCTGCCGGAGAACGACAGGTAATAGATCGTGCGCGCGTCGAAGAAGCTGCGGTTGCCGACGCCGGTCAGATACAGCTGCGAGATCGCTTCGGTCGGAAGACTGAGGAACGAGCCCAGCGGGTCCTTGTACTGTGCCAGCCGGTAGTCCGAGAAGAAGTAGTAGTCCGACAGCAGGACGCCGTCCCAGCCCCAGACCCATTTGTCGTTGATTGCAAACTGGCCCTTGGTGTCGACACCGCCGCGCCAGTCGCGATCGCCCGGCTGCCCGGCGAACGCGCCGGGTTCGAGCTGGTTGATGCCGTAGGCGCGGATCTGGTACGAGCCGTTGATCAGGCGCTGGCGGAACTCGCCCTGGAACAGCACGCCCTGCCTGGTGGTGAAGCGCGGATTGAAGGTCGCGTCGTAGTCCGGCGCGATCGCCCAGTAGAACGGGGTTTCCACGCCGTAGCCGTAGCCGCTGACCGTCGTGTAGGACGGCATCAGGAAGCCGGTCTTGCGCTTGACGGTCGGATCGGGCGTCGAGAAATACGGCAGATAGGCCATCGGCACGCCGAAGAACTCAAGCTGCGCGTTCTCGAAGTACAGCATCTTCTCGGTCTGGTCGTGGATGATGCGCGCACCCTTGACCTGCCACAGCGGCGGCTTTTTCGGATTGTTCTTGCAGGGCGCGCAGGCGGTGTACACGCCGTTTTCGAACACGGTGTAATTGCCCGCGGAACGGTCGGCGCGCGTCGCCGCCATTCGTGTTGCGTCCTCGGTATCGACGCGCAGCGAATCGACGAATCCGTCGCGATAGTCGTCGCTGAGGTCCATGACGTTGGCGTAGGTGACTTTGCCTTCCGCATCGGTCAGGCGGATGTTGCCTTCCGCATGCAGCCGCTTGGTCTTCTGGTCGTAGACGACCTTGTCGGCCTCGACGCTGGTGCCGTTGTAGAACATCTGCACGTTGCCGACCGCCGACACGCGCTGATTGTTGTAGTCGTAGTCCACCTCGACCGCCTGCACGGTCATCCGGCCGTCATTGGGCACCGGGCGCGGCGTCGGCTTGGGCGGCCGCGGATTGTAGGTGAAGCTTTGCGCGGATGCCGGCGCCGTCATCGCAAGCCCCAGCGAGCCGGCCAGGACGATCCCGGCAAGCAGGGCAAACATATGGGCGCCAACGGCGGCCAAGCGGGCTCGATGGCGGCGCACGGGGGTGCGCCGCCTGAACGCAGGCGACCTCAACTGGCGGGCGGCGACAACGGCCACTACCCGTCCTCCTGGTACAGCAAGGCCAAAAAGCCGGTGAGGCCGCCCACGAAGACGGGCAACCACGCCGCAGCGATCGGGTGCATCAACTCAGCCTTGCTCAAATCCTCAGTAACTTTCGATAGAACGTAGAGCAGAAACCCTGCGCCCACGCCACTTAAAACCATCTTTTGAACGCCGCCCATCCGGAAGAAGCCGAGGCTCACGGAAGCCGCCAGCATGACCATTGCAGCCAGCAAAAACGGCTGTGCAATGAGCTTCTGGTACTGCAATCGATAGCCGGCGGTTGCAAAGCCGGAGCTTTCGGATGAGCGGATATAGCCGGGCAGTTGCCAAAAGGACACGGTTTCCGGGGTGGAGAAGCTGTTGCGAACCTGGGCCGGGGTCAGGGTGGTTGGGAGGTAGTAGGTATCCTGATCAATCGGCGGTTTATCCAGGGAGTATCTACGTACCGATTTGAAGGCCCAGCGGCCTTCCTCGAGGGACGCTTCGCGCGCCTCGATTCGCTCCTCGAATTCGAGCTTGGGGCTGGGGCCGAATCGGAACACGGTCAGCCCGGTCAGGCGGACGCCCTGCTGCTCGCTGCGCGCCGCATTGATGATCGATTGGCCGTCGCTGTTGATCTGGTTGAGCCAGAAGCCGGAAGCGTCCTGGATGCCGCCGCCGGGCGCGGATCCGAACAATTCCGCCTCCATCCGCTTGGACAGCTCGCGCAGGTTCGCCGACATCGGGTTGTAGGCCACGGTGGCCAGGGTGCCGAGGATGATGGCGCTGGCCAGCGCCGGCGAGACGAACTGCCAGGCCGAGACGCCGGCCGCGCGCGCGACCACCAGTTCGAGCCGCCGCGACAGCGCCAGATAGCAGGTCATGGCGCCGATCAGGACGCAGAACGGCATCAGCTTTTCGAGCAGTTGCGGCACCCGGTAGAGCGAGGTCTGCGCTACGGTAATCGCGGACGCCGACGCCAGCCCCGAGGTCTTGCGCACCATTTCGATGTAGTCGACCAGCACCAGCAGCACGAAAATGCTCGCGAACACGCCCACCGCCGAGACCAGGAAGCGGCCGGCAAAGTAGCGCCCAAGGGTGTTGGTCATCATGCTCATGCGGTGGCGGGCCGTCCAAACAGCCGCGCCAGCCGCGCGTTGGAGCGGTTGATGGCCTCCATCAGCGCCGCCGGCGGCTCCACCACGACGCCCTTGATGATCATCCACAGCCCGAGGCCGATCGCGCTGAACAGCATCAGATACTGGACGCCGGCCATGGCGGGGGTCTTTACCGTCATCACCGAGCAGGCAAATCCCGCCATGCGCAGGCCGAACACCGCCAGCACCGAACCACCGATCGAGAAATTGCGGCTCTGCCGCGTGGTGCGCGGGGTGCCGAGAAAGGCAAAGGTCAGGACCGCGAACGCAAAGGGATAGATCGGCGCCAGGAAGCGGTCATGCAATTCGGCGCGGAACTGCCCGGACAATTGCTTGAAAACCGGGTCGTCCTCGGGGGGCGAAACCAGCTCCCACAGATAGCGTTCGCGAATGCCGAGCGCGACGTCGCGGCCACGGTTGGAGAATTTCGACATGTCGAAAGCATAGCGCGTGAACGCCACCAGCGCCGGATCGCGCTTGCCCGTCTCGAAACGCTCGAGGTTGCCGTCCTCCAGCACCAGATAGGAGCCGTTCTCGTTTTTGATCACTGTGCCATGGTCGGCGATGATGGTGACGCGCTCCTTGGGATCGCGGCGGTCGTCGACGAAGATGCCGGCCAGCACGCCGCCGGGCTTCCGCTCCCTGATCCGGAGCGTCAGGTTCTGGTCGAGCTGGGCGAAGCGCCCGGGCTGCAGGATGTTGGTCAGAACGTCGGCCGTGATCTCGGCGTCCCATTGCTTGATCCGGCGCAGTCCGTCGGGCGCGAGAAACGCCGCGATGAAGGTCACCAGCGCCGCCACCACGCATGTCGCGATGAAGAATGGCCGGAACAGCCTGAACGGGGAGAAGCCCGCGGCGTTCATCACGATGATTTCGGAATCGGTGGCCAGCTTGTTCAGCGTGTGCGAGATCGCGATCATCAGTGCAATCGGGGCGATGACCAGGATCAGCGCCGGGATCACCAGGCTGGTGATGCCGAGAAAGGTGATGATGGTCTGGCCCTGGCTCGTCATCAGGTCGATGCCGCGCAACGCCTGGGTAATCCAGATCACGCCGGTGAGGCTGACCAGCACCAACGCAAACGACGCGAGCGTCGTTTTGAAGATGTACCTGTCGATCGACCCCATCGTTACCGCACGTTCCCACCTTCGCGCCAAAAAGGCGGATTCCGACCAATCCCTTTTCAAGGGTGCCCCTATGGTCGGGCCGCTAACCGCCAGCCGTCCAACTTCACATTAACATCCCTTTGATCCGTCAACAAAATGGCCGGGCCGTGGCGTGGGTATTATATGGTTAATAATTCAGTTCTTGTGGCCTTCCAGCCACTGCGGCGCTTGGCAGTGGCGTCGCTTGCGGGTCATAGTGTCCAAAACACGGGTCCCGGGCGATTTGGGGCGTTTTCGCAGAGAAACATTCCATTGGTCGGGCCGAATTGCGGACCCGTCAGCAAGCCCTCAATTCTGGAGGTTTACCCATGACCGACGCCGTCAAGGTCGGCTTTGTCGCTTTTTCCGCAGCCCCTCGCGGCGTTCTCGTGGCGTTTTGTGACGATCAATTGAAGTTCGGCGAGGCCACGCGGAAGGCGCTGGGCAAGGCGGCCGACACCGTGAAGCGGGCGGCGGCGGCCAACCAGTTCAAGGGCAAGAGCGGGTCTGTGCTCGACATGCCGGCGCCGGAGGGAATCAAGGCGGACCGCCTGATCGTGGTCGGCGTCGGCAAGGCGGCCGATATCAAGGAGAAGGATTATCTCAAGTTTGGCGGCGTCACCGCGGGCAAGCTCAACGCCGCCAGCGAGCACGTCACCGTGATCGCCGAACTGCCCGAGAGGGCGATGTCGGCGGATGCGGCGGCGGCGATCGGTTCGGGCCTCCGGCTCCGCGCCTACAAGTTCGACCGCTACAAGACCAGGAAAAAGGACAACGATAACGCCGCGTTGCGCGCCAATATTTCGATCGCGGTCGAGGATGTCGCGGCCGCACGCAAGGCGTTTGCGCCGGCGTCCCACGTCGTGGACGGCGTGGTGATTGCGCGCGAACTCGTCAACGAGCCGCCGAACGTGCTGTACCCGGTCGAATTCGCCCGCCGCGCCAGCCAGCTCAGGAAACTGGGCGTCCAGGTCGAGGTGCTCGACGTCAAGGCAATGACGAAGCTCGGCATGGGCGCGCTGCTCGGCGTCGCGCAGGGCTCGACGCAGCCGGGCCGCGTGGTGGTGATGCGCTGGAACGGCGGCAAGAGGGGCGGCCAGCCGGTCGCCTTCGTCGGCAAGGGCGTCTGTTTCGATACCGGCGGCATCTCCATCAAGGGCGCCGCCAGCATGGAGGACATGAAGGGCGACATGGGCGGCGCGGCCTGCGTGGTCGGGCTGATGCACGCGCTGGCTGGCCGCAAGGCCAAGGTCAACGCGATCGGCGCCATCGGCCTGGTCGAGAACATGCCCGACGGCAACGCCCAGCGTCCCGGCGACATCGTCACCTCGATGTCGGGGCAGACCATCGAGATCATCAACACCGACGCGGAGGGCCGGCTCGTGCTGGCGGACGTGCTCTGGTACGTGGCGAAGAAGTACAAGCCGAAATTCATGGTCGACCTGGCGACGCTCACCGGCGCGATCATGGTCGCGCTCGGCACAGAGTATGCCGGCATGTTCTCCAACAACGACGAACTTGCGGAGCGGCTGAGCAAGGCCGGCGATGAGACCGGCGAGCGCGTCTGGCGCATGCCGCTGGCGCCCGAATACGACAAGCTGATCGATTCGCAGTTCGCCGACATGAAGAACACCGGCGGGCGGCATGGCGGCTCAATCACCGCCGCGCAGTTCCTGCAGCGTTTCGTCGACAATACGCCATGGGCGCATCTCGACGTCGCGGGCACCGCGATGGGCGCGCCGAAAACCGACATCAACCATTCCTGGGGATCAGGCTACGGCGTGCGCCTGCTGGACCGCCTGGTCTCGGAGTATTACGAAGCCAACAAATAATCTGGTCGCCGGCCGATGACCGAGATTCTGTTCTATCATTTGCAGGGCATGTCGCTCGAAAGCGTGTTGCCGCCGCTGCTGGAAAAATCGCTGGAGCGCGGCTGGCGCGTGGTCGTGCAGTCGACCTCGCCGGAGCGGACCGAGGCGCTCGATGCGCATCTGTGGACCTACAGCGACGATTCGTTCCTGCCGCACGCCACCTGGCGAGCCTCCGACGCGCCAGACCAGCCGATCATCCTGTCGGTCGAGGAGGGAAATCCGAACAAGGCCAATGTCCGCTTCCTGATCGACAACGCGGCGCTGCCGCCCGATTGCGAGAGCTACGAGCGCATCGTGCTGGTCTTCAACGGCGACGATGACGAGGCGCTGGCGGTGGCGCGCGGCGCCTGGGCCGATTGCAAGACGCGCGGGTTCGAATTGACCTATTGGCAGGCCGACGAGCGCGGCCGCTGGCAGCGCAAGCAATAGCGAAATCCGGTCGTTCGGTTCCGCGCACCGCGGGCGCTATGCCGTCGCCCGGCTCGCCAGGACCGCGACAACCCAGCCTAGCACTGCGCTTGCGCCGATCCACAGCAGGAAGCCGACGCCTTGCAGGGTCGCCCCGAGCCAGACGCCCGGCGCGAGCGTCAGCAGCGCGAAACCGATCCGCGCAAGACGCGGTGTTCGCGCGGCCTTGCGGCGCAGCCGCTTGGGATCGCTCGCCGCGAGGCCGATCGTGCCCAGCAGGCTGACGAGGGTACAGATCGCGGCAGTCGTGGCGGCGCTCATCCTGCTTCTGGTCCGGGTGTCATTCGGCCGGGTTCATCGCCGCCGCGAAACCGGCGCTTTCCGCCCTGCGCCGCAGCGCCGTCGCAGCGCAGGCGATGCAAATCGCGCCGCCGATCGCCACAAGCGTGTCGAGCGCCGGAATGACGTGCTGCGAGGCGTTGAATGCCGCCATCCAGCTGGGGCCGCCGCCGGCCATCCTGGCGACGGGAAGCGCAAGCAGCACGATTCCGGTCGCGCCGAACAGCGCCGGCGCCACGTGTTCGGCTCGCAGCAGGAGTGCCGGCACCAGCGCTATCGCCGCGGCGAACAGGAAGCCAGCCGGCGTCCACCACGGCGTTGCACCGGACGGCAGCGCGAGCAAGAAGGCTGTTGCGGAAACCGCCATCGCAAACGGAAGGCCGGCGCCGGTCCATGCGGTGATGCGGCCGAACGCGCGCCAGGCCGGCCGGTCTTCGCGCCTACGCAGCCACAAACCCAGCCCGCTCCAGGTGACGTAAGCCGACGCGAAGCCGAGCGCGAACCACACCGCCTTCGACCACCGGCCGGCAAAATTTCCGAAATGCAGCGGGCCCATCACCTCGAACACCGCGTTGCCGAGCGACGGTTGTGTGCCGAGCGACGGCTTTTCGCCGAGGAAGGCGCCGGTCGCTCCATCGTAGGTCAGCGTGACGCCGTTCAGCGCGCCGTCGCGCGGTCCGCTGCGGACGGCGATGTGCGCGTCTGCCCGGCCCCAATGGTCGATGTTCACCAGGTGGAGCGTGCCGCCGGCGCGCTCGCGGGCGTCGGCCAGCACGCGGTCGAGGTCGACGCCTGCGGCCGGGCGCGGGTCGGGCTTCTCTTTCGCGCCGACCACCGTCTCGATCAGCGCCGCTTGGTCACCGCCGAACGCCACCATGGCCAGCAGCGGCACGCCGATCGACGTCGCAAAGGAAAAGAATGCGCCGGTGAAGGCGAGAACGAAAGCGTGCGGCAGCGTCCAGCTTGCCGCCACGGTGTGCAGATCGCGCAGTCCCACCATGCGCCCGCGACCGCGCAGGGTGAAAAGGTCGGTGAAGAGGTGGCGATGCATCAGCAGGCCCGATACCGCCGCGGCCAGCATGGCGAGGCCGAGCACGCCGGTGAGCACGAGGCCGTACGGATTGGGCAGATGCAGGCGCACATGCAGATCGACGAAGAAGGTGCCAAGCACGCCGTCGGCGTCCTGCGCGAACACGTTTGCCTGGGTGGCGTCGCGGCGCGAAACGACGCGGCCGTCCGGCGCGACCTGCCAGGCCACGCCTTTCTCGATGATTTGTCCTGCCTCGTCCTTGACGTGGCTGTGGAAGAAGGCGGAGACATTGCCCGCCGTGGTGACGCGCAGCGTGACGTCGTCGCGGAATTGTTCCGGGGTCTGCTCGGCGAGCCGGCGCAGCGTGGCATCGATCGGGGCGTGCAACGGCGACCCGGTTTGCAGCGCGCCGGACGACCAGGTCCGGATCTCCTGGGCGAATACCGCGACGGTGCCGGTGACGATCACCGCGTAGAGCAAAAGACCCAGCACCGTTCCTGCCCAGCCGTGGATGGCGACGAGGGTCTTGGTTTCTTGCTGCGGGAGTCGGATCATGCTGTGCTCGCTTCGGTATCGCGGCTACGCCGACACCAGGAATTTCCAGATCAACATGCCGACACTCAGGCTGGCAAGGCCGGCCTCGACAACGGCCACGCGCGAGAGGCTGCGGTCGAGCACGGCGTGGAAAAACAGCACCGCCCAAATCCCCGGCAGCATGATGATCGGCAGTGCAATGTGATCGATGCCGGCGGCGCCCGTGGGAAACCATACCGGCATGCCCGCCACCACAAGCAGGCTTACGATGATGACCATCGGGCCTGCCAGGACGACGCGCGCAACAACGGGCCAGCGCCAAGTCTGAATGTTCATCAAGTCTGAATGTTCATCAAGTCTGAATGCTCATCAAGTGCGAATGCTCATCGAGGCAGTCTCCGCACCCGCCGCGTGACAAGTCACGTGCATTTGGGATTCGTGGCTGGGTTGCAATGTGAGAGGCAAGATCAGACGGGCGCATGCTGTGCAATCGGGGAATACAAGCGGCGTGATTAGCACAAAGGACCGCGATCCAGTTTAGAGAGGCTTTAATCTACCGAGATTGCCGGCCATTTTCGCGAACAGTAATGTTGAGCAATAGTTTTGTGCGGGGCGAGGGGCATCGGTGGCGTGGGATCCGCAGGATCTGTTCAGGCGGCATGGCCAGGACGTGAACCGCTATTTGCAGCGTCGCGTCTCGTCGAAAGAGGCTGCGGCCGACCTCACGCAAGACCTGTTCCTGCGACTGCTGACCGGGCAGCTGCCGGAAATCGTGTCCAGCCGCAAAGGCTACCTGTTGAAGGCCGCAGGCAATCTCGCCATCAACCACAACAAGCGGGAACGGCTGATATCGTTCTCCGATCCGGACGAGCTCAATCACGTTGCCGACGATACGCCGAGCCCGGAGCGCATCTTGCTTTCGCGGCAGGAACTCACCATCGTTGCCTCCGTCTTGGCCGAAATACCTCCCGTCCAGCGCGAAATATTCGTTCTCTCTCGCCTGGAGGGCTGGACGTTCGACGCCATCGGCAAGCGGTTGGGCATGCCGCTGCAGACCGTGCATGGCCAGATGGCGCGCGTATTGACGCGCCTCCAATTGCGATTCGAAGCCCTGAACGCTTAGTATCCGAGAAAAATTGCGGCCTCGATTGTCTTGTTATCGAGAGCAGTCTTGGATGGCGTGGGGTTGCCAGGCTGGAATGGCGAAAAAAGCAAATCAGCACGGCGATGCCGAGCGGGAACGGATCGCCGGCGAAGCTGCCGACTGGCTGGTCAAGGTGATCGACAACAAGATGTCCCCAGCTGAAAGGTCCGCTTTCGAAGCGTGGCTCGAGGATGAAAGGCAGCGCGAGACCTTCACGAATCTGCAGCGGCTTTGGCGCGGCTCCAGTGAACTCCCGGCCATCAAGGCCAGAGCACCGAAACCCCGTCGCCTGAGCCGTCGAGACCTTGGCAAGGCAGCCATCGTCCTGGCGGTGGGTGGAGCTGGCTGGACCTACCTCTCGGATTATCCGTTCGCCGACCATCGCACTGGAACCGGCGAACGAAAAACGTTCAACACCCCGGACGGCACCCGGATCGACCTAGCCGCGCGATCCAGGCTTTCGATCGATTTCACCGATAGCTTTCGGCGCATCGCGCTGCACCAGGGGGAAGCATTTTTCACGGTCGCGAAGGATGGCCGACCGTTCAGCGTCGAAGCCGGCGGCGGCGTTACGACCGCGTTGGGGACATCCTTCGGTGTCCGCCTCCGGGGCTCGCAGGCGCGCGTCATCGTCGTTGACCACGCAACACGCGTGTCGCTGGGAGGCCGCGCGGTGAATGTCGATTCCGGATATGAGGTCGAATACGGCGCGACGCTCGGTTCGGTGCAGCAAGGCGACGCCGGCGAAGAATTGTCGTGGCGCGAAGGGCGCCTTGTCTTCAACGGAACGCCATTAAGCGAGGTCGTCCAGGCGCTTAACCTCTGGCGCCGCGGGCGTATCGTGGTGCTGGATCGCGACCTCGCGCAGCGCCCTGTCACGTTTATCGCCGATGTGAACAGGCTGGACGCCATCGACAAGGAAATCGAGCGGTCGATGCGTGTCCGCGCGGTGCAGATTACACCTCTTCTAATTCTGCTTCTCCCCGCGAAATAATTTTCAAAACAGGCGGGAAAAGCCGACCCCACGATTGTCTATCGGGTGGGAAGCCGCACGCTGCGGCTTGTGGTGGGGTTTGTTGAAATGGCTCAAGTTCGTACCCGGTGCATCTCGGCAGCGGCTGCAGTTCTCCTGATTTCCGTTGCGCCGGCGTTGGCGCAGGCTGCGCGGCAGGAAGCCGCCCAGGATCGCACCTATGCTTTTCAGTTGAAGCCGCAATCCATGCGTAGCGCGCTCGACCGGTTTTCCCAGATCACCGGGATGAATGTCATGGGGGAGGTGGCCATTCCACGCACCCTGCGTGCGCCCGCGCTGACGGGGGCGATGACGCCGCAGCAGGCCCTGACCCAACTGTTGCGGGGGACGAAGATCAGCTTCAGGTTCACCGGCGCGACCAGCGTCATGCTGGAAGACGAGAGCATCCGCAACGCGCGCGCCCAGCAGGGCCCGGTCGACCTGCCGGAGATCACCGTTTACGGCGAGAAGGCCAACCGGAGCGTCGCCCAGACCACCACCAGCGTGGGCGTCGTCACTTCCGAGCGCATCGAGCAGGAGCAGATCCGGGACGTCCACGAAGCGATCAATTCGACGGCGAATGCGATCTCGACGCGCGCCGTCGGCGGCAACAGCGGCATCACCATCCGCGGCGTCAACTCGGAAGGCCTGTCGCAGAACCAGAGCGCGAACTCCGCGCCCGTGATCGCCGTGATCGTGGACGGCGCGGTGCAAAACACCGAGGCGGTGCGTCGCGGCGTGCGATCGGTATGGGACGTCGAGCAGGTCGAAGTGCTGCGCGGCCCGCAATCGACCTTGCAAGGGCGCAACGCCACGGCCGGCGCGGTCTTCGTCAAGACCAGGGATCCGACTTTCAACTGGTACGCGGCGGGAGAACAGATCTTCGGGACCCACGACCTGTCCAGCACGGGCCTGACCCTGTCCGGACCGCTGGTCGCCAACGAGCTGGCGTTCCGCCTCGCCGGGCAGATGTACCGCTCCAACATGGACATCACCTACACCGATCCCCGCAACAATGTTCTGGGCGAGGATCGGTTCGAGAACGCCCGTGGCAAGCTGCTCTGGACGCCGTCGGCGTTGCCGGGTCTGCGGGCGCTGCTGACGTTCGCGCATACGGACGACAGGCCGGGCCGCAACTCCGTGACCGGGCCGAATTATTTCGATCGGGTCTACCGGGAGGATTCCGGTTTCATCGATTACCGGAAGACGAAGACCAACAACTACATTGCCGACATCTCCTACGCGCTGTCACCGTCCATGCAGGTGCGCAGCGTCACCAGCTATGCCCAGACCAACACCGACATCAATTCGGCGCCCGGCGCTCCCTTCTATCTGCGCGACGACGACCGCAAGGGTGGCGATTTCACCCAGGATCTGCGGCTCGAGATCGAAAACGCCGGCAACGGCCTGTCCGGCGTGGCGGGCCTTTACTATGGACAATTCACCACCAACACCAACTCGCGCATCCTGTTCGACGGCCTTCCCGGGTTGGCGCCCGGTCTGCAGACGCTGCAGCGCTTCACCTCGGATAACGAGACGAAGAGTCTGGCGGCCTATGCGGACGCAAAATACCGCATCGACCGGTTTGCCTTCATCTTCGGCGGACGCGCGCTGCAGGACGAGGTCGGCAGCACCATGGTCGGCACGCTCTACGATCCGTCGCTGTTCTTCGTCGCTCCGTTCACCGGCTATGCCGCGCTCAACGACCGGACAAGCGAGACGTTCAATCGCTTCCTGCCGAAGATCGGCGCAACCTACGACGTGGCGCCGAACCAGACGGTCGGCTTCACCTATTCGCAAGGCTATCGCCAGGGCTTTGCCGATTATTTTCCGTTCCAGGGACCGTTCTTCGGCATCTATCGGGTCAAGCCGGAAACGCTCGACGCCTACGAAGTCAGCTACCGTTCGCGCTGGCTGGACGACGCGCTGCAATTCAATGCCAACTTCTTCTACTACGACTACACCAACCAGCAGGTCGCGTTCGAGCCACCGGGCACGTTCGTGCCGGGCTACGCCGTCATCACCAACGCCAAAAAGTCGCACTCCTACGGCGCGGAATTCGAAGCGCGTTACCGCTTCACCGATCGCTTCACGGCGTACGCCTCGCTCGGCCTTCTGCAGTCGCATTTCGATGACATCGTGATCCCGGCGACGGACAATTTCTCGGGCAAGAGGTTTCCCGAGGCGCCGGGCTACTCCGTCAATGTCGGCGGCCTCTATCAGGATCCGCTCGGCTGGTTCGCCGGCGCCAATGCCCGCTTCATCGACGGCTTCTACAGCTACGGCGATCTCGCCAACACGCCGGCCCGCCATGTCGACAGCGCCGTGATCGTCGATGCGCGGGTCGGCTGGGAGTTCAAGAAGCCCGGCGGGATGCCCGTCACCAGCAAGCTGACGTTGTTTGCGAAGAACCTGTTCGACGAAAGGTATCTCACCTACATCTCCAACCCGAGCGCCGGCGTCAGGACCGCCGGCGTGGGCGACTCGCGGCAGATCGGAGTGCAGCTTTCGGTGAAGTACTGAGGCAGGAGCAAATTCCTCGATCGGGCAGATGCCGGAAAAGGAGATTGTTGCGACAATCCATGAGGTCTCGTTGCCACCCGTTGCAGTTAGAGATCTGTGACGTCGCCATCGGCCCGCCGCGACCATCCGGTGGTATGGCCGATTATCTGCCATCAAGAAGGCCTGCGACTTTTGGCGTTGTTGCGTCGGCGAACACAGCAACGGCCCATGGCAGAGCGGCAACGTGCTGAGGTTGACCGGAGGACATCGGAAGTGACGCAAAGTCGCGCGGAAATCGAGTTGCCTGGACCGCCAGAGCTTGGTCCGGCCGATAGCTATTTCTACAGCGTCTGGATCGACGCGCCGGTGGATGAACCGCGCGAGTACTACGATGAGCTGGACGCCGATCGCTGGTCGATTCGATGCGTCAGAAAATATCGCGACGGGCGATTCGAAGCATACAGCTACGCCAGCGACAATTGGCGGGACGTGATGCCCGAAGTTCCGATGCCGCCGCTGGCGGACATCAACGCGCAGGAACAGTTTTCTGCGAAAGTAATCTCGAAGGCCGAGTTCGAGACCGTCTGGGACCAGGCGAACCGGTCGACGGCGACGTAGTATTCGCCGGCAGCAAGGGCTGCGGACCACAAGGGAAATGTCAGGCGTTGGCCCATCGCGCCATGTTGCGCTGCCGTGCTGACCGGTCCTCCGTGGGGGCCAAGCGGCATGGCCCGCCGCGGCGCCGTCTTCCCTGAAAATAGCGACTCACGCCAATTAATGATAATCTGCGGTTCCCGCGCAGGACCTTGCAGGCAGCCATGGTCGTGCCGCAAAGTGATGGTCGGACACATGCTTGCAGTTGAAAGCGGAGCCGGGATTTAGCGTGCGGCGCGGAATAATCGTTCGAAAACCATTGCTGGCCCTGTTGCTGCTCGGGCCCGGGCTCGCGGGATGTACGGGCGCGTCAGACCTGATGTCGAAGGATGCCGACTGGTTTTCGCGCACCGGCCGCGTCTTCATCCGCAACGTGTCGATCGAAACGCCGCCGCTCACGCCGGAAAAGGCCGTGACGCCCGACGAACTCGTCGCGGCCGACGGTGGCTGTCCCGGCATGGCGCCGCCGGGCGGCGGGGCCAACGCACTCGCCGATGGCGCGGCGGGCAGTCCGCCTTCGACGTCCGGCACGGTGGCGCTGGGCCACACCGAATGCGATGTCGTGCGTGGCATCGGCGCGCCCGACAATGTCAGCCTGTCCAACAATGCGCGCGGCGATCGCGTCGCCGTCGTCAGCTATTCGCGCGGCCAGCGGGCCGGCATCTACACCTTCACCGCCGGTCGCCTGACCTCGATCGAGCGCGCGCCCGAGGCCGCGGCGCCCGGCCGCGGTGGCAAGCCGAAGAAGAAATCGACCGGGTGAATATCTGCGGTCGTCCTCCGTTATTGTGGACGTACGCCGAATCACTTGGATGAATTCTGATTGATCCATGATCATGCAGATCAATGGCTTGCGCGGAGGTTGCGGCCTTTTGCGGCCTGATCCTGCTGTTGCGTATGCGGCTGTCGATGCCGCGAGTGGACCGGCGGTGCAGCCGGCCTAACCGGCCGCCTCATCGAACTCCGAACTGGCTTCCAGCCAATCTTCTTCCGCCCGCCGCAACGCAGCTTCGGCGCCCGCGCGCGCCTTGCCGAGCTGGGCGGCCTGCTTGGGATCGCGCGTGAACAGGTCGGGCAAAGCGAGCGCGGTGTCGATCTTGGCGATGATGCCGTTGATGCGTTCGATCTCGGCCTCGGCCTCCGCGATTCGCTGTTTCGGCGACGACCGCTTCTCCCCCTTCGGCCGTTCCGGTTTTGCCGCTTCCTTCGGCCGCTCGCGCGGGCGCGTTTCGCCGATCGACAGCACCATTTTGCGGTAGTCGTCGAGGTCCCCGTCGTAGGGCGTCACGGTGCGGTTGGCGACGACCCATAATTGATCGGCGCAGGCCTCGATCAGATAGCGGTCGTGCGAGACCATGATGACGGCGCCGGGAAAGTCGTTGATCGCCTCCGCCAGCGCCGCGCGGCTGTCGATGTCGAGATGGTTGGTCGGCTCGTCCAAGATGATCATGTTCGGGCCGTAGAAGGTCGCCAACCCGAGCAGCAGCCGCGCCTTCTCGCCGCCGGAGAGGCTCTTGACCAGGGTATCGCCGGCCTTGCCGGAGAACCCGATCGCGCCGACGCGGCCGCGCACCTTTGATTCCGGTGCATCGGGCATCAGCTTGCGGACATGGTCGTAGGGCGAGCCGTCGAGGTTGAGTTCGTCGACCTGATGCTGCGCAAAATAGCCGACCGAGAGCTTGTCCGCCCGCGTGATCCGGCCCGAGAACGGCGGCAACTTATTGGCCAGGAGCTTGACCAGCGTCGACTTGCCGTTGCCGTTGGAGCCGAGCAGGGCGATGCGGTCCTCGGTGTCGATCCGCAGCGTGACGCGGTTGAGCACCGGCTGCTTCGGGTCGTAGCCGACCGAGACGTCGTCCACCGCGATGATCGGCGGCGAGAGCGTCTTCTCCGGCGTCGGGAAGGTGATTTCGCGCACGTCCTGCGTCACCAGCGCGGTGACCGGCTTCATCCGTTCCAGCATTTTGACGCGGGATTGGGCCTGGCGCGCCTTGGAGGCCTTGGCCTTGAAACGATCGACAAAGGCCTGCAGCCGCTTGCGCTCGTCAGCCTGGCGCTTGGCGTGCTTGGCGTCGAGCATTTCTCTGACGGAGCGCTGCTCCTCGAACGAGGAATAGCTGCCCTTGTAGAGGGTCAGCTTGCCGCGATCGAGGTGCAGGATCTGGTCCACCGAGGTTTCCAGCAGGTCGCGGTCGTGGCTGATCACGATCACGGTGCGCGGATAATGCGCCAGATGGTCTTCCAGCCACAGCGTGCCTTCGAGGTCGAGATAGTTGGTCGGCTCGTCCAGGAGCAGCAGGTCCGGCGCCGAGAACAGCGTCGCGGCCAGCGCCACCCGCATGCGCCAGCCGCCGGAGAATTCCGAGCACGGCCGCGCCTGGTCTGATGTGGAGAAGCCGAGCCCGCTCAGGATCGAGGCCGCCCGCGCCGGCGCTGAATGTGCATCGATGTCGACCAGCCGGGTCTGGATTTCCGCGATCCGGTGCGGATCGGTTGCGGTCTCAGCCTCGGCCAGCAGCGCGGCGCGCTCCAGGTCGGCCTTCAGCACGACGGTGATCAGGCTCTCCGGGCCGTCGGGGGCCTCCTGCGCCAAACTGCCGATACGCCAGCGCGGCGGCAGCGCGATGCTGCCGGACTCGAGCGGCAGGTCGCCCCGGATCGCGTGAAACAGCGTCGATTTGCCGACCCCGTTGCGGCCGACGAAACCGACGCGGGCGCCCGGCACGATCTGCACGGTACTGTCGTCGATCAGAAGCCGTCCGGCAATGCGGACCGAAATATCTGATATGGAAAGCATGCGGCGTTGTCACCGGACCCGGCGTCAAACGCAACCGATTTATGCTCGGGGAATTAGCGGTCCGGGACTCAAAACCGTTCGTTGTCGCGGCGGCGCAGCTCATCTACCAGTTCGCGTAAACGCGGCGAAAGATCGGTCTCCGGGCGAAGGCTCTGCTGCAGCCGTTCGGCGATGGCGCCGCAAATCGAGGCGCAGGTTTTATGATCGAGATATTCGGTATCGGGGTCGATACGGGCGTGCAAACGGGGTTCCATGGTCGCCTCGGCGAGTTCCAGCTCGCAGCGCTGGCAAGGTTTGAGTGATTGAGTGATAAAATAAGTCTTAACGCCGAAATTGGTTTCCCCCGTCAGCGAACGGGCGTCGCCTGCAAGTGGTCGAAAACGCGGCCGAATCGGGTCTGAAGAAACCCGGCGCTCCGTGCACAAAAAAGCCCCGGCGCGGGGACCGCCGGGGCATCAGTCTGGGGAGCGCAATTCGGGTCAGAAGCAGCGGTTCACCAGGCGCCAGCGCGGACCCCAGGGGGTCGGAACCAGCCGCCGCGCGTAGCAGCCGCCATAGCCCCCGGCGTAATAGGCCGGGCCGCCGATAAAGACGCGGGGGCCGCCCCAGCGGTGGTGGTGGTGGTGGTGATGCCACCCGCCGTGGTGCCAACCGCCATGGTGAAAGCCGCGATGGTGGTGAAAGCCGCCCCCGGCTGAAGCCGAGGTCGGCGCCAGCGCCGCCGCGCCGAGCGCCGCCGCGGCTACCGCAACGAGCGAAAGTTTACGCAACATAGTCGTCTCCTCAAAGTTTAGGTGCCGGTGGCACCAGCCATGAGATCGGGTCCGGGACGCCTCGGGGCCGGCGGATGCACGACCCTGCGTTCGATCGCCGGCAAGTCTAATCGCGGGAAGCTGAACGGACCCGGCACGGCGGCTTCAGACAGGGTTCACCTGCGTGAAATCGCGGTAATCTTCGGCTACCCGGACGCGCACGCGCCGCTCAAAGATGCCAAAATGGGGTGCCCGGCGCGTCACAGGGTCGCTTGCCGTCGCGGGGTGGCGCCGATATAAGCGCCGCAACCCTCTAATTCCGTGTTTTGCAAGGACTTGGACCATGGCGATTGAACGCACTTTCTCGATCATCAAACCGGACGCGACCGAGCGCAACCTGACCGGCGCCGTCAACGCGCTGATCGAGAAGGCCGGGCTCCGGATCGTGGCCCAGAAGCGCATTCGCATGACCCGCGAACAGGCCGAAACCTTCTACGCCGTTCACAAGGCGCGCCCGTTCTTCGGCGAACTGGTCGATTTCATGACCTCGGGCCCGGTCGTGGTGCAGGTCCTGGAAGGCGAGGGCGCGATCGCCAAATATCGTGACGTGATGGGCGCCACCGATCCGTCGAAGGCGGCGGACGGCACTATCCGCAAGGTCCACGCCAAGTCGATCGGCGAAAACTCGGTGCACGGTTCGGATGCGCCGGAGACCGCCGCGATCGAAATCGCGCAGTTCTTCTCAGGGAACGAAATCGTCGGCTGATCGAAGACGCGCGATTGTAGCTGCGCGCAACGGCCGAACGGCCGTGGGGGAGGAACGCTGTGGACTGGTTGTTGAACATTTTTGATCCGGCAAACATCTCGACTTTCTTCTCTCAGTTCCAGGCCGAGATGCAGCAGCCCGCCTTCTGGGTGGCGCTCGGCAAGATCATGTGGATCAACATCCTGCTGTCGGGCGACAACGCGCTCGTCATCGCGATGGCGTGCCGCGGCCTGCCGCCGCGGCAGCGGTTCTGGGGCATGGTGCTCGGCGCAGGCGTCGCCGTCCTGCTGCGCATCATCTTCACCGGTATCGTCGTCACCCTGATGGGGCTGCCCTACCTCAAGCTGGTCGGCGGACTGGCGCTGCTGGTCATCGCGGCGAAGCTGCTGGTGCCGGAACACGAGGAGGAGGGCGGCGTCGACGCGGCGGCGCATCTGTGGGCGGCCGTGCAGATCGTGGCGATCGCCGACATCGTCATGAGCCTCGACAATGTCATCGCGGTGGCGGCGGCCGCCAACGGCAGCATTCCGCTGCTGGTCATCGGCCTTGCGATCAGCGTTCCGCTGATCGTGGCCGGCGCCGCGCTGATCATGGCGCTGTTGACGCGTCTTCCTGCACTGGTGTGGGCCGGCGCGGGCCTGCTCGGCTGGATCGCCGGCGAAGTGATGGCAACCGACCCGGCGCTTCAGCCGGCGCTCCATGCGTTCTTCAACGGCCCGGTCGGCATCGGCCTTGATGGCGTCCTCACCTCGATCGGCCTGGCGCCGCAGTTCGCCAATGGCGGGCATGGCGGAGAGGTGGTTCTCGGGCTGATCGGAATCGCCGTGGTACTCGTCGCCGGCTCGATCTGGCGCCGGCGCAGGCTGCAGGGCGCCGAGCACTCCGCGGCGGCATAGGCGATCGGACCAGGGCGTCCGCATTCGCGCGGACGCCGACAGCTACTTCGGACTCAGCAAGCCGGGCGATGACAACCACCGCTCGATGGCGGCTGCCGACTCGGTGGACACGGCGGTTTCGAGCAGGCGGTCGCGTTCATCTCCGGGCGGCAGGCCGGCGGCCTTTTCCCGGGCGCCCTGCGCGATCTGGTTGAGCCGCTCCTGGAGCGGCAGCGGCGGACGGCTGCGATTGCGTTTTTTCTTCATGACAGATCTCCTTGCTGGCCATGATCCTCGCATGCCGGGCGAGGCGACTCCTTAACCTTTGTTGGGAACCGGTTCCGGCCCGCATCGTTTCGTTCAGGTAGCGTGGATTGCAACTGAATGGAGACCCAGGCTTTGGACCGGGAGCTGGTTCTGACGGCGCTGTTTCGGCGGCTCACCGCCGTGTCAGGGTTGGATGACGCGGATATCGCCGCCATCCGAGCGCTGCCGATCAATGTTCGCCAATGGGAGGCCGGGAGGACGGTCGTATCCGACGGAAGCCGGCCGACGGAATGCGTTCTTCTGATCGACGGGTTTTGCGTTCGCGCCAAGACTACCGTGACCGGTCAGCGGCAAATTCTCTCGATCCACATCCCCGGCGAAATTCCCGACCTGCAGAGTCTGCATCTGCACCGCATGGACCACGACCTCATCGCGGTTGCTCCCTGCACGCTTGGCTTCATCACGCACACCTCGTTGCGCGCCTTGACGCGGGCCAACCCGAACGTCACCGAAGTTCTTTGGCGCGACACGCTGATCGATGCCGCGATATTTCGCGAGTGGATCGTCAATGTCGGCCAGCGGCCCGCTGCGAGCCGGCTCGCCCACACTGTCCTCGAACTTCGGCAACGCCTTGCGGTCACCGGCCATGAGGCGCGCGAGAGCTTCGAAATGCCTCTGACACAGGAACAGATCGGCGAGGCGCTCGGAATCACGCCGGTGCATGCCAACCGCATCATCCGCCAGCTGCGCGAAGACGGGATCGTCGAAATCAGCCGGGGACGCGTGACCGTGCTCGAGGAGTCCAGGCTCGCGGATCTGGCGCAATTCGACGATCGCTATCTCCATCAGGGCGCGGCCACTTAGGCGCGGGAGGCAAGCGTGAAGGACTTTTCCAATGCGTCATTTCCGCCCGAGGTGATCTCGGTGATGGAAGCCGCGCTCGAGGCCGCGGTCGCGTCGCTCCCCGAGCCGGTACATTCCCGGGACGTTCAGGCCATTGCCGAGGCGATCCTGCGTGCGGCTCATGGCGGCGAGCGCGATCCGGCCGCGCTGCAGAGGCTGGCTCTGCTCGAGCTGCAGCTGACGCGCCGCTGACGTCGGATCAGCGGCGCGCCGGCCGATTGATTTTGCCGTCGCCGGGTTCCATACAGTTTCCATGAATGGAAAACTATTGGGGCGCAGCCTCAACCGGCTTGAAGACGAACGCTTCCTGCGGGGGCGCGGGCGCTATGTCGCCGATCGTTTGCCGCCGAACGCGCTTCATGGCGTCGTCGTTCGCTCGCCGCATGCGCATGCCCGGGTCGTTGCGATCGATGCCGATGCAGCCCGCAACTTGCCCGGCGTTGCGGCCGTTCTCACCGGGCATGATGTGGCCGCCGACGATCTCGGCCCGCTGCCCTGCGCCGTAACATCAGTACCGATGACGACGCCGCTGGTCGTGCCGCCGTGTCATGCATTGGCGCGCGACATCGTCCGCTATGTCGGCGAACCGATCACCTTCGTCGTGGCCGAAAGCGAAGGCGCCGCGCGCGACGCCGCCGAGGCCATCGTCGTCGATTATGAGCCGCTGCCGCCGGTGGTTGCGATTGCGGATGCCGTTCGGCCGGATGCACCCGCGGTCTGGCCGGAGGCCACCGGCAATATCGGATTCCAGTTCAACCGCGGCGAGCTCGGCCCGGTGGAGGCTGCAATCCGCGGCGCCGCCCATGTCGTCGAATGCGAACTCGTCAACAACCGCGTCGTCGCTGCATCGATGGAGACGCGCGGCGCACTCGGTGAGTTCGACGCGTCGAACGGCCGTTTGCACCTGACCGCCTCGGCGGCGGGCGCGCATGCCATCCGCGACCTGCTGGCTGACGGCGTGTTCCGCATCGGCCGCGACAGTCTGCGCGTCAGCATTCCCGACGTCGGCGGCGGGTTTGGCATGAAGAACGTGCTCTATCCGGAATGGGTGCTGGTGCTGTGGGCGGCGCGCCGGCTACGCCGTCCGGTGGCGTGGATCGGCGACCGCGGCGAGGAGTTTACCGGCTCCGTGCATGGCCGCGACAGCCTGATCCGGGCGCGCCTCGCGCTCGACAGCGACGGCCGCTTTCTCGCGCTCGAAACCAAAGTGCTCGCCAATCTCGGCGCCTACGTCTCCACGGTGGCGCCGGTGGTGCCGACCATGGCGATGGCGAGCGCGATGGGCGGCGTCTATGCCATCCCGCTGATCGCCTTTCAGTCGAGCGGCGTATTCACCCACACGACACCGGTCGACGCCTATCGCGGCGCCGGCAAGCCCGAGGCGAATTATCTGATCGAGCGCTGCATCGATGCCGCTGCGCGCCAGCTCGGCATGGATGCGTTGAAGCTGCGGCGCAAGAATATCTTCCGCCGCTTCCCCCATGCCAGCGCGATGGGGCTTACGGTCGAGCAGGGCAGTTTTGCCCACGCCATCGATCTTGCGGCCAGGGCTGCGGCAGGTTTCGAGGTGCGCCGCCGCGCCTCCCGCAAACGGGGAATGCTGCGCGGCCTCGGCACCGCGTGTTTCCTCGAAACCGCGCGCGGCACGCCCAATGAAGTGGCGGAAGTGCGAGTCGGCGACGATGGCCGGATCGATCTCATGGTCGGCACGCATTCCAACGGCCAGGGCCATGAAACCACCTACGCGCAGATCGCCGCCGATGCGTTCGGCCTGCCGGCGGAGCGATTTCGCTTCCGGCAGGGCGACACTGACGATCTGGACTCCGGCGGCGGACATGGCGGTGCGCGCTCGATGCATCAGGGCGGCACGGCGCTGCTGATGGCGGCCGAAGGCGTGATCGAGAATGCGCGAAGGCTCGCCGCCCGCCTGCTGCAAGCCAGTGTCGACGCGGTTCGCTACGAGGCGGGGATGTTGCACGTGGCCGCCACCGGGCAGGAGATCAGCCTGGAGGAAGTGGCGCGCGCTTCCCGTCAGGCGTCGGGCGACGATGTCACGCCGGGCCTGGCGCACCGGGCCACGCATCTGTGCGACCGCTATACTTTCCCCAACGGCTGCCACGTTGCCGAAGTCGAGATCGATCCCGAGACCGGCGCCGTAAAACTCGATCGCTACGCGATCTTTGACGATTACGGCCGGCTGCTCGATCCACGGCAGACGCTCAGCCAGGTCCATGGCGGCGTGGTGCAGGGGATCGGGCAGGCGCTGTTCGAACAGGCGCTGTTCGATGCCGAGACCGGACAGAACCTGTCGGGTTCGCTGATGGACTACGCGGTGCCACGCGCCGACGATATCCCCACCTTCGAGGGTGACCTGACGGGCGACTTTCCCAGCCGTGCCAACCGGCTCGGCGTCAAGGGCAGCGGCCAGGCCGGCGCCATCGCGTCGCCTGCCACCATCATGAACGCCGTGATGAACGCGCTGGCGCCGCTCGGCGTGCAGCATCTTGACATGCCGGCCACGCCCGAGCGCATCTGGCAGGCGATCCGGTCGGCCGCGCCGACTGCCGAATCTTCAGGCGCGCTTTGATTTTTTTGCCGCGCGCGTCGAGATGTTCAACTCCACGGCCTCGCGAATGAGCGCCTTCAGAGCCTTCTCGTCGATCTTGTCCCCCGCGTGAAAATCGATGGCGCGGCGGGTGTTGCCTTCGAGGCTGGCATTGAAAAGGTCCGTCGGGTCGTCCAGCGCAGCGCCCTTGGCAAAGGTCATCTTCACGACGGCCTTGTAGGTCTCGCCGGTGCAGATGATGCCGTCGTGCTCCCACACCGGCACGCCGCGCCACTTCCATTCCTCGATCACGTCAGGGTCGGCCTTCTTGATGATGCCGCGGATGCGCGCCAGCATCTCGCCGCGCCAATCGCCAAGCTCCTTGATCCTCGCATCGATGTGTTGGGACGGAGTTTCAACGGTTTTCGCTTCCTTGGAGCCGCTCTTGCTCTTCATGGTTGCTGTCGCTTTCTTCATGGTGTCGGTGCTACTCAGACGCGCGGCGTTTCGAGCCAGTTTCGATAGAATTGTTCCTGTGCGTCGACATCGGCGTGCACGATGTCGACGCCTTCATCGAAGATGTCGACCAGGTCCGTCATTTTGGCATGCTTGCCGAGGGTCATTTTGTAAGCTCTCAAGCCTTGCCCCATGTCTCTGCCCATTCCCGAGGGAAACACGTTCAGGCTCGCGCCGTAACAGTAGGGAATGAGCCCTTCGGGTTCGAGCTGCCGACGAATTAAAGCCAGGGCTTCGAAGTAGTCCATGGCCTCGGACGAGATTGCGTTGTCGCGGTACCGGCAGGTGAGAAGGCAGCGATCTCTCTCCTCGTCGAACTCAAAGATCGCACGCTCGTCATCTTTGCCGCCCACCAAACGAACGCTGAAGATTTCAGACATCATCGGTCTCGATCATTACCACTTACAACCGCTCGCCGGGCAACTGGCTTGCTTGCTTTACCCAAGCGGTGAGTTGGACTTCGTTCAGTTCGGCGTTCTCGTAGATATCCAAGTAGCGCACTTCCTGGTGCTTGGATTCGCCCGGCGGCGGCGGGCGCAGCGACGTGCCACGGAAAAACGTCACTTTGACGTATTTTGTGAAGCAGTGGACGCTGAGGAACCAGCCTGTTTCGCTTGCAGCGCCATAGAACAGCGAATTCCATTTGACCGCTTTGCGCACGCCCGGCACGGTGCGCGCGATAAGGTCGTCGAGGTGACGTCCGACGTCGCGTTTCCAGCCCGGCATGGCGGCGATGTAAGCCTGGACGGGCGCGTCGCCTTCGCCCTTGGCTATCTGAGGATTGCCGCCCGAGAGCAGGACAGGTTTTGCCGCGGACTTCCTTATCGTTTTCCCCACCTTTGCGGACGTCTTGCCTGCCATTGCGTTACACCCGTTCATTCCGCGCGCGCCATGAGATCTTCGAGCTTGCTGAAAAATTGCTTCCATCCGGCATGGGCGCCGCCAAATGCCTGCTTCTGCTCGGGACGGAATCCCGCCTGCTCCATGCGCAGCAGCGTGCCCGTTCGGGTTGGCGTCAGCGTGAACGTCACCACGCTCTGCAGATCGAAGGCGGTGTCCGCATGCTTGAAATTCCAGGTGTAGGACAGCGCCTTGTTCGGCTCGATGGCGAGCACTTCGCAGTCCAGCACGCCGCCCCACTCGCCGCGCAAATTGAAACGATGGCCCACGACCGGCGCAAAATCGTTCTTCATCAGCCACTCCTCGATCAGATGCGGCTGCGTCAGCGCGCGCCAGAGCTTTTCCGGCGGATGCGGCATTTCGCGTTCGACGACGACGGTGCGCGTTTCGCGTTCGGTCATTGGTCCATCCGTTTCAGCAAATCTTCGAGATCGTCGAATTTCTTCTGCCAGAAGCCGGCCATCTCGCTGGTCCAGTCGATCAGCGGGGCCAGCGCCCCGAGCTGCGCGCTGTAATGGGTCTGCCGGCCCTCGTGGCGGTCGCGCACCAGCCCGGCCTGCTTGAGAATGCCGAGGTGCTTTGAGACCGCCGGCTGCGAGATCCCGGCCTGCGCCGTCAGCGCGCCCACCGTCTGTTCGCCTTGGCGGCACAGCCGCTCGAAGATCGCCCGGCGGGTTGGGTCGGCCAGGGTTTTGAACAGCAGGTCACGGTTTGGCATCAAATCGATAGCCCGTAGGTTATGATTTATACATAACCAACGAGCTATGAATTGGTCAAGCGAATTGCAGCGAAGGGAATGGAAGTGGCTCGCCACGGCTGGCGCCAAGAACGCCGGATGGCTGCTTTACGAAAAGTGCCTGGCAATCATTTCCGCACGATCGAGCCGGTGCGGCCGACCAGCCGGGCCAGTTGCTTGAAGCGGCTGCCGACACGGTCGGCGACGAGATCGACCATGCGGTGCTCGAAAACCAGCATCAGGTTGCGGCCCTGCGTACGGAAGTGCGTCGCAGGCAAAACGCCGGTGCGTGCCGCCGAGATCAGATGCGCGACGCGGAATGCGGCGCCGAGCAGGCGGGCACGCTCGTCCATCGCCACCGGCACCAGCTCGCGAATCCGCGCCGGCGGCTCGTTTGCCAGGCTCAGGCCCGCGTAGCGGTAAAACACCGACAGCGCGACGAAGGCGCGGCCCTGGTGGCTGATCGAGCCGAAATTGCCGTTGGTGATCAGGCTCAGCGTTTCCTCGCCGCGGTGGTCGGGATGCACCCGCCAGCCGATATCGGAGAGCAGGCAGGCCGCGTGGCGCAGGCGGCGGTCTTCCGGCGTTTCCTTCAGCTTGACGACCCTGACCAGACGATCGGTCCATTCGACCAGTTCCTCGGCGTGACGTGCCGAGCGCGACAACAGCCGGTTCAGGGTTTGCGCGGCGCAGATGAAGCCATCCTTGGCGCGCTCCTGCGGCGGCAACATCTCGTAGAGCAGGCCCTCGCGGACGCCGAAGGTCGAGAACACGATCGTTTTCGGCCGGCCGACGCGGATGATGTATTCGAGCACCAGCGCTGCATAGGTCAGCAAGGGACGCCGCGCGTCGGACACGACTTCGATATCGGCGAGCATGTTGGCCGCCGCCAGCCGGCGCAGGCGCCGGGCGAAATCCAGTGCGTCCGCAGCGGGTATCTCGTAGCCGTGCATTACGCGCAGCGGGTAATCGCTCTGCACGATGTGGATGCGCGCGAGCGCGCGCCAGTTGCCGCCAACGGCGTAGAACGTGCGGCCGACGCCGGCTTTGAGCTGGGTCACGCCGGACAGATCGTCGCTGACGATTCGCTCGGCGCGCTTCAAGGATTTGTGCGAGAGGTCCTGCAGCGCCAGGCTGCCGAGCGGTCGTGTGACGCCGCTGCTGACGCGGCCGCGACGCACGTCGATCAGTTCGAGCGAACCGCCGCCGAGATCGCCGACGATCCCGTCGGGATTATAGATGCCGGAGATGACGCCGAGCGCAGACAGTTTGGCTTCGCGCGGGCCGGAAAGAATCTCAATTTCCGCACCGCAGATTTTTTCGGCCTTGGCGATGAAATCTGGCCCGTTCCTGGCGTCGCGACAGGCAGCGGTGGCGATGGCGAAGACGCGCCCGACCTGCTGGATGCGGCACAGCGCCCGGAAGCGCCGCAGCGCCGTCAGCGCCTTGTTGACCGCGTCGTCGGCCAATAGGCCGGTGCTCTGCACCTCGCGGCCGAGGCCGCACAGCGCCTTCTCGTTGAAGATGGTGACGAGGCTGCGCGACATCGTCTCATAGACAACCAGACGAACCGAGTTCGAACCGATGTCTATGACCGCGACGCTGGAAGCGCGCTTGCGGGGCCGCTTCAAAGCCCCGGCCCCTTACGAGGATGGCTGGCGCTCGGTGCGGCGGGTGAGCCTGCGCGGCGAAGATTCCTTGAGAGACTTTCCACGGCCAGACAGACTCGGATTCGTCATGAAATAGTTATGCAGGTTGAAGGGCTCTTCGCCTTTCGCGGCCTTCATACGCGTTGACGATCCGTCGGGCAACAATTGCCAGCTCTGCTCGGTATCCTTCAGGTTCGCGACCATGATCTGTTCGAGAACCTGCTGATGTACCGTGGGATTTTGCAGCGGACAGAGGACTTCGACGCGGCGGTCGAGGTTCCTCGGCATCATGTCGGCGGACGAGATATACACAGCCGCCTTGGCGCCGGGCAGACCCTGACCCATACCAAAGCAGTAGATTCGGCCGTGCTCGAGGAAGCGGCCGATGATCGACTTGACCCGGATATTCTCCGACAGTCCCGGGATGCCCGGCCGCAGGCAGCAGATGCCGCGCACCACGAGTTCGATGGAGACGCCGGCCTGCGAGGCCTCGTACAGCGCGTCGATCACGTCAGGATCGACCAGCGAGTTCATCTTCATCCAGATGGCGCCGGGCTTGCCGTGCCGCGCGTGGTTGGCCTCGCCCTTGATGTGTTCGATGATGCGCTTCCGCAGAGTCAGTGGCGACACCGCCATGCGCTCGATGTCGCTCGGCTCGGCATAGCCCGTGATGTAGTTGAACACCCGCGCCGCATCGCGGCCGATGATCGGGTCCGAGGTGAAGTAGGACAGATCCGTATAGATGCGCGCGGTGACAGGATGATAGTTGCCGGTTCCGGTGTGAACGTAGGTCGTCAGGTTGCCGCCCTCGCGCCGCACCACCATCGACAGCTTGGCGTGTGTCTTCAGTTCGATGAAGCCGTAAACCACCTGGACGCCGGCGCGTTCGAGGTCGCGCGCCCAGCGGATGTTCGCTTCCTCGTCGAACCGCGCCTTCAGTTCGATCAGCGCCGTTACCGATTTGCCAGCCTCGGCCGCCTCGGCCAGGGCACGCACGATCGGCGAATTGTTCGAAGTGCGATAGAGCGTTTGCTTGATCGCGACCACATCCGGATCGCGCGCGGCCTGCTGCAGGAACTGCACCACGACGTCGAAGGATTCGTAGGGATGATGGACGATCAGGTCCTTCTGCCGGATCGCCGCAAAAATGTCGCCGCCATGGTCGCGCACGCGCTCCGGATGCCGCGGCACATAAGGCGCGAATTCGAGGTCGGGGCGGTCGAGCCGCGTGAGCTGCGAGAGTTCGTTCATCGCCAGCACGCCGTCGACCAGAAACACCTCGTCGTCGGCCGCAGAAAGCGCCTGCTGCACGAAGGCACGCAGCGCGTCCGGCATCTTGGCGTCCATCTCGAGGCGGATCACCGAACCGCGCCGCCGACGCTTCAGCGCCGTCTCGAACAGGCGGACCAGATCTTCTGCCTCTTCTTCGATTTCCAGTTCGGAGTCGCGGATGATGCGGAAGGCGCCCTGGCCCTTGACGGTGTATCCGGGAAACAGCCGCCCGATAAACAGGGCGGTGGCCTGCTCCAGCGGGATCAGGTGCACGTTGCCGTTCTTGCTCGGCAGGCGGATGAAGCGGTCGATCTTGCCGGGCATTCGAATCAGCGCGTTCATCGGCTTGCCGTCCGACCCCCGCACCAGCTGCAGGGCGATGGTGAAGCCGAGGCTCGGGATGAACGGGAACGGATGCGCCGGGTCGATTGCGAGCGGCGTCAGCAGCGGAAAAATGCTGTGGAGGAAATGATCCTCGAGCCAGCCACGCTCGGCCTTGGTGAACTCGTGGCCGTCGACCAGAATGATGCCGGCGTCCGACAGCGTGGTGCGCAGATCGCGCCAGATCGCCTGCTGGTCGGAAGCGAGCTCCGAAACCGTCTGGTTGATCAGGACGAGCTGCTCGGCCGGCGTCAGGCCGTCGGGGCTGCGCTCGGCGATGCCTTCGCGGACCTGCGCCTTGATACCGGCAACGCGGACCATGAAGAACTCATCAAGGTTATTGGCTGAAATCGACAGGAACCGGACCCGCTCCAGCACCGGATGGCCGGGATTGACCGATTCTTCGAGCACCCGGCGGTTGAAATGCAGCCATGATAGTTCCCGATTGATGAATCGCTCGGGACTCGCGGCAATCGACGGGATAACCTCGGCGGCTGGATTCTCAGTTGTCTCAATGACTTGCGCCGATTCCATAAGAATTTGATCCATGGCCGGTTAGGGGCCGTTGTTGCGGGAATGCCGTCCTCAAGATGTGATATGCCGATGACGTTTCAATGACATTGATGTTCCGCCTGCGGCCGCCGTCAAGGCGGCAGGAAGCAGCACGGGGGGGCATCAGCGGTTCCGAAGCAGATCTGCCGCCAGCGCCCGGGTCACCGGCCGGCCGAGCCGCAGCGCCTCGCTATCGAGCCGCTCGACCGCCTGGCGGGCGGCGGTATAGGTGCGCTCGATCCGGGTAACGAGATAGCTGACGACGCTCTCGTCGATGCTCATCTGGCGGTCCGCGCAGAATTTCACGATCAGTCCGCGAAACAGCAGATCGTCGGGCGGCAGCAGCGACACCGCGGGCGCGGCACGCAGCCGCGACCGGAGATCGCGCAATTCGACGTCGAATGCGACCGGCGGGACGCGCGCGGTGATCAGCACATGGGCTTCGTCCTCGCGCGCGAGATTGAACAGGTGAAATAGCGCGCGCTCGTCGAAGTCAGCGGGCCTGAGATCCTCGACCACCAGCGCGCCAGTGGCGAGCGCGCCGGGGACGGCGGCGGCATCGAGCGCGTGCGCCGAGATCGAGCGGGCGCCGGCCTGCTCTGCCCAGATCGAGGCGAGGTGGCTCTTGCCGGAGCCTTCGGGCCCGATCAGCAGCATGATGCGGTTCGGCCAGTCCGGCCAGCTTTCGATCAGCGCGAGGGCTGCTTCATTGGACGGCCCCTCCAGGAAATTGTCGCGGGTCAGGCTTTCCGCATGCGGCAATGCAAAGGCAAGCTGACGGGGTTGAACGCGAACTGCCACGCACATCTCCAGGCCGGGATGTCAGGCAATGGATCGGGCGCTATCGCGCGTCGATCGTGCTCATGTGCCGCACCCATTCGACGAGATAGAGCGAGATGGAAACCAAAGTAAAGACCGTAACCAAACCCATCAGGACCACGTCATAGGGCGCAGGCTGGAAATTGAACCCGAGCGACGCCAGCACCAGCGCTGCGAAAGCCACCTGCGCCACCGTGTTGAGTTTCGACACCATAAGCGGCTTCATCGCCACGGGCTTGTCGAACAGCCACGACACGATGACCGCCGTGACGATCATGATGTCGCGCGACACGACGAGGATGACGAGCCAGCGCGGCACCGCGCCCCAGATACCCAGCGACACGAAGATCGATACCAGCAGCGCCTTGTCGGCGAGCGGGTCGAGCAGGGCGCCCAATTCGCTCGACATGTTGAAGCGCTTGGCGAGGAAGCCGTCCACGGCGTCGCTGACGCCGGCGATGACGAAGATCGCAAACGCGATCTCCATCTGGCTGGAGACGATCGCCCAAACGATGACCGGTACCAGGATGATGCGGCCCAGCGTAATGATATTCGGAATGCTCAACTCGGTCGCTTCCCGGCTCCCGGCCCAATTCCGGCCCCTGGCGGGTTCTGCCGGTTTTCTTATCACCATAGTATATGCGCCAAGCGCCCGCGAGCCATTGCAGGAACGCGGAAATCCTCGTAACCAGCGGTCATCATACTGGAATTTGGGCATGAACGACCGCAAAAACGGGCTCACTTACGCCGATTCGGGGGTCGATATCGACGCCGGCAACCGCCTTGTCGATCTCATCAAGCCGATGGTGCGCGCCACTGCCCGGGCCGGCGCGGACGCCGAAATCGGCGGATTCGGTGGGCTGTTCGACCTCAAGGCGGCGGGTTTCAAGGATCCGGTGCTGGTGGCCGCGACGGACGGCGTCGGCACCAAGGTCAAGATCGCGATCGAGACCGGGCTGCATGGCGACATCGGCATCGACCTGGTCGCGATGTCGGTCAACGACCTCGTGGTGCAGGGTGCGGAACCGCTGTTCTTCCTCGACTATTTTGCCTGCGGCAAGCTCGACCCGGAAGCGGCCGCCGCGATCGTGGCCGGCGTCGCCGAGGGCTGCCGGGAATCCGGCTGCGCCCTGATCGGCGGCGAGACCGCCGAAATGCCGGGACTGTACAAGGACGGCGACTACGATCTCGCCGGCTTTGCGGTCGGCGCGGCCGAGCGCGGTACGCTGCTGCCGGCCAAGGATATCGCGGAAGGCGATGCGGTGATCGGGCTCGCTTCGTCGGGCGTGCACTCCAACGGATTTTCGCTGGTGCGCAAGATCGTCGAGCAGTCCGGGCTCGGCTTCGATGCGCCGGCGCCGTTCTCGCCGGTGATGACGCTCGGCGGCGCGCTGCTGACGCCGACCAGGCTCTACGTAAGATCCTGCCTGCGCGCGATCCGCGAAACCGGCGCTGTCAAAGGCCTCGCGCATATCACCGGCGGCGGTTTTACCGACAACATTCCGCGCGTGCTGCCAAAGCATCTCGGCGTCGGCATCGACCTGGCGCGACTGCCGGTGCTGCCGGTGTTCAAATGGCTGGCGGCGGAGGGCGGCATCGCCGAACTCGAACTGCTGCGCACCTTCAACTGCGGCATCGGCATGATCGCGATCGTGAAAGCGGATGCGATCGAGCAGGTCACGGAAATCCTGACCGAAAGCGGCGAGACCGTCGCCCTGCTCGGCGAGGTGATCGCGGCAGCGGGCGAGCATCGCGTCGTCTACAACGGCCACCTCGACCTCTCGCCATGAAGCACCGCGTCGCCATCCTGATCTCGGGACGCGGGTCGAACATGGCCGCGCTGATCGAAGCGGCGAAGTTGGCAGATTTTCCGGCCGACATCGTCGCCGTGATTTCCAACCGGGCCGACGCGGCCGGGCTGGAGAAAGCGGCCGCCAGCGGCATCGCCACTGTCGTCATCGAGAGCAAGCCGTTCGGCAAGGACCGTGCCGGCTTCGAAGCCGTGCTGCAGCGGGCGCTGGACGAGCACAAGGTCGAACTGATCTGCCTCGGCGGCTTCATGCGGCTGTTCACCGCCGAATTCGTGCAGCGCTGGTACGGCAGGATGCTCAACATCCATCCCTCGTTGCTGCCGTCCTTCCCGGGCCTCGATCCCCACGGTCAGGCGCTTGCCGCCGGGGTGAAGATCTCGGGCGCGACGGTGCACTTCGTGATCCCGGAAACCGATGCCGGGCCGATCGTCATGCAGGGCGCGGTGATGGTGGCCGATGACGACACGTCAGAGACGCTGTCGCAGCGCATCCTCGGCGTCGAGCATCGCATTTACCCGGAGGCGCTGCGGCTCTTGGCCAGCGGCAAGCTTCGCCTCGAAGGCGACCGCTGCAAGGTCAGCGACGGCGCCGAACGGGACGGCGTGCTGATATCGCCGCGGATGATCTGATATCATCCGACGGTCGGGATGCACGGGCGCGGGATGCGTGCCCGGCAATATTCATCGAGGGTGCCATGATCACGCTGTACGGTTCCGGACCCAATTTCGGCCTGCCAGACGCAAGTCCCTTTGTGACCAAGGCCGAGACCTTGTTGCGGATGTCGAAACTCCCCTTCGAGAAGGCGCTGATGAGTTTTTCGAAGGCGCCCAAGGGCAAGATCCCCTACATCGAGGACGACGGCCAGTTGCTCGGCGACTCCACGCTGATCCGCTGGCACCTGGAAAAGAAATACGGCATCGATTTCGACCAGGGTCTCACCGCCGAGCAGCTCGCGATTTCTTGGGCGTTCGAGAAGATGGCGGAGGACAATCTGTACTGGGCCAGCGTTTATTTCCGCTGGATGGTCGACGCCAATTTCCGCAAAGGGCCGGCTAATTTCTTCAAGGGCGTGCCTGCGCCGGTCCGCCCCGTCATCGTCTCGCTGATCCGCCGCCGGCTGCGCAAGACCTTGCACGGGCAAGGGATCGGCCGGCACTCGGCCGACGAGATCACCGCGATCGGTATCCGCTCGATCGACGCGATGGCGGCCTATCTAGGCGACAAGCCCTTTTTCATGGGCAACGCGCCCGCCGGCATCGACGCCACGATGTTCGCTTTCGCGGTCAGCGCGATTTGTCCGCTGTTCGAATCCGATCTGCAGCGGGCGGCTGCCAGCCACGACAATTTGCGGCGCTATGTCAGCCGCATGACCGCGCGATACTACCCCGAACTCAACGAAATTGCGGGCTGTCAGGCGGCGGCTTGAACGCGGCTGTGGCAACCGAACCACAATGCCGGGTATTCGAGGGCTGGCCGGGGCGCTAACCGATTGACCCCTTGGGCGAACTGGGGGCAAATCGCGCCAGTTACTCGCAGGTTGCGCATTTTGGGCCGGCGCATCAGCCTTTGAGGATCGATTGCATGCGCTGCTCATGGCGGGCACGAAAGATCGGGACCGGCGCGCTTGCGCGGCCGGTCGCGATGGCGTCCGTTCTGATCTGCATCACGTCCGCTGCGCAGGCGCAATCACCGCCGACGGAGCCAAACTCGCCCCCGCCCGAAACGACGCCGACTATCGTCAATTCGATGGTGTCGTCCAACGCGGCGCTGGCCAATCTTGGCAGCAGTTTTTTAGAACGGCTGGGCAACCAGTCCAACGGCGTCAACCGCCTGCAGCGGACCAACCCGGGCGGCGGCGGCGCTTCCGCAAGCACGGAAACGCCGCGCTTCCGGACCTGGTTCGAAGGCTACGGCCATCATACGAAAAACGACGCGGTCGGCGATTTCGCCGGCGACACCAGAAAGACCTGGGGCGGCGTGGCCGGGATCGGCGCGCGCATCGCGCCGGGCTTCAATATCGGCCTGTCGGTCGACCAGAGCCGCTCGTCGATCGACATTCCGCTGGCGCTGCAATCGGCCACGATCGACCTGACCCAGATCGGTTTCACCGCCTCCGTCGACAGCGGGCCGTGGACCTGGGCCAGCGCCGTGGTGCACGGGTTCGGCAACATCAATTCGCGCCGCGACACCGGGTTCGGCTTTGCGAGCGCCGGATACAGCGCGACGCTCGACGGCGTGCTCAGCGAGGTCAGCTACTACTGGACCAGGGACCAGTACCGCATCGTGCCGAAGGCGGCGTTCGAATACGTGCAGGCACGCACCGGATCTTTGCAGGAAACCGGCGGCTTCGCGCCGGTGACGGCGACGGGCGCCACCGTGCAGCGCGGGCGGCTGTTGATCGGTGCGGAGGTCGGCCACTACTGGATCTTCGACGGCAAGATTCTCGACCTTTCGGGTTACGGCAAGTTCGTCGACAACCTCGTGCAGAATTTTTCCGACATCACCGTGAGCCAGGGCGTGCAGAGCATCACCTTCCAGGGCATCGGCGAAAGCCGCTACGGCGCCGATGCCGGCGCCTCGGCTTCGCTGAGCCTGACGAATACGGTGCGGCTCTACGCCAACTACGATGCCAAGATGCGCGCGGCGATGCAGTCGCACCAGGGCACGCTGGGGCTGGAACTGAAGTGGTAGGTTTCTTCACCCGCCCCTCGAGGGCCTCCAGGGGAGGATAAGAACGAGACCGCATT
Organism: uncultured Bradyrhizobium sp.; assembly: GCA_964609175.1. Taxonomy (GTDB): domain Bacteria; phylum Pseudomonadota; class Alphaproteobacteria; order Rhizobiales; family Xanthobacteraceae; genus Bradyrhizobium. The sequence continues at coordinate 73,350 of CAZSRR010000031.1, forward strand.
ACGCTATCTCGATTTACGTCCTGTCCACCCTGACGACGCGCCCTTTTTCTATCGCCAACGCCAGCCGGCCGTGCTTCAGCGCCAGCGCCGCTTCTCCGAACAATTCGCGGCGCCAGCCGTGCAGGGCGGCGACGTCGGCGTTGTCGTCGGCGGCGATCTGGTCGAGGTCGTCGACGGTGGCGATCACCTTGCTGGCGACGGCGTGGCGCTCCGAGGTCATGCGCAGCAGCACCTTCAAGAGCTCGACGGTGGCGGCGCCGTTGGAATTGCCGCGCGGCTTTTCGAGCTTCGGCAGCGTGTGGGGATCCCGGGCGAGGCCGCGTTGCACGGCGGCGACGATGTCGGTGCCCCATTTGGAACGGTCAAAACCCTTTGGCAGCGAGCGCAGATTGGCGAGGCGCTCCAGCGACGTTGGCGCGTGGGTGGCGATATCGCCGACCGCGTCGTCCTTCAGCACGCGCGAGCGCGGCACGTCCCGGCTTTGCGCCTCCTGCTCGCGCCAGGCCGCCACTTCCATCAGCACCGCGAGTTCCTTCGGCTTGCGGACGCGCGTCTTGAGCCGTTCCCAGGCGCGCTCGGGGTGGAAATCATAGGTCTTTGGCGAGGTCAGCACTTCCATTTCCTCGCTGACCCAGTCGCTGCGGCCACGCTTCTTCAGGTCAGCGTCGAGCGCTGCGAACACTTCGCGCAGGTGGGTGACGTCGGAGACGGCGTAATGCATCTGCTCCGAGGTCAGCGGCCGGCGCGACCAGTCGGTGAAGCGATGCGTCTTGTCCGGCCGGTGACCGGTGACACGCTCGACGAGCTGGTCATAGGCGATGCTGTCGCCGTAACCCAGCACCATCGCAGCGACTTGTGTATCGAAGATCGGGTGCGGGATGGTGTTCGACAGGTGCCAGACGATCTCGATGTCCTGGCGCGCGGCGTGAAACACCTTCAGCACCTCCTCGTTGCCCATCAGCTCGAAGAACGGTTTCAGCTCGATGCCGGGCGCCAGCGTGTCGATCACGACGGCTTCCTCCGCGCTCGCCATCTGCACAACGCAGAGCAGCGGGTAGTAGGTCGTCTCCCGCAGGAACTCGGTGTCGACGGTGATGACCTTGTGCCGGGCGAGCCGCGCGCAGGCAGCGGCGAGGTCGGAAGTGGTGGTGATCAGATCCATGAACTATCCATGACGCTTCTGACAGGCGTTCTGCCGAAAACGCTGATATGTCAAGGGTGTCGCTGGAGATATGAGTCGCTCATTTTAGCCTGAGGACGGCTTTTTTGCGTCTCAATGGGGGCTGGATGTCGGAGTCGGCTTTATCCTCCGATCGCGGACATCCCACCTGCTACTCGTACCGGATGGGCCGGGACCGCCGGCGGCCCGACGGGAGCGCAAGAACGATGAGGCAGAGTGCGACAATCACCATTCCAATGAATTCGAAGGCAAAAGCGTCCACGGCAATTCTCCCCGATAAACCGATAGAATTGTAGGGAGCGCGTTGACCGTTTCTTAAATTTTGGAACTGCGCCCTGCGGCGCGTTCGCGAATGGTGTACGGAAGCTTAACTAATTCGGCCAGCTCCGCGCGCTCTGCCGCCCTCACGTCCCGCAGAACGTCTGCGTGACGCGCTGCTCCGGCAGCGGCGGCTCGGCGTAGGCCGCGAACTGCGGCTGATCGTCATACGGCTTCGACAGCACCGTCAGCAATTGCTCGAACGGCGCGTAGTCGTCGGCGTTCACGGCCGCCTGGATCACGGCTTCGATGCGGTGGTTGCGTGGGATGAAGGCCGGGTTGACCGCGCGCATCGTGGCCCGCCGTTCGGCCGGTGATTGCGGTTCGTCTGCGAGGCGCTGGCGCCAGCGCGTGGCCCATTCGTCGAAGGCGGTGGGATCGGTGAACTGATCGCGCGCGTGATCGTCGGGGGCATCGCCAGCGGCGTCCGCGAGGCGGCGGAAGGTGAGGGTGAAGTCGGCCGCATTCTTCGCCATCGCGTCGAGCAGGTCCTGCACCAGCGCCTCGTCGCCGTCGCGCCCGGTGAACAGGCCGATCTTCCTGCGCAATCCGGCCTGATAGGCGGCGGTGAACCTTTCGGCGAACTCGCCGAGGATCAGCTGCGCCTGTTCGATCGCTTTGTCCTTGTCGTCCGAAAACAGCGGCAGCAGGCATTCGGCCAATCGCGTGAGATTCCACAGCGCGATGCGCGGCTGGTTGGCGTAGGCGTAGCGGCCCATTTCGTCGATCGAGGAAAACACCTGCGCCGGATTGTACTCGTCCATGAAGGCGCAGGGGCCATAGTCGATGGTCTCGCCGGAGATCGAGCAATTGTCGGTGTTCATGACGCCATGGATGAAGCCGATCAAGAGCCAGTGCGCGACCAGATCGGCCTGGCGGGCGACGACGCGCGCGAGCAACGCGTGATACGGCCGCTCGGCCATGCCGATATCGGGATAGTGGCGCGCGATGACGTGGTCGGCGAGCTTGCGCACGCCGTCGGTATCGCCGCGCGCGGCGAAGAACTGAAAAGTGCCGACGCGGATATGGCTCGACGCCACGCGGGTCAGCACCGCGCCCGGCAGCATGGTCTCACGCTGGACGCGCTCGCCCGAGGTCACCGCGGCGAGCGAGCGGGTGGTCGGGATCCCCAGCGCAACCATCGCTTCGCTGACGATGTATTCGCGCAGCACCGGTCCGAGCGCGGCGCGGCCGTCGCCGCGGCGCGAAAATGGCGTGGGTCCCGATCCTTTGAGCTGGATGTCGCGGCGGACGCCGTCCTTGTCGATGACCTCGCCAAGCAGGATCGCCCTTCCATCGCCCAGTTGCGGGACGAAATGGCCGAACTGGTGACCGGCATAGGCCATCGCGATCGGGTCGGCCCCGTCGGGCAGGCGCTTTCCGGCAAGGATTTCCGTCCCTTCCGGGCTCTCCAGCAGGTCCGGATCGAGCCCGAGCTGGACGGCGAGCGGCCGGTTCAGCTTGATCAGCCGGGGCGCGGCCACCGGGGTCGGGGCGACGCGGGCGAAAAAGCTCGCCGGCAGTGCCGAATAGGTGTTCTGGAACGGGAAATGGACGGTCATGATCCAAAGATAGGCGCGGGCATGGAATAGGCAAACGGAAACGGCCGGCGAAGGCGAAATCTCGCCTCACCGACCCGAAACAGCCGCTGCCATTGGTTGCCGCCCCGTTCCGCGTCGGGTAAACCCTCCCGCAATTCGCGCGGGCTTTTGCCCCCGATTCTGACCTCCGACATCTGTTTTTGGGAAACCCATGCATCGCTACCGGTCACATACATGCGGCGCGCTCCGCGACAGCGACATCGGCCAGACCGCCCGTCTTTCCGGCTGGTGCCACCGGATCCGCGACCATGGCGGCGTGCTGTTCATCGATTTGCGCGATCATTACGGCATCACCCAATGCGTCGCCGACCCGGATTCGCCGGCATTCAAGGAAGTCGAAAAGTTCCGCTCGGAATGGGTGGTGCGGATCGACGGCAAGGTGCGCAAGCGCCCGGAGGGGACCGACAATCCGGAACTGCCGACCGGGTCGGTGGAAGTCTATGTCAGCGAGATCGAGGTGCTGGGCCCGGCGGCCGAGCTGCCACTGCCGGTGTTCGGCGAGCAGGAATATCCCGAGGACATCAGGCTGAAATACCGCTTCCTCGACCTGCGCCGCGAAAAGCTGCACCACAACATCATGACCCGCGGCGCCATCGTCGATTCAATGCGCAAGCGGATGAAGGAGCAGGGCTTCTTCGAATTCCAGACCCCGATCCTGACCGCCTCTTCGCCAGAGGGCGCGCGCGACTTCCTGGTGCCGTCGCGCATCCATCCCGGAAAGTTCTACGCGCTGCCGCAGGCGCCGCAGCAGTACAAGCAGCTCCTGATGATGTCGGGCTTCGACCGCTACTTCCAGATCGCGCCGTGCTTCCGAGACGAGGACCCGCGCGCCGACCGCCTGCCGGGCGAGTTTTACCAGCTCGACGTCGAGATGAGCTTTGTCGAGCAGGACGACGTGTTTGCGGCGATGGAGCCTGTCATCACCGGCGTGTTCGAGGAATTTGCCAAGGGCAAGCCGGTGACAAAGGGCTGGCGACGGATTCCGTTTGCGGAAGCGATCCGCAAATACGGTTCAGACAAGCCCGATCTGCGCAACCCGCTCGAGATGCAGGAAGTGTCAGAGCATTTCCGCGGCTCCGGCTTCAAGGTGTTCGCACGGATGCTGGAAGACCCGAAGAACCAGGTCTGGGCGATCCCCGGACCGACCGGTGGGTCGCGCGCGTTCTGCGACCGCATGAACTCCTGGGCGCAGGGCGAAGGCCAGCCCGGCCTCGGCTACATCATGTGGCGCGAGGGCGGCGAGGGCGCGGGTCCGCTTGCCAACAACATCGGTCCAGACAGGACGGCGGCGATCCGCAGCCAGCTCGGGTTGAAGGAGGGCGACGCCGCGTTCTTCGTGGCCGGCGATCCCGAAAAATTCTGGAAGTTCGCAGGCCTGGCGCGCGCCAAGCTCGGCGAGGATCTGAACCAGGTCGACAAGGACCGGTTCGAACTCGCCTGGATCGTCGACTTCCCGATGTATGAGTATGACGAGACCGAGAAGAAGATCGACTTCTCGCACAACCCGTTCTCGATGCCGCAGGGCGGCCTCGATGCGCTCAACGGGCAGGACCCGCTGACCATCAAGGCTTTCCAGTACGACATCGTCTGCAACGGCTACGAGATCGCCTCCGGCGGCATCCGCAACCACAAGCCGGAAGCGATGGTGAAGGCGTTCGAGATCGCGGGTTATGGCGAAAAGGACGTCGTCGAGCGATTCGGCGGCATGTACCGCGCGTTCCAGTACGGCGCGCCGCCGCATGGCGGCATGGCGGCCGGCGTCGACCGCATCGTGATGCTGCTCTGCGGCACCACGAATTTGCGCGAGATCTCGCTATTCCCGATGAACCAGCAGGCGGTCGACCTGCTGATGGGCGCGCCGTCGGAAGTCGGGATCAAGCAGCTTCGCGAGCTGCACATCCGGCTCAATTTGCCTGACAAGGGCTAGCACACGGGGCTGCTCACAGCCCCGTCGAGGCCTCGATCCGGAATTGCGCCAGCGCGGTAACCGGGTCGGTCTTCAAGAGATGAAACAGCTGCAGCGCCGGCATTTTGTCGCGAGGTGTCAGCTTGAGTGTTAGCGCCGTTCGCGGGATTTCGACAAAGCGTGCGACCGCCTCGGCGGCGGCGGTCGCATCGGGGTTGCTTGCCGCTGCGCCGCTTCTGATCTCTTCCATGAGCATCTTGCGTACGGCCTCACGGCCGAGTTTCTGCGCGCGCGCCTGTTGAGCGATTAAGAGATCTATGGCACCGAGATCGCGCACCGTGAGCTCGACGGCTCCGGCCTCGATTTGCGCGGCCGCCACTATTGCCTGCGCCGGGTTGGCTGAAAACACCTGCCGGGGCACGTTGGCGAGTGAGATGCGTGCCGTTGCGTTCACAAGCCCGCCGACTTCGAGCGTCACCGGTTCCAGCACGAATGAGCGGGATGCTTCGGTCCAGGCAGCGCCGAGATCGGCATCGATCACCGTTGAGTTTACACCGGCTGCGACGAGCATTTGCTGACCAAGATCGGTCTCGTCGAGCGGCGCGGACATCTTCGCAATCAGTCGCGCCTTGCTCGGGATCGGCCCGACAAATTGGCCCCAATTCAGGCTGAAGACTTCGACATTAATTGGCTTGCCAGTGTTCTTGTAAGGCGCGGCGAAGTCTTTGAACTCAACGCCCTGGATGAGGGGAAACAGCCCTGCGATCAATTCGGGCGAGGGCGGTTGCGCCGGGTTCGTGAATTGCGCCGTGACGCGGATGAAGTTGGCGATATCCAGCGACCTCAGCGCGAAGCGCCCCAGTTTAACGGGGCCTTTCGGCGTGCGCGCATCGAGCCCTTCGACGGCAAATTCGCCGACCTTGCCGTCTTCCAGGTTGAATCTGATTGCCTGCAGCTTCAGCGGGCCCTGCGGTGTTTCGGCCGAAAGGCCCCGCATCTCGGCTGTTCCGATCCGCACGGCTTCATACATGGCCGCCGCTTTCTCCATGAGTTGGCGCGCTTGCGCGGGCGAGGGCGGGGCGGTTCCAGCCGCCTGTAGCGCCGCCTGCAACGCGGGAAGCTGCAGCCGCGACGGACGAATGCCGACGTCATCGAGCATCATCTCGTCGACGCGCGCGCGAAGGCCGACTGCCGACGTGACGATGTAGGGACCAGCCGTCGTCTTGCCGTAGAAGCGATAATATTGGCCGTCGTTCGCCTTTTGTGGATCGAGAATGGCGGCGGCAGCCGCGGCGTCGAAATCGCGCGAGGCGATGTTGAGGATTTCGCCGGTCATCTTGTCGGCCTTGCCGGCCTGCTGCATGTCGAACGAAAAGCTGGCCCGATCGACGTGCGTGGAGGCGATTTTGCCCGCCTTGATGTCCCGCAATGTCGTTCCCGAATAGGTGAACTCGCCCGACATGGCAGGACCGAAGTTGAGCGTTCCTGAGATGGTCGGAGCTTCGATCGATTTCGCCGAGATCGCCGCGAATTGTTGCAATACGGACCGATAGGCGTCGATGATCGATGCCGAAGCCGATGGCGACTGCACGCGCGTGGGGCCAGAATAATCCTTCAATACCAGGCGCGGGATTTTGTAGGCGATATTCCCGTCTGTCGAATCGGCAATGCTGATGCCGATTTCGATGTCCGATACTTCGATGGTCTCGGCCGTGAAGCGTTCCGTGTCCGGCTGGCCGACCCCTGAGGCTACGATGCTGGCGATCCTCAGGCGCAGCGGGGGCTGCGTTGCCGATTGCGTCACGATATCGTCGATCTTGACCGTGCGGCTCTTCAGGTCGACGGAAACCTTGCCGTGGCGCGCCATGCCGCCCAAGGCTCGGATCTGCTCCATCGAGGCCACGTGCTCTGCCGCTACCCGGTGCTGCGCGTAAAACTCGAAACCGAAGTAGCCGCCCGCCGCGATCACGACTACGGCGACCAGGCCCGACAGTATCTTGACCATAGATTGTGCTCCGGACGCCGGCATCGTGGGAGGCAAATTTGCCATATGCCGGTCAAGGGACGAGGATAGGGAGGAAAATATGCTATCGGCTTTGCTGCTTTGCGTCGATGCCCGCTGTTGATGGCAAGGCTCGGATCAAGGCTCGGATGTTGCATCGGGGTGGTTGCCCGTGCTTCACATCCGGCTCAATCTGCCGCAAAACTATCGGTTCGAGTGAAGGCCGGCCTCGGCGCGCAGTTCGAGGCCGAAAATGCCGTGGGGGAGACCATGCCGTCCTATTCTGATGATCTCCGCGCCGCGGCGCTGGCCTATCACCGCCTGCCAAGGCCCGGCAAACTGGAGATCCAGGCGACAAAACCGCTCGCCAACCAGCGCGACCTCGCGCTGGCCTATTCCCCTGGCGTCGCCGCCGCCTGCACCGAGATTGCCAACAACCCGGCCGAGGCGGCGTCGCTGACGGCGCGCGCCAATCTGGTCGCCGTCGTCTCCAACGGCAGCGCCGTGCTGGGTCTGGGCAATATCGGTCCGCTGGCCTCGAAACCGGTGATGGAAGGCAAGGCGGTCCTGTTCAAGAAGTTCGCCGGGATCGACGTGTTCGACATCGAAATCGCCGCCGATACCATCGAACGCGTGGTCGAGACGGTGGCGGCGCTGGAGCCGACCTTCGGCGGCATCAATCTCGAGGACATCAAGGGTCCGGAATGCTTTGAGATCGAGGCGCAGCTCAAGGAGCGCATGAAGATCCCGGTGTTCCACGACGACCAGCACGGCACCGCCATCATCGTCGGCGCCGCGATCACCAACGCGCTGCTTCTGAACGGCAAGAAGCTCTCGGAGGTGAAGATCGTCTGCTCGGGCGCGGGCGCCGCGGCGATCGCCTGCCTCAATCTTCTGGTGTCGATGGGCGCGCAGCGCAAGAACATCTGGGTCTGCGACATCGACGGCGTGGTGCATGAGGGGCGCAATACGCTGATGGACCGGTGGAAGGCGGTCTATGCGCAGAAGACCAGCGCGCGCGTGCTGGCCGATGTGATCGGCGGTGCGGATATTTTCCTGGGGCTTTCTGCGCCCAATGTGCTGAAGCCCGAGATGGTGCAGGCGATGGCCGAGCATCCACTGGTGATGGCGCTGGCCAATCCGACCCCGGAGATCATGCCGGAGGAGGCGCGCAAAGCACGCCCCGATGCGATGATCTGCACCGGCCGCTCCGACTTTCCGAACCAGGTCAACAACGTCCTGTGTTTTCCATTCATCTTTCGCGGCGCGCTCGACGTCGGTGCCACCGGCATCAACGAGGAAATGAAGCACGCCGCCGTCGACGCCATCGCGCAGCTCGCGCGCGATCCGCCGTCGGACGCGGTGGCGCGCGGCTTCGAATCCGGGGAGACGCAAGGGTTCGGCCCGGGCTCGCTGATCCCAAGTCCGTTCGATCCGCGGCTGATCCTGCGCATCGCGCCGGCGGTGGCGAAGGCCGCGATGGAATCCGGCGTGGCGACGCGTCCGATCACGAATTTCGACGAGTATACGGCGCTGCTGGAGCGCTTCGCGTTCCGTTCAGGCCTCGTCATGAAGCCGGTGTTCGCCAAGGCCAAGACACAGCCGGTCCGCGTGATCTATGCGGAAGGCGAGAACGAACGCGTGCTGCGCGCCACGCAGGTCGTGCTGGAGGAAAAACTGGCGCGGCCGATCCTCGTCGGGCGTCCGTCGGTGGTCGAGGCCCGGCTCAAGCGGTTCGGCCTCTCGATCAAGGCGGGGAAGGATTTCGATCTCGTCAATCCCGAGGACGATCCGCGCTACCGTTCCTACGTGCAGACCTATATCGATGTCGCCGGCCGGCGCGGCGTGACGCCGGAAGCCGCACGCACGGTGGTTCGCACCAAC
>CAZSRR010000032.1:0-80513 GCA_964609175.1 uncultured Bradyrhizobium sp.
GCTCTGACGCCCACAAGTCGGCTGTCACCGGCGACACCGTCGGCGATCCCTACAAGGATACGGCGGGCCCCGCGGTGAACCCGATGATCAAGATCACCAACATCGTGGCGCTGCTGCTGCTGGCGATCCTGGCGCACTGAGCGGCACAAGCCGATCGATACGAAAACCCCGCGGTGCAAGCCGCGGGGTTTTTACGTGGTTCAACCTCGTCCGCTCGACGCGGACATTTACGGAGATCAATTCATGTCGCTCTCATCCGCCCGCAACTACGCGCTTCGCGCCGCCAAGTCGCAGGACCAGAAGGAGGCGGCTGAACTGCTGTCCAAGGCGATCCTTGAACTGGCCATGGCGATCGAGGCCACCGACGCCAAGATCAAGAAGATCAACAAGTCGTCCTGAAGAAACGAAAATCCCGCGGCCGTGACCGCGGGACTGGTTTTGAAGTCCTGTGTGCCCGACGGTGATCAGCCAGCGTCCATCTGCAGGCCTTCGCGCTTGATGATCTCGCCGAACTTGGTGGTTTCCGCCTGCACGAAGTCGGCGAATTGCTTGGGCGTTCCCCAGTCTGCAGTTGCGCCCATCTTGCTAATGGTGCTCTTGACGTCGTCGCGAGCCAGCATCGCCTTGATTTCCTTGTTAAGCGCTTCGACGGCGGGAGCCGGCGTTGCCTTCGGCTGGAAGATGCCGAACCAGGAGGAGACGTCGAACTTCGCCAGCTCGGGCGCGCTTTCGCGCATGGTCGGGACGTTCGGAGCCAACACACTGCGTTCGGTCGTGGTGACGCAAAGTGCATTCAGCTTGCCGTCCTGAGTCTGCGGCAGCGACGGATAGAGGTTGTCGAACAGGATCTGGATATCGCCGGCAAGGGCTGCCTGCAGCGCCGGCCCGGCACCGCGGAACGGCACATGCGTCATCTTCAATCCGGTGAGTTGCAGGAACCAGGCACCCGTGAGGTGAGGACTCTGGCCAACGCCTGAGGAGGCGTAATTGAGCTTGTCGGGATTGGCCTTGAGATAGGTGATGAGTTCCGGAATCGACTTGATGCCTGTGGACGGATGTGCCGACACGATATTCGGAATCCGGATCATGTTGCTGACCGGCTGCAACTGGTCGGCCTTGTAGGGCATGTTGCGGAAGATGCTGTAGGCGATCGCGTTCGGACCGGGATTGCCGACCAGGATAAGGTGTCCGTCCGATTTGCCGCGCACGACTTCGGCAGCGCCGATGGTGCCGCCGCCGCCGGAGCGGTTTTCAACGACGGCCGACTGTCCCCAGGCGGTCTGCAGATGCGCAGCCAGCAACCGCCCCATGACGTCGGTGGCGCCGCCGGCCGCCGCCGGCACGATGAGGCGGACGGTCTCGGTCGGACGCCAGTCGGAACCGTAGCTGGTGCGCGGCAGGATGGCCGCCGCGGAAACGGCGGCAGCTCCAGTCAGCACCCGGCGGCGAGAAACAGCTTTAATTGTCACAAGTTCGCTCCCTGTTGAATCATAGAATTTACAAGGACCGTAGGCAGCGCAGGTGCGAAGAGCAAGCGGGCTACATGACAAAGTATTTCCGCGTCGCGGAACAGCGCTTTGGATGGGTCGGCCGGCTTCCGCGATCTCGGCTGTCTTTGACAAGCGCAGGTCAGGTCGCCATCGCGTTGCCGCGTTCGAACGCAGATGGCGTCTCAAGCCGGTCCGCCTGTTTTGCGTTGTGGTGTTCAGCGGCTTGGGCAGCCTCGACGCAGAGCCGGACGGCTTCGCCGATACCGCCGGCCACAAGGTCAGCCCTGGCGCTTTCCCGCAATAGTCTCAGCGACGCCTCGTCGTTCTTGTTAGCGGCACAGATCAGCATGATCGTGGCACGAGGCAGCCGGCGCCTCAGGCGGCGAACGGCGTAGCGCATGTGTGCGTCGCCCGAGTGGCCCAAATAGATCAGGCAGGCAATGGCGACGCCGGCGGGGTCGAGTTTGATCACGTTCGACATCGAGAGCGCTTGCGCACCCTCGACGCGCGCCGCGAGGCCGTGAGCGGCGGAAAGCTGGGAAAGCAGGGTCGCGGCAGCTTCGTCGATGGGGCTGCGTCCTGCGATGCACAGAATGGGATGTTCGCCCTGCCAGTCTGCCGGCAGGCTTTGCTTGCTCAGGACGGCGAGACGTTCGCTGGGAGCATCCCTGGATACGGTTTCGATGGCGGAGGTTGCCTCCGCATCGCTCGTCAGGTTTCCTTCGGCAGGCTGCTCGTCGCCTCTGTCGGCAAGATCGCTGGCAAACTCGCTGACGGCATCGCGGATCTTCAGAAGGCGTTCCTGGTCCAGCGCGCCTCTTTCGGCATCTGCCTGTGCCAGCTGCAAGCCCTTCAGGGCGACCTCGTCGTAGTAGGAAGCCAGCGACCGCTCCTTCAAAAATTCCTCGGCTTTCTCGGCAGCTTCCGTCGGGTCATTGGCCAGCATGCGCTGGTAGAAGATTTCCGGAGGCGACAGCGCCGGGCGGTCCCCGAACATGACATCGAGGAATTCGAGGCGCTCGACGTGGCGTCCCAGCACGACGAGGCACACCGTCAGGGGGGTCGCGAGAACAAGTCCGATCGGCCCCCACAGGGCGGTCCAGAAGGTTGCGGAAACGACCACGGCGACGGGCGAGAGGCCTGTGCTGTGGCCATAGACCATCGGTTCGACGACATGGCCCACGATCGGCTCCACCACCATGAAAAGGGCCAGCGTCCACAGCAACATCGACCAGCCCGGATCGACGGCCACGGCCAGCGCGAGAGGGAAAGCGGCGGAGATCACGGCGCCGATATAGGGCACGAAGCGCAACGCGGCGGCCAGAATGCCCCACAGGACCGCGCTCGGTATGCCGATGAGCCACAGTCCGATGCCGATGACGAGGCCGAATGCGCTGTTGAGCGCGAGCTGCGTGAGAAGCAGGCGGCTTAGCCGGCGGGCCGCGTCGTCCAGCGCGGCCGTCGTTCGTTGCAGGTCGGAAGAGCCGGCGAGCCGGATGAGGCGGTTTCGCAAGTCTTCCCGCTGCAGCAGGATGAAGATCACGAAGATGACGATGATGCCGGTGGTCGCGAGCGGATGGATCAGCGGAGAGATCAGCGCGCGCAGGCTTTCCAGCGCGCCGGGATCGGGCTGACGAACCTCGACCGGGACCGGTGTGGGCGAATTCGGGTTCAGCGCCGGGCCCGCCGGGCGGGCGGCTGCAACGTCCTTGGGCTTGTCCAGCTCCTTGCTGAGATCCTTCAGCATGTCCGACGCGCGCTCCAGCGTCTTGCTGCCCGCCTTCGCGTCGCGGAACGATTGAATCTTCTGGCTGATCGTCGACTGATAGTTCGGCAGATCCCCGGCGAGTTGGGAAAGTTGCGTCGCGAGCAGGCTCCCCAACGCAAAAATCAGCATGAAGGCAAGAATGACGACGCTGACGACCGACAGCCCGCGCGGCATGCGCAGCCGCTGCAGTAAATTGACCAGCGGCGCCAGGACGAAGCTCAGCAGAATGGCCAGCGCGACCGCGACAAGGATGTCGCGGCCGAAGTAAAGCATCGCAATGATGATGACGGCGAGGATGGCGGTTGCCGCGGCACCCAGTAACCCCGCAACCTCTTCATTGCTTCGTGTCTGGAATGGCGGCCGCGCAATCATCGTCATGCTTTCTCCCAACCACGTGACACGAGAACTGGCGTGGCTGCTGGAGCGAACCTGCCGCGAGAGTTCGACAGATAACGGAACTGTGAGGCGCTGGTTCCTCGGGAGTCGAAGCCTCGGTTGATGTATCTCGCGCTGGAACGATCGGCAAAATTCGTCGTTTAGCCCTCAAACAGCCACGTATGTGGCAATCTCATTGAGGTGCAGAAAATGAAATTCGTGCTCGCGCTCTGCGTGGTGACATTGGCTTACATGGGGTTGGCGGGCAGCGCGTCTTGCGCAGAGCGCATTCAAACCGCCGTCGAAGCCGACCGGGCCGAAGCCGACCGGCCCGAAGCCGTCGATTGTTCAAAGCAGGTTTGGCCGAACTTTTCGCCGGCGTGTCTTCGCAATGTCGATCGCGCGACGCCGGTCCGCACCGTCACCGCCGACCGCCGATAGACCTCCGTTCAAGATCGGGTCGTTAGTTGAAACTCAAGAGCTTGAACAGCGGCGTCAGGTAGCTGAGCTCCTGGCCTGATGTCGGCGTGGTGCGACTGATGAAGTCGAAAATCTTGCCGTCCTGCAAACCGTAGTTGGCCAGCCGCTGCACCTGCCGGTTCTTGTCGAAGTAGATCGCGATCACGCGCTGGTCGACGACCTTCTGGTTCATGAAGGCGACTTTGCGTTCGGAACGTTGCGAGATGTAATAAAATACCTCGCCGTTCAGGGTGGCCACTGTCGATGGCGTCCCCATCACGATCAGCACCTGGTCCTGGCTCGCGCCGATCGGAATCTGCTCCAGCGCGTTCGGCGGAAGGATATAGCCCTTCTGGAACTGTTCGCCGGTGCACCCCACGAGTGCAGCGCAGATCAGGGCCACGGCGGCGGTCGCGCGCAAACCGCGCTGGCGCAAGTTAAGGCGGCGCGGCGAGGGCACACAGGTACCCGGCTGGCTCATCTCGATCATGTCAGGAATCGGTCTGTCCTCTTGCATCGCGCAGTGCGTTGACGTACCGGGCAGCACGCTGGATTGCAACACGCGCGGTCTCCGGGCAAAGGTTCTGGAGAATCCGCAGGCGGAACCTCCAATGCTTTGGCCGTTCAATCACTTCAGGAAATCCCGGACGCCATTGCGCGGCACCATCGAAGCCATCTATGGCATGATCGTGACGCAGGCGCGAGAACCGTTGTTTTATCGGGAGTTTGCGGTTCCGGACACGGTTAACGGCCGTTTTGACCTGCTTCTGCTGCATCTGTGGCTGATCCTGCGCCGCCTGAAATCGGCAAGCGGCGGGGTCGCGCTGTCGCAGGGGCTTTTTGACCATTTCTGCAACGATATGGACGATAATCTGCGCGAAATGGGGGTCAGCGACCTTAAGGTGCCGAAGAAGATGCAGGCCTTCGGCGAGGCGTTTTATGGCCGGACGGCGGCCTATGACATGGCGCTGACGGAGGGGCGTGAAGCCCTGGCGCAGGCGATCGACAAGAACATCCTGAACGGCGGGAACATCGAAAAGGCCCGCCAGCTCGCGACCTATGTCGAAATGGCGATGGTCGCGCTCGAGCGAATCGACGACGCGGAGCTGACGAGCGGCGCGGCCCGCTTCCCGTTGCCGGAGCAGGCAGGCGCGCAAGAATGAGCAGGATTGGCAAACCCGACAGACCCGACCCTTGGCGTGTTCCGATCGTCGTGGCGCAGATACCGGAGACCGGCCTGCACCGCGACATCGAGGCCGACGGAGCCATTCGCAACGCGGTGGCCGAAGTCGGCGGTCTGCGCGAGGTGCTGCTGGCGCAGGCCTCGTTCGACGTGACGCCGAAGACCGGCGGCCGTTTCCATGTAGCCGGCCATGTGCGGGCGCGGATCGGGCAGACCTGCGTGGTGACGCTGGAGGAGATCGAGAACGATATCGACGAGCCGGTCGACCTGATCTTCGCGCCGCCTGAGCTGATTCCGCAGATGGCCGCGCTGGTCGACGAGGCCGAGGAGAGCGACGAGCAATCGCCCGATCCGCCCGAGCCGATCGAGAACGGCATGATCGATCTCGGCCGGGTCGCTACCGATGCCCTGTATCTCGCGGTCGATCCCTATCCGCGCAAGCCGGGCGCCGTGTTCGAACCGGTGGTCGAAGCCGGCGATCCCGCGGATCACCCGTTTGCGGCGCTCAAGCGATTGAAGGCGGCTCCGAAGAAGCCCGGCGCCAGAAAGCCAAAGGACAAGTAGCGCGCGGCCGGGCGATCGGGAGGCTGGGGCGGCGGCAATGGCAATTGTGGCGGCAGACCCGAATTGTGACTTACGGCATTGATTTTATTCGATATATCAAGTTACGCGATTCCGCGCCACACCGCTCGGCTTTTGCCAAAAGACCGCGGTCAAGAGGTTGTGTCGGGGCCGGGACACGCTATTGTCGCGGCCCGGCGGGGGCGCGGAGTTGCGTTTCGCCAGGCACTGGCTAACGGTGCCATCCAGCGTGCGGCCGGGCTCCACGAAGGCCGCAAGAGATCAGGTTTCCGGAACGCCCATGCCGCAAAAGGTTCGAATCGCGCTTGACGCCATGGGCGGCGACGTCGGCGCATCGGTGGTCATTCCTGGGGCCGCTATCGCATTGACCCGGCGTCCCGACGCCGAATTCCTCCTGTATGGCGACCGCGCCTCGATCGAACCCGAACTCGCGAAGTACCCGGCCCTGAAGGCAGCCTCGCGCGTCATCCACACCGACGTCGCCGTCAGCATGCACGACAAGCCCAGCCAGGCCCTGCGTCGCGGCCGCAACACGTCGTCGATGTGGCTGGCGATCGCGGCGGTGAAGAAGCACGAGGCGCATGTTGCGATCTCCGCCGGCAACACCGGCGCATTGATGGCGATGGCACGGTTTTGCCTGCGCACGGTGCCCGGGATCGACCGTCCGGCCATTGCCGCGGTATTGCCGACCAAGCGAGGCGATTCCATCGTTCTGGATCTCGGCGCCACCATCGGCGGCGACGCGCAGCATCTGGTGGAGATGGCGGTGATGGGCAGCGCGATGGCCAGCGTCCTGTTCGACCGCCAGCGGCCGACCGTGGGGCTGCTCAATATCGGCGTCGAAGAGGTCAAGGGCCACGAGGAGATTCGCGAGGCGGGCGAAATACTGCGCGCGATGAACCTGCCGCAGCTCGACTATATCGGCTTCGTCGAGGGCGACGGCATCAGCAAGGGCGCGGCCGACGTCATCGTGTCCGAGGGATTTACCGGCAATGTCGCGCTCAAGGTGGCCGAGGGGACGGCGCGCCAGATCGTCGACGTTCTCCGCACCGAAATTTCGAAGTCATGGATCGCCAAGATCGGTTACTGGCTGGCGCGCGGCGCCTTCAAGGCGCTGCGGGAAAAGCTGGATCCGAACCGGCTCAATGGCGGCGTGCTGCTCGGCCTGACCGGACTGGTGGTGAAGAGCCATGGCGGCACCGATGCCGAAGGCTTTGCCTACGCCATCAATGTTGGCTATGAGACGGTCCGCAACGATCTCCTCACCAAGATCAATGGAATGCTCAATCGCGACGGCAGTGCGCTGGCACCGACCGCGCAGGAGGTTGTCTCGTGAGTGTCAAACGTTCGGTCGTGCTGGGCTGCGGCTCCTACCTGCCGCAGAAGGTGCTGACCAATGCGGAACTGGCGGCCCGTATCGACACGTCGGACGAATGGATCGTTCAGCGTACCGGCATTCGCCAGCGCCACATCGCGGCGGAGGGCGAATTCACGTCGCATCTGGCGATCCACGCGGCGCGCGCCGCGCTGGAGCACGCCGGTATCGATGCGCAGGCGATCGACCTGATCGTGCTGGCGACCTCGACGCCGGACAACACCTTTCCGGCCACCGCGGTCGCGGTCCAGAACGGGCTCGGCATCCACCATGGCGCCGCCTTCGATCTGCAGGCGGTGTGCTCCGGCTTCGTCTTTGCGTTGGCGACCGCCGACAATTTCCTGCGCTGTGGCGCTTACAAGCGCGCGCTGGTAATCGGCGCCGAAACCTTCTCGCGCATCCTCGACTGGAACGATCGCGGTACCTGCGTGCTGTTCGGGGACGGCGCCGGCGCGATCGTGCTCGAGGCGCAGGACCAGCCCGGCAAGCCAACCGATCGCGGCGTTCTCACCACGCATCTGCGCTCTGACGGCCGGCACAAGGCAAAACTGTTCGTCGATGGCGGACCTTCTTCGACCCAGACCGTCGGCCATCTCCGGATGGAAGGCCGCGAAGTGTTCAAGCATGCGGTTGGCATGATCACGGACGTGATCGTGGATGCCTTCAATGCGACCGGCGCCACCGCCGAAGACATCGACTGGTTCATCCCGCACCAGGCCAACAAGCGAATTATCGATGCTTCCGCGCACAAGCTGCATATTGCGCCGCAGAAGGTCGTACTCACCGTCGGCCTGCATGGCAACACGTCGGCGGCCTCGATTCCGCTGGCACTTTCGGTGGCTGTCGAGGATGGCCGAGTGAAGAAAGGTGACCTGGTGCTGTTTGAAGCCATGGGCGGGGGCTTCACCTGGGCATCCGCGCTCGTACGCTGGTAGGAACGACATCACACATTCGACTAAAATTGTGCCCGTGTTTCATGCGTCTGCATGATGCTCGCTGTTGACCATTGCGTGCTAACCTCATAATTTCAGGGAATAAATTGTTCGCCGAGAGTGCGGGGCAGGCGATGACCGGGACCGGAAAAACAGTCACACGCGTCGATCTGTGCGAGGCGGTTTACCAGAAGGTGGGCCTTTCGCGAACGGAATCGTCGGCGTTTGTCGAACTCGTTTTAAAAGAGATTACCGATTGCCTGGAGAAGGGTGAGACAGTGAAGCTGTCGTCATTCGGCTCCTTCATGGTGCGCAAGAAGGGTCAGCGTATCGGACGCAATCCGAAGACCGGCACGGAAGTGCCGATCTCGCCGCGCCGCGTGATGGTGTTCAAGCCGTCGGCCATTCTCAAGCAGCGCATCAACGGCCACTCGCCCGGTAACGGCGAAAGCAAGGTCGATTAGGGCCGTTCCGGAAAGTGGAAACCGGTTCGCCGAGAGATCGTGCTCAAACAGGACATGTTGTTAGGGACATGCGATCGTGACGGGGTCCTTCGGATCGCACAGGATCGGGCAAGAGCGAGTAGGGCGGCCGCGCAACAAGGCCGGTATGACGCCTTTACCAACGAAATGAGTTGAGAGGAGCCGGCATTTGGACAAGGCGCCGGACGCGTTCCGCACCATCAGCGAAGTCGCTGAAGAGCTCGATATTCCCCAGCACGTGCTGCGGTTCTGGGAGACACGGTTTGCCCAGATCAAGCCGATGAAGCGAAGCGGCGGGCGGCGCTATTACCGTCCCGACGACGTCGACCTGCTCAAGGGCATCCGCCGGCTGCTTTACGGCGAGGGCTACACCATCCGCGGTGTGCAGCGGATCCTGAAAGAGCACGGCATCAAGTCGGTGCAGGGCCTCGCCGACCAGACCTCCGCCGTCACCTTCGGCGCGGTCGAGGAGGCCGTCGGTCTCAGCCTGCAGGAGCCCGACGAGGAGGCCGAGGCGCCGGTCGCCCATGCCTCTTCCGAGGAGGACGAGGACTACGAGGAGACCGAAGAAAAGGAAATCGACTACCGCTTCGTCGATACCGACGACGACGGCATGCTGCTGCCGTTCGTCAAGGCCAAGTCCGGCCCCTCGGAGGCCGACCGCGAGCGGCTGGAACGGGTGCTGCAGGACCTGGTCGCCTGCCGCGAGCTACTGGATAACGCGATCAAGGGCAGCTGAGGGGCGGGAACGGGAACAGTCCACCTGCTGCAGGCCTCAATGAGGCCCTTTGCCCGCCTTGCGCCGGGCGCTGATCGCAGCTAATGGAACGGCATCGGAGCGTGGCGCAGCCCGGTTAGCGCACTAGTCTGGGAGACTAGGGGTCGGAGGTTCAAATCCTCTCGCTCCGACCAAATCTTCAATAATTTCAGTGTCATATTTTTCTCCCGGTTTCCCGTCGACCGCCAGTTTACAGCGCGGTTTACAATTTCGTTCTCAGGCTGTTCGGCCTGACGACGGTTTAGCAGTCGCCTGGGATGCCAGCCGATCTCGATGATCTTCAAGTTTGGCGATCCCCTGTGCGGCCAGGACGCCGCGTCTAGCCAAGTACGCATCGACGATGCGCTGTGTCTTTTCGATCGACCAAACAAGGATCTCTGCGATCTGCGGGACGGTTGCACCGGCCTCGGCCAACTGGGTTGCCGCAGTGCCGCGGTTGTCGTGAAAGTTCAGCTCGGCCGTCTTGGTGAACTGCCCCCCGGCGGCTGCCTTCTCGTTGATCGAGTCGACCTTGTCGCAGTCCTCGCGCCAATGATCGTTGAAGTACCGTTTGGTGTAGCCTTTACCTGTAGGCGTCAGCATCACGAGCGGACCTTTGCGCGTGAGCCCATCTAGATGCGCCTTCAGTTCGCGAGTAGCAGGTATCCAGACCCATTTCCCGCTCTTGGTCGACTGCACTTGCACCTTCTCGCCGTCGTACCGAGACCACGCAAACTTGCGGGTGGCGCCGGCGCGCATCGCCGTGTTGCGAACCAGAATCATCGCCGTCGCCATCGCTGGGCGCGCGGTCGCGATGAACTGCTGCTGCAGTTCCTCCGGCCACGTCAGATCGGATCGATCCGACTTGTAGAGCCGCTTGAAAGTGTCGATCGGGTTGAACTTTGTGACGGACTGCTCCTTGGCAAAGGAGAGCACGCGCGCCAGCGTCGACATCAGGTTGTCGGCTGATCGGCGCGACGTCTTACCCAGCTCGTCATGCCACGCCAGCGCATCCCTGCGAAATTCGATCGCGTCGTCGGCGTCGTTGAACGTAGAGACGGGACACGAACCCCAGCGCTGCTCGATGCGCTTCAGCTTCCACACGTACTCACGCCTGTGGTCCTCGCTGAGTGCCTTGAAGTATGTCGATTGATCGAACAGGCGGATGAGGTTCGTGACCGTCTCCTCGCTTGTCGTACGCAACTTCTTTTCGGCGGCTGCAAAGCTCGCGGCCAGATTGTTCTCATCCAGCGGCAAGCGGGTCGCTCGGTGGTACAGGTAGACCTTGATCGACCCGTCGGCCAATCTCTTCTTGACAGGATGAATGCCTTTGAGTCGTCCGACCGGCTTACGCTTTCTTCGCACGTTCCGCTCTCCAGCGCTGGTACGGTGACGTCTCGTCACCGGCGACGACATCAGATGGTAGCCCGCTCGCCTTGTCGAGCGCCAGGTCGAGGGCTTTCCTGTCCCATCGGTTGGTTCCGGGAATGGGCGGTGGAATAATCCCGAGGGCTCGCCACCGATCGAACGCGGCCAAGGTGACGCAACCGACATACGCTGCGGCTTGGCGCTTCGATAGCCCGCGAGGGGCGGGGGCTGTCTCACAAGCAACGGTAGAGCGGGGCATAAGGACACTCGCGAATCGACCAGCGATCCTCATTCGTAAGGACGCAAGGACAGATTCGCCAAGGTAAAAATCTCTAAAAATCAAATACTTATGCACCAATCTGGTGCAAAGACACCTCGTCGGGGGCGACAGGTTTCCTCAATGGAACAAAGGCAAAGGCCCCGCCGGTGGCGGGGCCTTGGTCGTTGACGCCGGGAGGTTCAGCCTGCCGCGCGGATGAAGTCGGTGGTTCGCTTGTTGATGGCGGTCATCGACATGTTGACAAGGTTCAGCAACCCCGTCGCCGTCATGGTCAGCGACAGCGGTCCCTCCGTCGTTTTCAGCGAAACCGTGACGCGACCGTCCGGTTCGTACTCAACGGCCTCTATGGTCGCTTCAAGAGTTTGATCTGCTAAACTTGCGGTAGCTCGTGCCAAGGTCCGCTCCTTGAGGTGCGAGTGAGGGCCGGCCTCGGGTGTGCTCTGCACCCGAGCCGGTCCGCCATCGGTGATGGCCATGCATCATCGCCGGCCCCATCAACGCATGTCAATCAAAAATCGTATAACAACAAAAATGCACCTATTCGGTGCATTTTAGGTGGCGCTGCGACCTCGCTTCGCAGATCGCGCCGTGATGTGTGTCAGATGGCCCTGCATGCCGAACTCGTGGTGGACCGTTGTCCATCTCGAAGGACTGGTCGAAGTGCTGGGTGCCGGTCAGCGTCAGCGACATGCCGGCGGCAATCGAGGGGTCGCCGACGACGGTGGCGCGCACCGCGCCCGATGTCCGCTCTTTGAGGATGAGCGGTCCTGGACAGCCGTGACCTGCTAGGCCGCTTTTGACCCTTAGCGGGCGTTTTTGCCTATGGTTGCTGATGTCCGGAATTGCGCATCGCCGCCTCCACTTCGTCTGCTAGCCGATTGAGGTGCGCGTGCAGTCGATCGTACATCTCCCGTTTTTTTCCGTCCGTGGCAAGGTCACGGATTATTGCGCATTCAGCTGCATCGTTTCGCAGTTTCTCTAATGATGCTCGATAGTTTTTCATTTCAACGGCGCTCGTTCCAGCGAACGAAGCCACTCCGTCATGCGCGCCGCGGTCTCTGCCTGACGCGCCTTCCTGAGCGTATGCTCACGCGCGAGGCCGGAAGGAAGCAGCCGAGCTTCATCTCGTAGCCGTTGGGCCTCTTTCGCCAGCCGCTGCTCCAATGGTTCAGTCTGTTTGAAGCGGCGGCGCCGCCGTGGCTCGTTGCGGTCCTGAAAGGTCATGCGTTCGGCCTAACAGCCGCCGTGTCGAAGCCAGTCCCCGCCAAAGCGGCTCGACGAAGTCGATCTAGGTCGCGCTCGCCCATGGCTGCCTTGCGCAAAACACGGTCGGCCATGTCGATCTTGAGGTGCTTATTCCTAAGGCTTTCTGGAAGTAGCTCCCACGCCTCGTCTAAAGCGTTGCGCAGGACATCGAGGGTTTCTGGATCGTAAGCACTCATGGCACTCCCTCCCGAAAGCCTAATTAGAGCTCGCAACGCCAAACTCGTCTGTCGAGCGCCTGACATTGCGGCGCATTTATTCCCCTCGCGTCGGAACGACCCAAGGTTTGCTGCGTTGCAATCTATCACCGGCAGCGGTCCTACCGTGGGCGTCGGTGGCTGAGAGACCAGTAGCGCTCCCGCCTGCATGCCAACCGGGAGCGCATTCATGCCACAAAATGAGAATCTATTGCTCGCATCGTTCGCCCCGAACGATCTAGCCGCGCTCAAGCCGCACTTGAAGCCTGTAGAGCTTAGACAAGCGGAAGTCCTGTTCGAGGCCGGAGACAAAATCGATCGCGTTTATTTTCCAGCGGGCGCGGTCATCTCGCTCGTTTTGGTGCTGTCCGGTGGCGAGATGGTGGAAACGGCGATGGTCGGTAAGGATGGCATGGTGGGCGCGTCCGCGGCTGTCGACCACAAGACCTCGACAATCAGGGCGATTGTGCAGCTCGCCGGAAGTGCTCTCATCTGCGACGCAAACGCGCTGAAGGGCGCCGTACTTCAGAGTGCAACACTGCTCTCGAGTCTTATCCGTCACGAGCAAACACTGTTGGCGCAGGTTCAGCAGTCTGCAGGCTGCCTCGCCGCTCACCACACAGAAGCCCGGCTCTGTCGTTGGCTACTTCGAGCGAGGGATCTTTCGGGCAGCGACACACTCAATTTTACACAGGAGTTTCTCGCGGAGATGCTGGGCGTCCACCGAGGTAGCGTGACCGTTGTGGCGCATACTTTGCAGCGCGCCGGGATGATCCGCTACGTGCGAGGAAGGATACAGATCCTCAATATCGAGGGGATGAGCGAAGTAGCTTGTGAGTGTTACGAGGCGACAAGGGCGCAGTTCAACGCGTTACTCACGCGACAGTAGCCTTCGTTTTGGTTCATGTCTGCTTGTGGCCCATTGCTGCCCGCTCCGTGGGCCGCGAGCGTGTCGCCTATCAGGGGCAAACCGGACCTGACTGGGATCAGGCAGGACCGTCGTGATTGACCCAACCCGGAAGTCGACCCTAGCCCGGTCGCTGCCCAATATGCTTTGATGCCGGCGGAGCCAAGATACCAACAGGGGCGTTCTGTGTCGGAGGAACGGGTTGAGAGGCGTTTGGCGGCTGTACTGGCAGCGGATGTCGCTGGGTACAGCCGTCTTATGGGCACCGACGAGCTTGGAACGCTGGAAGCCCTTAAAGCCATCCGCCGCGAGATCGTTGATCCAGCCGTCGCCGGTCATAAAGGACGGATAGTCAAGACCACAGGAGATGGGATGCTGGTCGAATTTGCCAGCGCGGTAGATGCCGTCACCTGCGCAATGGCCGTTCAGGAGAAGATGGCCGAGCGCAACGGCAGCTTTTTCCCTGCAATCGACTTTCGTATCGGCATAAATATTGGCGACATCATTATCGATGGTGATTACATCTTCGGTGACGGTGTCAACGTCGCGGCGCGGGTTGAGAACGAGTGCGAGCCGGGCGGCGTCTGTGTTTCGGATGATGCCTTTCGACAAGTTCGGGGAAAAACAGTCCATACATTCGACGATCTCGGCGAGAGGTCACTAAAGAATATTGATCGACCGGTGCGGCTGTATGCGGTGAGATCGACTTCCTCGTCTCCGGCCGCAAGTCGGAGCGCTCCCCCTGAAACGAAGCTCCTTGCGCTGCCGGACAAGCCCTCCATCGCGGTATTGCCTTTCCAAAACATGTCGGGCGACCCGGAGCAGGAATACTTTGCCGACGGGATGGTGGAGGAAATCATCACGGCGCTCTCTCGAAACAAACTGCTCTTCGTGATTGCCCGGAACTCCAGTTTCACATTCAAAGGAAAAGCGGTCGACATCAAGAAAGTGGGTCGAGATTTGGGTGTCCGGTACGTTCTCGAAGGAAGCGTACGAAAATCCAACAACCGCGTCCGCATAACTGGCCAGCTGATCGATGCTGCTTCTGGTGCTCATCTGTGGGCAGACAGATTTGACGGAGCGCTTGAGGACGTTTTCGACCTGCAGGATCATGTGGCAAGCAGTGTGGCTGGCGCAATCGACCCAAGCGTAACCCGCGCTGAAGTTGAACGAGTTAATCGAAAGCCGCCCGGCAATTTAGATGCGTACGATTACTGGCTGCGCGGGCGGGCGGCGCAATTTCAGTTCACGAGCGAAAGCACCAATCAAGCGATTAATCTGTACGAACAAGCCATCAAGCTGGACCCACAGTTCGCGCTGGCGCACTCGAGTTTAGGGCATGCATTTAATAATCGGCACAATTATGGGTGGAGCGATGATCCAGCCGCAGATGCTTCTCGGTCGGTCGAGTGTGCACGAAGTGCTTTAGGTTTAGACAAGAGCGACCCACTCGTATTGACGAACTCAGCTACTTGCCTGATGAATTGCGGTGGCGAAGTTGAATTTGCCCATAGCCTTTACGAGGAAGCTATTCGCCTCGATCCCAATGGCTTGATCGCGTGGATATGGGGTGGGTGGGCAAAAGTCCTGCGCGGTGACCACCAGACGGCGATAAAGTACGCTCAACGTGCACAGAGACTAAGCCCGATTGATCCCCGCATTGGGTTTGCGGATCAAGTACTAGCGTTCGCCCATTTGTTCCTTGGGAATTATGATGATGGGCTGGAGTGTGCAAAGTCCCTTGCGCGTCGTCTGCCGAGCAGCACTCCGGCATCTCTGCGCGCCTCTATTGCCTGCAATATATACCTTGGCAACATCGAGGCGGCGAAAAGCCTGTGGCGGGAACTCGCCATGATTGCTCCATCTGCGCGCATCTCTAGTACACTTAAGCTATTTAGAGGCAGACCCCAAGATGCTGCCAAGTTGCGGGAAGCGTACCGAGTTGCCGGAATGCCGGAATAGTGTTGCGCGTTGACCGCCCCAGCATGGTCTGCCTTTGGCCCTTGGCCGACCGCAAGGTCGCGCGGCCGAATGTCCGCTTTCGAGGGCAAGGCCGACATGCGGCAACGAAGCACCCGCGAGAGAGCCGCGGCCGGGCTCGCTCTCGCAAGGCCGGTCGCACGTCGCCGCGACGAAGGGAAACGCCACGTCGACAAATCGCGCGTTCCGAGGAAACCGCGCGATTGGAAAATTCTGAGTTAGGCCGGAGTGAATCCGAACGATCGCAGCGTGTCGGCGACCGTCTCGGTCACGGTGACGATGCGATCATCGGGAATCGCGAGCTCGGTGCCCTCGACGCTGCAGCCCGTCACATCCGTCGGGGCGAGCATCCGGATCATGGCGGGCGCAGCCGGAGCGGACGGCGCCACCGGCGGCGCACGATCGGCGCCAGGAAACGCATTGCAGGTCATTGTGCGGCGATCTTCCTGACCGAGCCATTGCGCGATTTCCGGATTGGCATCTGCCCACTTCAGACCCTGAGGGCCGGCCAGGAGCCGTTGGTAGAATCCGAGCGGAACGTCGACCACAACGTGCCCGGCGTGATCGCGCGTATGATATTTACTGGGCGCGCGGTTGCCGTTGATGACGGCAACCTCTTCAAAGGTCGTTCCGATATATTCGGCGGGCACGAACGCTGTCAGCAGTGCAGTCATCTCTTATTCTCCTTGGGGATGGTAAGCAATTGCGCCGCGTCCTCGACGCCGGCATCCGGATCACTGTCGATGATCACGAAGCCGGCCGCCGTCTTGATGGCGAGCTTCGAGGCGTTGGGGCTCGGGTCGGGATCCAGCCCGATACGTTCACGAGCCTCGTTCCGAGAAATCACGCCAGCGTCAACATAGCGTGTCAGGACGGCAGACTCTTTTACCGGGTCGGTCTCCTGAGCCTCCTGCCACGCAAATTCAATATCCTCGCTAGGAAATTCTCGATTCAGAATTTCGTTGATAGCATCGGCAGCCCAGAGCTTGAGAGGATCAATGCCCTCCTGCTCCGCCTGCTTCTCATGCTGCTCGGCGACCGAGCGGTTGGAGAGCGAGACAAAGGCGGCGGGCGGATACGAGAAGGCAAAGCAGACGATGCGGATCAACCACTCATCGAACTCGGTCTTGAGCGGCGGCTCTTTGAATGCGGTGAACTTGGCGTCGCCAGCTGTAAAACGGATCTGCCGGCGGCGACCGAGATTGCCCGCAAGCATGTTATTCCAAGAATCTTCGTACTGCTTCACCTGATCGACGGTCCACGTCTCGGGCAGGCCGAGCACGCCTTCGGGCGTGTTACCCTCGCGCAGGTACTCAAGTTGTGAGATCTGTCGACGCATCGCCGTCGAGACGCTGGTGATGATCTGCTCGACCGGCGAGAATCCGAACGGTCGACCAACTCGCCGGTTCTGCGGAAAATAGAGGACGTCCCAAGTTGTGGCGTTCCAGGCGGGCAGTCCCTTGTAGCAGATCTGATAGGCCGGCAAATACACCGCGCCGCCGACGATGCGCGCTCCGATCTCATCGAGTTCGGCGCCGACTATAGTTCGGCCGAGCCAGTTGATCGGCCCGCCGCTGTAGTGGAATGGCCGCGGTGGCCTGCCATGCTCGTCCAGAATGGGCTTCAGGCATGAGCCGTCGAGCGGAACCAACTCGACGCAATCGCCGCCGCTGTTGCGGACGCAATGGATAGTTGGCGCATCGATGACAAGCAATTCTTCCAGAAGGACGCGGAGCCAGGCGCGAAACGAGTATTCGGCACATGGTTGCTTAATGAA
Organism: uncultured Bradyrhizobium sp.; assembly: GCA_964609175.1. Classification (GTDB taxonomy): domain Bacteria; phylum Pseudomonadota; class Alphaproteobacteria; order Rhizobiales; family Xanthobacteraceae; genus Bradyrhizobium. The sequence goes on from CAZSRR010000032.1 coordinate 17,176, forward strand.
TTCCTCGATCTCCCGCAGCACGTTGCGCTGCTGCGCCGACAGCTGCTTCGATTCCTTGTCGTGCCGGTAGCGCAGCGTCCACGGCAGACGGCACATCTGATCCTTGCGCCGCTCGATGATGAGGCGGACCGGATCGTAGGCATCGGCGAGCGCGCGCAGCATCGCGAACGAAACTTGTTCGTAGGCGCGCGGCTCAGTCGCGAGGTTGTAGCCCGCGGGAAAGTCCCAGGTCCGGCCGGCAACCTCCGGCGGAGCGACGGGCTTCATGGGCTGCGAGGGCCCGAACCAGTCCGAGCCTTCGCCCGGGGCGGGGTTGTAGCTGCCGGGGACCAACGAATGCACGGCGCGGCCCTCGCCACGCGCGGTGGCGATCTTGTCGAGTTCGTTCATCGGCGCTTGCTTTCGAGAGAGGTGATGTCAGATGCCGGCCCGCGATACTGGCGAGAAACGGATGCTGCGAAGCGGCGGCTGCGCTTCGCGTTCTCGCCGATGCCATAGATCTCGGCCTCGTATCTCTTGCTGATCGCGAGCAGCGTGCTGATGGTCTCGCGATTGATCTGCGATTCGGCTGCTTCGCCTTGCTCCGCGACAAAGCGCTTCGCAAGGTCAGCGTCGCCGGGCGCCAGCTTCGCCAGCTCGCCATCGTCGTTTTTGATGACGGCGTGTACGGCGTCGTAGCGCTCGCAGGTGCTGTTCCATTCCGTAGCGAGTTGCTGATACGCTTCGTTTTGCTGACGCTGGAGCGTCTCGAAGCTGATGAAAAGCGGCACGACGTTGCCTCCCTCTTTTATGTTGTTGGTAATCACCGCCGGCCCCTCCACGATGCCAGCGCATCGGCTGCGATCGCTGCCTTGTCGAATGGATTGATAGGCCGAGCGGCTTGAAGATCCGCCACACGGACGATCGGCGTCCGCGGTAGCGGCGTCATCGTTTCGATGAGTGTCATGTTCGCCTCACGCCACGGCACGGATGCCGGAAGGCCGGAGAACAGGATCAGCTGCGCGTCGCTCTCCAGCATGTCGGCGTAGCGTCCGACACCGTCGACCATGACGGTGATCTGGTCGCCGGACGGGCCGATCAGCGTCGTGCAGTCGGATGGGATTCGAACTCGAACGCGGGTCATGCTTCCCTTCCAAGGTCGCGCGCGACCGTCTTGTTGTCGTCAAGCCAGAGGGGATGTTCGAGCAACTCGATTGCCGCTGCACGCGGCACGTCGAGGTAGGCCCGTTCGCCTTCGTACCGCGGCATCCACTTCTTGTGATCAGCCATCACGCCGCCCCGGCCGCCACCGTTCTCAACCGGTTTCGGCATCCAAAGTTTGAACAACGGCTCCGGCTGCTTCGCCGGGCCGATTTCGAATCCGAACTGCGGGCCAGCGGCGCGGATGTCGTCGACCTCGATGCCGGCCCGGACAGCCTCGCGGCGCAGATATTCGATCCAGTTTGCAGCTGAGTTGTTTGGCTGCGCAGCTACGCCGACCAGCGCCAGCGCGGCGGCATTGATGATGTCATCATGGCCGCCACGCGGGTGATCGACGGTGTCTCGACCCGATCGCGCCGTTCGGCGCTCCAGCGCGCTGAGTTGGGCGATCAGCCGGGTGTTATCGAGAAGTTCGATCTTTCCCGGCGTGTTGAGGCTCGGCAGAAGCGCCAGGTATGCCTCGGAGCGTGAGAACGCGGCGAGCTGGTACTCGATTCCTTTCAGCCTGAAGCGCTCGCGCGGCCACTCGCCGCCGAACCGATCGCCAGTGACGCTTTTCAGGTTATACCCGCGGCAGACCTCTACGATCTGGTTGGTCACCTGCTCTGGCGAAAACGGCGTGACCCATTCGCGGGCGACATCGAGAATGCCACGCTCGCCTTCGAGGTGCGCGATGGCCAGTGTCATGCTGTCGCTCGAGCCGCCCGACGGATCGACCGCGGCGAAGTACCGGATGCCCGGTACCGGCGGCAGCTCGGTTCGGCCGGTGACGACCGCGCGAGCAACCGTCGCAGGATCGATGAAGGCAACGAGATCGTCGCGAAACTCGCCATACCACTCAGCACGAGCGGCAGCCGGATCTTCCGCCATCTGCCGATCGCGATCCCGCGTATCCAGTAGCGGGTTCATCACGTGGCTGGGCGCTTGCACGACAAGGACGTCGTCGCCGTCGCGGCCGAAGTGGTCGACCCATTTCTTATAGAGAAGGCCGGATTTCCTGTAGGGGCTCGAGATGCCGAACATCATGGCTTGCGGGATCGTCGCCATGCCCGGCAAGAGCGCGTTATAGAGCTCAACATCGGGCGCCGCGCTGAGGTCGCTCCGCAGCAGGGCCACTTCGTCCAGAATGCAGCACAAGATCGGCCGGCCGCGCACCGTGCGGAAGTTCGAGGTCATGACCTGGATGTCGACCATGTTCCGCAACTCCAGCACCTCATCGGTGGTGCGCTGGATCATCGCCTTGAGCGAGGGGACGGTTTCGAAGAACGCCGTGATGTAGCGCTGGACGATCTTGGCCGTCTCCTTGTCGGGCGCGATGCAGGCGATGAGCGCCCGCTCGCCGGGACGCAGAACGCCCTTCGGATTGAACGTAGCGGCCGCGTGCGCAGCAATCAGCGAGACGACGGAATCCTTGCCGGCGCGCCGGCCGCAGACGTACCAAGCCTCTCGCACCCGCCTGCGCGGCGGCTCACGGCCGCCGGCGACGGACTGGAAGAACTCGATGTCGGCATCATTCATCGGCAACGCTGCGGTCGCCTTGAGGATCGCCCGCCAGCTGTCCCAGCTTGCGCCGTTGAACCACGGCCGAAACGGGCCGTTCATCGCCTGCAAAATGTCTGGGGCCTTGGTCACGGTGCTTCGTCCTCGTCATCTACAAAGAGGCCGTAGCCTTGGTCGGAGGCGTCGGCGGTGACAGGCTTGTCGACGCCGAGGGCGGACAGCGCATGGCGCATGGCCTTCTCGGCCTTGAACGCCATCTCGGCATTCTTGGACGTCACCTCCTTGAGGCTGGTCTCACGGGCGATCTCGGCCAGGACCATCAGCTCGGCTGCCGAGATGCACAGCGCCTGCCGCGCGGGTTCCGGCGGGTTCCCGACCATGCGCATCAAGCTGCGGTAGAGATCGCGCGTGCGTCGACCTTGAGGGTTTTTCGGGTCCCAGCGCCGCAAGGCGTTGTTCGTGATCGCCGCGGCGCTACTGGCGGGCGAGGCCGGCCGCGGCGGCAGGTCACCCGGGGGCGTAAGGGTATCAACCCCGGGGTCTGAGGGGGGCGACGGTTCGTCGATCATGTTCGGTACTCCGTCCCCGGTGGGGAGCGCGCCTCGTCAGGCAAGTGAAGCAAGGTCACAGTCAGGTAATGCGCCCAGCACATTCCGCCGCCTCGCTGCTTCTCGCTGCGGAACTCTTCGATGATGCGCTTCTGCGTCTCTCGCGGCAGAGAGCGAAACTCGGCCGACGAGCGCGCGTGCGCCTCGATATTCGCGGCGCGCTCCGGCGTCATCAGGCGCTCGCGCCTGCGTCTCGTCGGTGACGACATGTCCGCCTCAGGTTGGAGCGACGGCAGGTGCAGATGCCGGCGCGAACGGTGACGCGGCGATAACCTCGAGCAACGCGCGGCGCGCCATCGTGCTGTCACGACCCTGTTCGATCTTATTCTCGAGCCGAACGGTTGCGTCTGCGACTGCAAGCGCCATGGCCCTGTCGATCGGCGTCGGCGACCGCGACAAGGTCGCAAGCAGTTCTTTGGAAATGGTCGCGGCCCGGGCCTTGTTCGTGGCCCCGATCTGACGCATGCGGGCGTCGCCCCGAGCGATTATACTCATGGCTGGAATCCTTTTGGATGATGTTGCTGGGAGGCGTGGGCCGATACAGCCAAGATCAGCTGCACGGGTCCAAGCCCAAAAGCCGGGGCACAAGGGGCCCCGGCTCGAATTGGTTGTGTTAGTTGGAAAGCAGATCGCTACCCGAGGCATGCGGCGACGGTCGTCGGCCGGGATCTGCTCGCCCATAAGGGGCTGTCGGTTGGCTGGCGTCACCGCCATTTCCCCGAGCGGCTTTTCACGCCGCTAGTGTCGCATCGTCCTGCGAGCGGCACGCACGCCGCGGGCAGTCGGGAGGACGCCGGCACTCGTCTCAGCGCAACAAGTTCATGCGCGACGGGGCGAGTGATCCGGCCTTACCGGACTCGCACTATGTTTCAAGGAGCGCACAGCCCCAAGTCCCAGCAACCTGGGAACCGGTGTGAACCGTCATCAGTCTCTGTGGGGGGATTCGCATTTTTTGCGCCGAGCGAGCGGCAGTCGTACGACCCGCCTTGTCGCGATGGCATGGAAACCGGTGACCCGGGAGCGCCATATTCCAATCTTCAGCGGCGGATCATTGTGTAGCACACCTCGGTAAACACGAGGTTAATGTTCGCAGATAGTTCGATTCTCGTTCGTGCGTTGATCTCAGTAGTTCGGGCAGTGTCAGTTCAAGGTCCGGTGCGGGAGGTCCAGAAAGTGCCTCGCCGCCGCCATTGCTTCTTCCAACGTCGGTTGCTTGAGCATGAGGATGCCGTTGCCCTCGGCGTCGATTTCCACCTGCCACCATCCGTCGCTCTCGACGGCGGTCAGGGTCCGACCCCGATAGATGGCACGAACTGTTCGCATGGTTGATCCGGTTGTCTCGCAGCGACCACGGCTACGGCGCGCATGATGGGGCCATGCAGACTGGCTATGTAGTTGCCGCCGCCATTGCGTCTTCGAATGTGCCGTGGCGCTCGGTGCCTTACATTTCCACTTTAGTTAGATGGCTGATGACAGCTTCAACGCCGCGCGCAAAAGCCGCGCACTCGTCCTGAGTCTTGAAGGTTGCTCTGTACTTGCCGAGCAGGATTATTGTTCGCCCCACGTCCTGCATTATAAGGAGCTGCCCCACAACATTCCCGTCTTGATCTTCGATTGATCGGCTCCCGTTATCCCTTCGTAGATCAACCTTAGGCAAAACAAATCTCATCGCTTTTCCTCCAGTATTCGCCCGGGGCGACAGATGCGCTCCTACTATTTCGCCGACCGAGGGTCATCTCCGCAACGTGCTGGGTATAGCTTTGCTGCCGATCGTGCGATTAGAAGGTCCGCCCTGCAGACCTTTAACCGCTCTTCTTGCGATGGAAGCCGCGGCAACTCAGCTCGACTCTTTGCCATGTCCTCCGCCAACCTCTCGCGGTAACATTGCTGTATAAACTCTTTGGTCTCCGCTTGGACGCAAGCATCGTATTCAGAAGGGCTCAGTTGCTGTCGCTGAGAACTTTCAAGACGGTTGAAGAGCCAGAAACCACCGATCACCAGTGGAAGCCCTACACCTAAAACCTTCAGTATTTCGCCAGCCTCGCCCCACTTCATTGTCTTGTCGCTCCAATCACCCGGGACGGCATGCCGCGCAAGGCGGCTACGGGGCTCGGTGATGCGCGTTCCGCTCGGGGATGTCTGAGCAGCGGCCGGGTCAGCGCAGCGCGCCTGAGGGCGCGCGCTAGGCGCCGTCAGTCGCGCCAGAAGTCGGCGAACCGGGTCGCGCTCAACTGGGTGTAGCGGGTGGTGTGCGTGATCGAGACGTGCCCCAGCCAATCTTGGATTGCCCGGGTATCGATGCCGTCGTTGGCGAGCTTGTAGCCGCAGCTGTGGCGCAGCATGTGAAAGTGCACAGGCAGTTGCAGATCGGCCCGCTGCCCGATCGTCTTGACCAGCCTGTTGATGGCGTCGGTGGTGAAGGGCGTCCCCCGCTCGGTGGTGAACACGTAGTGCGTATCTGGGTAGGCCTTGCGCAGCGCCGTCAGCATCCGAAGCTCGTCGCCACGGATGGGATGCACGGCCGGCTTACCCTTCTTCGCCCGGCGGACATGCAGGGCAGCGTTGCGGCCGAACTCTACCTGTGACCATTCGAGGTTGGCGGCTTCGACGGCGCGCAGGCCGTGGCGGTAGGCGACCAGGATGAGGGCGGCGTCCCGCTGGCCCCAGCGACCATCCTTGGCCGCCTTGATCAGCTTCTCGATCTCGGACGCCGTCAGGTATTCACGGCTGCGCATCTCGGCATTCGACACCCGCCGGATGATCGGTTCTCCAACTTGCCGGTTTTCGTTGCACGGCTCGACCAGCTGTAGGCGCGCAATCATTGGGGAATCTCCCGGTTCCTGACATAAACTTACCGGATAATGAACAAAAACCGGTAAGTGGTCAAGCCGCGATACGATGTTCTCTAAACGCAGATTTGCGGGGAGAGCTCTGGTCACGTCGCGCATACGAGAATCTGCATTCCGTGTGCGAAATCAACGACTTACAGATGATCATTCGCAGGCAAATCCAATTTTGGATTTGTGGTCCGCCGTCGGCCTGTTGGCCGCCGTGCGTCGAAACCGCTCGCCCGTGCCCCGTATCTAAATCGTCGGCTATGCATGGAGACCACCCGTGCGCGGCCGGCAGAGGCCGTCGCCGTCCTACCCCGGCGCCGGCCTCACTCTTCGTCGGGGTGCGGCCCCCGGTCATGGCCGGCGGCGTCGGGGGCGTGATCGGCACCGAGAAAAATTCTTGGGGCGGGTGGGTGCGGTTCATGGCTCCCCTGAGACCAATCCCACCCGGGACATTGGGACATTGTCCCGCAAAGCGTCACGAAGTTCCATTTTGTCCCAATCGATGTCACCCCGGGTGAGACCAACGTCGGCTTCGTCCTCGGGAGCAACCAGCCAGACCAGCTTGTCCCGCACTCCAACCAGCTCCTCATCCGCGGCCTTCTTGAGGTCGCGGTTGAAGGCTTGCCGCTTGGCGGCTGCGCCACGGCAGTGGCAGAAACCAGTTGTGGAAAACACGGAAAAAGTAGAATTGTTGGTTCTGCACGCGCTAAGCGTGCCACCATCGGGCTTGCTGATTCGGGGACGCGCAGGATGGAAGGATTTTATGCCGCCTATCTGACCGGTCGCGCAGGTACAAGTGTGCTCCTGTTCGTTATCCGGGGAGAGGATCTGATCGGGGTCGACGTTGGCGGGCTGAAGTACGAAGGGAAACTCGTTCAAACCAAGGACGGCTTGAGTTGCAGCATCGTCTACACGATCCCCGCAGGATCGTCGACGCTGATTACCGGATCAACTCCCCCACAGACTGAACAGCGCGTCCCTCTGCAATTTGCGCTGCCGCGCGACTTTGCGAATGGGCAGGTGATCGGAATCACGACCCCGCTTGGCCCTGTGAATGCAAAATTCCAAAAGCTAAGAGATTGGTAGAATGTCGGCGGAAACATTCTGGACACTTAAGTTCTCTGATTGCATCAATTTTCTCATTTTGATCGCAACCGTAGCTGCAATCGTCTACGGCCCAATCAAAGCCGTCGAAATAACTAGAAAGAAGGATCTCGAGCGTGATGCGGAGGCGCGCAAAAGGCTAATCCTCTCGACATTGATGCGTACGCGCAAAATGGTCATGAACGCAGACCACGTGGGTGCCCTGAACCAAGTGCAACTTGAGTTTTTCAACCACCCTGACGTCATCACGGCCTACAAGGCCTACATCGGGAATCTCTCAGACACGGTGCCCCCTCCAGGGAACGCGTTAGATAATTTCCTCTCAAGACGTTCGGACTTATTTTTTGATCTCCTGCACACAATCGCAAAGGCGTCGGGAGTAATAATCGACCGACACGAGCTTGACCGGCTCGCATATGTTCCGTTCGGCTGGCAAACTGAGCAGAACGAGATACAAGAATTTCGGTCGGCGATGCTTGCACTGTTAAACGGTCAGAGAACTCTTCTGGTAGCACAGGGGCAATTGAGTGCGCCGACGCATCCGATGCAACAAAGCCAGAGCCCGTATCCTCCTCCGCCTTGAGCAGGTGAGAGAAAGGGTCATGAGTTGTCAAAACGGGATCGGGTCCTCGCCGGGCTCCATCGGTGGCGGCTTCCACCCACGCGGCCGCATGTTCTGCGGACGCGGCACGTCTGCTACGGCCTCAGTGATCCGACCCAGGATCGGGATTGCCTTGGCCATGACCGCCAGCCGTGATTCCAGTCGCACTAGCTCGCTGGCGTGCTTACCGCAGACGTCGAGCATGCTGGCGATGTCGATCGGGCGACCTCGCGCGGGCGTCATGTTGGTGATGACGTCGTCGATGGCGGCTGCGATCGCCGCCATCGGGAACCACCGGTGCTTCCGCTCGTGCGTTTCTGTGGCACGATGGGGAGAGCTGCCGAGCTTTTCAGCCAGCAGGCGAACGTAGGTCTGGGTTGCCCTCGAGATATTCAGCGCATCCAGCATGAGGCAGATTAGCTCGACACGAGCCTCCATCGGGGGCGTGGTGTCGAGATCAATGCGCACGGCCTCGTGCGCGGTCGCGACATCAGCCAGCCGAGGCAGCCGTTCCAGATAGGACGCCGCTCTGTCAGCGTAGCGCCAGAGCTTTGTTGGGTCGCCGTCTGCGTCCCATACCGTCCAGAGGTCGCCGTCGCGGTTGACGTGGGTGATCCATTGCATCCCCTCGACGTCCACCTCGTCGAGGGCGACGGCGAGCGGGGCAGCGACATGATAGGGAAGCATTGCCGCTCCCAGATCACGATGGACGGGCTGCTGTGCAGGCGGCGTGCCACGGGCAACGACCGGCAGGTTGTTCATCGGGTCCCTCCAAACATAGCCATGCCTTGCTCCCGGAACTGTTCCAGCAATCCCGATCGGAAGGGACGGCGCGCCTGAGCGCGCCGGTTCGCCACTGGGACTGGGATGAGGTCGATCACCTCCGGTGCCGTGGACACCGTGATCCTGATTTCGGGAAGTAACTCAGCTTCGACCGTCTCCAGTACTTCGATCACGGCCGGCGTCTCGTGCGCCGCCGCGCTTTGAGGCGCGGCGCTGCGGCGGTCAGAGTGCGTTACGCTTAATTCGTCACGCTTCGTTGCTCCTATATAGGATGAGGCGTGATCATTTTTGCGTAACGCTTCTTTAGCCCGCTTGGCTCTCATGCGCGCGGCGGCCTGGGCGTTCTGTCGAGCCTTCCTCTCCTCTGCCGACAGGCCCATCGAGGGGCGACCGCGCTTCAAACCGGCGCCGGCCTTGCGCCGTCGGCGCGCTTGTCGGTTACGGTCGCCGTCCTGGGTAACGGTGTAGGCGGTGATCGTGGTCAGGCCGTGGGCGGTGATCTCGTCGGTCGTGACGCGCCACTGCCTGCCAAGCACCGCCGCCGACGGCGTCGTGGCCTTTCGAGCGGTTCGGATGACGTCCACGGTTTCCGTCTCCGTCAGCCAGGGCGCCATGAGGCGAAGGTTGGCCCGGGTGACACGTTCGGGATCGATGTTGAGCTGGAGGTAGTGCTGGGCGAGGAGCCTGACGGCGTCCATGCCGGCGTCATCGTGCGGCAGAGTTCGGCCGAACCGAACCTCCAGAAAAGCAACGATGTCTCGCCCCCGACGACACCACCGCCAGTGCATCTTGGGCATGCGGCGTGCTGCGGCCGCTACGATCATCGCACTCACGGGCGAGTTGCGCCGAATTGGTTCTTGCGTGCACAAATCGGCGCGCGTATTTAGATAGGTCATCGGGCCCCCTACGGCCTGGTCTCAACGACCCCGTCCGCGCGCCAACGCGGCGGGGTTTTCTACGTTTTGGGGCCAAGAATGACCCCGGCGATCTCGCTGATGATCGGCGCCGCGAGCGCGTCATACAGGCGCGCGCCCTAGGCGAGCGGGGTCGTCAGGTGTGTCGGGAAGGGGATCGGCGTCGGCCGTCCGCGAGCGCCGGAACCGGATGAAATCCGGTTTACAAACGAATTGAAAACCGCTGTCGGTTTAAGGGGTAAAAAATCGGCCGGTTTACAGAAATTGCGCTGATATTTCAGCGAACTCCCCTTGCCTGGGAGACTAGGGGTCGGAGGTTCAAATCCTCTCGCTCCGACCAACCAATCTACTGATTCCGCAAAAGCTTGGCTTGCTCGCCTAAATGCCGAGTATCCAGACCGCAATGACGGCGCCGAGCACAACCACGCCGCTGATCGTCCAGCCTGCGACATAGGCCGAATCGTCGGATTGAGGTCGATCCACCATGGTGTCGTGCCAGAGGGGCATGGGAGCCTCCTGTGAGCTGCCTCTGATAGATAGGTCGTTGCTTCAAGTGGAAGGTTCAAGCGATGCGTGTGGGAAAACGTTCCTCCCGCGTGGCTACTTCTGCGCTGCGATATAGGCTGCGATATCCGCCGCCTCGGCCCGGCTGAGCGTCATGTTCGGCATTTTCGGATGCGGATCGCGCAGGAATAGTTCGATCTTCGCGGGGTCGAAATCCGGCCGCCGCGCGATCGAGGCGAAGGGCGGCGCGTCGGTGGTCGCTGCCTTCTGGTCGGTCGCGACCAGATGGCAGCCCGTGCACCAGCGTTTGGCGAGCGTTTCGCCCTGGTCGGCATCGGCTGCGAGGCAGGCCGTTGCGGCAAGGCTCGCGACGAGGATCAGACGCAACCGGCCAATCCGAAGCAGATGTTTACCCATGCAATTTGATCTCCGGTACCGAGGGCGGGTGCGGACGCGCCACAGCAGACGCCTGGTTCTTGTTACAATTGACGAGTGCGGCAAACGGGGTGTTGCTCCAGATCAAGGGGATGGGCGGTGCGTCAGTTTCGCTGTCCTATCTTGCCGATTCGGCAACTGGATCGCGGCGGCGGCCTTCGATAGGCTTGTCCGGCCAAAGCGGGGATACGCCCCGCGTGCAACGGATGGAAACCGCGAGGGCCAGAGCCATGAAAGCACGTCCAACCGGCGTGATCCCGCCGATGACGACGCCGTTCCGAAAAGACGGCGAGATCGATCTCAAACTCGTCGCGCCGCAGGTGGACTGGCTGATCGGCGCCGGCAGCCATGGCATGGCGGCGGGCGGTTCGACCGGCGAGGGGCATACGCTCGACCACGAAGAGTACCGCGACCTGATGGCGGCGACCGTGGAAGCCGCGAAGGGCCGCGTGCCCGTGATCGCCGGCATCATCGTCGATTCCACGCGCGACGCGATCCGCCGCGGCAGGCTGGTGCGGGACATGGATGTCGCGGCGCTGCAGGTGACGCCGGTGCATTATCTGTTCAAGCCGGACGAGCAGGCGATGGTCGATCATTTCCGCCGCATGGCTGATGAGACCGGGATGCCGATCATCATCTACAACGTGGTGCCGTGGTCCTATCTGTCGCCGGCCCTGCTGACGCGGATCATGAACGAGGTGCCGCTGGTGGTCGGCGTCAAGCAGAGCGCAGGCGACCTGAAACTGTTCGCCGACCTCATGATGATGGCGCCGGACAAGCTGATCTACAGCGCTGTCGACGCGCTGATGTACCCGTCCTACGCGCTCGGCGCCCACGGTTCGATCGCCGCGATCCTGAGCGCCGCACCGCAGGCTTCCGTCGAACTCTGGAACGCGGTCAAGGCGAACGATCACGCGCGTGCGCTGGTGCTGCACCAGAAGCTGCTGACGCTGTGGAACGCGATCGTCTCCGACAATCTGCCGGCCTGCACACGCTATGCGCAGTCGCTACAGGGATTGCCGTCAACCTTCTCGCGCGCGCCGATGCCGGAAGCGTCGCCCGCGCAGCAGGCGGCGACGCGGAAAGCGCTGGAAGGACTGGGAGCGCTCGGTGGCTCGCGCGAGGCGGCGGAGTAATTCCGCCGGGCTAAAGCTTCTCGCGCTTTTGTTTCACTTGCCACTGTTCCGTCGCGCACGGGCTCCGTTGGCGGAGGCGGCACGGGCATGGGCCGCGAACTAGCCCGCCAGCTCGTGGCCGAGGGCTGCAACGTCGCGATGTGCGACGTCTTGATGGAGGCGATGGCCGAGACCAGGCGGCTATGCGAGGCGGAGAAGCTGCCGCGGGGCCTGCGCGTCGCCACGCATGTCGCCGACGTCTCGATCGAGGCTCACCTGCAGCGCTTTTGCGACGAAATGATCGAGCAGCAGGCGGCCGACAAGATCCATTTGCTGTTTAACAACGGTCGGCTGGCGGCTGGGATAGCCAGCGGAGATACGCCCGGTCCTGGTTGATTCAAGGACCGGCCGTGTCGTTTTTCTAACGCGTCCTGCTCAAGCGAACGGGCTGGCGCGATCCGGGACGATAGGCGAGGCGGTGGTGGCCCGAGCAATAGGGCATGCCTTCTACCGGCGTGTTGCCGCAGAAGCAGAAATCATCGGCGCCGGGCGTGCTGATCGGCCAGCGGCAGCGTTCGTTGCTGAGTTCGAGCAGCGAGCAGCGGAAGTCGCTGACGACGGGCTCCTCCCCGGTTGGCTGCGGCTCCTCATAGACCGCCTGCAGCATTTGATACTGCAGGCGCGGAATCGACTTTCGCGAACGATCCCTTGCCGCAGCCTTGGTCGAGCGAGGTTCCGCCCGCGCCGGGCCGCGCGTCAAATGCAGCCGCGCCAGTTTGCCGATGACGGCGTTGCGGCTGACGCCAATGCTGGCTGCGATCTCGCGGCAGGTGAGGCCCGCTTCAAAATGACTCTTCAGCAATTCGACGCGATCGGTGGTCCAGGTCGGTAGGTTCGTAAGCATGTTTCGGTTCCACATTCTGTGTGAACCGCCGCATCTCCGTTCCCGTCAGGACGCGCGTCCATTGTCGCGGATCGCAAGCAACCCGTCCTTGATGGCGAGCCGAATGCCTTCCTCGATCAATGTTCTAGCGACGCCGGGAACGCTGGTGCCGTGGGTGCCCTGTCTCACGAGTCTTTCGAGATAGTTGATGGTCGAGAGCGCCAACGTAACGGGAATGCGGTCGGTTTCGGCTTTTTCTGTAGCCATGAGGAACGCTAACTTTTAAACGGTGTACTGAAAAGTTACTATTTAGACTCTATTTAGTTTTGCACATATGAGTCAAACGACTTGTGGATATCGTTTTATCTATCTGGAATCGTTGTTAAAAATTCTACCCTGGGCCTGTGGAACAAATTTTCGCCTGCTGTCCCGAGTGCGCGGGCGCGCCTGGGCAGGGTTCGCGGGCGCGGCGAAACGATTCTGCCGCGCACTCATTTCTTGATTGCTTCGCACGACCGGGAATGCCGATGATGCCGGTGGACGACGGCAGGCGTCATGACGGTCAAGAACGGGCTCTACACCATCCAGATCCGGATGACGGACGGCGGGCATGGCCGCGCCAACGGTGTGATCGTGCTGCACGACGGCCAGATCGCGGGCGGCGACTCATATTTCTACTACACCGGCTCTTACCGCGGCGATCACGGCAAATGGCGCGGCGAGTTGATCACCACCGAGCACACCAGATCCGCAGGCGTGCGGCCGCTGTTCGGCGGTCGTGAGGTGACCTGCGGTTTCACCGGTGTCTATTCCACCGATGCGGCAGAGGTGAACGGCACGGCGCTCGTTGGAAAGACCAGCGTGGTGTTTCACGCACGGCTGCAGTTGCGCTCGGAGTTTTGAGACGGCTTGATCTCCTTCACCCCTCGTCCCGAGGAGCGTGCGAAGCAAGCGTCTCGAAGGATGCAGGCCCCGTCTGTGGACTCATGGTTCTCCCGGCGATGCGAAGCGTCGTCGTAGGCGCGCTCCTTGCCATGAGGCGCAAGACTAGCCGTGCACCACCGACTTCGCGATCATGCAGTGAATGCCCTTTGAGCCGTTGACGGTCTGCGTCACGCGCAGGTCGGCGGCGAGGCTGCACAGCGTATAGGCGTCCTCGCGCGACAAATTGCGCTTTTCGCCGAGCAGCGCGATCATGTCGCGCAGCGCGCGCATCGCGCATTGATCGAGGTCGGGGTCCATCGCCATCGTCATGTAGTGATCTGCGGTTTCCGCGCGGGGATAATCCAGCCGCAGATCCTTGCGCAGCGTCAGGCGGAAGCGGCCGGTGAGGGCGGTTTCGATCGCGGTAACGCAGACCTCGCCGTCGCCCTGCACGCCGTGGCCGTCGCCGCAGGAAAACAGCGCGCCCGGCACGAACACCGGCAGATACAGTTTGGCGCCGGCGCCCAGCTCCTTGTTGTCGAGGTTGCCGCCCATCGCGCGCGGGATCAGCGAGGTGATCGGGCCCCAGGCCGCCGGCGGCGCCACGCCCATCACGCCGAAAAACGGCTTAAGCGGCAGATCGAGCCCCCACGGCAACCGGCCGACCATCCGTTCGCGGTCGAGCGGAATGTTCAGGATCCGGGTTTCGTGAAAATCGTCGGGTAGGGTGCCCGCGAGCGGCCGGATCAGGTTCCAGCCCCAATCCTGCCGGAGCTGCACGTCGAGAATGTCCAGTTCCAGCACGTCGCCCGGCTCGGCACCGGCCACCGCCACAGGGCCGGTGAGAATATGGCCCTGCAGTTTGCGCTCGCATTTCGCATGGATGTCGAGGAGTTCGGGCGGGATTTGAAATTTGCTCTTGTCCGGCACCACCTCAGGCCCGCCGCTGACGGTCTCGATGGTGACCTCGTCGCCGCTGGCGATGGTCAGCACGGGCGCCAGCTGCGCGTCGAAATAGCCCCAGTGGCAGGTTTCGGGGCTGGAATGCAGATGATGATGGGACATGAAGCGGTCTTTCTGGCCGGGTGTGGTGGGTAGTTTGTCACTGCAAGACTCGGTCCGGCAATCCATCTTTTTCGAAGCGGCCGTTGCGAAGAGGATGGATACGCGGGGCAAGCCCGCGTATGACGAGCCGGGTCTATTCGAGAGGCTTCCTTGTTTTTCGTCCTGTCCAAGACGCTCGGCTATCTGGTGCTGCCGACGAATCTCCTGATTGCGGTGGGATTCAGCGGCGTCATCCTGATGGCGACGCGCTTCGCTTCGCTCGGCCGCAAGCTGGTGATCGCCTCGGTGTTGCTCCTGGTGATCTGCGGATTGTCGCCGCTCGGGAAGGCGCTGCTATATCCACTGGAGCAACGTTTCCCCCAATGGGACGCGAGCCGCGGCGCGCCCGACGGCATCATCATCCTGGGCGCATCGATCGAGGCCGATCTTTCCGTGGCGCATGGCACGCCGGTGGTGCGGGGCGCGCCGGATCGCATCATCGCCGCCGCGGCGCTGGCGCGGCGTTATCCCAATGCGCGCGTGCTGTTTTCCGGCGGCAGCGCCAATCTGATCTCGAACGACGCCAGGGAAGCCGATTTCGCAGGCAGCATTTTTGAAAGCCTCGGCATCGACAAATCGCGCCTGATCATGGAACGGCAATCGCGCAACACCAAGGAGAACGCGGACTTTTCCAAGGCGCTGGTTGCGCCGAAGGAGGGCGAGCGATGGCTGCTGGTGACCTCCGCCTTTCACATGCCGCGCTCGGTCGGGCTGTTTCGAAAGGCGGGGTTTGCGGTCGAGCCTTATCCCGTCGATTGGCGCGTCGGCGGCCGCGACGATCTGATGACGCCGTCGCATGTCACCGTCGAAGGATTGGGACGAACCGACCTCGCGATCCGCGAATGGATCGGCCTCATCGCCTACCGCCTGACCGGAAGGATCGACGAGCTCCTGCCAGGACCGGCGCCGAAGTAAGCGGTCGCAACACCGATCGGGCCGGGCTACAATTGGGCAAGGCGCGCGCCCGATGCGCCGATCTGGGAGTTGACGAGATGCAACAGCAGACACCGCCGGAAGCATTCGATCTTGCCGCCATGGTGGCCGACCTCAACAGCCTGCTTCGGCTGAAGACGACGGTGATCGGCATCAAGATGTTCGCGCGCGCCGAGGAGATGATCGCGATCCCGAAAATCCGGCGGCCGTCGGCGGTGCATACCACCGACCAGATCGTCAGCATGGCGTCGCGGCTCGGCTGGACCGTCGGCATTACCGGCGACGACCTCGTCGGCGCGCAATGCCGCGCGGTGATCGGGTTGGCGCCGCAGGATGAAAAATGGCTTGCCGGGGAAAACTATGTCGGCGTCTGGCACGGCACGGCGGAAGACGCGCGCAAGCGCCAGGAAGCGCTCGACGTGGTGCCGTTCGGCCGCTACCAGGCGATGGCGGTGAGCCCGCTCACCAGCGGCCGGCTCAACCCGCCGGACATTTGTCTGGTCTACGCCACGCCCGGCCAGATGATCATCCTGATCAACGGTCTGCAATATACCGGCTACAAGAAGTTCGAATGGGGCGTGGTCGGCGAAACCGCGTGCGCGGATTCCTGGGGACGGGCACTCAAGACCGGCGAGCCGTCGCTGTCGCTGCCGTGCTTTGCCGAGCGGCGCTATGGCGGCGTGCCCGACGAGGAGATGTTGATGGCGCTGAAGCCCGAACACCTCGCCAAAGCCATCGTCGGCATGAAGCAGCTTGCCAAGAATGGCCTGCGCTACCCGATCGCGCCCTACGGCATCCAGGCGGATGTGCGCGCCGGCATGGGCGTGTCGTACGCGAAGAAATAGGCTCAAAACGGTTGCGTCGTCATTGCGAGGAGCGTAGCGACGAAGCAATCCATTCTTCCTTCCTTCTCGCGGCGAACTGGATTGCTTCGCCGCGCTCGCAATGACGGAAGAACAAGCGATCATCTGAAGGAAATCGGAACATGTCTTCGTCGAAATTCGACATCGTCATCTATGGCGCCACCGGCTTCACCGGTCAGCTCGTCGCCGAATATCTCGCCGCGCACTACAAGAACGACGCCGGCCTGAAATGGGCGATGGCCGGGCGCAGCAAGGACAAGCTTGCTTCCGTCCGCGACGCGATCGGCGCACCGGCGGATACGCCGCTGATCGTGGCCGATGCGGCCGACCCGGCGTCTCTCAAGGCGATGGTCGATCAAACCAAGTCTGTGATCTCGACTGTCGGGCCCTACCAGTTCTATGGCAACGAACTGCTCGCGGCCTGCGTGGCCTCCGGCACCGATTATTTCGACCTCTGCGGCGAGCCGCTGTGGATGCGGCAGATGATCGACAAGCATGAAGCGGCGGCGAAGGCGAGCGGCGCGCGCATCGTGTTCTCGTGCGGCTTCGATTCGGTGCCGTTCGAACTCGGCGCCTTCTTCGTGCAGGAGGAGGCCAAGCGCGTGTTCGGCGCGCCGGCGTCCCGCGTCAAGGGCCGCGTGCGCGACATGCGCGGCACGCTGTCCGGCGGCACTGCGGCGAGCGCCAAGGCGACGTTCGATGCGGTCGCCAAGGATCTCAGCCTGGTTGCAATCCTCAAGGACGCATTCGCGCTGACGCCGGGCTTCAAGGGACCGAAACAGCCGCCGGGCAGCAAGCCGCTCTACGAGGAAGACCTGAAGTCCTGGGCCGCGCCCTTCATGATGGCGCTGATCAATACCCGCAACGTCCACCGCTCGAACATGCTGATGGGCTTTCCCTACGGAAAAGACTTCGTCTACGACGAAATGGTGCTGACGGGCGATGGCGAAAAAGGCGAGGCCAACACCAAGCGCGTGATGGCCGCGAACACCGAAAAGACCGGCCCCGATGCGCCGAAGCCGGGCGAGGGCCCGTCGAAGGAAGAACGCGAGAACGGACTGTTCGATCTGCTGTATGTGGCGATCGCGCCCGATGGCCGGCAGGTTCGCGCCGCGGTCACGGGCGACCGCGATCCCGGCTACGGCTCGACCTCAAAGATGATTTCGGAATGCGCGATCTGCCTGCTGCGCGATACGCCCGATGTGCCGGCGGGCTTCTGGACGCCGGGGGCCGCGATGCAGCACAGGCTGATCAAGCGGCTGGTCGATCACGCCGGGTTGACGTTTACGGTCGAGAAGTAAACGCAGGGTGGGCAAAGCTTCCGCCGAAGCTCGAAGAGCGGAGGCGGGAGCGTGCCCACCATCTCTCAGCGTGCTCGGTGATGGATGGTGGGCACGTCGCTTGCGCTCCTCTGCCCACCCTACGAAACCGTGCCCGTCTCACGCTTCCATCGCTCCGCCGCCGCGAACATGCCCCACATCACGCCGAGCATCAGCCAAAAATGCCGCCAGTGGTCGGTGTCGATGATGAAACTCTCGCCGACGGTGGCTAGGAAGGCCGAAAAGATCGCCAGATAAGTCCACTGCCATGGCACGCGGACGAAGAGATAGCGGAAGCCGGTCAGCACGGTGACGAAGATCAACGCCGGATAACAGACGCCGGACAGCCAGCCGCCCGACATGAACGCGTTGAGGTACGAGTTGTGGGTATCTTCCGGAAAGAAGCGGTTGAACTGCAGCGGCCCGATGCCGAGCGGCAGACCGAGCGCCATTTCGGCGCCGAGGGCGTGGCGGCCGAACCGGCCGAAGCGGCCTGAATCATAGCCCTGGTCGAAGCTCGCGCGCTGCTTGAACAGTTGCGAGACCGTGTCGAACGACAGCAGCACCGCGACCAGCATCGCCGCCAGCACCACGGTGACGAGCGCGATCACGATGATGCGCGAACGCTGCGCCTGCGAGCGGCTGGTCAGCACCATCAGCACCAGCATCGCAGCCGAAGTGATGATCAGCATGCCCCACGCGGCGCGCGAAAACGCCAGCAGGATGGCGAGCGAGATGATGCCGAATGCGATGGCGCTGCGGAACGACTTGCCGAACTTGTCCGAGACGACGCTTTGCAGCGTGAACAGCGCCGGCAACACCAGGAACGCGGCATAGACGTTCGGGTCCTTGTAGGTGCCGCGGGCGCGGTCGTAGAGCGTCAGCAGGTCGCGCCCGCCGGGGATCAGGTTGAAATAGCCCGCGATCCCCGCGACCGCGGCGATCACCGCGCCGACGATCAGGCCGCGCCGGAGCATGTCGAGCCGCGCGGCAGTATCTTCGGAGATCACCATCGCAAAGAAGATGACGGTCACCGCCATATACCACGAGGTCGCAATCCAGTTCGGCACGTTGGGTCGGTCAAACACCGCGATCGCGCAGATGCTGTAGCCGAGATTGACCAGGAACAGCAGCAACAGCAGCGGCATGAACACCAGCCGCATCCGCAGACCCGTCGCAAAGAAGATCAGCGTGGCCGCAAGCGTGACCAGCTCATAAGGACTGGGCTCGATGAAGACGATGGCGATGGAGGCGCCGGCCAGCCAAACCATCGCGCGCTGCAACGCCAGCACGCCGGGCGCGACCGTCACGGAGGCAAGGGAATTCCCGGCTGTCGCCGCATAGCTCATCGAACACTCACGCAACCCTACAAACTATTGGTCGTCATTGCGAGCAAAGCGAAGCAATCCAGAGCCGCGGCGTTCCGAACCATGGATTGCCTCGCTGCGCTCGCAATGAAGCCTAACTCAATATGCGTTCTCGCTCTTGGTGATCAGCGAGATCGGCGTCTTGAGCAGGATATAGAGGTCGAACAGCACCGACCAGTTCTCGATGTAATAGAGATCGAACTCGACGCGCTTCTGGATCTTCTCGTCGCTGTCGACTTCGCCGCGCCAGCCGTTGATCTGCGCCCAGCCGGTGATCCCCGGCTTGACGCGGTGGCGCGCGAAATAGCCGTCGACCGCCTCGTCGTAGGGCCGGCTTTGGAGCTTGCCCTGCACGGCGTGCGGGCGCGGACCCACCAATGAGAGGTTGCCCTTGAACACGACGTTGAACAGCTGCGGTAGTTCGTCGAGGCTGGTCTTGCGGATGAAGCGGCCGACGCGGGTGACGCGCGCGTCGTTCTTCGTCACTACCTTGGCGGCGGCCGGATCGGCCAGGTGATGGTACATCGAACGGAATTTGAAGACGTCGATGCGCTCGTTGTTGAAGCCGAAGCGCTTCTGGCGGAACAGCACCGGCCCCGGGCTGTCTAGCTTGACCGCGAGCGCGACCAGACCCATCACGGGCAGCGCCAGCAGCAGGATTGCGAAGCCGACGACACGGTCGAACAGCCACTTCATCACCTGGTCCCAGTCGGTGATCGGCGTCTCGAACACGTTCAGTGTCGGCACCTGGCCGAGATAGGAATAGGAGCGGGGCCGGAAGCGCAGCTTGTTGGTGTGGGCCGAAAGGCGGATATCGACCGGCAGCACCCACAGCTTCTTCAGCATCGCGAGAATGCGGGTCTCGGCCGAGATCGGCAGCGCGAACAGCACGAGATCGATGCGGGTGCGTCGCGCCAGTTCGACGATATCGTCGACCTTGCCGAGCTTGGGACTGCCGGCGCAGGTATCCAAGGCGCGGTCGTCGTTGCGGTCGTCGAACACGCCGAGCACCTTGATATCGGAGTCCTCCTGGTTCTGCAGCGCGCGAACCAGGTCTTCGCCGTTCTCGTCCGCGCCCACGATGATGGTGCGGCGATCGAGCTTGCCCTGACGGGCCCAACTGCGCACCAGCGAGCGCAGGAACAGCCGCCCGATCATCAGCGCGGCGAGGCCGCAGCAGAAAAAGGCCGTCAGCCAGATCCGCGAGATTTCGCTGCCGAGCTTGACGATGAAGGAGGCGCCGATGAACAGCAGGAAGACGAGCGCCCAGGACGAGATCATCCGGCTCATCTGGCGCAGGTGGCCACGGAACAGTTGCACTTGGTAGAGATCGGCGGCCTGGAACGAGATCACGGCCGTCGCCGCTACGCCGAAGATCGCGGCGAGGAACTCCCAGGCAAAGCCGCTGATCGGGACCACATAGCCGAAATAGAGCGCGACGCCGATGGCGCTGAGCATGACGAAGTCGACGGTGCGGACCACGCCGGCGATGACGACCGGCGAATAGGCGCGTCCGACCTTCTGGTTGCTGACGGCAATGGCGGCGGGCGTGAGCCTGCGGCGGCGTTCGGTAGGCGGGTGAGCTGCGGTGGCGGTCATCGCGGTCACAGCCGCGGCGTCGAGCATCGAGCTTGCGTTGATCGGTTCCACTTGTCTACGTCCGTTCTGGAAGCAAGCACATCGTGCCTGCCGGTGCGGATTTCCCAGAGCAACGGCTTAAGTTACAAATCGGAAGAAACGGTTACGCGGTAACGTACGGTTAACGATTCCCAAACGCCTCGCGGTAGCCGGCGAACACCCCCTCGACCATTGCCTTCTGCGAGAAGTGCATGAAGACCCGTTCGCGCACCAATTTGGCCCGCTCGTGCGTCGCGGCCGGATCCTTCAGGGCCGCTGCGATCGCATCGGCCATGGCGGCGATATTGTTCGGCGCAAACAGGGCGTCGCCATGCTCGCCGAAAATCTCCGGGATTCCGCCGACCTTGGCGGCGATCATGGGAATGCCGGCGGCACCCGCCTCGATCACGACATAGGGCATCGAGTCGCCGCGGGAGGGCACCACCAGCAGCGACCCCTTGGAAAAGCCGTGGCGCGCCTTGACGTGGCCGATGAAGCGCACGGCCTGGCCGAGGCCGAGCTGTTCCACCTGGGCCTTGAGACGCGCGCTCTCCTCGCCGTCGCCGGCGAGCGTCAGCGTCACCGGTTGTCCGGCGGCGCGCAGCTTTGCTACCGCGTCGATCAGCAGGTCGGCGCCCTTGATGCGGCGGAATTCGCCGACGAAGATCAGGTCGGTGGCGTCATCGGCCTTCACGACCGGATCGAATTCATTCGCCGTGACGCCGTTGAAGACGCATTTCACCAGCCCCTTCGGCGTGCCGATGGTGCGCTGATAGGTGTCGCGCGCAAATGCGCTTTCGAACAGGAACAGGTCGGTGTCGTTCATCAGCGCGCGTTCGACGCGTGCGTAGACGTTGCCCTTCAGTGTCGACAGCGGATAGTGCAGCGAGCCGCCATGCGGGGTGTAGACGCGGATGCGATCGCGCCTGGCCGTCCTGATGCGCATGAACGCGCCGGCCTTGGCGCCGTGACCGTGCAGCACGTCGGGCTTCAATTCGCTGATCATGCGCTGGAAGCGGGCCCACACCAGCAGATCGGTCGGCAGCGGTTCGCGGCGGATCGCGGTGCGGTGAACGCCCAGCGCGAGGCGCGGCGCGATTTCCGCCAGCGCCTGCTCGGCGCGTTCGCCGCCGGTGAGGCTGTCGGCGATGATGCCGACGTGATGGCCGCGATCGACCTGGCCGTTGGCGAGATCGAGGATGTGGCGAAAGATGCCGCCCACCGGCGCGCGCGTGGCGTGCAGAATTCGGAGTGGCTGGCCGTCGACAAAGGGCATGATCAAAACCAGTGCGCGCCGTCAGGCGCGTGCGCGGCGGGCCGGCGTGAGGTGGAGGGAGACTCGCCTCGCATTGCCAGTATCCCGAAAAAGTTGTCGCCCGATTAAGGCCTTCGATGGTTAACAAAAAGTGACGCGATGCCCCCATGGCGGGTCCGGTGGTGGCTCGCGACATGGAGCGAGTTAACTTCGCGGCAACCATAATCGAGTGTACTCGCCTTCCGGGGCTTGGACGGACGAGCAGTTGGCGTCCGCGGGGGTATGCGATGCGTTTGGCGTTCTGGCGTAAAGGCGAGGACAAGCCGGTGGTGCGGCGGGCGGTCGAGCCTGTGCCCGCGGCTCCGAAGCCCGTCGCTTCGCTGGGATCCGGCGATCTGGACCTGCGGGCGCTCGGCAATGCACTGATACGCAAGCGCAGCTGGATCATTTTGCCGACCGTCCTGGCGCTGGTGGGGTCGCTCACCGCGGTCAACATGATCACGCCGCGCTACAAATCCGAAGCGCGCATCCTGATCGACGGTCGCGACAACGTCTTCCTGCGGCCGAATGGCGAGCGCAGCGAGGAGCGCAACGCACTCGACGCCGAGGCGATCACCAGCCAGGTGCAACTGGTGCAGTCGCGCGATCTCGCCCGTGAGATCATCAAGAAGAACAAACTCGCCGAACTCCCGGAATTCGATCCGGTGCTGCGGGGCCATTCGCCGATCAAGTCGCTGCTCGCTTTGGCAGGCATCGGACGGGATCCGTTCGCGCTGACGCCCGAAGAGCGTGTGCTGGAAGCCTATTACGAGCGCTTCACGGCCTATGCGGTCGACAAGTCCCGCGTCATCGTCGTCGAATTCCAGTCGCGCGATCCGGATCTCGCCGCCCGCGTGGCCAATTCGATTGCTGAAGGCTATCTGGTGCTGCAGCAGGCCGCGCGGCAGGACCAGGCCAAGGATGCGGTCAAATTCTACGACCGCCGGATCGACGAACTGCGCAAGGAGGTCTCGCAGGCCGAATCGCGGGTTGAGGATTTCCGTTCCAGTTCGAGCCTGTTCGTCGGCACCAACAACACGACGCTCTCCAACCAGCAGATGGGCGAGCTCAACACCCAGCTCAACAATGCGCGAGCGTTGAAATCGGACGCCGAAACCAAGGCGCGGCTGATCAGGCAAATGCTCGATAGCGGCAAGCCGATCGAAGCTTCCGAAATTCTCAATTCGGAGCTGATCCGCCGGCTGTCGGAGCAGCGCGTCACGCTGCGCGCCCAGCTCGCCGAGCAATCGGCGACGCTGCTCGGCGGCCACCCCCGCATCAAGGAGTTGAGGGCGCAGCTCGCCGACCTCGATCGTCAATTGCGCGAGGAGGCGGCCATCGTGTCCCGCTCGCTGGAGAATGATGCGCGGATCGCCGGCGGCCGGGTCGAAAGTGCGCTGGCCAGCCTCGAACAGTCGAAGAAGCAGGCGTCCTCGACCAACGACAAGGACGTTCAGCTCCGCGCGCTGGAACGCGACGCCAAGGCGAAGCGCGACCAGCTCGAGTCGTTCCTCGCCAAATACCGCGACGCCAGCGCGCGCGAAAACCTCGAGGCGACGCCGACCGACGGCCGCATCATCTCGCGCGCCGTGGTTTCCAACACGCCGGCCTATCCGAAGAAGCTGCCGATCGTGCTGATCGCGACGCTGGCGACCCTGCTGCTGACCTCGGGCGCGATCGTCACGGGCGAACTGCTGCGCATGACCGCGCCGCCGGTCCGTGACGCGGTCGCGCCGGAAGTGGTGTTTGAAACGGCGGCCGCTCTCGATCCCGTCGCTGTGCCGGAAACCGTGCACGCGCCGGCCATGGTGCCCGATCTTGCCGCCGAACTAGCCGGCGAGACGGGGGAACCGGAACTGATCGAGCCTGCGATGGAGTCTTCGCGGATCGATTCCATGCCGGAAGCCGACGAAGCCCAGGAGGTGGCGGATACGCTCATCATCACCGGGGCACGCAAGGTGACCGTGCTCGGCACGGCATCCAGCGACGGCATCACCACGACCACGCTGACGCTGGCGCGGTTGATGGCACGGCAGGGGAAAGTCGTGCTCGTCGATCTCGTGGGGACTTCGCCTCAGATCGCCGCGATGTCGTCCGATCCGGTGGCGCCGGGCCTTGCAGAACTAATGGAAGGACAGGCCTCGTTCTCGCAGATCATCACCAAGGACCGCCAGTCGCAGGCGCATCTCGTCAGCGCCGGACGACCCGGCTTCGACCGCGCGCTGCTGCAGTCGCCGCGATTGACGCTCGCGATCGACGCGCTGATGCGGGTCTACGACCACGTGCTGCTGGACGCCGGCGCCGCCTCCGACCTGCCGGCCGAACTGCTGACGTCGCAAGCGCAGGCGGTGGTCGTGCCCGACGCCTCGATGCCGCAGGACGCACGCGACGTGATGTGCGACCAGCTCAAGGCCGTCGGCTTCTCCGAGGTGACGATGCTGAGCCGGCCATGCGACGCGAGCGATGCGACCGCGCCCGGCCCGCGCTTCGTCGCGGCATAAACAGAATCTTGGGGTGGGCAAAGCGCAGCGTGCCCACCATCCGCATTGACGGAATGGATGGTGGGCACGTCGCTTCGCGCCTTTTGCCCACCCTGCATTCTTCTCGTCAGCTGAACGCGCTGCGCAGCTTCTGCGCCATCTCCAGCAGTGCCGGATTGTGCTTCACCAGCCGCTTGGTGCGGTTGAGGCCGGACATCAATCCGGCGGCGAGCTTGCCGCGCTGGCTGAGCGGAATGAAGCTGTCGAAAATCGGCTCGTCGTCCTTGCAGAACAGCCGCTTGTAGTCGTCGGAGCCGATTCCGAGGTCGAGGGCGCGAAAGCCCCTGGCGGCGTAGTGATCGATGATGTCGCGCATCAGGATCAGGCCTGGGCTGTATTTCGAATGCGGCGACATCGTGTAGGTATTGAACATCATCGAGAAACGGTAGCCGTCGGCGACGCCGGCGAAGATCGCGATTACCTCTTGGTCGCATTCCAGCGCGTGGATGTCGATGGCGTGACTGCCGCCCGTGAGCGGCGCGGTGCAGGCGGCGCGGATAAAATCCTCGATGCCGGGATCGGCGAACACGTTCGGCAGTTTCTGTTCGGCCATACGGAGCGGCTTGACGCGGAAGAACCAGTCGAGCAGCCGGTTGATGTCGGCCTCTGACGACGCGAGATGACTGCGATAGCCGGGCAGGGAATTCAGCTTGCGCTCCTTGCCCTTGAGTCGGCGGCGGAACGAGTTGCTGACCAGCGCCGCACCCGGCTCCATCACCAGAAGCGGGCAATCATTGGCGGAGGGCTGATGCGGCAGCAAAGCCAGTGGATTGGGCAGGTCGCGCCAGCGCAGCGGCTGCTGGTGCAAGGTGAGAACGTCGGCCTCGGAGCGCTGCGCGATCGCCGCTATCAGGCCGTCGATGTCGGCCCGCGTCGCGCTTGCGGCGAAATCGCGGTCGAACAATGCCATGTTGAAGGTGGAATGCTTGCCGCCCATGAAGCCGGCGCAGCGGGCGCCATAAGCCTGCCGAAGCGCGAACGGGAGCAGCAACAGCGGACGGCGCTCGAAATCGTAGGCAATCACGATGAAGGGCACGAGGCCTTCGCGCTCGCCGACATGCTGCTGCCAGGCACTGAGGAAATCGAAACGCTGATATGGCGTGAAGGAAGTGTGGCCGGTTTCGAGCCCGCGCCAGACGCTCTCCGCCGCGCCAAGTTCGCGAATGATGTCGATGCCGGCGATGCGGCCCGCCTTCGACCATGAACTTGAATCCGCCGTGCGGTCTTCGATCGCGGCAGCCATGGTCATCGCAGAGCCCGTGTTATATGAATTCGTTTACTATTTGCGGCTTGGGCCGACCTTCGCAGGGAAATGTCAACAAAGGGTAATACCATCCGGCCGCGGCGGGGCAGCGCGACGGAGCGTTAAGGGCGGGACGTGACGTCTGAGATGGGAATTTGGCGGCGGGCCGGGATGGAGCTCGCCTTTTTCAGCTTCTATGCCAGGCTGAGAGAACGCAGCACCGGCGGCGCCGGCGTCATTCTGCGGTTCGAGCGCGTGCGCCCGCGCGACAGCCGTCCGTTTCAACCGAACCGGTGGCGCGAGATCACGCCGCAGTTTCTCGACCGCACGATCCGTGCGCTGAAGCGCTGGAACTTCGATCTGGTGACGATGGACGAAGTGTGCCGTCGGGCAGTGACATTGCCGAGCGCCAATCGGTTCGCCTGCCTGACGTTCGACGGCGTCAGCAAGGACATCATCGCGCAGGCCTGGCCCGTGTTGTCGAAGCACGGCGTGCCCTTCACCGTCTATTTGCCGACCGCGTTTCCGGACGGCATCGGCGAAGCCTGGTGGCTGGCGCTGGAGGAGGTGGTCGCGCGCGAGCCGCGCATCAGCCTGATCATCGACCGCCAGGAGCGGCGATTTGCAACCGGCACGGTTGCGGAAAAACACGAGACTTTCGAATTCCTGTCGAGCTGGCTGCGCAGCTTGCCGCCGCCGGATCTGTCGTTTGCAATCCACGACCTCTGCAAGCGTTACTCCGTGGAACTGGCATCTCTGTCGCGCAACGCATCGATGGATTGGGACGATCTGACCAAACTCGCCGCCGATCCGCTGGTGACCATCGGCAGCGCCACGGTGAATTACCATGCGCTGTCCAACCTGAAGGAGGCCGACGCGCGCCGCGAAATGGCCATGGGCAAGGCGGTCGCGGAAACCGCGCTGCGCCGCCCGGTCGGCCATTTCGCCTATCCGTTCGGCGACGGGAAGTCTTGGCGGCGCGAGCACGTCGCGATGGCGCGGGAGGCCGGTTACGCCAGCGCGGCATCGACGATCCCGGGCATAGTTCAAGCGAGCGGCTTTACCAACCTGCACGCACTGCCGCGGATCTCCTGGGACGGGCGGCTCGGTTCGCTGCGGCTCATGCGGGTGATACTGTCCGGAGTCATGTTTGCGAAGGTAGGGCAGAGCCTCGATTCATTGTGAACCAGACATCATGCCTTCGGGATGCGCCCCGCCACCGTTCGAACGGTTCGCGGCGTCGCCGTCCAGATCGCCGCAATCGAGGCGAAGCAGAAGCCGATGATCAGAAGAAACGCCAGCCGATAGCTGCCGGTTGAGTCATGGATGGCGCCGGCGAACCAGGGTCCCGCCGCGCCGCCGCCGATCAATCCGATGGTGATCGTGCCGAATATCGAACCATAATGCGGTCCCTCAAAAATTTCCGCCACCATCGGTCCCATCACCGATGTCAGCGCATAACCGAAAAATCCCTGCGCAACGACCATCGCGTAGAGCAGCACGTTGGACGGCGAATATTCCAGGCCAAGCAGCGCGGCGTAGGCCCCGGCGAAGCCAAGGCAGCCCGCGGTCCAGATCCACTCGCGGCCTATGCGGTCCGACAGGGCGCCGAGCAGGATCTGGCCGGGGATGGCGATCACGCCGACCGCTCCAAGCGACCATGCCGCGACCAATGGCGAGAAGCCGATCTCGACCAGATATTTGGTCTGGTGCACCTGCACGGCGTACCACGCAATCAGGGCAAGGAAATAGCCGACGCCGATCAGCCAGAACCGGGTGGTGCGAACCGCGCGCCGCAGCGTCCATTCGGTGGCCGCCCACGCCGGATCGACGATCGCGGCATGCCGTGCAGCCGTCGCGGCGGGCGATGCGCGGTCGCCGTCCGGGCATTGTCCTACCTGCGCGGGATCTTTCTTCACAAAAAGGGTGATCGGCGCGATTCCGATCAAGACGAGCCATCCCATCGCAAAGCAGGATGCGCGCCAGCCTTGATCGAGAATGATGCTCTGCAGCCAGGGCAACAGCAGAACGGCCCCGACACCGGCGCCTGCGAATGCAATGCTGATGGCCAGCGAACGCCGTCGCACGAACCAATGCGGCAAAAACTGCGAATGTACGGTGTAGGTCATCAGGTTCGCGCCGCCGCTGACGGCGACACCGAGCGTGGCGTAGAGCTGCCATGGATCTGTCATGTAAGGCGCCAGCAGCAGGCCCGCCGACATCATGAAGACGCCGGTCCAGATCACGAGCCGCGGTCCCCGTGCATCAACGACGCGCCCCACAAACGGACTCGCGACGGCCGAGAACAGGAAGCCGAAGGAGAAAGCCCCGGCGGCGAGGCCGCGGTCCCAGCCGAACTCGTCGAGCAACGGCGGCATCAGCAGCGAAAACGAAGTGCGTCCCGTCACGCCGATCGCCATCGTCACGAACGCGATAGCGACGATGAGCCAGCCGTAAAAGAACGGCAGCCTCGCGGCCCAATAGTTAGGGGTCTGCGCCATGGCTAATCCGTCATGGAGTCAAGAGAGGCATGATGAATGACGCGGCGAATGCAACCTTCAATCTTGATCCCCTGCCGGTGATGCTTGCCGCAGCCAATGCTGCCAGGCACTATCGCGGTGCGGGTGATTGCAATCAACTACGTGCCAGGTAGTCATGGACAGGAAGTTGGGTTTTCCGGCGCGGCTCGCCAGCCTGCGGAAGTGGCGTGGCCTGTCGCAGCTGCAGCTCGCCGCGGCGGCCGACTGCTCGCAGCGCCATGTCAGCTTTCTCGAACTTGGACGGACCCAGCCCAGCCGGGAGATGCTGGGACGCCTGTCCGCGGCGCTCCGGCTCTCGTTCAGGCAGTCGAACGATCTGCTGCTGGCGGCGGGATTTGCGCCGATTTTTTCCGACGCGCCGTTCGACGCCGAGGCGCTGGCGCCGATCCGACGGGCGCTGGATTTCATGTTGGCGCAACAGGAGCCGTATCCGGCCGTCGTCGTGGATCGCCGCTGGAACCTGCTGCAGGCCAACAAGGGCGCCGTCGCGCTGGTGGAATTCCTCGTCGGTCCGCTCACGCCGGGCGTTCCCGTCAACCTTGCCGACGCGCTGGTCGCGCCCGACGTGCTGCGGCCTTACCTGACCAACTGGCAGGAAGTCGTCGCCTACTTCGTTCGAAGCGTCGAAGCCGATGCCGCCGCCGACGCAACCCGCGAGACGGCCGCGTTGCGCGACCGCCTGCTTGGCTACGCGGGCGTTCGGGAAAGTCTCGCGACATCCAGCGCCGAGACCGTGGCCACGCCCGTCGTTCCGATGCGGTTCGTGAAAGGTGAGGCTTCGCTCGAACTATTCACGACCCTTACGATCCTCGGCATGCCGCAGGATGCTTCGCTACAGGAAATGCGGATAGAAAGCTTTTTCCCGTTGAACGAGGAAACACGCGAGGTCTTCACCCGCTGGGCGGAGTCAAGCGGGAAGCCCCGGTGACATATATATGGCCTCAGTCAGGCCGCGCGGTCGGGCCGCGACATCCAGCTCACGATCGGCATCGCCGGCAGCACCCAGCCCAGGCCCGCCACGACATAGAAGATTGCCTGCCGGTAGCCCGAACTGGCCAGCCACGGCATCTGGGCAACCGCCATTCCGAGCAGCGACCACACCACGACCAGCACCAGCAGGGCGATGGTTCCGAAGAATTTGCGGGTGCGGATCGTCATGGCGGATATGTGTGCCTTTGGCGGGTTGCGCGCGGGGAGGGGCGGACTATAAGGGGCTCGCCAACTCAATCAAGCGCGCCCTCGGGGCTTGCGCCAAGACGGGTTTCATGATCGCTGATTCCGCACAACAGAGCCCGTATCACGGTGCCGTCAAGGGGTGGCTCATCGTCGTTGCCGCGCTGATCGCGGTCATGGTGCTGGTCGGCGGTGCGACTCGGCTGACGGAATCCGGATTGTCGATCGTCGAATGGAAGCCGGTCACCGGCACGCTGCCGCCGCTCAGCCAGGCGGAGTGGGAGCAGGCGTTCGAGGGCTACAAGGCGATCCCGCAATACCGCGAGCTCAACGCCGGCATGAGCCTGTCCGAATTCAAGACCATCTTCTGGTGGGAATGGAGCCACCGCCTGCTCGGTCGGGTGATCGGCGCGGTCTATCTGCTGCCGTTCCTGTTCTTTCTCTGGCGCGGCGCGTTCGGACCTGAGCTGAGCCGGCGGCTGTGGGTGATTTTTGCCCTCGGCGCACTGCAGGGTGCGGTCGGCTGGTGGATGGTGGCGTCGGGCCTGACGCAGCGGACCGAAGTCTCGCAATACCGGCTGGCGACGCATCTGATGCTGGCGCTGGTCATCTTTGCGTCGATCGTCTGGACGCTGCGGCGGATGGAAGCGCGCCCGCAGCCCGTGGTTCCCGCGCGGCTGAAGTTCTCCGGGGTGGCCTTGCTCGTTGTAACCCTCGTCCAGCTCTATTTCGGCGCGCTGGTCGCAGGCCTGCGGGCGGGCCGGGTGTACAACACCTGGCCGGAGATCGACGGCGCGTTCATTCCGTCCGCCGCGCGGCTGTGGTTCGAGGAGCCCTGGTGGCGCAATCTGTTCGACAATACCCTCACCGTGCAGTTCGAGCACCGCATGACCGCCTATGCGCTCTTGATCCTGGCGGTGTTTCACGCCGTCGATGCCATGCGGTTGCAGGCCGGCAAGGGCCTTGTCCGCGGCGCGTGGGCGCTGGTGGCGGCGATTACGCTTCAGGCTGCGCTCGGCATCCTGACCTTGCTGCATCAGGTGCCGATCGATCTGGCACTCGCGCATCAGGCTGTTGCGATCGTGGTGCTGACGCTTGCGGTGCTGCAGACCGATCGCCTGGTTGCGCGTGGCGCCGCGCGCGACCGGCGGGAACTGGTGCAGCCGCTTGGCCAACCCGGTTGAAATAGATCGGTTCTGCCGCCGTCCATCGCGTTCAGGCGCTGTATGGCGGCGCGCTCACGCTGCCTGGCGGTTGAGCTCCAGATAATCCAGCCCGATGTCGAGCGCGGCGGAGCTATGGGTCAGCCAGCCGGCCGAGATCAAATCGACGCCGGTGGCGGCGATCGCCGCGGCGGTTTCGGCCGTGATGCGGCCGGAGGCTTCGGTGATCGCCCGGCCGGCCGTCATCGCCACCGCCTTGCGCAATTCATCGACCGTCATGTTGTCGAGCAGTACGGCATCGACGCCGATCGCGAGCGCCTGTTCGAGCTGCGCCAGCGTATCGACCTCGACCTCGATCTTGACGAGGTGGCCGGCGTTAGCCTTTGCGCGCTCGATCGCGGTCCTGACGCCGCCGGCCAGCGCGATGTGGTTGTCCTTGATCAGGATGGCGTCGTCGAGCCCAAACCGGTGATTGCTGCCGCCGCCGGCGCGGACTGCGTATTTTTCCAGCGTACGCAATCCCGGCGTGGTCTTGCGCGTGCAGACGATGCGCGCCTTGGTGCCTTGCGCCGCCGCGACCAGCGAAGCCGTCGCCGTGGCGACGCCGCTGAGCCGACAGAGGAAGTTCAGCGCCGTCCGCTCGCCGGTCAACAGGGCGCGCGCCGGACCTTCGATGGCGGCGATCACGTCGCCCGGCGCCACCACGCTGCCGTCCGGCCGCTCGGCGGCAAGGCGGATGGCGGGATCGACGAGCTTAAACGCGGTGCTTGCGACGTCGAGCCCGGCCACCACGCCGGGCTGGCGGGCGCGTAACACCAGCGATGATGTCTTGTCGGCGGGAACGATGGCGTCTGCCGTGATGTCGCCGGCGCGCCCGAGGTCTTCGAGCAAAGCTGTGCGCACCAGCGGTTCGTACATCAGGGGAAGAAGCGGGGTGAGAGTCATGGCTGGGCACTCCCGACAGAGATAGGTTGGGTCTCAACGAGGTCGCGCGCGGTGTCGAGCGCGTCCGTAAGCGAGATGAGTGACGGCGTCGCCGCGGGCAGGGCGTCTGGAAAATCGGTGCGGAAATGCCCGCCGCGGCTTTCCTCGCGCCGCAAGGCGGCGATGGCGATCATCAATCCGACCAGCGCGGGATCGGACGCCGCGCTCGGACCCTTGGCGAGCGGATAGAGGCCGCGGATCGCGCGTTCGATTCCGTGTCGCTCTCGGAGCACGCCGAGGCCTTGCGACAGGATCGGCCGCACGGCGGAAGGATCGGACGCGAGGGGCGGCGTGTTAACACCTTGCGACTTCGACGCGCGGCTCTTTGTGGCCCGGATGCTCTCCGCCACCCATGGTGCGCAGACGATCGCTTCCATCAGCGAGTTGCTGGCCAGCCGGTTGGCGCCGTGCAGCCCGGTGCGGGCAACCTCGCCGCACGCCCACAGGCCGTCCACGCTGCTGCGGCCCTCGATATCCACCGCGATCCCGCCCATGTGGTAGTGCACCGCCGGCCGCACCGGGATCGGATCGGCCGCGGGATCGATCCCGGCCATCTTGCAGAAGGCGGAAATTACCGGATAGCGCGTCGAAAAATCCGCGCCCGGACGCTGTCGCGCGTCGAGAAAGACGCGGTATCCCTCGGCGCGACGGCGCCATACCGCGCGGGCGACGATGTCGCGGGGGGCGAGTTCGGCGCCCGCCTGATCGGCCATGAAGCGATGCCCGGTATCGTCGATCAGGATCGCGCCGTCGCCGCGCACGGCTTCCGTCACCAGCGGCATCGGCCGCGACGGCCCGTCGAAGGCGGTCGGGTGAAACTGGATGAATTCGAGATCGGCTAGTTTTGCGCCCGCGCGCGCCGCCAGCGCCAGTCCCTGGCCAAGGCAGCCGGCGGGGTTGGTCGAGTCCTGGAACAGCCCGCCGATGCCGCCCGTGGCGATCACCACGCGGCCGGTGTTGATCAACAGCGGCCCCTGCGCATTCACCGCGAGCACGCCCTGGATCGCATTGTCCTCGACGATCAGGCGGCGGGCCTCGACGCCTTCCAGCAGCGTGATGCTTGGACAGCGGCGGACCGCTGCGATCAGCGCGCGCATGATCTCGCGCCCGGTGCCGTCGCCGGTGGCGTGAACGATGCGGTGGCGGCCGTGCGCGGCTTCCAGGCCGAGCCGCCAGCCGCCGTCCGCCCGCCGGTCGAACGCGACGCCAAGCCGGGCGAGATGTTCGACGGCCGCGGGCGCCGCATGCACGATGCGGTTTGCAACGGCTTCGTCGCAAAGGCCCGCGCCGGCGGCGAGGGTGTCGGCGAGGTGCAGGGCAGGGTCGTCATCCTCGCCCATCGCTGCGGCCAGGCCGCCCTGCGCCCACAGGCTGGAGGCCTCCGCGCCGAGCGGCGCCTTTGACAGCAGCACGACCGGCTCCGGCGCCATTTGAAGCGCCGTCATCAAGCCGGCAGCGCCGCCGCCGATGATGAGGGGAAGATTGTCGAGCGATGAAATCTCGGTGCTCATAGCGCCAGCATCCTTTCCACCGCGCGC
The DNA here is from genome assembly GCA_964609175.1 of uncultured Bradyrhizobium sp. Lineage (GTDB taxonomy): Bacteria > Pseudomonadota > Alphaproteobacteria > Rhizobiales > Xanthobacteraceae > Bradyrhizobium. Next base: position 50,262 of record CAZSRR010000032.1, read on the forward strand.
CGCGCCGGCACGGCAATGGCGGGATCGATCGTCACCACGTGCCGGCCGGTCTCCAGCGCCTCGCGGATGTTCTTCAGCGTGATCCGCTTCATGTGCGGACAGAGATTGCAGGGCCGGACGAACTCGACGTCGGGATGGAGCACCGCGACGTTGTCGCTCATCGAGCATTCCGTCAGCAGCACAACGCGGGGCGGGCGCCTCTCGCCGACGAAGTCGGACATCGCCGCCGTCGAACCTGAGAAATCCGCTTCCGCAACGACATCGGGCGGGCACTCCGGATGCGCCAGCACCGTCACGTCGGGGTGGTTCTCGCGCAACTGCCGGACGTCCTCGGCAGTGAAGAGTTCGTGCACCTCGCAATGGCCCTTCCATGCGATGATCTTCACGCCGGTCTGCGCCGCGATATTCTGGGCGAGATATTCGTCCGGCAGCATGATGACGCGCTCCGCCCCGAGCGACTGCACGACCTTGAGCGCATTGCCCGAGGTGCAGCAGATGTCGGACTCTGCCTTGACCGCGGTTGTGGTGTTGACATAGGTGACGACGGGGACGCCGGGATAGCGCTGCCGCATCAGCCGCACGTTATCCGCCGTGATGGAATCGGCCAGCGAACAACCCGCCGCAAGATCCGGGATCAGCACGGTCTTTTCCGGGTTTAGCAATTTTGCCGTCTCGGCCATGAAGTGCACGCCGGCCAGCACGATGATGTCGGCATCGACCTTGGTCGCCTCGCGCGCCAGCAGCAGGCTGTCGCCGACGATGTCGGCAACGCCGTGGAAGATCTCAGGCGTCTGGTAGTTGTGGGCGAGCACGACCGCATTGCGGCGCCGCTTCAGTTCAAGGATGGCGTCGACGTCCTCCGCAAACGTCGCCCATTCCGGCGGCGGGATTACCCGCCTGACCCGGTCGTAAAGTGCCGCGGCACCGTTGCGTGCATTCAGGCTCGTATTCGCCATTTATACTCTCCTTGAGTATATATTGGCTTATACTTATCCTGAGCATAACCGATGTCAAGTGCGCGAAAGCGGGAGCTTGGTGCCGGCGACCGCCCGCTCGGCCAGCACGGCATGGCGAAACCGGAACAGTTTGGCCGGGCGGCCGACCGTCTCGGCGGCGATTGCGCCAGTTTCCTCAACGAGTTGCTGCTGCTCGATGAGGCGACGGAAATTCTGTTTGTGGACCAGCCGGCCTGCAAGCGCCTCAACACTGCGTTGCAGTTGCAGCAGGGTGAATTCCGTCGGCATCAGTTCGAATACCACGGGACGGTATTTGATTTTCGCGCGCAGCCGCGCGATGCCGGTGGCGAGAATGCGGCGGTGGTCGCCGGTCATCGCCCGGCCCGGGATGACGGTCGTCGGGGGTGCGCCGTCGCGCACGGCTTCCGGAATCAGGCCGGCTTCATAGAGCAGCTCATAGCGCTGCAGCACCAGTTCCTCGTTCCATTCGCGCTCGTCGAGGCCAAACGTAATGGCGACGCGCTGCCAGCGCTCCCGCTGCAGGCTTGCGGTGTCAGCCGATTTCGACCAGGCGCGCAGCCGCGAGGCCAATGTCTTCGCCAGCGCCGCGGGCAGGCCGGAGCGTTGATCCTCCCAGGGGAAATACTCGTACCAGCCCGACCAATGCGCCTCAAAGCCCTGGCCGACCTTGTCTTCGCGAGTAAGGCCGAGATAGCTGATCGAGATCGAATGCGCGGACTTCACATCGCCGCCGCGGCCGCGGTCGGCGAATGTGTACAGCTGTTCGACATAGCCGAGCGGATGGCCGGTCTGCGCCTCGACCCATGCGCGCAATCCGGTCTGCAACGAGCGGTGGGTAAACTCGAACGGACCGCTCGGCAGCGCGCCGTCGTTGGCGATGGTCATGATCTTGGGCTCACCGTCGGTGACGGCGACGAGGACGGCGACCAGGTCCACCGTGGTCGCATTGGCTGCGCCGTGCTTGCCGGCTTTCCGCGCTGCCCCAGTCACGTCAGCTTTCCGTCTCCGCTGGTTGGTCCGCACGCGTTTAGCAATAACCATAGACGCCACAAGCGTAAGGCAGCCGGTTCCAGAACGAGGGGCTGCCGTAATAGGGCCCGTCATAGCTGTAGGAATGGCTGGTACCGTAATAGCCGGGCAGGGTGGAAGAGCCCGGCAGCAGTGGCGTGCCGAGGATGCGCGGCGCATAGGGCTTGATGCCGCCGGAGATCAGCGGCAGGTCGAGACTTTCTTCTTCGACCACCACCGCACGGCCGCGGCGGACGTAAGGCGGCGCCGCGCCGGGGACGACGGTGGTGCGATATTTGTAGTGGACGCGGGGCAGGCCGGGCGGCAACTGGCCGGCGGCGCGAACTGCGGCGCGGCGGCTGGCGGCCTGCGCCTCGGTTCGCTTGGCTGCGGCAGGACTGGCCGCGGGTTTCGTGGCGGCCGGCGGAACTTCCGTCTTGGCGGTTGCTGGAGATTCGTCGGGCTTTGTAGTGGCAGGAACGCTGGCCGGGGTAGTTGCGGAAGGCGCGTCGGTCGGCTTGGCGGCACCGGCGTCCTGGGCCGCGGCGGTTCCGACCGCGAACATCGCAGCCAGGAATGGCGTCATCCAGCGCAGCATCGAAGGCTCCGAATCATCAAGGGCGGCTTGCCGCCACTTTATGCCGTTGTAGGCGCATCAAATCTATCCCTTGATCTCGCTTACTTTTTTGCCGGCTTTCGCAAACACCCCGGAGGAGTTTGCAAATTCTGTTCGCTTTCCGCCCCGCGCCATCGCCTTCTCGGCAAGCCGCTTCTGATTGACGGCCTTCGTGTAGCGCTCGACCTCGCGCAGGGAGACGTGGCCGGTGATCGCCGCGATTTCATGCGGGCTGCATCCGGCCTCTGCCAGTCGTCGGGCGCACGCCTTGCGCAGTCCGTGCGCCGTGCAATGGGGAAGGCCGGCGGCGTCGCACTGCTTCCGAAACCAGTCACTGAAACCCTTCTTTGAGAACGGCTTGTTGCCCCGGTCTGTCCGCAGGAACGTCAGGTCATTGCACGGCGTCGCCGCGAGGATCATCGCGAGGTCGTCGGTGATCGGGATCTCCAGCCGCGCCCCGGTCTTCTGCTGATGCACCGTGATGTAGCCATCGCGGACGTGCTGCCGCCCCATGAGGATCGTGTCGCTGCGGCGCTGCCCAACATTGACGAGGAGACCGAGGGCGAGACGAGCCTTCGTGCCAACCAGATGTTTTGCCTCGAAGGCCGCGATCTCCTCCTCGGTCCAGCTATGGAAGCCGTCGCTCTTGATCTTGACCGGCTTCACGTCGCGGGTCGGATCATTGTCGCGAAGGCCGGTCTCGACCGCGTGCTGCATCAGCGCGCGCAATATCTTCCGCATCTCGTTCGCGGCGGCGGGCTTGCCGGCCTTGGTCTCCATCAGGGCGACGACGTGCTTGCGTTCCAGCTTTGCCGCGCTCTTGTCGCCGAGAGCGACGCCGAGGCTATCCTTCTGCTGGCACAGCGCATCAATGCGGTGCCGATACATCTGCCGCGATGCCGGGGTGAGCGCCAGATACGTGCTTGATCGGAAGTAGCCGGCAGCGACTGCGCGCAGGGAGCCCGGCTTGATGCGATCAATGGCAATCGGGGGCGGGGCGCTCGCCATCGCGGCCTCGTAGGCAGCCATGAAGGTCGGAGACCACGGCAGGCCGGGCAGGGCGATGCCCTTGAACCCGGGCCGGCGCAGATAGTAGCGGGCTCCGCCATGTCGGTCGGTGAAGTGGTGGACATGCTTCGGCAGCTTGGTGCGCAGGTCGGTCATAGCGGCGTATCCCACTCGTTGACAGCTTCGCGCTCTTGCTTAGTGACCGGCGCGAGGTCGATCTTCTCCGGTGCGCCGGTGATGACGACGATGCTGCCATCCGGCCCGATCTTGGTGCCGGCAACCGCAAGGCCGGCCTTCATGTGCCCGGCGATGGCGCGGGTGATGTCGCGCTCGCGGAATACCTGCCGGCGTTTGCCTCGCGGCGTCACCGGCTCCACCTTCACCGCCTCGACCTTCACGCGCGCCGCCTGCTCCGCCATCGCCCTTGCGCGCGTCGCCGGGTTCGCGCTCGTCAACCGCTGTTGATGCAGCCGCGCGGTCAGCGTCGCGATGGTGTCGGTGATATTGCCGGCGGTCATCGTGCGGCTCGCTTCGCCTTCGGGACCTCGTAAGACACCGGCTCATTGAACGGCGCATAGAGGTCAACGACAAAATCCTCCCGCCTGCGCCGTCCATAGTGAAAGCCGTAAAGCGGTCGAGCCAGTCGTTCCACTTCAGTCGATCTGCCATGGTGCGAGTAGAAGGTCTCCCGCTCCTCGCGCGTCGAGCGCAACGCCACTTTCATAAAGGTGAACCACGCTCTCTCCATCTCGCTCAGGTCGGTGCGGGCCGTAACCATCTCGCCGCGCTTTGCGGCAGCGATTAGTCGTTCCCGTTCGGCTTCTGGCAGAGCCTCCAGCACTGCCACTTCCGCGCTGTCGTCGAGACAAGTCCCGTCGATACGCTCCCTCAGATCGTCGTCAGCCGCGTCGTCAGCGTCAGCGACGTTCTGAACTCCCGGCGACGGGACCACTTGCAGCAGCTTGGCTGTGACGGTCTCCCCGCGCTCCGCAGCTTCGATCAGCGGAGCGCGTTCCTCGGGCGTCATATCCGCCAGCGCGTCGAGTTCGGTGCCCTTGTCGAGCGACGTGCCGGCGATGCGCTCTAGGTCATCGCCGAGCCGCTTGCCGCGTGTGGCGTCCTGCTCAACCGCTCGCTTTGAGCGCCCGGTCTTTGCGGCGGTGTCATTGACGAACGATAGAGGCGCAGACTTTGCGTCTCTATTCCGACCGCGACCAGTCGCACCGTGCTTCGTCTCCGGGTGCAGCCGCTCGTAAAGTTCTTTCCTGTAAGAGACATGGCGGGCGCGTTCAGCCGGTGTCAGTTCTGGTCGAGCAAGGTTCTCGTCCACCGCCAGCATCTCGGCCTGATCGGCATCGAGACCATCAACAACGATGCACTCGATGTGCGGCCACTTGAGTTTTTGCGCTGCGGCCAGTCGATGCGCGCCAGCAATCAGCCAATAGCCATTGTTCTCGCCTTCGCACGGCCTGACGGTGATGGGCTGGATCAGCCCGACCTCCACCATTGACGCCTTGATGACCGCGACGTTTTCCGGGATCACCTCGCGGAAGCGGTTCGGCAGACGATGGATGCCGCCAATGCCTATGCGCTGGAGCACGCGGGGCATTATCGTGCCGCCTCGCGTTGAGCGCGGCGTTCGAGGCGAGCCTGCCGCTTCATCTCCGCGTCGAGAGCGCCGACCAGCACCCTTGTCATGCTCTCGCCTGTTTCTTCGGACCGCCGCTCCAGCCATTCACGCTTATCGAGCGGCAGCTTGAACAGGGTCGGCTTGTGCGGCTTGGCTTTCGTGTACATGATCGATTGCTCCTCTGGCGGCGAATGATTTATCGATCAAGGTATATACAATCCTCCTCCAGTCAAATCGCGCTGCCCCTGCGCTCGCAGCGTTTTCCGCGCTCGTTTCGATTACCGCAGGCAATGCACGGCCTTAGAGGTCGCGGAGCTTATCATTCGTGATTTCGCGGGTTTTCCACAGCCCGGGGCCGATCAGGCGGCACTCGCGGAACACGTCGCAGGATCGCCAGCGCGGCCCGTCCATGCGTCGGCGCGGAGCCGGCCTCCGATGTGCCGGCCGATCTGGCGGACGCTATGGACGGGGCTGCGGCTCGATTGCTGGCGCGAAAAAGGCGGCACCCGCGAAGATGCCGCCCCTATTCGATGCGCCTGCCGAACCATGCCGCGCCCGACCGTGCCGAACCGAGCCATGCCACGCCGAGCCGCGCCTGACCGCACCATGCCTGCCGCGCCGAGTTGCCCCGTTGCGGCTCGCGTCGAGATAGGGTCAGCGCAGGCCGCGCGCAAGGTCGTGCGGTCTCAGCCTCTCCGCCGTCGCTTGTCGTGCGGTGACGCGGGCGGCAGCATCGGCTTCAAGCTGTTCGGCATATCGCCATGCTTCGTCGAGTTCGTCGCATCTCGCGACCTCTTTGCCGGCCTCGGTGACGATCGTGTAGCAGCGATCCGCCCTCCGATAATGAACTCGATACCGCTTCGCCATTGTCGCCACCTTCACCGCGCGCGGCCCGATCGCCGCGCCTCGACGCGCATCATACCCCGGTTCGCATTGGTGGTGCAGCGTCAACGATCAATCGTGATGCGCGGCTGCTCAATGCCGGGGCTCTGCGCCAGTGCCTCCGCCGCTTCGATCCTCGCATCTCGACGCTGCCGCTGCGCGACCTTTTTGCGCGATCTGCGCTGCGCCGGCGTGCAGTCAATCGAGCCAAACGAGAACGCCTTCAACCGCATGCGGTCTGCTTCCGTCAAGCCGAACGTCTCAGCGAGCAACTGCCCATCCCATCGGCGGCCATCGCCGGCCCGGTCGATCAGGTAGTTCAGTTCGCCGCTGCTCATTTCCGGCGGTGCGAATTGCGTCGCCATCCGGGTGCAGAGGTCTCGCGCGATCAGCAGCGTGTGGTCGATGATGATGCACAAATGCGCGCGGCCTTCATCGGTGTACGGCAGTGGTGGTCTGCCCCAACGATTGACGATCACCCTTCGCAGGTCTTTGACACGCTGAACGTGGTTGATCGGTTGATAGCTCATCGCGGCATTGTAGCCGGACGGCGTGCGAGCAGCTATCGTGCAGCGGCATGCGGTGAGCGCCACGGCTTTCGCAGGCGCGGCTCCAGGCATCGGCCCCGCGTCGATCGTACAGCGTCACAGTCTAACGGCGACGGCTTTCGCGGGCGCGTCTCCATCGCTCGGCACGCCATCCACCGGCGGCGCCGTCGCGCTCACCGCGTCGTTATTCGCCGGTGCAAGTCCGTCGCTTGGAGCTCCGGGACTGCTACAGCGACACTCGCTCTCCGCCACCGTATTCGCTGGCGCAGCGGCTGGCGTTGGAACGCCGACGCTCTCTCTCGCCGGGCAGATAGCGGCTGTCGCATTGTCTGGCGCATCGCCCGGCTTCGGATCGCCGACACTGACGCAGCGTCACCTTTTGACCGGGACGGCGTTCGCAGGCGTCAGCCCCAGCGTCGGAAGCCCGGCGATCTCGCAGCGGCATTTCCTCTCCGCTGTCAGCCTCGCCGGTGCGTCACCGTCGCTCGGTGCGCCGGTGCTGTCGATCGCCGGCACCATCGCCGCCGTCCCGTTCGCAGGATCGTCGCCGGGCTTCACGTCGCCGACACTGCGCCAGCGCCACGCGCTCGCCGGCATCGCGATCACCGGCTCGGCACCCGGGCTCGGCTCTCCGCCGCTCTCGACGCGCTACACCTTCGCCGCCACGCCCATTGCGAGCGCAGCACCGTCTATCGGGTCGCCGAATGTTGTGGATAACGCGCCGGCTGTTCTCACTGCGCAGAACTTCGCAGGCGCGTCGCCGGGGATCGGCGTGCCGTTCCTATCCGCGACCAAACCGCAGCCGCGCGCCGGCCGGTCGCTCGTTAGGGAAGGTGTGCGGGTCCGATCGCTCGGAAGAAGCCGGGCGAGGGTGCGGTCACTGGCGAGCGCCTAAGTGTTGCGCAACCTCCCGCACGTCGGCATCGGGCGGAGCCTGCTCTAGGTCGCGGATCGGCTCGGGTGTCGGGTTCCGCCGGCCGCGCGGGGGCTCTTGAACCCCTTCCGTTGCAAACATTCAAGTCGTTGATCGCCCGGGCCGATTTTCGGATAAACGGCCACCTTTTCCGGCCAAAGTTTCACAGAGTTTCGGCCAGCAACCGGAGCCCGGCCGGCGTCGGCCAGGGCAGAACCGGGAGGCTGATCGGGCGAGGTCCACCCGGCGCCGGCTCCGCCTCGACCTCGACGGCATCGGCCTGCACCTCGACGCGCTTCGGCTTCCGCTCGACACTCGCCCGGGTTCGCGGCTTTCGCTTCGGCGGGAGCCGCGCAGCGGACGCGGTTGCCTTCGCCTGCTCAAGGTCGACGATCGCCTGCCAGCCGTCCGCCAGCGCATAGGCGCCGATACAGCGCTCGCCCCGGCTGACGCTGATCAGCCCCAGCGCTTTAAGCTCGCGAATGGAGCCCGCAACCGAACTCGAACTCGACAAGTTCAGCGCGCCCATCATCTCGTTCGATGTGATCGCGACGCTTCCGGTGCGGCTGCTCGCGATCTCTCCCGCGAGCAGCGCATAGGCCCGGCGGCCCGGCTTGCTCAATGCGGAAAAGGCGACGGACTTCTCAACTTCCGTGTTCATGGTGCTCCTGCCTCCGGTGAAATGCCCGGACGGGAGGGCCGGCGGTCGGTTGCTCCTGCGCGCCGCAATCTATTTCTCAGTGAAGCCGCTGCCGGTCAAGCGCCGCAACGTCGTCATCGTACAACGCAACCAGCGCCGCAGCGTCAGCGATATGCTCGACCATGCCCGGCATCAGCGCGAACGATATCCGGTCGAGCGCCGCGCCCTCGCTTTCGTCATTCAGGCGCGCGAGCCCGATCAGCTTCACCGTTGAAACATCGTCCAGCGTGATCCCGATGCGTTGCAGGTGCCGGCGATGGTCCGCAGCGCCCGGGCTGGCGACGTCAATGCCGGCCTCGACCTCCGCGATGGTCCTGCCGATCTCATCACGGAACGCATCTGGCCTTTCGGCATAGTTGCTCGAACGATAGTCCGCTTTCGTCGGTCAAGGTCTGCATGGTGATCTCCAAAGCTAAAACTGTTTTAAATTCGCCGGGGCAGGCATGGCACAGTGTCTAAGCACAATAGAGTTCTCAACTTTAGAACTCTATCTACCTCAGCGGTTCGCCAGCCAGTTCGAGCGAACCACGGCGCGGCGCGGTGCCGGCCGGTGTATCGCTGGCGACGGTGGTGCAGAAGTCGGCGGCGTGACCGGTGAGCCTGTCACCGGCTCCGCCTTTCCGGTGTCGGGATCGCGCAGTGCCATCGGCACCGGCACCGGCCGCGCAACACCTGTCGGCTTTTGCGTCACGTCGAGCCTGTAGCGGGTCGCGACGCGAGCGGCCAGCGCATAAACCATCGTGTCCAGCGCTTCGTTGCGGAGCCCGGGCGGAAGCATCCACACGCGATAGGGCCGGCCCTCGCTATAGCGGGTCTGCACCTGTTCGGACGTCAGTTGCCGGAAGTACTCCGCATTGAACGCCTCGCTCGCCGGGAAGTGGATGTAGCCGGGTCCGGGCTCCGCAAACCGCAGCCGCGCGTAAAGCGTATCTTTCGCGGTATCGACGCCGATCATGTAGACGCGCTGGTTTGTCTTGGTGCGGCTCGCGCGAGGCGGAAAGATCGGCTTCGGTCCAGCGATGCCCTTGATCGGCAAACAACCACGGCGCCGAGCGCAGTAAACGAGCACCTGATGCGCATGGTGGCCGCCGGTGTCGATGCAGGTGGCGCGGACGCGCAACTCTTGCCCGTCCTCCCGGTGATAGGGCGCGCGGAGCACGTCGTCGAGCATGGTCCAGACGTGTTGCTGCGCAGGATCACCCGGGAGCACGTCATAGCGGATCGGCCAGCTTTCCTCGAACGCGCCCCAGCCGATCACCTGCACTTCGAGGCGGTCGCCCTGCACGTCAACGCCAGCGGTCAGGAATTTGACGCCTTCCGGCATCGCCTGCGGCCCGTAGCTCTCACCACGGCTCAGGAATGCGCTGCCTTCGATCTTCTCGCGCGCTTCCTCGAACGGCTCGCCCAGCGCCGTATTCACGAACACCTGTAGCAGCGCCGGGTCCTTCCTCGCGGCCAGAAACTCGCTCACAACGTCGGCCAGCGCCACCCAAGGCGACATAAGCACGCTGATGTGGAAACCAGCGGTGCCGGCAGCGCCGTCATTGTTCGTTGCGCGCCACTCGCCCTTGCTCACGGCGTCATAGCGCGCCGCATCGTCCCAAACGCTCCCGCATTGCTCGCAGGTGTAGTGCGCCGTGGTCGGCAGGTGCTTCCCAGTCGGCGACTTGTCCCATTTGACGTTGGCCCAAACCAATACCTGCCGGTGATCGCAATCGGGACACGGAACGTAGAAGCGCCGCATGTCGGAGTTCTCCCATTCGCGCCAGATAACCGACGTGCCCTTGAGGGTCGGGGTGCTGCCAACGAGGGTCTTGCGGTTCCAGAATGTAGACTGGCGTTTTGCGGCCAATGCCAGCGGGTCTCCCTCGGAGCCTGCGGAGACAGGAAACCTATCCACCTCGTCCGCAAGAACGATGCGAACCGGACGGCTCGCCAAACCAGCGGGCGAATTGGCGCCGACGATCGCGAGCCGGCCGCCGTCGAACGTCTTTGCGCGCAGCGTGTTGCTGCTATCGCGGGAAGTAGCCGCCGACACCTTCGCAGCAAGGCATGGTGTGTCACGGATGGCCGGGCTCAACCGATCTTTAGACCACGCCTCCGCCATTTCCACGGTCGGCTGTACGATCAGGATCGGACAGGGGTCCTGATCGATGTAGAAGCCCAAAATGCAATTGAGGGCTTCTGTAAATCCAACTTGGGAAGATTTTGCCACCACGACGCGCGAGACGGTCGGATCAACCATCGCGTTCATCGGCTCTTTGAGGTAGGGCGTGCGCGCAGTGTCCCAGCGTCCGACCTCAGCGCTCGCTTCCGGTGAAAGCACACGATGCGCGTCCGCCCATTCGCTGATTAGAAGCGTCGTCGGCGGTGCCAACGACGCCATCACCTCTCGCGTCAGCATTTGCAGGGTTGAGGGTGACACCCGCAGCATGAGCTACACCACGATGTCGTCGGCGGTGATGTCCGGTCGCAACTGGCGCAGCAATCGGACTTGCGCGAGCATGCTGATGGTGTCGTCTACCATCCGGTCCAGCTTCGCGTGCGTCATGCGGCTTGTGTTGTTGGCTTGCTCGATAGCTGTCCCCCAGCGGCAGTTGGTCGGCTCATAGTCGCCGTCATTGTCGGGATATCTATCGAGGCTGTGTTCCGGCGTAGGCTTCGGCCCCATGTCCTCAAAAAAATTCTCGAAGCTCTCCAACCAGCGGTCACAAACCTTGATGCCGCGCCCGCCGTAGTGCTCGAAGGTGTCGCAGTTCGGATTGTAGCAGCGGGTTTTCATGCCGATCCATGCCCGATACTCGGGCGAGTGCTCACCGGCGCGAGCCTGCCCATGCCGCGGGCGCGACTTCTGGCATCCGCAGCTTGTTGTGTGGCCGGTTCGCAGGTGTCTTCCGAACACTTCGCACTTCAAGCCGCAGTCACAGATGCAAAACCAGATGGGATGCCCCGCTTTCGTGTTCCTGCTCGAACGCCGCAGCACCTCCAAAAGCCCAAACCTCTTTCCCGTCAGGTCGATCAATTTCTTCGCCATCACACACTCCCTTCCGCCAATTCACTCAACGCCGCATGGATTTCGGATTGTAGCAGGGCCTGCGCTTCCGCCGGTGCTCTCGTGACAATCCGGGGCGCGATCTTCGCAGGAATAAGCAGCATCCTCGACCTGATCGCGGCCACGATGCCCAACCATGTCTTGCGAACGTCATCGGCGCGCACAAGTTCGCCGGAAGCCACCGCCGCGTCACGTTCGGCAGCATCGGCCTTGGCGCGAGCGAGGCGAGAGCGCTCCGCCGTCAGGCTCGCCACGTTCTCATCGCTTGCCGTTGCCCGCGCCAGCTTGTGCCGGATGAACGCCTGCACCGTATCGGCAACGTCGTATTGCCCGCGATCGGCGCGCGGCAGAACGCCGTCCGTCGTCAGGTTCGAGACGGTGCCCCGGCTGATACCAAGGATGCGGCCGATCTCAGCGGCGTTGACGGTTCCAGTTTTCACCACCTGAAAAATCCTCTGCACCTAGAAACACGTCGAGATTGCGCGTCCCCCAGCCCCGCCACGCTTCTCAAAGTACCTTGGCTTTTCCATCGCCCTCACAATGCCCCGTCCTCACGACGCCAGCGCCGCCCATAGCGCTGCACGACATGCCCGCTACCGTCCCAGCTTCCCAGCCCCACGCATAGACGGCCACGGCAAGGGCCGGTAGAACCCGGTGGCGGGGGATGCCGGGGGGCTTAGGTCCGGTATCCCCCGCCTCGCGCCGCCCGTGCTTGAAGCGGTGGCGCGAATTGGATCACGAGGGCGAGCCCGGTGTCGTCGGCCTGCCCTCAGGCGCCTCGGTGGCGCGGCGAGCATTCGCAATGATGTCCGCGTGATCGAAGCCGGTCGGCCGATTGCCTGCCCTGACCGCGCCAACCATCAGGAATGCAGCCGGCGTCATGTCGGCGCGGGGCTCGACGATCACGCCAGCGTCGTATGCCTGCCAAAGCCAAAAGCTCTCCTCCTGCTCGACGGCTTCGCGGTCGGTCTTGATCACGGCCAATTGCTCGCGGCGCTGTTCGTGCGTCAGCGCGGCCTTGTCGTCGCTCTCCTCGTCGACGAGTTTCGACACGGCTGCCAACATCTGATCTCGAAACAAAAATGCCAGCAGCCCAACAACGTCTACTGTCTGGCCGATGGCGACGCCACCGCCGGCAGCGGTCGAGACTTCCGCGCTAGTCTGCTTCGTCGGCCAGACAATCATTTCCTCCTCTTGCTTACCGGCCACAATCAACGGCCCGCCAAGCTCGACCAGATGCCCAACGTAGGGCGCAGCGGCTTCGGCGAGTTGATTTATGTGCGCAGCCGCCACCTGTTTCGCGTAGGAGGACGGGAACGGCGCGGAGTTGATGCGGTGGGCGTCGGCGTCCAACTCGCGCAGGCGTCGCCGCACGCGATCAATGGCGGTCGCAGGTGTCTCGCTTTTCCCCAACTTCGGCGGCTCGACCAATTCGAAATCCACAAGATCGTGGTCGGGAGCGACCCTGCGTATCCATGCCTCCACGTCGCGCAGAAGGGCGGCACGAGGGGCGGCAACGGCCTGATGCTTTTCGGCCCGCGCGTTAAGCCGGGCGAGTGTAGCAGCAGCTTCCGCAATCAGCCGATCTTGCTCCCTGATCGCTTCGTGGTCGTCGGTGATGCCGATGTAGTCTGGATTGGCCTTAATCTCACCCCGGCGCTTTTGCGCGCGGGTTTTGTCATCCATCTTGTCGAGGGTCTGTGCGGAAAACCCGCTTCCGATTGCAGCGTCGTCGGAAACGGCGTCGCGCAGGACGTTGAAACGCCGCTTGGCTTCCGGCGGCAGCACGAGGGCGAGGTCGGTGATGGCGGCAAGGTTCATGGTCGGCGGCTCCGGTGTTGATGTTGCCGACACCATCGCCGCCGCCGTGGTTATTTAATACACCCGTCGCAAAGCTTTTTTGATGCTCGCGGAGCCCGGGACGCGATTTTGCTGGCGCAGGATGCAGAACGCGACCTCTTGCACGGTGCCCCTGATCGCATCGGGGCAAGCCGGTTCGTTCTGATCGCGCCGCCACCGGCCGGCGGCATATCGGCTGATGATCTTTTCCAGCGTCTCGGCTTGCTGGCGCTCCGACAATGCCGGGTAGAACAATCCCGCCGCCAGCCGTAGCAGATAGCCCCTCGACGTGATCGCGTGCAGCGTTTCCGGCTTCCGCTTGCCGCGACGTTCAAGCATGCGGTCGATTTCGAGCTTGCCGATGTGCATCATCGCGTCACCGTTCTGGCAAACACGCCGCGATACTCAACGGTGCGCGCGAAAGCGCCGTGGTGCCGTTCGGCCGCGTCAGCGTAGGCTTCGGCAGCGAGATGGGCGGTGTCGAAGGTGCCGAGATAGGTTGGTTTGCCGTTGATGCTTATGAATGCCTTAAATTTTTTTCGGCTACGCTGAACGCCCTTGCCTAACCTACTTCGTGCAGGAGTGTTGCAGCTGTTTTGCGCATGTGTCGCCTCGCGAATGTTCGTCCAGCGAAGGTCGTCGCGCACGGTGTTTTCGTGATCGAGTTGCCCGGCGGGCCAATGCCCCTTCACCATGCAGTAGATCACCCGGTGAACGAGGTAATACCTGCCATCGACCCGGACGTGTCGATACCCATCCGGTCTGAGCGCTCCGGCTACGACGCCAGCCTTGATGCCACCGCGCGGCACCTTCCGCGTCAGGTCCCCTGTGATCGGGCAATAATTGAATAGCTCGCGTAATCGCTCAGGCGTAGGCGGTGGCCTTGTCGCTCGCTTTGTCATCGCCGCTTTCCTTCCACCGCATCGAGCGCCGCCCGGCACTTCGCGATCACCTCCGCCCGGTGCTTCACCGCGACGTGCTTCGCCAGCATCTCCGTCAGCGCCATCGCCAGACCTTGCGCGAGGATACTCGCCGGAACGCCACCCGCCCGCGACGCGCAGGTGATCCATCACAGACTGCGCCGTCGCCTTCCGCAGCGCCTCCGCCCTTGCCGGTGTCATCGGTCGCCGGGTCATGGCACTGCTGCCTTTTCCGGCAGGACAATCGTCAATTCGCCGTCTGCCGTCGCCGTGCATGTAATCAAGCCGCTGGCCTGCAACGCCCTGCGGATATCCTTGACGGTCGAGGGCGAGAGCCGGGTTTCGTCGGCCAAAAGCGCATCGGTGGCGACGACAACGCCCTCGTGCACGCGGCCCAAGATCGCGTTCCATACCAGCATCGTCGAGAAGTCCATGCGCGCCATAATCGGCCCCAGTGTGAGGGCGCAGTTTACCACGGATGCCGCGATCACGGTTGGCCTCGCAGCTTCAACGTCGTCAGGTTCGGAGCCTGTCCGCGCCGATCATGCCGACGTGTAGTCGCAATGATGTCCAGCGCTTCGAGCCTTCGGATTTTTCCGCAGACGGTGTTCTCCGCCTGATGGCTCAACTTGCCGATTTGCTTGAGAGAGAGCCGGCAGCGTCCGCGATGGTCGGCGTTCTCAATTATCGCCGCCAGCGTCGTCATCAGGTTGGGCGGGCAGGTGCGGACGGCCAAGGTGATCGCGTTCAACTCGCGGCGGTTCATGGCGCTTCGTCTCCCTGCGCCAAGGTCCCCACGCTTCGCCGCAGTCGATAGGACCATTGCCGACATTGGCTGGAGCAAAACTTGGCATCGCTGCGCGCGGGCTTGAATGCGGTCTTGCAAACCGCGCAGGTCGCATTCTTGAACCGTCTGATTTTTCGACGGACGCGCTGCGCGCAACGATCAGAACAGTGCCGCGTGCGCCAATCTCGACCGACCAGCATCCTTTGGCCGCAGCCGCCGCAGGTTATCTCGGTGCGATCAGCAGCCTGTTCTTTGACGGTTGTGCAAGGCTCGCATACCGGAACAGTTTCCTGATTAGATATTGCGACGGAGAACTCGCCCTCGCCGAGCGTCTGCCAGACGACGTTTTCTCTCACCATGAACGCCGCGGCTTCCGCTGAAAACTCCGCGTGGCATCGGGTGCAATGCCCCGCCAACTTGAAATATGCATAAGCTGTCATGTTACAGATACCTGATTGTTCCGGTTTGATCCGATTGCTTATCCGTAGCGGCAGGGTGCTTTGCGCATCGGGCCGAGGCGATGGAATGGCTCGACATCACGCCGCCCTCCCATCGAGAACACCCGCCGGCACAAGTCCGAGCCGAACCGCCTCCAGCAATCCGGCATGTCGCCGTTCACGCGCCGACATTTCGCCCTCGCGCGTAACCACCTCTCTCTCAACTCGGGGATTGTTGATGGTGAGCACCGGCCGTCCGCAGACTTCCAACGCTCGGCCAGCCTCTTTCTTTTTCGCCGCTTGCTCGGCTTCCAGTCGCCGGTGGCCCCCCAAAGGGCCAACCGGCGGAACAGAGGTCAGTGCCCAATCTCTACTAGGCGCGACGCGGAGGGGCCCCTTCGATAAATGCAGGGGTTTTTGATCGTCGGAGGGTGCTGCGTGACACGAAAAGGGCCCCTTCGAGAAACATTGAGCTTTTTCCGCCTCCGGCAGCGCCCAAACCCAGCCGCCGGCCAGCCCGGCCTTGCTGGAAACGATGCCCAGCGCCGCCTTCGCCAGTCGCATCGCCTTGCCGCGCCGGGTCGCGCCCTTCGGCTCCAAGCCGCGCTTGATCGCCTGCCGCCGAATGTCGGCCTCGGGTTTCGGACCATCCGCCAGCATTTCCCGCAGCAGCGCCTCGCATCGGTCCTTGCGCGTGCTAGCAGGAACCGTCGCCGGTTTCTTGGCCCTGCTTCTGGCCTGTCGCTCACGGTCCCTGCGCAGCTTGCGCTCGCGCGGCGTCTCGCTGGCGTCAACGGGCCATATCGCCCACGCCTTCACGCTCTCGCGTTCCTCGTCGGTCAGCTTGATGGCTTTGCCGATGTAGGCGTCGGACAGATGGCCCCGACCACTCAGCAGCCGGGCAATCAGGGCAGGATACGGGCCATCGTCAGCGGACAGTCGGCCATGCCGACGGTATGCGAGCCGCTCGATCAGTCGGGCTTGCTTTTTCCGTCGTGGTGTCGGGGCGGCGGGTTGCGGCGGAGCCGCGAATTGCGTACCTATCATTTGTCGAACGCCCCTCCATTGGGCTTCGGTTGTCGATGCCGCTCCTACGGCCTCGGTTTCGGTGTGTTGCGTGGTAGCTCCCGCCGTTTTCCATCTCCGTCCGCCAAGTCGGTTGATGGTCGTATTAGGATCGCCGCACCGTTGGCCCGGTTCGGCGATCCTTTTCGTTTTAAGGTCAGCTTGTATTCGCCGCCAGCGGCTCGAACCTTCCCCCGGGAATGATCGCCTGCAACACGCGCTCCGCCGCGCGCTCAAGGTCGACAAGGGGTCGCTTGCTGCACTCGTGGCAGCAGATGCTCAAGGACGCGGTCGAGGGTCGCACCGTAGGCGCGGAGAACAACAGCGAGCCGGGAGCCTTGCCGTCGCTCTGGCAACAGAAGCAGCGATAGCCGGCCTGCGAGCGCAGCCAGTCATTCAATGCACGGCTGAATACGGCGCCGTACTGGTCGCCCTGGTCGAGCGGCGTGCCGGCCGGGATGAACGCGGTGATCAGGCCGCTACCAGCCTTGCGCTTGAAGCGCTCCCGCATGGAATTGTAGGCGCGGACGGATGCGCGGCTCATCGGCCCGCGCTCCGGTTTGCGAATGCGCGGAAAAGCCTTTGATGGTCAATGCGGGCATCTGCGCCAGTTTGCGAGCGCAAGCCCTTGAGGACAAAGGTCTGTAGCCGTCTATGCCGGATTGCGCGTTAACGAGAGGCTTGTGGATGTTAACGTCGCCATTGCCGGCTTGACCCGGCCATCCACGTCTTCCTTCAGCGTCGCCAAGACGTGGGTGCCCGGGACAAGCCCGGGCATGACGATGCCTTCTGTTGACGAGGCGCCCTTACGCGCTCAGCGCCTGCTCCAGATCCGCGATCAGATCGTCCTTGTCCTCGATGCCGATCGAAAGCCGCACGACGTCGGGTGCCGCACCGGATTTCACCTTGGCCGCGTCGTCAAGCTGGCTGTGGGTGGTCGAGGCCGGGTGGATCACCAGCGAGCGGGTGTCGCCGACATTGGCGAGATGCGAGAACAGCTTCAGGTTCGACACCAGGTTGACGCCGGCATCATAGCCGCCGCGCAGGCTGAAGGTGAACACTGCGCCGGCGCCCTTCGGCGCGTATTTGCGTGCGAGCTTGTTGTACTTGTCGCTGGCGAGGCCCGCATAGTTCACGGATGCAACGGCAGAATGCCCGGCGAGGAATTCGGCGACTGCCTTGGCGTTCTCGCAATGCTTCTGCATCCGCAGCGGCAGCGTCTCGATGCCGGTCAGGATCATGAAGGCGTTGAACGGCGACAGCGCCGGACCCAGATCGCGCAGCCCCAGCACGCGGCAGGCGATCGCGAAGGCGAAATTGCCAAACGTCTCCTGGATCTTGATGCCGTGATATTCCGGCCGCGGCTCGTTGAGCATCGGGTACTTGTTGTCCTTTGACCAGTCGAAGGTGCCGCCGTCGACGATGATGCCGCCGAGCGAATTGCCGTGGCCGCCGAGAAATTTCGTCAGCGAGTGTACGACAATGTCGGCGCCGTGGTCGATCGGGCGGATCAGATAGGGCGTCGCCAGCGTGTTGTCGACGATCAGCGGAACGCCGGCCTTGCGCGCGACTTCGGCGATCGCCTCGATGTCGGTGATGCTGCCGGCGGGGTTGGCGATCGACTCGATGAAGATCGCCTTGGTGCGCGGCGTCACCGCGCGCTCGAAGCTCGAGATGTCGTCCGGATCGGCCCACGCCACGTTCCAGCCAAAGCTCTTGAACGCATGCGTAAACTGGTTGATCGATCCACCATAGAGTTTTCGCGCGGCGATGAACTCGTCGCCCGGCATCAGCAATTGCGCCAGCACGACCACCTGGGCGGCGTGGCCCGAGGCCACCGCCAGCGCCGCGGTGCCGCCTTCCAGCGCTGCGACGCGCTCTTCCAGCACGGCGGTGGTGGGGTTGCCGATGCGGGTATAGATGTTGCCGAACGCCTGCAGGCCGAACAGCGAAGCGGCATGGTCGGCGTCGTTGAACACAAAGGACGTGGTTTGATAGATCGGCGTCACCCGTGCGCCAGTGGTGGGATCGGGCTGTGCGCCCGCATGCACGGCGAGGGTCGAAAATCCCGGAAGGCGATCGGTCATTTTGGGCGTCCTGTTGTTTTGGTGTGTTCGAAAAATTCGTGCACGATGCTGATCGCAGCCGCTGATGTCGTCAAGTTGGGCAGGTCACAAAAACGGCTGTACTTCTTCAGGCCGCCTTGTCGAAAGGTTTATTTCATATTCAGCTTATGTGAATTCGCTTTTGTTCTTCGCGGCGCGGTCCGATGCAGCAGTAGCGCCGCCGCCGACACTGGCGCGGTTCAGCGACAGCCGCATGCCTTGTGTGGGAACCGGCGCGCGCTTCGAACTCAGCGTGCGCGAGTTGACGCCCATCCACGAAATCTCCGACGACAGCCGGCCATACTCGATCTTCGGGCAGCGGTTCATCACCACCTTGATGCCCGCAGCCTCCGCCTTCGCCGCCGCGGCATCGTCGCGCGCGCCGAGCTGCATCCAGATCACTTTCGGCAGCGTCGGCAATTTAAGCGCTTCTTCGACGACAGGCATGATGTGGCTGGAATTGCGAAAGATGTCGATCATGTCGACGAGACGGTCGATATCGGAAAGTGAAGCGACGAAGGGCTTATCGAGCAGGCTCTTGCCGACATGGCCGGGATTGACCGGGATCATGTCATAGCCGCGCTGCGCCAGATATTTGAATGCAAAGTAGCTCGGCCGCACATTGACCGGCGAGGCGCCGACCATCGCGATCGATTTCACGGAATTGAGGATGCCGCGGATGTAGCTGTCGTCGTAATTGTCGTGGTTCATTTTTCATCCAGTCCGTCGTTCCGGGGCGATGCGCAGCATCGAACCCGGAACCTCGAGATTCCGGGTTCTCGCTTCGCGAGCCCCGGAATGACGACGCGCTGCTTCACTTATCCTGCCATTTCGGTTCGCGCTTCTCGATGAAGGCGCCGATGCCTTCCTCGGCGTCGCGCGCCATCATGTTTTCGGTCATCACTTCCGCCGCGTAGCGGTAGGCGTCGGCGAGGTTCATTTCGGCCTGGCGATAGAACGCCTCCTTGCCGAGTTTGACGGTATAGGACGATTTCAGTGCGACTCTTTGCGCCAGCGCGATCGCCGCATCGCGTTCGGTGCCGGCGGCCACGACGCGGTTGACGAGGCCGATGCTCCTTGCGGTCGCAGCCGAAATCGGCTCGCCCGTCAGCAGCATCTCCATCGCCTGCTTGCGCGGGATGTTGCGCGACAGCGCCACCATCGGCGTCGAACAAAACAGCCCGATATCGACGCCGGGGGTGGCGAAGCCCGCGGCCTCGGAAGCCACCGCGAGATCGCAGCTCGCGACGAGCTGGCAACCGGCAGCGGTCGCAATGCCCTGCACGGCGGCGACGACCGGTTTCGGCAGATGCACGATTGCCTGCATCATCGCGCTGCAGGCGTTCATGATCTCTCCGAAATAGGCGCGGCCGCGATCGGCGTCGCTGCGCCGCGCGGTGAGTTCCTTCATGTCATGGCCCGCGGAGAACGCCGGACCGTTGGCCGCGAGCACGACGGCGCGGACGCTGTTGTCATCATGGATCTGCTTCAGCGCATCGTGCAACGCGGCGATCAGCGCCTCCGACAGGCTGTTGCGTGCCGCAGGCCGGTTGAGCGTGAGCAGGCGGATGCTGCCGACATTTTCCTGCAGCAGGATGGGAGGTTGCGGCGTGGCGGCGCGGACAGTCTGGGCGGACATTCTGGGCTTTTCACTTTTTGATTTTCATTTGGGTTTTGATGACAACCTAATGTAACAGGCGGCCTTAGGCGAGAGGCAGGGTCGGGTATGACGGTAGCGAAAATGAGCGTGGCCGAGTTGGAGCAGTTCCTCCATGAGGAATTTCCGCAGGCCTTCAGCGGCGGCGACATCACCATCGAGAGCGCCGATGGCGAGACCTGCCTGCTGCGCCAGCGCTTTGACGAGCGCATGCTGCGCCCCGGCGGCACCGTGTCGGGGCCGACGCTGATGGCGCTGGCCGATTTAGCGATGTATGTCGTGCTGCTCTCGGCCATCGGGCCGGTCGGCCTTGCCGTGACGACCAATCTCAACATCAATTTCCTGCGCAAAGGGCAGCCGGGGCAGGACGTGCTGGCCGCCGCGAAGCTGTTGAAGCTAGGCAAGCGGCTGGCGGTCGGGGAGGTCAATCTGCTTTCGGGTACATCACCCGATCCGGTCGCCCATGTGACGGCGACCTATTCCATTCCAAACAAAGAGCATTCACTCAGGTAACATAATACCATATTTTGAAGTAATTGATATCATTTATGTATTTTACGTGATTTGGCGTTGACGGATAATCGTCCATTCTCTAGAAACCGCTCACTCGGCGCATCTGGCGCCGATTTCCATTTTCACGGATTTCCTCACATGAAAACCTATTCGGCAAAGCCGGCCGAGGTGACGAAGAAGTGGGTCGTGATCGACGCCAAGGGTCTGGTGGTCGGCCGTCTCGCCACCCTGGTCGCGATGCGCCTGCGCGGCAAGCACCTCCCGACCTACACGCCCCATGTCGATTGCGGCGACAACGTCGTCATCATCAACGCGGCGCATGTCGTGCTGACCGGCCGCAAGCGCGACAACAAGGTCTACTACAAGCACACCGGCTTCATCGGCGGCATCAAGGAACGCACCGCGAAGTCGATCCTCGAGGGTCGTTTCCCCGAGCGCGTGGTCGAGAAGGCCATCGAGCGCATGATCCCGCGCGGTCCGCTCGGCCGCGTGCAGATGGGCAATCTGCGCGTCTATCCCGGTCCCGACCATCCGCATGAAGCCCAGCAGCCCGAGAAGGTCGATATCGCTTCGATGAACCGCAAGAACATGAGGGCCGCATAAGATGTCGGATACCATGCAGTCGCTCGACCAGTTGGCGTCGCTGAAGACGGCGGTTTCGCCGGAAGCGCCGAAATACGTCAAGAAGGTCGACAAATACGGGCGCGCCTATGCCACCGGCAAGCGCAAGGACGCGGTCGCCCGCGTCTGGATCAAGCCGGGCGCCGGCAAGATCCTGGTCAACACCCGTGAGGTCGAAGTCTACTTCGCCCGCCCGGTGCTGCGCATGCTGATCCAGCAGCCGCTGGTCGCAGCCGCCCGCTCCGGCCAGTACGACGTCATCTGCACGGTCGCCGGCGGCGGACTGTCGGGTCAGGCGGGCGCGGTGCGTCACGGCATTTCGAAGGCCCTGACGCAGTTCGAGCCGGATCTGCGCGGCGTGCTGAAGAAGGGCGGCTTCCTGACCCGCGACTCCCGTACCGTGGAGCGCAAGAAGTACGGCCGGGCCAAGGCGCGCAAGTCGTTCCAGTTCTCGAAGCGCTAATCGCTTTGCTAAAATTTGCGGCGGATTGCTGCATTCACCGGAGGAAAAAGGGCGCCGATCGGCGCCCTTTTGCTTACCAGCCGGTGAACGTCCGCTCCGGAATTTCGTGAAAATCTGCTTACCGGCGCGAACGAAATTGGAATACGGCGCTCCTAGTGTCCGCGATGCTCCGGCGCGAAACCACATTTTTACCGCGCCTAACACGTTGCATTGACTCGCGGTCGGGTGAGCCCATGTCGTTCGATACTTCCACACTCTATCTGTTCGCCACAATGGTTGCAGGCATGCTGGGGGCCATGCTGCTGCTGTTCGGCAAGCAGGAAAACATTTCGGCGCTGAAGTGGTGGGGAACGGCATATCTGCTCGGCGCATGGTCGGTGGCGATCTGGACCGTCGGCGGCGCCAGGCTCGGCGAGCAGGTCGTGATGCTGCTACACGCGCTCGGCTTCGTTGCCTGTGGCATGGTCTGGAACGCGTCGCGCGTCTTCCATGGCCGCAAGCCCAACTGGCCGGGCCTGCTCGCCGGCGCGATCGTCTGGAGCGGCGTGGTGATGGCTCTGCCGTCGCTCACGTCCGCCATGCGGCTGATCGTCGGGGCGGCGATCGTCGCCATCTATGCCGGCTTGACGGCCTTCGAATTGTGGCGCGAACGGCGGCGCACGATGCAGAAGCGCTGGCCGACGATTGTCATACCTGTCATGCACGGCTGCGTGCTGGCGCTGCCGATCCTGCTCGGCAGTGTGCTGCGCCCGCATGATGAGACCTTCACCAGCAGCGTCTGGGTAACGGCGTTCGCGGTCGAACTGATCCTCTATGCGATCGGTACCGTGTTCGTCATCTTCATGCTGGTATCGGACCGCGCCGTAACCGTGCACAAGACCGCGGCGTCGGTCGATCCCTTGAGCGGCATGCTGAACCGCCGCGGGTTTTCGGAAGCCAGCAACCGCCTGATCGCGCGGGAGGCCGCCGCAGGACGGCCGGCGACGCTGATGATTTTCGACATCGACCACTTCAAGAGCATCAACGATCGCTTCGGCCACCCCGCGGGCGACGAGATTCTCAAGCTGTTCTCCACGGTCGTGATGAACAATCTGCGCGCCAACGACCTCTCGGGCCGGATCGGCGGCGAGGAGTTCGCGGCGCTGCTGGCCTGTTCGCTGGCGGAGGGCGTGATCGTGGCCGAACGCGTCCGCGAGGCGTTCGAGGCGTCCAACATCAGATGCGAGGAAGGTCCGGTCGATACCACCGTCAGCATCGGCGTTGCCGGTGGGCCGGCGGGCACGGAACTCGAGGTGCTGCTGGCGGCGGCCGATACCGCGCTCTATCAGGCCAAGCGCACCGGCCGTAACCGGGTCGAGGCCGCCGCCGAGCTGCCGCTGTCGCTGGGGAACTGGCGGCGCAAGACCGCCGGCCGCACCGCCTCGTCGCGTCAAGCGACGGCGGCGAGCTGAAGGCGCTGCGCGAACAAGACCTTGGCCGCAACTATCAATGCAACGCTTTCGGGTCGGCCGCGTGGCAAGCAGCCCGCGTTAGTTTTGCGTTTACCATTCCGTTCCTATCATCCGCGTCATGGATCTACGGCGCGAACGGAATGCCCAGGCCGCCCTGTTGTCGCTCCAAGCAGCGGAAGTGTCGGCGCGCGGCGGTTTCGGCTGCCTGTTCTCGAATTCGGAAGAGTTCGAGAGGGCGCTGATCACGCAGCGCCGCGCGCAGGGGCGTTATGCTCGGCACAGAACGCGCTGGCCTGCCATCCTGTTCGTCGGCTGTGCGCTGATGGTCGCCGGCACGGTGCTGCTGTTCCGGTGAACTGCCCGGACGAATCGCCGCGACCGGTCGCCCGCAGGCGTCTTTCTCTTTTCTCGCCGCCGGGTTAGACACGCCTCTTTCTCACGAGAAGGCGTGTCCCGATGATCACCGAAATCGCACAGATCGACGTCAAGCCCGGCACCGAGAAGGATTTTGAGGCCGCCGTCGCCAAGGCGCGTCCGCTGTTCCTGCGCGCCAAGGGCGGCAAGGGCTTTGAGCTGCACAAATCGATCGAGAAGCCGCAACGCTACCGGCTGATGGCGCAATGGGAGACGCTCGAAAACCACACCGTGGATTTTCGCGGCTCGGAAGATTTCACCGCGTGGCGCGCGCTGGTCGGGCCGTACTTTGCGGCGCCGCCCGAAGTCGAACACACCGAGACCGTGCTGACGACGGCCGGCTGACTCGTTCAGGCGCTCGCGGCGGCGGGCGCGGGCTCCGCCTTGAAATGGTCGATCATCACCTTGGCGATCGCCATCAGCGGCAGCGCCAGCGCCAGCCCCCAGATGCCGAACACGACGCCGAGCAGGATCTGGAACGCAAACAGCGTGGCGGGCGGGATATCCAGCGCCTGGCGCTGGATGATCGGCGTCAGCACGTAGCTTTCCAGCGCGTGCACGCCGAGGAACAGGATGAAGGCGGAGAGCGCCGCGACCCATCCCGAGGCGAGGCTTGCCAGCACCACGATCAGCCCGCCCAGGATGGCGCCGACGGTCGGGATGAAGGCGAGCAGCCCGGCCTGAATCCCTAAGATGAACGAACTCTGGATGCCTATGATCGACAGCCCGATCCAGGTGACCAGGAACACCGCCACCATGGTGATGATCTGTGCGATCAGCCAGCGTTCCAGCGTCTCGCCGATTCGGTCGACGATCACCGTCGCCCGCGCGCGATGTTTTGATGGTGCCATGAACAGCAGGCCGTCGCGATAGACACCTGGCTGGGTCGCAAAGGCGATGCCGAGGAACAGTACGATGAAGAAGTTTCCGACCGCGCTCGCGGTGCCGAGGATCAGTTTCACGCTCTGGCTGAAGATCGCGCCGCCGCTCGCGGCAATGGTGCCGGCGCTTGGAAGCGAGTGCGGCGTCGGCGCCGGCACGGGCGCGCCATCCTCAGGATAAGACGACAGGCTGCCGAAATCGAAGAAGCTGGTGTCGATGCCGTTGCGCTCCAGAAAGCCTTTCACGTTGACGAGCTGCGATTTGAGCGTGTTGCTCAGTGCCGTGGTCTGCTTGCCGATCGTGGTGCCGCCGAGAAAGACGACGCCCGACAGCATGCCGGCGGCCACCAGGCACACCGCGGTCAGACGCAGTGCGTGCGGCAGCCGCACCACCCGCCCGAGCAGGTTGCTCATGGCATTCAGCGCGACGCCGAGCAGGACGCCGGCAAATATCAGGAACAAGGTCGCGGCGAAGTGCCAGGCGAACGCGAGCAGGGCGATGAACAGCACGACGCCAATGCCGCCGACCGATACCGCCCACGCCAGATCGCTGCGGGCCTGAAGGCGATTGTCAGACGGACCTGTCACGTCGTTTCCCTTGTGCGAGACATGTTGCGCGACCAGTCATTGGCCAAAACGCGGTCGCAATCAAGCCGGGGCAGAGCGGTTTGACGCTGCCCCGCCGGGCATGCCAAGCGTTGTGCGGGCCTGACAAGGGTCCGATGAGGGTGAGATGATTTTCAAATGGTTCGGTCCGCTGGCGCTGCTGGCGGCGCTCGTGATCGGCGACCAGATCAGGATCAACCGGCCCGCTCATAAATATCGTTTGACGCTCGAGGTTGAGACGCCGGAAGGGCGCAAGTCGGGCTCCGGTATCGTGTCTGTCCACCCCGACCGCAGCTACATCCGCCGCGGCCAGACCCGCACCCTGGGAGACGCCGTTTTCGTCGATCTCGGGCAGGGCAAGAACCTCGTGGCGCTGCTGGCGCATCTCGATGACGGCAAGCTGGTGCTCGAGGACATCAACTACGTGGCGCTCCGGGCCTATGCCGAGGCGTCCGGCAAGCGGGTGCCGTTCAGCGAGATGAGCCGCATGACCGGCGAGGTGCCGGTGAAGGGCGCGCTGGTCCCGGTGCTCGTCGCCTTTGCCGATCCGGCCGTGCCGGGCTCCGCGCGCGTGGTTAAGCCCGACGAGACCGAAGCGGTGCTCGGCAACGGCTATCGCTTCCAGGGCATCTCGGCCGAAGTGGTGCCGAACGGCTACTGGCCGCTCGATTTCGGCGGCCCGCTGGGCGAGCCGGTCACGCGCGGGATTCTGGCCAGATTGCCCTGGCTGGACGATGCTGGCGATTCGGCCGCGGCAGCGCTCCGGGCCGCCGGTCTGCCCGGCGCCGACGGGATCGAGGCCCGCGAGGCCTTCACGCGAAAATAGCAGAGCAGCCCCGCCAAAGCCCTGCGGATATTGATCCGCCGTGCCTGCGCGGGCATTATCCAACGCAATCATGGTTCGATTTGGATGAACCTTGCACAGGACAATGACAGCGGAATGTCTGCGATAAGGCGGCCCGTGGTCGGGGTGATCGCGAACGCCCACCGCGTCGAAAATCGGTTTCAGACCCAGATGGTCGGCGAGCGCAATTTGCGCGCGGTTACCGACGTCACGGGCGCGTTGCCGCTGATGTTTGCCGGCTCGCCCGAGATCACCGACATCGGCGCGCTGCTCGACGTCGTCGACGGCATCGTGCTGACGGGTGCGCGGGCGAATGTTCATCCGACGCGCTTCAAGACCGAGCCGCACGAGAAGCACGAGCCCTACGACATCCACCGGGACGACCTCGCGCTGGCGCTGACGGAGGCGTGCGTCGCCCGCGGCGTGCCGATTTTCGGCATCTGCCGCGGCCTCCAGGAGATGAACGTCGCCTTCGGTGGCTCGCTGCATCCGGAAATCCGCGAGATCCCCGGCCGCATGAATCACCGCATGCCGCGGCTTGAGAATGGCGAGATCCATCCCGACCCGACCGTCGTGTTCGCCGACCGTCACGACGTCCACCTGACGCCGGGCGGCACGTTTGCGAGCCTGCTCGGCTGCGAGACCATCCGGGTCAATTCGCTGCACGGGCAGGGCATCCTCGAACCCGGCGAGCGCGTCGTGATCGAAGGCATCGCCGAGGATGGCACCATCGAGGCGATCCGCATCGCCGACGCCCCGAGTTTCGCGCTCGGCGTACAGTGGCACGCCGAATACGATCCGCAACGCAACCCGATCAACCGAAAACTTTTCGAGGCGTTCGGCGAGGCGCTGAAGACCCGCAAGCGGGTAGCGTAGGCGGATCACAGCGCGTTATCCCGTCGACAGCGCGCTATCAGATCGCGAGCAATCGGTCGCCGATCCGCTGGAAAAAGATTTTGCTCGGCGAGCGCCCGCTCTTCGGCGTCCGCTCGAACAGGCGGGTCGTGGTTTGCGGATGTGAATGATGCAACTCATGGGCGTTGTATTTCGCATCGCAATTTTTTGTCCGGCTGTTGCCGAGGGCTCGTCCGTATTATTACGGACGCGAAAGAATCGCACCGCAAATCTAAATCCGGCTAAGCAACGTGGAGACGCTGCAGTCTGCCGCTGCGGCCGATATCGCCTGAGAAAAGCCCGTGCTTGTCCATCACGTCGCGACCGGGGGAGGCTATGAAGATGTCCGGCCGCCTCGCGCTCGCGATGGTTCTGCTGGTCGCGGCGACCTCATGCATGGTCGGCGTCTTTGCCTGCTATTTCCTCGGTGACGCTGCGCCGCGCGCGACGGTGATGTCGATCGCCGGCGCCGCGCTGGCCGGCGGCGGGATCGCTTCGGTGCTTGCCCTCGCGCTCGCCGCCAACGTCGGGAAGGTTCTGCCCGAGCCGCCACCGGCGATGACGGTGGATGCGGAAGCCGCGCAGGCGCGGGCCTATCGGGCACTCGCCGAACGCGAGCGCATGGCGCAGGCGATCATCGAGAATGCGCTCGATGCCTTCGTGCAGACCGATGGACGCTGCGTCGTGCTCGACTGGAGCCCGCACGCGGAGGCCTTGATGGGATGGACGCGCGCGGAGGCGATCGGCCGCAGCGTGGAAGATCTCGTGTTCCCCGAGGCGCAGCGTTCCGTGCACCGGCAATGGGTCGATCGTTTCCTGCAGGAAGCGTCGGGCGAAGCGGCCGGCGGACGCTACGAGACGCCGCTGCTGCACAAGAACGGCCGCGAATTTTTCGCCGAGGTGTCGCTGACCGCATTGCCGCGCGAAGCGGGCTACATCATCAACGCCTTCGTCAGGGACATCACGGCAAAGCGCGCCGCGGAAGAGCAATTGTTCCAGGCGCAGAAAATGGAGTCGGTCGGGCAATTGACCGGCGGCATCGCGCATGACTTCAACAACATGCTGACCGTCATCACCGGCACGATCGAGATTTTGGCCGACGGGGTCAAGCACGATCCGGCGCTGGCCTCGATCGCGAAGATGATCAACGATGCGGCCGACCGCGCGGCGCAACTCACGGCGAACCTGCTGGCGTTCGCCCGGAAGCAACCGCTGCGACCGCTCGATACCGACGTCAACGCATTGCTCGAGAAGACGGTCAAGCTGCTGGCGCCGACGCTCGGAAGGCAGATCGAGATTCGGACGGCGCTTAGCGAGGCGGCCTGGCCGGCGCTGGTCGATCGCAGCCAGCTCACCTCGGCGCTGGTCAATCTCGCCATCAACGCCCGCGACGCCATGCCGGACGGCGGCATGCTGCTGTTCAGGACGGGAAATTTCACCCGTCATGCGGAGGATTCCGAGATCGGCGATCTCGGCCCCGGCGACTACGTCACCATCGAGGTGATCGACACGGGCGCCGGCGTTCCCCCGGCGATCCGCGAGAGGATTTTCGAGCCGTTCTTCTCGACCAAGCAGTTCGGCACCGGCAGCGGGCTCGGGCTGAGCATGGTGTTCGGATTTGCCAAGCAGTCCGGCGGCGCCGTTGTGGTCGATGGCGAGCGGACCAATGGCGCCTGTTTCCGCATCTATCTGCCGAAGGCCGATGCCGGGCCTTGCGATATGCCTGCCGACAACGACGACGCGCCGCCCGGCGAGCAGGAGTTGTGCGGCGGATCGGAAACCATTTTGTGCGTCGAGGACGACGACGTCGTGCGGATGCATGTCACCGGCCGGCTGCAAAGCCTCGGCTATACGGTCATCACCGCCTCCCATGCGACCGAGGCGCTCGACATGGTAGATGCCGGCGTGGCCTTCGACCTGCTGTTCACCGACATCGTGATGCCCGGCGCCGTGAACGGCCGGCAACTCGCGCAAAGGATCGCCCGACTGCGACGGCCGCTTCGCGTGCTCTACACCTCGGGCAACACGTTCGACGCCTTCGCCAGCGAGCGTCCGGCCGAGGGCGTGCTGCTCCTGAAAAAGCCGTATCGCAAATCCGAGCTTGCGCGCATGGTGCGCCTTGCGCTCGACCGCGCGATCGACCACACGGGCGATCCGATCCCGCTGCCCTATTCGGTGCAGGAGGATCTGGAGCGCTTCCTGCAGCACAATCCGCCGAAGGTGAGATAGACGCTTCGGGCTGGTCCGGGCCTGCAACGGACTTAGCGGAATCCGAGGCTTTGCAGGAACGAGGGCGGCTGCGCACTTTGCGCGGCGGGGTCCACCGCACGGGGATCGCTCACGGGTGCGATCGGTTCTCGGGTGTCCTGCTCCTCGCGAACCCTTGTGCGATACTGCCGCTGCGGACGGATTTCCGCGCGTGCATTTTGCACGGACTGCGCCCGCCGGGGCCGCTTGGCGGGGCGCGCCTGCGCTGGGGCGTCTTGCGCCGTCCGGACCCGAGCCGCTGGCCGCGCCGGGACGGCTTGCGCACGTGCGTCTTCTTCGGCCGCCCAGGCCTGGAACTGCCTGAACAACTCGGCGCTGATGGGCGGACCGTTGTCCGTCTGGCCCTGCGCGACCTCGGCCGGGCGTGGCGGCTCGGCCTGCACCTGAACTTGCGGCACCAAAGCGGGCTCCATCTGGCGCTGAACGGCCTCGGCCTGATTCTGAACGGCCGGTGCGGCAGCCACGGCAACTTCCTCGCGCGCCGGCTCGTCCCTCGTCGCCTGCGCATCCAGCGCGCCGGCCGTCGTCTGTATGGTCGACGCCGACGTATCGGCTTCGATCTGCAGCGCAGGCCTGTCGTTCCACCAGTCCGTCACGTTCGCCACGAGCAAGACCGGATTTCCGACCGACAGGGCGCCGACGCCGATCGTCGTCACGGCTGCCGCCAGCGCGCTCGCCTTGAAGATTCGCGACGAGATGGTCGCGACGTCCCAGCTCTTTTCGATCTCCGGGCGTTCGGCCTCTTCCAGGTGCCCGGAGAGAAAGATCGGAGGACGATCCGGCTGAAAACCATTGTCTGTCGTCATGTCGTCGATGCCGCCTCTCATTGATCGGAATCACCGATACCCCGCGAGCGCGGTCTAAAAGCGACGATCGCCGCCACGATTTGGGAGAAGTCTTGGCTTCAATGGGATTGTGGAACCCGCGGTACGGCCCCTGTGCGCGATGGCACACGAGGCGGGTGACTACATAAGCGCGTGGTGGCATTCTCGCGACCCTTACGCCCGAGGTTTGCGTTGTCATTTGCCCTCGCCGATTTGAGGGCGCAGGGAAGACCGGATGCGCGCCGCACCCGCGGTCCCGTGTGCAAAAGTGGTAGAGATGCGCACACGAGCATACAGGTTCGGCGGAAGCATCCCGGCCTTCCCTGCGC